>NZ_AP018365.1:7877500-8477500 GCF_016756395.1 Streptomyces sp. SN-593
GCCCGGTGCTGGAACGTTAAGGGGACCGGTTAGTCACATTTCGGTGTGGCGAAGCTGAGAACTTAAGCGCCAGTAAACGGCGGTGGTAACTATAACCATCCTAAGGTAGCGAAATTCCTTGTCGGGTAAGTTCCGACCTGCACGAATGGCGTAACGACTTCTCGACTGTCTCAACCATAGGCCCGGTGAAATTGCACTACGAGTAAAGATGCTCGTTTCGCGCAGCAGGACGGAAAGACCCCGGGACCTTTACTATAGCTTGATATTGGTGTTCGGTTCGGCTTGTGTAGGATAGGTGGGAGACTTTGATCATCGAGCGCCAGCTTGGTGGGAGTCGTCGTTGAAATACCACTCTGGTCGTGCTGGATGTCTAACCTCGGTCCGTGATCCGGATCAGGGACAGTGTCTGGTGGGTAGTTTAACTGGGGCGGTTGCCTCCTAAAGGGTAACGGAGGCGCCCAAAGGTTCCCTCAGCCTGGTTGGCAATCAGGTGTTGAGTGTAAGTGCACAAGGGAGCTTGACTGTGAGACTGACGGGTCGAGCAGGTACGAAAGTAGGGACTAGTGATCCGGCGGTGGCTTGTGGAAGCGCCGTCGCTCAACGGATAAAAGGTACCCCGGGGATAACAGGCTGATCTTCCCCAAGAGTCCATATCGACGGGATGGTTTGGCACCTCGATGTCGGCTCGTCGCATCCTGGGGCTGGAGTCGGTCCCAAGGGTTGGGCTGTTCGCCCATTAAAGCGGTACGCGAGCTGGGTTTAGAACGTCGTGAGACAGTTCGGTCCCTATCCGCTGCGCGCGTTGGAGTCTTGAGAAGGGCTGTCCCTAGTACGAGAGGACCGGGACGGACGAACCTCTGGTGTGCCAGTTGTTCTGCCAAGGGCATGGCTGGTTGGCTACGTTCGGGAGGGATAACCGCTGAAAGCATCTAAGCGGGAAGCCTGCTTCGAGATGAGGGCTCCCACCCACTTGATGGGGTAAGGCTCCCAGTAGACGACTGGGTTGATAGGCCGGATGTGGAAGCCTCGTGAGGGGTGGAGCTGACCGGTACTAATAGGCCGAGGGCTTGTCCATGTGTGCTCGCGTCCACTGTGTGGTTCTGAAACAACCAGCTACCCATACGCACTTGTTCTGGCAGTGATGTCAGGGCGGGGTGTGTGGGTGTGGAGAGTTTCATAGTGTTTCGGTGGTCATAGCGTTAGGGAAACGCCCGGTCACATTCCGAACCCGGAAGCTAAGCCTTTCAGCGCCGATGGTACTGCAGGGGGGACCCTGTGGGAGAGTAGGACACCGCCGAACAAATTTTGAGGCCCGGCCTCGGATCCTGTATCCGAGGCCGGGCCTTTGCCGTTTTCGGGCCTGGGGTAGAGTCGGCCCGCGACATCCCCGCGTACACCCGCAGGTCCGTACGCGCCGGCACACACGTAGACGCACATACAGCAGCAGGAGGGGCCCCGGTGGAGGTCCAGGAGACACGGGTGCAAACGGATCGGATCTTCACGATCCCCAACATCCTGAGTATGGCGCGCCTGGTCGGCGTTCCGGTGTTCCTGTGGCTGATTCTGTGGCCCGAGTTCGGCGGCCCCAAGGAGGACGGGTGGGCACTCCTCGTGCTCGCCTTCAGCGGGGTGAGTGACTACCTCGACGGCAAGCTCGCCCGGCGCTGGAATCAGATCAGCGAACTGGGCCGGGTGCTGGACCCCGCCGCCGACCGGCTGTACGTGCTGACCACCCTGGTGGGCCTGACCTGGCGCGGCATCCTCCCGCTGTGGATCACCGTGCTGCTGCTGGCCCGTGAGGCCATGATGGCCGTGATGCTGCTGATTCTGCGGAGGCACCGCTACGGCCCTCCCCAGGTGAACTTCATCGGGAAAGCGGCTACCTTCAACCTCATGTACGCCTTTCCGCTGCTGCTGTTGAGCGACGGGAGCGGGTGGCTCGCGAGCCTGGCGACTGTTTTCGGCTGGGCGTTCGCGGGTTGGGGTACAACCCTGTACTGGTGGGCAGGGTTCCTCTATGTGGTGCAGGTCCGGCGACTTGTCAGGGCGGACGCCACGGCTGGCTGAGTCAAGAGGAGGACGTTTCCGACATGAAGGCGGTTGTAATGGCCGGCGGCGAGGGCACACGCCTTCGCCCCATGACATCGAGCATGCCGAAACCGCTGCTGCCGGTGGTGAATCGCCCCATCATGCAGCACGTTCTCAATCTGCTCAAGCGGCACGGGCTTACCGAGACGGTGGTGACGGTCCAGTTCCTGGCCTCCCTGGTGAAGAACTACTTCGGGGACGGCGAGGAAATGGGGATGGAGCTTTCCTATGCCAACGAGGAAAAACCACTGGGTACCGCGGGGAGCGTCAAGAACGCCGAGGAGGCACTCAAGGACGACGCCTTCCTCGTCATCTCCGGCGACGCGCTGACCGATTTCGATCTGACCGAGCTCATCGCGTTCCACAAGGAGAAGGGCGCACTGGTGACGGTGTGCCTGACCCGGGTGCCGAACCCGCTGGAGTTCGGTATCACCATCATCGACGACGACGGCAAGGTCGAGCGTTTCCTGGAGAAGCCGACCTGGGGCCAGGTCTTCTCGGACACCGTCAACACCGGGATCTACGTGATGGAGCCGGAGGTGTTCGACTACGTCGAGCCCGATGTGCCCGTCGACTGGTCCGGTGACGTCTTCCCGCAGCTCATGAAGGAGGGCAAGCCGATCTACGGCTTCGTCGCCGAGGGCTACTGGGAGGACGTCGGCACGCACGAGAGCTACGTGAAGGCCCAGGCGGACGTCCTGGAGGGCAAGGTCGACGTCGACATCGACGGCTTCGAGATCTCGCCCGGCGTGTGGGTCGCCGAGGGCGCCGAGGTGCACCCGGACGCGACGCTCCGCGGTCCGCTGTACATCGGCGACTACGCGAAGGTGGAGGCCGGCGCGGAGATCCGCGAGCACAGCGTCATCGGCTCCAACGTCGTGGTGAAGACCGGCGCCTTCCTGCACAAGGCCGTGATCGCCGACAACGTGTACGTCGGTCCGCAGACGAACCTGCGCGGCTGCGTCATCGGCAAGAACACCGACGTGATGCGGGCGGCGCGGATCGACGAGGGCGCGGTCATCGGCGACGAGTGCCTGATCGGCGAGGAGTCGATCATCGCGGGTACCGTCCGGGTGTACCCGTTCAAGACCGTCGAGGCCGGCGCGTTCGTCAACACCTCGGTGATCTGGGAGTCCCGCGGCCAGGCGCACCTGTTCGGCGCCCGGGGCGTCTCCGGCATCCTGAACGTGGAGATCACCCCGGAACTCGCCGTGCGGCTCGCCGGCGCGTACGCGACGACGCTCAAGAAGGGCGCGACGGTCACCACGGCCCGTGACCACTCCCGTGGCGCCCGCGCGCTCAAGCGGGCGGTCATCTCGGCGCTCCAGGCCAGCGCGATCGACGTGCGCGACCTGGAGAACGTGCCGATGCCGGTGGCCCGGCAGCAGACCGCGCGGGGCAGTGCGGGCGGCATCATGATCAGGACCAGCCCGGGCCGGCCCGACTCGCTGGACATCATGTTCTTCGACGAGCGCGGCGCCGACCTGTCCGGGGCGGGGCAGCGCAAGCTGGACCGGGTGTTCTCCCGACAGGAGTACCGCCGGGCGTTCCCGGGCGAGATCGGCGACCTCACCTTCCCGGCGACGGTCTTCGACTCGTACACCGGCGCGCTGCTGCGGGCGGTGGACACCACCGGGATCGCGGACGCCGGGCTGAAGGTCGTGGTCGACGCGGCCAACGGCAGCGCGGGCCTGGTCCTGCCGAGCCTGCTCGGCCGGCTGGGCGTGGACGCGCTGACCGTCAACCCGGGCCTCGACGAGGCGCGGCCGACCGAGACCGAGCAGAGCCGGAGGGCCGGGCTGGTCCGGCTCGGCGAGATCGTCTCCTCGGCGCGGGCCGCGTTCGGGGTGCGTTTCGACCCGGTCGGCGAGCGGATGTCGCTGGTCGACGAGCGGGGCCGGATCGTGGAGGACGACCGGGCGCTGCTGGTGCTGCTCGACCTGGTGGCCGCGGAGCGGCGCAGCGGCCGGGTGGCGCTGCCGGTCACCACGACCCGTATCGCCGAGCAGGTCGCGGCGTACCACGGCACCCAGGTGACCTGGACGACCACCTCGCCCGACGACCTGACCAGGGTCGGCCGCGACGAGGGCACGATCTTCGGCGGCGACGGGCGCGGCGCGTACATCGTGCCCGAGTTCAGCGGGGTCTTCGACGGCTCGGCGGCGTTCGTGCGGCTGATCGGCCTGGTGGCCAGGACGCAGCTCACACTCAGCCAGATCGACGCCCGCATCCCCAAGGCGCACGTCCTCAAGCGGGACGTGCCGACACCGTGGGCGGTCAAGGGCTCGGTCATGCGGCGGGTGGTCGAGGAGGCCGGCGACCGGTCGGTGGACACCACCGACGGCGTGCGGGTGGTGGAGTCCGACGGCCGGTGGGTGATGGTGCTCCCGGACCCGGCGGAGGCCGTCACGCACCTGTGGGCCGAGGGTCCCGACGACGCGTCCGCGCAGGCACTGCTCGACGAGTGGTCCGAGGTGGTGGAGAGCGCCGGTCCCTGACCGGTCCGGATGTTCGGGTGACCGGTTGCCGACCGGTTGCCGACCGGTCGGTCGCCGGTCGGCAACCGGTCGCGAGGCTTCCCGAAGCCGTCGCGGAACCGGTCCGGCCGCCTGCCGGAACCGGTCCGAAAGCGGACCGGGAGCGGTCGGAACCGGTCGCGCGGGGTGAACGGCGCGTCTGGAGGGGCCCGTTCGAAAGTGGGGCCCCCGACGTGCGACGATGTGCGGCATGCCGCAGCAGCAACCCGATCGGAGCAGCCCTGTACCCGGGGCCGCTCCGCGACGCCTCGACGCGTCGATGTCGCTGCTGACGAACATCATCGAGCACAGCCTCGACGACGGGTACGCGCAGGCCGCGGCCCGGCGCGGGCAGGTCGGCACCTCGCGCCTGCCGAAGGCGCTGGGCGGCAGGCTGGGACTGGCCGCCGGGCTGGTGCTCGCCGCGCTCGTGGTGACGCTCGGGGCCGCCCAGGCGCGGGAGTCGGCGCCCACGGTCGCCAAGGAGCGCCAGAACCTCATCGACCGGATCCAGACCGAGACCAAGAGCACCGACCAGGTGCAGAAGAACGTCGACTCGCTGCGGGACACCGTCTCCGCTCAGCAGCAGGCCGCGCTGAAGCAGAAGGGCGACGGCGGGGAGCGGCTGGTCGAACTCCTCGCCGCCGCCACGCCGGTGCACGGCCCGGGGATCAAGCTGGTCGTCAACGACGCCGAGGAAGCCTCTGAAGGGGGCACCGGCGGCCCACGGGAGAGCAGTGGCTTCTCCGACACCGGGCGGGTCCGCGACCGCGACATGCAGCAAGTGGTCAACGGCCTGTGGTCGTCGGGCGCGGAGGCGATCTCGGTCAACGGCGAGCGCCTGACGGCGCTGTCGGCGATCCGGGCCGCCGGGGACGCCATACTGGTCGACAACAAGCCGCTGGTGCCGCCGTACACGGTGCTGGCGATCGGGGACGGGAAGCGGTTGAGCACGACATTCCAGGACAGCGCGGACGGGGAGTACCTGCACGTGTTGGTGGCGAACTACGGCATCAGGTCGAGCATCAGCGTGCAGGGCGACGTCCGGTTGCCCGCCGCGCCGTCGCTGATCCTGCGGTACGCCGCGCCCGACGTGGCGACGCCGTCCGAAACGCCGTCCCAGAAGCCGTCCAAGACGCCGTCCGACGGGAGGGGTTGACGAAGTGATCGCCGTTCTTGGCCTCGTGGTGGGGGTCGTGGTCGGGCTGGTGGTGCGCCCCGTGGTGCCCTCGGGCGTCGAGCCGTACCTGCCGATCGCCGTGGTGGCCGCGCTCGACGCGGTGTTCGGCGGGCTGCGGGCGATGCTCGACGGGATCTTCGACGACAAGGTGTTCGTGGTCTCCTTCCTGTCCAACGTGGTGGTGGCGGCGCTGATCGTGTTCCTGGGCGACAAGCTCGGTGTCGGCGCGCAGTTGTCGACCGGCGTGGTGGTCGTCCTGGGCATCCGGATCTTCTCCAACGCCGCCGCGATCCGCCGGCACGTCTTCCGGGCGTGAGGCGGCGATGAGCGACGAGCACCAGGGCGGGAGCCGTGAGGGCCCGGAGGGCCGCGAACGCCCGGACGGCAGCCCCGAAGAGCCCGGCAGCCCCGAAGAGCCCGGCAGCGTCGGGGAGCCGGCGGCCGGGCCGCGGACGGGGCGGCAGCGGCTGGTGGCCGGACTGTGGCCGCCGCGGCTGACCCGCGCACAACTCATCGTCGCGGTCCTGCTGTTCGTGCTGGGGCTGGGGCTGGCCATCCAGGTACGCACCACCAGCGACGACAACAGCACGCTGCGCGGGGCGCGCCAGGAGGACCTGGTGCGTATCCTCACCGAGCTGGACAACCGCGGCCAGCGGCTCCAGGACGAGAAGCGCGGGCTGGAGAACCAGCGCAGCGAGCTGGAGACCAGCTCCGACCAGGCTGCGGAGGCGCTCAAGCAGACGCAGGAGAAGGCCAGGGAGCTCGGTGTCCTGGCCGGTACGGTGGCGGCGAAGGGCCCGGGGATCACCCTGACGGTCAAGGACCCGCACGACCAGGTCGAGGCGGACTCGCTGCTGGACACCGTCCAGGAGCTGCGTGCGGCGGGGGCGGAGGCGATCCAGGTGAACAACGTGCGCGTGATCAGCGACACTTACTTCACCGACAGCACGAACAGCGTGCTCGTGGACGGGCACCGACTGGCCCAGCCGTACGTCTTCAAGGTCATCGGGAACCCGCCGGATCTCGAACCCGCGCTGAACATCCCCGGCGGGGTGGTTCAGACGCTGGAGAAGGAGCAGGCGAGTGCCGATGTGGTCAGGTCGCAGAAGATCGTCGTGGATGCCTTGCGGCCGTCGGAGCAGCCTGACTACGCTCGGTCATCCCAATGAGGCGGGGGTCGGGGGCCTGGCCGGGTGCTGAGTGGTGGAAACTGTGAGTAGTGAGAGTTCGTCCTGCCCCACGGGCGGGTCTGCTTCTTTCAAGGGGAATCGCCCGTGAAGTTGTTTGGGAAGTTGTTCGGCAAGAGCGCCCGCCAGTCGGGTGACCCGGCCACGGCACGCCACCGTGCGCCGCGAAGTGGTGAGGAGGACACCGGCCAGCCGGCGGAGCGTCCGCTGTTCCGCGCGGACGCGCCGCAGCAGGACGGCGGATTTTCGGCCGCGCCCGGCGTGGCGCCTGTTGACCACGGTTCGGCGCCCCGCATAGGTTTCGGGGAATCTTCGGCCTCGGACACGGGTGGTGAGCAGGGCGTGCTGGTCTGCGGCAGGTGCGGGCACCAGAACGCGGCGGCGAGCCGCTTCTGCAACAACTGCGGCGCGCCGCTGCGCGCGGGGCAGGGCACCGGGTCGTTCGAGCGGCCGTCGGAGACCACCTCGACGATCTCGATCTCCAGCATCGAGGCGTACGAGGCCGAGGCGACCGGCCAGACCCCGATGCCGTCGCTCTCCCCGGAGGCGCAGGCGGCCGTGGCCGCGCTGCCCCTGGGCTCGGCGCTGCTGGTGGTGCGCCGGGGGCCGAACTCCGGCAGCCGCTTCCTGCTGGACGGCGAGCTGACCACCGCCGGCCGGCACCCGCAGAGCGACATCTTCCTGGACGACGTGACGGTCTCGCGCCGCCACGTGGAGTTCCGGCGCGGGGCCGACGGCGTGTTCACCGTCTCCGACGTGGGCAGCCTCAACGGCACCTACGTCAACCGGGAGCGGATCGACGCGGTGCAGCTTTCCAACGGGGACGAGGTGCAGATCGGCAAGTACCGGCTCGTGTTCTACGCGAGCCAGGCGGGTGTCTGACCCTCCCGCCGCAGGTCCCAGGGAAGGTGCGCATGCCGCGATCGACAGGCGGTGCCGGTGACGGCACCGCCACCGTCCCGGCCGCAGAGGACGGCACCCTGCTGAGTATCGGCGCGGTGCTGTCCCGGCTGCGGGACGAGTTCCCCGAGGTCACCATCTCCAAGATCCGCTTCCTGGAGGCGGAGGGGCTGGTGGAGCCGCAGCGCACCCCCTCGGGGTACCGGAAGTTCGGTGTCGCGGACGTGGAGCGGCTCGCCTACGTGCTGCGGGTGCAGCGGGACCACTACCTGCCCCTGCGGGTGATCCGCGAGCACCTGGACGCCCTCGACCGGGGCGAGCCGGTGGCGCTGCCGGGCCCCGGCGAGTCCCGCGGGGTGCTGGACGGCTCCATGGAGCCCGAGGAGCCCGCCCGGATGCGGATCGGCCGCGACGAGCTGCTGGCCGCCACCGGGGCCGGCGGGGACGCCCTCGCCGAGTGGGAGTCCTACGGGCTGGTCCTGCCGGACGCCGACGGCGGCTACGCCGCGGACGCGGTGAACGTGGCCCGGCTGATCGTGGACCTCGGGCGTTTCGGACTGGAGCCGCGCCACCTGCGCGCGGTGAAGGCCGCCGCCGACCGGGAGGCGGGCCTGGTCGAGCAGGTGGTGGCGCCGCTGCGCCGGCACCGCAACCCGCAGACCCGGCTGCACGCCGAGGCGACCGCCCGGGAGCTCGCCATGCTGTCGGTGCGGCTGCACGCCGCGATGGTGCAGTCGGCGCTGCGGGTCCGACTGGACTGATCGCGGCCGCGCGTCCCCGGTCCGGCCGCACGGTTCGGCCCCTCGGTCCGGGCACGAGCGGTCCGGTTCCACGCCCCGCCCCCCGGCCCGGTTCCGCGGGTCCGACGGCGGGCACCGGCGGCCGGCCGACCTGCGCCGCGCCGCCCCTCCCGGCGTCGGATTTCGGTCGGATCGCGGCCGGAACCGCGGCCCGGAGCGGCATCCGCGGGGGCGAACCGCCTGGCGGAGGCGGGTTCCGGAACGCCTCGGAGCCGCGCCCGGCGGCTGCCCGACTACCCAAACCCCGCAGGCACGGCCTAGGGTTGCTGGTGTGAACGAGCTCGACGTTGTGGGTGTCCGGGTCGAAATGCCCTCCAACCAACCGATCGTGCTCCTGCGTGAAGTAGGAGGCGACCGGTACCTGCCCATCTGGATCGGGCCGGGAGAGGCGACGGCCATCGCTTTCGCGCAGCAGGGCATGACGCCTGCGCGACCGCTGACTCACGACCTCTTCAAGGACGTGCTCGAGGCGGTGGGACAGACGCTGACGGAGGTGCGCATCACCGACCTGAGGGACGGCGTGTTCTATGCGGAGCTGGTCTTCGCCGGCGGGGTGGAGGTCAGTGCCCGCCCGTCCGACGCCATAGCGCTCGCCCTGCGCACCGGCACGCCGATCTACGGCAGCGACGGTGTGCTGGACGACGCGGGGATCGCGATCCCGGACGAGCAGGAGGACGAGGTGGAGAAGTTCCGCGAGTTCCTCGACCAGATCTCGCCCGAGGACTTCGGGACCAGCAACCAGTAGGCTCCGCCGGTCGGCGGGGCCGTGGGGACCGGTAGGACGCGAGCGGCAGACCGGTCGCCACCTGGCGCGGGCCGCGACCGCGCGCAGGACGACGCCCGGACGGGCGCGGCGCGACCGGGTGACGCCCGCCCGGGGCGGACGCGCCATACCGCCCCCAAAGGGGGCAAGGTTGCCGCCATGCAGCCATTCGGAACTGTGTTCCCGCTGTGCGCTCGGAGCAAACCACTCCTGGGGTGAATTTCACTCGGCGTGCCGAGCGTGGCGATCGTTGACGCACGTGTGACGACTGCCTACCGTCAGAAGGGAAAGTCCGGTGGCACGTGCGCGCGGCCAGCGGACGCGAAGGGGACGGAGGGCGTCGTGAGAAGTACCGGCGACGGTTTGGCGACCGGCGGCCCGTATCCGGCCCGGGGGGCGCTCGCCCCCGCGGCGGTGGGCGCGGACGGCGGCCCACCGGCCGAGACGCCGTCCGAGCAGGTCGGCTACCGCGGCCCGGCGGCATGTGCCGCCACCGGCATCACCTACCGCCAGTTGGACTACTGGGCCCGCACCGGCCTGGTCGAGCCCAGCGTCCGCCCGGCCTACGGATCGGGCACCCAGCGGCTGTACGGCTTCTCCGACGTCGTCGTGCTCAAGATCGTCAAGCGGCTGCTCGACACCGGTGTCTCCCTCCAGAACATCCGCACCGCCGTCCAGCACCTGCGCTCGGTCGGCCCCGGCGAGCTGGCCCGGATGACGCTGATGAGCGACGGCGCGACCGTCTACGAGTGCACGTCGCCCGACGAGGTGGTCCAGCTCCTCCAGGGCGGCCAGGGCATCTTCGGGATCGCGGTCGGCGTGGTGTGGCGCGACGTGGAGAGCGCGCTGTCCCAGATGCACGGCGAGCGCGTGGACACCGGCGAGACCCTGGTCGGGCACAACCCGGCCGACGAGCTGGCCCGCCGCCGCAACAAGGCGGTCTGAAGCACCCGGGTCCGAGGGCGTCCGGCCGCCCGACCCGCCGTCGCCGTACACGTGTACGGCTGATGTCGGCGGTATGCGGGACGCTGGAGGTGTGAGAAGTGCGCCGACGATCCTCCACCTGGACATGGACGCGTTCTTCGCCGCGGTCGAGCAGGCGTCCAAGCCCAGCCTGCGGGGCAAGCCGGTGGTGGTCGGCGGCCTGGGACCCCGCGGTGTGGTCTCGACCGCGTCCTACGAGGCACGCGTGCACGGCGTCCACTCCGCCATGGCCATGGCGCACGCCCGCCGGCTCGCCCCCCACGCGGCCTACCTCGTGCCGCGCTTCGGCATCTACCGCCAGATCAGCGAGATCGTCATGGCCCTGCTGCGCGAGGCATCACCCCTGATAGAGCCCCTGAGCGTCGACGAGGCGTTCGTCGACCTGGAGGCGGGCGGGCACGCCGGCGACCCGAGGGCCGTGGCCCGCGGGCTGCGCGCCGACATCAGGGCCGCCACCGGCCTGACCGCCTCGGTCGGGCTGGCCGGCTCCAAGCTGCTCGCCAAGATCGCCTCGGAGAAGGCCAAGCCGGACGGCCTGGTGGTGGTCGAGCCCGGCACCGAGCGGGCGCTGCTGGACCCGATGCCGGTGCGCACCCTGCCGGGGGTCGGCCCGGCCACCGCCGAGCACCTGCGCAGGGCCGGCATCCTCACCGTCGCCGAGATCTCCCGGGCCGGCGAGGGCGAGCTGGTCCGGCTGCTCGGGAAGGCCCACGGCGCCGGCCTGCACGCCATGGCCGCCGGTGTCGACAACCGCCCCGTCGTCGCCGACCGCGACGTCAAGTCCATCTCGGTCGAGGACACCTTCGACACCGATCTGACCGACCGCGCCCATGTGCGGTACGAGATCGACCGGCTCGCCGAGCGCTGCGTGCAGCGGTTGCGCGGGGCCGGCCGCTCCGGCCGCACCGTGGTGGTCAAGGTCCGGCGGTACGACTTCTCCACGCTCACCCGCTCCGAGACGCTGCGCGCCCCCACCGACGACCCGGCCGTGGTCCGCGAGACCGCCCGCCGCCTCGCCGAGGCCGTCGACACCACCGGAGGCGTGCGGCTGCTCGGGGTGGGCGTCGCCGGGCTGGCCGACTTCACCCAGGAGGACCTGTTCGCCCACGCCGAGAGCGAGCTCGCCCTGCACGGCGGGTCCGACCAGGGCGTCCCCGAGCCGCTGCCCAGCAGCCCGCCGCCGGCACCCGAGCGGGCGAACCGCTGGCTGCCCGGCCACGACGTCGTCCACGAGGTCCACGGCGCCGGATGGGTGCAGGGCAGCGGTGTCGGGCGGGTGACCGTGCGCTTCGAGGTGCCCTCGGACAGCCGGCCGGGCCGGGTGCGCACCTTCCCGGTCGACGACCCGGCGCTCAGCCGCAGCGACCCGCTCCCGCTGGCCGCCCAGCGGGAGCACGGCCCGCCGGGCGCCCCGGGCACCCGGCACGTGTCGGAGGCGGCCCCGGACCCCCAGGACGCACCGGCGGCCCGGGAGACCCCGTAGAGCACAGGGGCCCGCCCCCCGGCTCCGCGCCGGCGGCCGTGCCCGCTCACTCCCCGTCGGCCAGCTCCCCGAAGTCCCCGGACGGCGCCCGCTCGGCGCCCGCGCGCGGCACGTCCATCCCGTAGTGGTGGTAGAGCTGCAACTCCTGCTCGGGCGACAGGTGCCGGCCCACCCCGAAGTCCGGCGCGTCCTTGATCAGTGCCTTCTCGTACGGCACTCGCAGCGTGTCGCCGTCCAGCTCGCTCGGGCCGAGCGGCACGAACGCGTCCCGGGTGAACAGGCCGGTGCGCACCGCCGCCCACTCCGGCGTGCCGGTCGCGTCGTCGAGGTAGACCTCGTCCACCGTGCCGATCCTCGTCCCGTCACGGTCGAAGGCGCGGCGGCCGATCAGGCTGCGCGGATCGATGTCGGTTCGCACGGTCCCTCCAAGCACTCCGACCAACCCCGGGCCGCCGTCACACGGCGGATGCTTCTTCCTACCCAAAGCCACGATCGGGGCGGTGTCGACTCGGCACCTGTCCCCACCCGTGCCCCGGAACGCGCTGGTAGGCTGGCAGCAGGCCGTCGACCCCGTGCGGGAGAGTCCTCCAAGAGCCCGCCTGGCGGCGGGTGGCGGAGGACGCCGAAGGAGCAAATCCTCCCCGGAAACTCTCAGGCATCCGTACCGCTCGGGCGAGGTCACTCTGGAAAGCAGGACCTGTCCCGGAAGCAGCGCGGCCGCCGGGACGCGTCCTCACCGACGGTGAAAGCCGCCCCGTGGCCGGGGCGGTGAAGCTCTCAGGTTCTGATGACAGAGGGGGAGGCCGTACGGGTGCCCGTGACGGCACCCCCGAAGGTCGTCACAGACCAGGAGGCCCCCGAAGATGAGTGACCGCCGAACCACGCTCGCCGAGCTCGAGGCAGGCCGGCCCTTCGCCCGCCGCCACATCGGTCCCGACGTCGGGGCGCAGGCCAAGATGCTCGCCCAGGTGGGCTACGGCTCGCTGGACGAACTGACCGCCGCGGCCGTCCCCGACACCATCAGGAGCACCGGGGCGCTCGGCCTGCCCGCCGCCGTCACGGAGGCCGAGGCACTCGCCGAACTGCGGGCGCTCGCCGACCGCAACCAGGTGCTCACCCCGATGATCGGCCTGGGCTACTACGGCACCTTCACCCCGCCGGTCATCCTGCGCAACGTGCTGGAGAACCCCGCCTGGTACACCGCCTACACCCCGTACCAGCCGGAGATCTCGCAGGGCCGCCTCGAAGCGCTGCTGAACTTCCAGACCGTCGTCGCCGACCTCACCGGTCTGCCCACCTCGGGGGCCTCCCTGCTGGACGAGGGCACCGCGGCCGCCGAGGCGATGGCGCTGTCCCGCCGGGTCGGCAAGGTCAGGAACGGCGTCTACCTCGTCGATGCCGACACCTTCCCGCAGACCCTCGCGGTGATCCGCACCCGCGCCGAACCGACCGGCGTCGAGGTCGTCACCGCCGACCTGTCCGCGGGCATCCCCGCCGACGTCGCCAAGCGCGGCGTCACCGGGGTGCTGCTCCAGTACCCGGGCGCCTCGGGCGCCGTACGCGACCTGCGGCCGGTCATCGAGCAGGCGCACGACCTGGGTGCGATCGTCACCGTGGCCGCCGACCTGCTGGCGCTGACCCTGCTCACCCCGCCCGGCGAGCTCGGCGCGGACATCGCGGTCGGCACCACCCAGCGCTTCGGCGTCCCGATGGGCTTCGGCGGCCCGCACGCCGGCTACATGGCGGTCCGCGACTCCTACGCCCGCAACCTGCCGGGCCGGCTCGTCGGCGTCTCCGTCGACGCCGACGGCGACACCGCCTTCCGGCTGGCCCTCCAGACGCGCGAGCAGCACATCCGGCGCGAGAAGGCCACCAGCAACATCTGCACCGCCCAGGTGCTGCTCGCGGTGATGGCCGGCATGTACGCCGTCTACCACGGGCCCGACGGACTGGCCGCCATCGCGCGCCGCACCCACCGCTACGCCGCGGTGCTCGCCGCGGGCCTGCGCGCGGCCGGCGTCGAGGTCGTCGGGGACGCGTTCTTCGACACCCTGACCGCGAGGGTGCCGGGCCGGGCCGCCGACGTGGTGGCCGCCGCCCGCGCGGCCGGCGTCAACCTGCGGCAGACCGACGCCGACCACGTCGGCGTCGCCTGCGACGAGACCACCGACCGCGCCGCGCTGGCCGCGGTGCTCGCCGCGTTCGGCGCCGCCACCGTCGACCTCGACGCGCTCGACGACGCCACCGCCGACGCGCTGCCCGACGCGCTGCTGCGCACCGGCGACTACCTCACCCACCCGGTCTTCCACCGGCACCGCAGCGAGACCTCGATGCTGCGCTACCTGCGCCGCCTCGCGGACCGCGACTACGCCCTGGACCGCGGCATGATCCCGCTGGGCTCGTGCACCATGAAGCTCAACGCGACCACCGAGATGGAGCCGGTCACCTGGCCGGAGTTCGGCGCGCTGCACCCCTTCGCGCCCGCCGACCAGGCCGAGGGCTACCTCAGCCTGATCCACGGCCTGGAGGACCAGCTCGCCGAGATCACCGGCTACGACAAGGTCAGCCTCCAGCCGAACGCCGGATCGCAGGGCGAACTGGCCGGCCTGCTCGCGGTGCGCGCCTACCACCGCGCGAACGGCGACCTCGACCGCACGGTCTGCCTGATCCCGTCCTCCGCGCACGGCACCAACGCCGCCAGCGCCGTGATGGCCGGCATGAGCGTGGTCGTGGTCAAGACCCGCCAGGACGGCGACGTGGACGTCGACGACCTGCGCGCGAAGATCGAGCAGCACCGCGACCGGCTCGCCGTGCTGATGGTCACCTACCCCTCCACGCACGGCGTGTTCGAGGAGCACATCACCGACATCTGCGCGGCCGTGCACGACGCCGGCGGACAGGTCTACGTGGACGGCGCGAACCTCAACGCGCTGGTCGGGCTGGCCCGCCCGGGCCGGTTCGGCGCCGACGTGTCCCACCTGAACCTGCACAAGACGTTCTGCATCCCGCACGGCGGCGGCGGCCCCGGCGTCGGCCCGGTCGCGGTCCGCGCCCACCTCGCCCCGCACCTTCCCAACCACCCGCTCCAACCCGAGGCCGGCCCCGCCACCGGTGTCGGCCCGGTGTCGGCCGCGCCCTGGGGCTCGGCGGGCATCCTGCCGATCTCCTGGACGTACGTCCGGCTGATGGGCGCCGAGGGCCTCAAGCAGGCCACCCAGATCGCGGTGCTGAGCGCCAACTACGTCGCCAAGCGGCTGGAGGCGCACTACCCGGTGCTCTACACCGGTCCCGGCGGCCTCGTCGCCCACGAGTGCATCGTCGACCTGCGGCAGCTCACCCGGGAGACCGGCGTCAGCGTCGACGACGTGGCCAAGCGGCTGATCGACTACGGCTTCCACGCGCCGACGATGTCCTTCCCGGTGGCCGGCACCCTGATGATCGAGCCCACCGAGAGCGAGGACCTCGCCGAACTCGACCGGTTCTGCGAGGCGATGATCGCGATCCGCGGCGAGATCGACCGGGTCGGCGCGGGGGAGTGGCCGGCGGACGACAACCCGCTGCGCTCGGCCCCGCACACCGCGGCCGCGCTCGGCGGCGACTGGGACCACCCCTACAGCCGCCAGGAGGCCGTCTTCCCGGCCGGGGTGCACCCCGCGGACAAGTACTGGCCGCCGGTGCGCCGCATCGACGGGGCGTTCGGCGACCGCAACCTGGTGTGCTCCTGCCCCCCGCTGGACGCCTACGAGGGCTGATCCGCGCGGCGCCTCCGCGGGGCGCCGACGGGGCTCCGGAGACGGCGCCCTTCGACCGGGAAACGGTCGAAGGACGCCGTCGCGCGTGCGCGACCGGCCGGGCGGGCGATGCGCCCGGCACCAATGAGGAGCGCGCTCGTGAAATGCCTGCGGAATGCCGTCCGGGGAGCAAGACTGGGACCGGCCGCGCGAGAACGGGGGACCCACATGAGCCAGTCAGGCCACGCGACCGACCGCACCATTCACCTCTCGCAGCGAAAGACACCAGTGACCATGTGCCAGCACGAGCCGCAGTGCCCCACCGCCGACAGCCCCGACCGTGAGGCGGCCCTGATCGTGGCCCACCACCCGGAGCAGGGGTGGAGCCTGCTGTGCAACGGGGTGCTGCTCTTCGAGGACACCGGGGAGATCCTGCCCGACGGGCAGATCATCGCCCCGCACCGGCCGCTGGCCTCGGCGGGTGCCGCCACGGTCGTCTGACGGCGCGGCCGTGCCCGGCCTGCCCGCGCCGCAGGGGACGCGGGCCGACCGGGCACGGCTGGTTCCCCCGAGCGCTGGGCGCCCGGGAGAACGGGCCTCGTCCGGGTCCCTACGCGGGGGAGCCGGCCAGCGGCGGAGGCGCGAGCCACGCGCTGAGCAGCGGCGCCAGCTCGACGATCCGGTACACCCGGTGCGAGGCGATCCCCGGCGGTGCCGGGGCCAGCGGGATGACGAGGTCGGCCGGGTCCGGCTGGGCGGTGGCGGCGTCGGCGCGCGGCACCGAGTGCAGCCACAGCGCCATCATGTACCGGCTCGGCACCGAGAGCAGGTGCGGCTGGTAGGTGGCCGGCAGCGGCTCGGCCTGGCGCAGCGCCCGCTCGGTCGAGGCCAGGTAGGGACCCTCGGAGAAGCGTGAGAACACCCAGCCGTCGGGGGTCGCCACGGTCTCGCCCGCCGCGGCCACCCGGGCCCCCGCCCTGATATGGAACCGCCAGCCGGCCAGCCGCGCGTGAGGCAGGCCGCCGGGGACCGACGCCGGTTCGAACACGTGGACCGGCAGGGGGAGTTCGGCGTCCAGCGGGCCCTGCGCGGTGCGCAGGGCGGGGGTCCGGGCTTCCAGGACCGCGGTGGGCGAACTGAGCGCGGCCAGGACGCTCAACAGGGCGGGTGCGGGTGCAGGGGGGACAAGCAGCGGCATGGTGTTGTCGCCTCTCACTGGGAGACACGTGGTGCGGGCACAAAGCGGTGCGGGCGAGGTGCGGACGGCGCGGTCAGTACCCGGTGGGGGTTACTGCTCAAGCTCGCCCGGCGACGGCGGATACTCTGCCTCGTGCGCGGAGTTTATACGACGTGTGTTCGCTCCATGTTTCATCTACCCGCTGCCGGTATTACCCGCAAGGCGGTTATCCGCCTTCCTCCCCGGCTGCCCGGCCGGCATTCCCGCAGGGTATCGGACGGTTGCCCCCGATTTGCGCCCCGTACGGTCGGCCGGAAACATACGGTGGTATTCATCAGGATTTTACGCGCGTCCCTGCTCCGAATGTGCCACCGGTACATGACCACTGCCGGTCACTACGGCAAGCGTAGCGTGCACACCGGGTCCCGGGGGGCGTTATCGATCAGCCGGCTGGGCATCCTCCCGTGAGGACCCGCACGAGGAGGGACGCTTCGATGGGGGAGAAGGTCGTGGCCGGGGAGTTCGACCTGGCCGACCGGCGCATGTACCGGAACAAGCTCCAGCAGTGCCTGCTGGGGCTCGAGAGGCTGCTGGCGGAGCGGCGCTTCGACCGGCCGCGCAATCTCATGGGTCTGGAGATCGAATTGAATCTCGCGGATTCCGACGGACTGCCGCGCATGATGAACGAAGAGGTTCTGGAGCGCATCGCGAGCCGAGATTTCCAGACCGAGCTGGCGCAGTTCAACATTGAAGTGAACATCGCGCCGCACGCGCTTTCCGGCCGGGTCCTCGACCGGCTCGCCGAGGAACTGCGCACCGGTCTCGGCTACGCCGACCGGATGGCCGGGGAGGTCGGCGCGGGCATCGTGATGGTCGGAATCCTGCCCACCCTCCAGGCGCAGGACCTGGTCTCGGCGAACCTCTCCCGGGCCGACCGCTACACCCTGCTCAACGACCGGATCCTCGCCATGCGCGGCGAGGACATCACCCTGGACATCGAGGGCGTCGAGCACCTCGTCTACACCTCCGCCTCGATCGCGCCCGAGGCGGCCTGCACCTCCACGCAGATGCACCTCCAGGTCACCCCGGGCCGCTTCGGCCCGGCGTGGAACGCCGCCCAGGTGGTGTCCGCGCCGCAGGTCGCGATCGGCGCGAACTCGCCCTTCCTGTTCGGCCGCGAGCTGTGGCGCGAGACCCGCCCGCTGCTGTTCCAGCAGGCCACCGACGTGCGCCCGCAGGAGCTGCGGGCCCAGGGGGTGCGGCCGCTGACCTGGTTCGGTGAGCGGTGGATCGACTCCGCGGCGGACCTGTTCGCGGAGAACCTGCGCTACTTCCCCTCGCTGCTGCCGATCTGCGACGCGGAGGATCCGCTGCGGGTGCTCGACGAGGGCGGGGTGCCCCAACTGCGCGAGCTGACCCTGCACAACGGCACGATCTACCGCTGGAACCGCCCGGTCTACCAGGTCGTCGACGGCGTGCCGCACCTGCGGGTGGAGAACCGGGTGATGCCGGCCGGGCCGACCGTCGCCGACGTGATCGCGAACGCGGCGTTCTACTACGGCCTGGTCCGCGCGCTCGCCGAGGCGCCCCGGCCGATCTGGCAGCGGCTGCCCTTCGGCGCCGCCGCCGCGAACTTCGACGCCGCGTGCCGTGACGGTGTGGACGCGGTGCTGCACTGGCCGCGTCCGCGCGGCACCGCCCTCAGCCAGGTGCCGGCGACCGACCTGATCCGCGACGAGCTGCTGCCGCTGGCCGCGGCCGGGCTCGACGGCTGGGGCATCGACCCCGCCGACCGCGACCTCTACCTCGGCATCATCGAGCAGCGCTGCCGCCTCCGTACCAACGGGGCCCGCTGGCAGGCCGAGACGTTCCACCACTACCTCGGCCGCGGGCTGGACCGGCGTGCGGCGCTCGCCGCGATGACCCAGCGCTACCGGGCCCTGTCCACCGAGGGCTCCCCGGTGCACACCTGGCCGCTCCCGGACTGACCCGTCGGGCGGCGTCCGGGCAGGTCGCGGGACTGGGCAGGTCGCGGGGACCGGCCCGGTCGCGGGACCGCGGCCCAGCTTCGTGGCGTAGGCTCGCGCGGCACACGCAACGGCGCCGCGTGGGGGCGCGGCGGTGCGGTGGTAGGGCGGCGGGCGGGATCTTCGTATCGTGTCCACGACGACACGGGAGGACCGCGTGCAGGCACCAGTACAGGCACAGGCCGGGCAGCCGGGCCGGCCGCAGCCGCTGCTCGAGGAGCGGACGCTGCGCAGCGAGACGCTGATCGTGCTGGCGCTGTCCCTCGGCGCCAGCGGCGTCTCCGCGGTGATCAGCTTCATCGGGTCGGTGACGCGGCCGGGCGCGCTGAAGGACCAGGCCGCCACGCTGGTCGGCTCGCAGGCCCCCGGCCGCCCCTGGCTCGACCTGGCCTGGCAGGTCTTCGCCATCGCCACGGCGCTCGCCCCGGTCGCGCTGGTCGCGCACCTGTTGGCGCGC
This sequence comes from Streptomyces sp. SN-593, assembly GCF_016756395.1. Classification (NCBI taxonomy): domain Bacteria; kingdom Bacillati; phylum Actinomycetota; class Actinomycetes; order Kitasatosporales; family Streptomycetaceae; genus Actinacidiphila; species Actinacidiphila reveromycinica. Next base: position 7,896,794 of record NZ_AP018365.1, read on the forward strand.
GAGCGGGTCGGGATGCCCGCGCTCGGCTTCGACCTCACCCGCCCGCGCCGCGACCTGGCGTGGGGGGCGCTGGTCGCGGCGGTGATCGGCGGCACCGGACTCGCCTTCTACCTGGGCGCGCGGGCCGCCGGCTTCAACCTCACGGTGGTGCCGGAGTCGTTGCCGGACGTGTGGTGGCGCATCCCGGTGCTGGTCGCCTCCGCCGTGCAGAACGCGGTGCTCGAAGAGGTCATCGTGGTCGGCTACCTGCTGCGCCGGCTCGACCAGTTGAAGTGGTCACCGACCGCCGCGCTCGTCGCCAGCGCGGTGCTGCGCGGGTCGTACCACCTGTACCAGGGCATCGGCGGCATGGTCGGCAACATGGCGATGGGCGTGGTGTTCGTGCTGCTCTACCGCCGGTGGGGCCGGATCGGCCCGCTGGTCGCCGCGCACTCCCTCATCGACACGGTCGCCTTCGTCGGGTACGCGCTGCTCGCGGGGAAGGTGGGCTGGCTGCCCACCGGCTGAGCACCCGCCGGCGGGGCGGACCTCTTCCAGGCTGGACGTTTCCCGGCTGGATGTCCCCCGGACGGATCGGCTCGGGCGGCACGCGTACGGGGGTCCGCCGGCCCTTGCGGCAACCCGCCTTTCAGGGCACCGCGTGCAGTTCACCGTCGATTACCGTCACGGCCGTGCCGGTCAGCTCGACCCGGTCGCCGCGCAGGCGCGTCCCGACCAGCCCGCCGCGGGCGGACGCCTGGAAGCCGGTCAGTGCCGCACGGCCCAGCCGGGCGGACCAGAACGGCGCGAGAGCGGTGTGCGCGCTGCCGGTGACGGGGTCCTCGTGGACGCCGACGCCGGGGAAGAAGCAGCGTGAGACGAAGTCGTAGCCCGCCCCCGGGTCGGCGGGCGCCGCTGTGGCGATCACCCCGCGCCGGGACAGCCCGGCGAGGGCTCCCGCGTCCGGGGTGAGCGCGCGCACCGTCGCCTCGTCGGCCAGCTCCACCAGGAGGTCGCCGCAGTCCGGGCCGGTGTCCAGCACGGTCAGCGGCTCGGCGCCGAGTGCCGCGGCCAGTCCCGGCGGGGCCTGCTCCGGGGTGAGCGGCGCGGTCGGGAAGTCCAGCGCGATGGCGCCGTCGCCCGCGGTCGTCGCCGCCAGCACCCCCGCCTTCGTACGGAACCTGACGGTGCCGCGCGTCTGGCCGGTGGTCCGCAGGACGTGCGCGGTGGCCAGGGTGGCGTGCCCGCACAGCCGTACCTCGGTGGTCGGGGTGAACCAGCGCAGCGCCCAGTGCGCGTCCTCGCCGTCACCCGGGGGGAGCGGGTGCGCGAACGCCGTCTCGGAGAGGTTCAGCTCGGCCGCGACCTGCTGGAGCCAGCCGTCGGCGGGGAAACCGTCCGCCCCGAGCAGCAGGACGCCCGCGGGGTTCCCGGAGAAGGGCCGGTCGGTGAAGGCGTCGACGATCCGGATGCGCATGCCGCGAGGCTACGGGATCGGGGCCACGGGCAGGAGGGGGCCTCCCCGGGGGCGGGGGCGGGCATACGGCGGGGCTGGTCCGGTGGGGCGGGCGGGCTCACGGCAGGGCTGGTCCGGCGCGCGTCGTGCGCCGCGCCGGACGGGGGCTCGCAGCGGGACCCGGGGGCGTACACACGGCGCCGCCGCCCTCCCGGAGCGGCGGCGGGTTGCCGGCGGCCGGACGGATCGCCCGGTGCCGGGCGCTTCAGGCGTGCTGCGGAACCTCGTCCTTGAGCATGCCGCGGATCTGCTCGCGCATCTCCGGGGTGTCGGCGTGGCCGTGCACGGACGCCGCGTGCTCGGTCGCGGCACGCACGACCTCGTCCTCCTCGCCCGAGATGGTGAGGGTGCAGTTGGACTCGCTCGGGAAGTCCCGGCAGTCGGCTACTTTGCGCATGGTGCACCTCCTCCTCTCCTTCCAGCGTAGTGCGGGGACCGGCGGGTGCAGAGCGTGCGGGCCGGGCCCGGGCTGGGCGGTCGTACGGGGGTGGGCCGTCCGGTGGCGCGGGGCGACCGGTGATGCGGCCCGGGGGCGGCGGGGACGGTGCCCGCGCGGTGGCCCGCGCGGGGGATACCCGCTTGACCGGGGAATCCGGCGTGGGCAGGCTCTGCACGGTGACCGGAGACGAGGCCGTATCCCCCTGCGTGGTGGGGGCGTTGCTGCGTTACCCCGTGAAGTCGATGCTCGGCGAGGAGGTGGGCGCCGCCGAGGTGACGGAGCGGGGGCTGCCCCACGACCGCGGACTCGCGCTGGTGCACCGCGAGAGCGGAAAGGTCGCCAGCGCGAAGAACCCGAGGATGTGGCGCCGGCTGCTCACGCTCAGCGCCCACGCGACGCCGGCGGCGGTGCGGATCGTGCCGCCGGACGGCAAGGCGCTGTGGAGCACCGACGCCGACGTGGACGAACGGCTCTCCGAACTCCTCGGCCAGCCCGTCGTGCTGACCGGCCGCCCGCCGGCCGGGGCGGAACTCGACCGGGCCCACCCCGACGAGGTGCTGCGCCACGGCATCCGCGCCCCCGTCGGCGTGGACGTGGGCCGACTGGGCGGCGCCGCGCCCGAGGGCACCTTCTTCGACTTCGCACCGCTGCACCTGATCACGTCGGCCACGCTGCGCCGCATCGGCGAGCTGAGCCCGCTGGGCGCGGTGGACGTCGCCCGCTACCGGCCGAACATCGTCGTGGACGGTGCGGGGGCGGGGTTCGCCGAGAACGACTGGCTCGGGCGCGACCTGCGGATCGGGGAGCGGCTCACGCTGCGCGTCATCGCCCGCACCCCGCGCTGCGCGGTCCCCACCCTCGCACACGGCCCGCTGCCCCGCGACACCCACGCCCTGCGCGTCCCGGCCGCCCACAACCGGGTGGAGCCGATGGCCGACTCCGACCCGCAGCCCTGCGCCGGCGTCTACGCCCAGGTCGTCCGCCCGGGCCGCGTCGCGGTCGGCGACCGTCTGACGCTCCTTGCCGCCGGCGGTTAGGGTCCCCGCCCGACCCGCCATCACGGCCCCCACGCGTGGGCCCATGCACGGGCCTCGTCGCCCGCCGCGTCGCCGTCAGCCGGCTCCGGAACCCTCACATGCCCGTGCGCGTATCCGTGCCCGTGTCGGCGGCCCGGGCGGCCGTGACCGCGCGCGCGACGGCCGCCGTGGCGGCGAGGGCGAGGGTGGCCAGGCCCGACGCCGCCAGCACCGGGCGCGGTCCGAGCGCGGCGGTGAGGGGGCCGCCCAGCGCGGTGCCCACCGGCGCGGCGGTGAGGAGGGCCGCGCCGCGGGCGGCCAGCACCGTGGTGAGCAGAGCCGCAGGGGTGCGGTCCTGGAAGAGGGTGAAGGAGAGCGCGGTGAAGGGCCCGTAGATCAGGCCGCCGGCGGCGAAGCAGACGAGGGTGACCGACGCCGGCGCGCCCAGGCCGAAGGGCACGAGTGCCACGCCCCAGCCGGCGACGATCCCGAGCGTGACCGGCCACAGCGGGAGCCGGCGCAGCGCACCGGCGCCCAGAGCGCCGAGGACGGCACCCACCCCGAAGAGCGTCCAGTACAGGCCGAGCAGGCGCGCGCCGGCGTGCAGGTCGTCGGTGACGTGCAGGGGCAGCGCGACTTCGACCGGGCCGTAGAGGAAGTTGAAGAACCAGGTCAGGGCGAGGATGCCGAGCAGTTCGGGCTGGCCGGCGAGCAGCCGTCGGCCCACCGCGCGGTGCTCTCCGGCGGGTTCCGTCACAGTGGCCGCCGGGGCAGGGGCGGCGGTCCCGGGCGCGGTGGCCGCACCCGTCGAACCGGCCCTGCCGGCCGTGTCGGGTCCGGTGCCCGGTTCCGGTTCCGGTCCCGGGGTCGTGGCCGTGGTCGGGGCCGGGGACAGGGCGGAGGCCGGCGCCGGTCCCGGACGCCCGACGGTCGCCGCCGCGCTGTCGGGCAGGGCCGGAGCCACCGTGTTCTGCGCGGGCACCTCCGCCGGGCCCGGGTCGGGGGGTGTCGTGGGGTTCGGGTCGGCCGGTGCCGCCGTGGTCTGTGCGGGCACCTGCGCGGGGACCGGGTGGGGCGGTGTCGCGGAGCCAGGGGTGTCATGGTCGTCGCCGTGCCGGACGGCCACGCCGAGCCGGCCCGTCTGCACGGCCAGGAAGGCGAAGGACAGGGCGTCCAGGCCGATGATCCACGCCGGGGCGACGGCGGCCGCCAGGAAGCCGGCGAGCGCGGGACCGACGATCACGGCGGCCGAGCCGCTCGTGCTGACCAGCGCGTTCGCGGCGAGCCGGTGCCGCGGCGGCAGCGCCTGCGCGAGCAGCGCGTACTTGCCGGCCCCGCCCCACGCGTGCAGCAGCGACGAGCCGGCCAGCAGCGCAACGTAGACGCCGGGGCGCAGCACCCCCAGCGCCCAGGCCAGGGGCACGCAGCCCAGCAGGACCGCGCGCAGGCAACTGTCGGCGGCCAGCAGCCGGCGGGCCGGGACGCGGCGGAGGCGGGGCGCCAGGACGAGCGCGCCGAGGGCGCCGGGGAGCGCGTACGCGGCCACCGCGGCACCGAGCAGGATCCCGGCGTCGCCCGTCGGCGCGATCGACAGGGCCGTCCAGGCGACGGCGACCATGCTCATGCCGTCCCCGAGGTCACAGGCGGCCAGGGCGGCCAGCAGACGCCGCACGGGGCGGTGCGTGAAGAGCGGGCGGTAGGCGGGCGGCAGCAGGAGCAGGGCCCGGCGCGGGGTGGGAGTGGGCACCGGCCCAGGCTGCCGCCTCAAGCGCGGTTGAGGTCAAGCCGCAGCCGAACCGTACTCCTCGGACGCGCCCGGTCCGCCGGGACATCCGACCCCGGCATGGGAACGACGCCCGGTGCCGCCCGGGGGCCTCGCCACGTCAGGAGGTCACCGCTACGTCAGGCGGTCACCGGCACGTCGGGAACGTGTGCGGTGGTACGAGGCCAGGGCGGTGTTGAGGACGACGGCCACGGTGAACCAGAGGAACGGCGACCGGTGCCCGAGCACGAGCAGCGCCAAGGCGGCGGCGCCGAACACCCCCGCCTTCACCCCGAGCTGGGCAGCGTACGGAATCGCGAACATCCCCCAGAGCACGGCGGCGCCGAGCGGTGCGGCCACCGCGAGGGCCAGGGACCCCGCCCAGCCGAGGCCACGGGTGGAGCCCCACCAGGCCAACAGGCCGAGCGCCACCACCTCCAGCAGGAAGGCGAGGCCCTCGTTGACGAGGAAGAAGGCACGGACGGCCGGTGGCGGCGAAGCGGTCATGGGGCCACCTTCATGGTTCCGCGGGAAGGGGTCCACCCCGATCGACCCGGTCCCGCCCGACGGCCGGGCGGGACCGGGACCACGGCGTCCCCGCGGCGGTCGTGCAGCGGTGCCGCCGAAGCGCGGTGGGGGCGATCAAGGACCACGGCGACCGGACGGCGGCGGTTTCCGGAGGGGCTTGCCAGGCGATGGGTTCCGATATATCGTTGAGCTGTCGCGTACGATCAACGATGGAAGGAGCGACATCATGCGTTCCCAAGGACATGCACATGGTCACGGAAACCGCGGACCCGGACATCGCGGGTGGGGCGAGCGAGAGGGGTCGCGGGCGGCGTTCGGGCCGTTCGGGCCGCCCTTCGGCGGCGGGCCGTTCGGGCCCGGCGGCCGCGGGCGCGGCGGACCGCGCGGACGCGCCCGGCGGGGCGACGTGCGCGCGTCGATCCTGGCGCTGCTCACCGACCGTCCCATGCACGGCTACGAGATGATCCAGGAGATCGCCGAGCGCAGCGGCGGCGCGTGGCGGCCGAGCCCCGGCTCGGTCTACCCGACGCTGCAACTGCTGGAGGACGAGGGCCTGATCGGCAGCGAGAGCGAGGGCGGCAAGAAGCTGTTCACGCTCACGGACACCGGTCGGGCGGAGGCCGAGGCCGGCCCCGACGCGCCCTGGGAGGACGCCGGTCGCGGCGTCGACTGGGACGCGCTCAACGAGATCAGGAGGGCCGGCGGAGGGCTGATCGAGGCGTTCCGCCAGGTCTGGGCGACGGGTACCCCGGAGCAGCGCGACAGGGCGCTGACCGTGGTGAACGACGCGCGGAAGAAGCTGTACCTGATCCTCGCCGACGAGGACGTCGAGAAGTAGTACCCGCGATGGCGCCGGCTCCGTCGGCGCCACGCGGCCGGTCCGCCGGCGGGCACCGCGCCCGGCGCCGGAACCGGCCGCACCGACCAGGCCGCCGCGGCCGCCCACATGACGACGGGCGGCCGCGGCGGCCTCTCCCATGACGGGCGTCCGCACACCCCGGGCGGTGGGCCGGACGCCGCGCCCGCTCCACCCGGCTCGACCCTGGGACTCCGCCCGGTTCGACGCCCGGACTACACCCGGCTCGACCCTCGGACCAGCAACCGGGTCGGCACGATGTACGCGTGCACGAGGTCCGCCGGCCGCCCTGGATCGGCGTCCAGCAGGCCGCGCAGGGCCGCGACCGCGGCCTCGCCCAGCGCGCGCTGGTCCTGCGCGACCGTGGTGAGGGCCGGACGGACCAGCGCCGCCGCGTCGATGTCGTCGAAGCCGACCACCGCCAGGTCCCGCGGCACCGACAGCCCGGCGTCCGCCGCCGCGTGCAGCGCGCCGATCGCCATCTGGTCACCCGCCGCGAAGATCGCGGTCGGCGGCTCCGGGAGGTCGAGCAGCCCGCGCGCCGCGGCCTCGCCGCTGGCCAGGAAGAAGTCGCCCTCGACCACGTACGCGTCGGGCACGGGGAGCTTCAGCCGCTCGCACGCCCGCCGGTAGCCGGTCAGCCGCTCGGCCGCCGGCGGCAGGTGCAGCGGGCCGGTGACGGTGGCGATCCGGCGGTGCCCCAGCTCGTACAGGTGCTGCACGGCCGCGGCCGCGCCCGCCGCGTTGTCGGAGCTGACCCGTACCGTGCGCGGGCCGGTGAACGCGGTGTCGATGCCCGCGCAGGGCACCGTGGAGGCGGCCAGCGCGCGCAGGCACCGGTCGTCGGGGGGAGTGGTCAGCACGATCACGCCCTCCAGGTTGTGCCGCTGGACCGCCTGGAGGTACGCCCCGTCGGGGTCGTCGTCGCCCGCGGTGGTGAGCAGCATCAGGTGGTAGTCGGCCTCCGACAGCGCGGTGCGCACCGCGCTGAGCAGCCCGAGCAGGAAGGGGTTGTGCAGGCCCTGCGCCTCCTGTCCGCTGTCCCAGATCAGCCCGATGGTGTCCGAGCGGCGGCGGACCAGCGTGCGGGCGGGCTCGTTGGGCGCGTATCCCAACTCCGTGGCCAGCCGGCGTATCCGGGCGCGGGTGGCCTCGCTCACCTCGGCGCGGTCGTTGAGCGCCCGCGAGACGGTGGCGGTCGACACCCCGCTGCGGCGGGCGAGTTCACGGATGTTCACGAGGTAGCCGTTCTGCGCGAGTTCGGACAGGAAAGCGCTCCCGTAAGGGTGCGGCACGACAACGCCCTGCGTACAGTCCTGACGATCTGTGAATACGGGTGCCGGACGGACCGTGGGCACGGAATCGTTTACGGTGCCGGGGCCCGGACCGGCCGTGGGGGAGCGCCGGGCGAGGCACCCGCGGCGGCGCCGGGCGGTCCGCGGGCGGGGCAACCCGCCGTCCACGGCGGGGCGGTGTGTGATGGACGCTGTCCGGAGAGCGGCGAGAGCGGCACGGCGGAAGGGGCACGGCATGGACGGGCGGACGGACGGCGGCGACGGCCGGCACGCGGCGGAGGGCCCGGAGGCGGGCCCGGTGGGCGCTCGGGACGCCGGCTCGGGGAGTGGGCAGGACGCGGGGCGGCGCGAGGACGAGGCGTTGCTCGCGCGGACCCGGGCCGTACCGGTGCTCGCCGGACCGCTGCCGCACCTCGACCCGGAGCGGGTACCGGACGCCCCCGGGCCGTTGTTCGCCGAGTGGCTGGCCGCGGCGATCGACGCCGGGGTGCCCGAGCCGCAGGTCATGACGCTCAGCACCGCCGCCCCCGACGGCACGCCCAGCGCCCGCGTGCTGATCCTGCGCGGCATCGACTCGGCCGGTTGCGCCTACGACTTCGCGTCGGACTCCCGTACCCGCAAGGGCCGCGACCTGGCGGCCAACCCCCGCGCGGCGCTCACCTGGTACTGGCCCGCCCTCGGCCGTCAGATCCGGATGGCGGGGCCGGTCGTCGTGCTCGGCCCCGACGCCACCGCGAGGGACTTCCTCGGCCGCGGCGAGCACGCCCGGGCGGCGGCGTTCGCCGGTCCGCCGAGCGCGCCGCTGGACTCCGCCGCGCGGTACGTGGAGGCGCTGCGGGTCGCGCGCGACCTCGTCGCCGCCGAGCCGGACCGGGTGCCGGCCACGCACACGCTCTACCGGCTCCGGGCGGACGAGGCCGAGTTCTGGCAGGCCGACCCGGCGCGCTTCCACGTCCGGGTGCGGTACGGGCGGCAGCCGGGGGGCCGGGGGTGGTCGCGGACACTGCTGTGGCCGTGACCAGCACGGTCCGGACGAACGCCTTCCGGATCGGCTCCCGGACCCGCTCCCGGACCGGCTTCCGGGGCCGGCGGCGCGGCCGCCGCCGGTGCCCGAGATGACGCTGCTGTCGCGGACTGCCATCATGTCCGGATGTCGTCAACTCAGGTGCGGAGCAGCGGGGTCGGGCTCGCCCTGCTGTCGGCGGTGGCCTTCGGCGGGTCGGGGGTGGCGGCGAAGCCCCTCATCGAGGCCGGGTTCGAGCCGCTGCACGTCGTCTGGATGCGGGTGGCCGGCGCGGCGCTGGTGCTGCTGCCGGTCGCGCTGCGGCACCGGCGGCTGCCGCTGCGCCGGCCGGGGCTGGTGATCGGCTTCGGGCTGCTCGGCATCGTGGGCGTCCAGGCGCTGTACTACCTGGCGATCTCCCGGATACCCGTCGGCATCGCGATCCTCGTGGAGTACCTGGGGCCCGCGCTGCTGCTGGGCTGGGTGCGGTTCGTGCAGCGGCGGAAGGTGAGCCGTGCCGCGGTCGTCGGGGTGGTGCTCGCGGTCGGCGGCATGTGCCTGGTGGTCCGGATCTGGTCCGGGCTCGCCTTCGCACCGGTCGGCCTGCTCTGCTCGTTCGGCGCGGCCTGCTGCCAGGTCGCCTACTTCGTGCTGGCCGACCACGGCGCCCAGGACGGCGCGTCCGTGCCCGCGGACCCCGGCGGCCTCGCCGCCGACGGGTTCGCCGCCGACGGGTTCGCGGACGCGCCGGGTGACAGCTTCCCGAGCGGGTTCGACGACCGGCCCGGCCACCGGCCCGACGACCGGTTCACCGACCGGGCCGAGGACGGGTTCGCCGACCGGGCCGGTGACGGCGCCGGCGACGGATCGGCCGACCGGCACGGGGACGACGCCGAGGACGGGGGAGCACCGGACCCGGTCGCGGTGGTCGCGCACGCGCTGCTGATCGGCACCGCGGCGCTCACCCTGGTCGCGCGCCCGTGGGACATCGCCTGGACCTCCCTGGCCCACCAGGTGCCGCTCGGCGACGCGGACGTCCCCGGCATCCTGCTGGTCGGCTGGATCGTGCTGGTGTGCACGGTCGTCTCCTACCTGACCGGGGTGGTGGCGGTGCGGCGCCTCAGCCCGCAGGTCGCCGCGGTCGTCTCCTGCGTGGAGGCCGTGGTCGGCGCGGTGCTCGCCTGGTTCCTGCTGGGCGAACACCTCGGCGTCCCCCCGCTGTTCGGCGGCGCGCTGGTGCTGGTCGGCGCGTTCGTGGCGCAGACGGCCCTGCCCGGGGCGGCGGAGCCGGGGCCGCCCGCGCCGCCTGCGGTTCCGGAGCCGCAGGCCGAGCCGGACCTCGCGCCGCGGCCCTGATCCGAACGGACCGCGTCGCCCACCGACCGCCGGGAACGGCGGACGGGCCGTGTCCGACACGGCCCGTCCGCCGGCCCCCGGGGCACCCCGCCCGCGCGCTCCCGTCCCGCCCGCGGCGCGAGGCGTCCCCGGGCGGTCGGTGGCCGACGCGGTCCGCGCGCTCCCGTCTCCGCCGGGAGCCTCGGGGGTGCTCCCGCCCCCGCAGGCCGCGCCGGGAGCCCCCGGGCTGCGGGGGCCGCTGCTCCCCGGGCGGGACGACTCCCCGCCCCCGGGCCCCGCGGGCGGGGGCTACAGTGGCGGCATGCGCTCCTTCGCTGTCCTTCCGCCGCCCGCCGCCTGACGCGGGCGGCCCGGACCAGGTCACATCCACGGCCCGCCGTGGCGCCGACGGACCTCATGGCCGTCCCGCCATCCCCGACGGGCGTGCGACGACAGCTACGGTGCCTCGCTTCGTTGTCGGGATCATCCACATACAACCCGGTATGAGGACGACCCTCGCGCCTTGCGATCCACCGCATCCGACGTCCCACGCCGATCCGCCGGGGACGACGGGACAGCCCTTCGGCGCCCCGCGGCGATGAGCGCTGCCCGCAGACGGTGATGTTCGCCTCTCAACTCACTTTCTGGCGGGAGAACTCCCTTGTCACGTGCGCAGTTTTCGGCTGCCCGGACCAGCTCCGGGCAGGGGCTGCTGTATGTCGTCTTCGCCGCGACCGCCTGGGGCACGGCGGGCGCCGTCGCCGCGGTCCTCTACCGCGGGAGCGGCCTCGGTCCGCTCGCGCTGACCTTCTGGCGGGCGGCGGGTGGCTTCGTCCTGCTGCTCGCCGCCCGTACGGTGCGCCGGGTGCCCGCGCCGCGGGCGACCGTCCCCGGGCCCGCGGGGAGGCGGGTCGCCGCGGCGCGCAGCAGCCTCCCCTCCGCGGCCGTGCCCTCGGCTGCCTTCCCCTCCGCGGCCGTCCCTTCCGCAGCGGTGACCGCGGGCGGACCGGTGCCCGTCGTGCTGCCGACCGCGCCGGCAACAGGCGCCGCCCCCGCGGGCACGCCGGTCCTGGGTGCGGCGTCCGCTCCGCAGCCGTCCGTACCGAGGCCGTCCGCGGCTCCCGCGGTGCCCCTGCGGGCGCGGTGCGTCCGGATCGCGGTCACCGGCGCCGGGCTGACGCTCTTCCAGGTCGCGTACTTCTGCGCGGTGCGCTCGACCGGCCTCGCGGTGGCCACCGTGGTCACGCTCGGCTCGGGGCCGGTGCTGATCGCGTTGGCCGCCCGGGCCGTGATGGGCGAGCGGATCGGCAGGGGCGGCGCGGTCGCGGTGGCCGGGGCACTGCTCGGCCTGGCGGTGCTGGTGCTCGGCGGCGGTGGCGCGCAGGTGCGCCCGGCCGGGGTGGCGCTGGCGGTGCTGTCGGCTGCCGGGTACGCCGGAATGACGCTGCTGACCCGGTGGTACGGCACCCGCGGGGCGGCCGGCGACCCGCTGACCACCTCGCTGTGGTCCTTCGGGATCTGCGCGGCGGTGCTGCTGCCGGCCGCATGGGCGGAGGGGTTGCTGCCGCACGCCGCGCACCTCGGCCGCACCCTGGCGTTGCTCGGCTTCCTCGCCTCCGTGCCGACCGCGCTCGCCTACGCGCTGTACTTCGCGGGCGCGGCGGTGCTGCGTGCCGCGACGGTCTCGGTGGTGGCGCTGATCGAGCCGGTGTCCGCGGCCGTGCTGGCGGTGACCCTGCTCGGGGAGCGGCTCACCGCCGCCACCCTGGCCGGGACGCTGGTGCTGCTGGTGGCGGTCGGCGCGCTGGCCTGGGAGGAGGCGCGGGTGCGGCCGGCCGCCGGGGCCGGCCCGGACACGACGTCAGCCGGCTGACAGCCGGCGGAGCTGGTGGGCTCGCGCGGCCGCGTCGCCGGGTGCGGCGCGGTCGGCGAGCAGCCCGGTGACCCGGCGCCGCACCTCCTCGGGCTTGTTGCCGCCGTACTTGAACTTGGCCCGCACCCGGGTGACGTCGATCCGCACCCCGCGGATGCCGGCGAGCATCCGGCCGAACGGCTCCTGGCCGGGGGCGATCGGCGCGGTGCCGCCGTCGGGCTGGAAGTGGGAGATCTGGCGCCGCAGCAGGTCGGCCTTGGCCTGCGGGTCGTCCAGGACACGGGCGACGCCGGTGAGTTGGACGGCGGCGTAGAAGCTGGTCGGGGTGCCGTGCTCGGGAGGCGCGCCCGGTGCGGCGTGCCAGGGGCCGGGGATGAAGGCGTGGTCGTCCACCACGCTGAGGGTGACCTGCGGTGCGGCCTCCAAAGCGCCCCACAGCGGGTTCGGCCGGGCCAGGTGCAGCAGGACCTCGCCGTGCGCGCCGGACGCCGGGTCGTACACGAAGTGGGTGGGCTGGACGAACGGCGGTTCACCGTCGAGGCCGTTGACCGCGAGCTGGCCGAAGTCGTGTGCGGCCAGCCACTCCTGCCACTCCGCGTCGTCGCAGGCCGCGTCCCAGGGGTGGATCAGCACGCGGAGCCGTCCTTCCGGTCGGTGCCGCGCGGGCCGGCGGGGGCGAGGTAGCGGGGCAGGGGGAGGGAGGCGGCCGCGTGGTCGGCCGGGACGGGGGCGGCGTAGGCGGGCGCCACCGGGACGACGCCGGACCAGTGCGGCAGGTCCAGGTCCTCCGGCTCGTCGTTGGGGCCGCCGGTGCGGATCTTCGCCGACACCTCGCCCAGGTCCAGCCGGATCACGGCGGTCGCGGCCAGCTCCTTCGCGTTGGCGCGGCGGGAGTCGGCGGCCCGGCCGGGTACGGCCTGCTCCACGATCGCGTCCAGCGCCAGGGCGCGCTCCTCCGGGTCGGTGACCTGGTGGGCGGTGCCGTGCACCACCACGGAGCGGTAGTTGATCGAGTGGTGGAACGCCGACTTCGCCAGCACCAGCCCGTCCACGTGGGTCACCGTCAGGCAGACCGCCAGCCCCGGCCCGCCGCCCGCGCCCCGCAGCGGGCGCGAGCCCGTGGACCCGTGCACGTACAGCCGCTCGCCGTGGCGCGCGTAGAGGGTCGGCAGCACCACCGGCGCGCCGTCGCGGACGAAGCCGAGGTGGCAGAGGTAGCCCTCGTCGAGGATGGCGTGCACCACGGCGCGGTCGTACGAAGCGCGGTCGGCGGAGCGCGTCGGGACGGTGCGGTCGGTGGCGGGGTAGGGCGGCCGGGCGGGTTCGGCGGGTTCTGCGGGAGCGGGCGGCGCGCTGGGCATGGTGCGATCCTTTGAACTAGTGCATAATGCTGTTTGTGCTAGGAGATTACTCGATCACCGGCCGCGGCGCATCGGCGATCGCCGCCGACATCGAACGCGCGGTCGGCACCGGCGCGCTGCGGCCCGGCGCGGTCCTGCCGCCGCTGCGCGAACTCGCCCGCGAACTCGACGTGAACCCCAACACGGTCGCCGCCGCCTACCGGTTGCTGCGCGACCGCGGGGTGATCGAGACGGCCGGCCGCCGCGGCAGCCGGGTGCGGGCCCGCCCGGCCGTCGCCCCGCGCGAGGCGATCCGGATCGAGGTGCCCGCCGGCACCCGCGACCTGTCGACGGGCAACCCCGACCTCGCGCTGCTGCCGCCGCTGGCCGACGCCCTCGCCGACGCGGCCGCCCACCACGCCCTCGCCCCCGGCCTGTACGGCGGCACCACCGTCGATCCGGACCTCGCCGACCTGGCCCGGGCCGCCTTCGACGCCGACGGGGTGCCGGCCGGCCCGGTCGCCCTCACCTCCGGGTCGCTCGACGCGATCGAACGGGTCCTCGCCGCCCACCTGCGGCCCGGTGACGCCGTCGCCGTGGAGGACCCGGGCTGGGGCAGCGTGCTGGACCTGGTGCCGGCGATGGGCCTGCGCGCGGTGCCCGTCGCCGTCGACGACGAGGGCCCGCTGGCCGCCGACGTCGCCCGCGCCCTGGCCGCCGGCGTGCGCGCCCTGCTGGTCACCGACCGCGGCCAGAACCCCACCGGCGCCGCCCTGTCCGCGGCCCGCGCGGCCGAACTGCGCGCCCTGCTCGCCGCCCACCCGCACGTCCTGGTCATCGACGACGACCACCTGCACGGCCTGGTGGACATCCCCCTGCACTGCCTGTCCGGCGCCACCGACCGCTGGGCGCTGGTCCGCTCCACCGCGAAGGCGTACGGCCCCGACCTGCGGCTGGCGGTCTTCACCGGCGACGAGGTCACCGTGGCCCGGGTCCGCGGCCGGCACCGGCTCGGCGCGGGCTGGGTCAGCCACCTGTTGCAGCGGGCGGTGGTGCACCTCTGGCGCGGCGACGCCGTGGACCCCGCGCGCACCGCCCGCTCCTACGCCGTCCGCCGGGACGCCCTGCTCGCGGCCCTCGACGGGCGCGGGGTCGCCGCCCACGGCCGGTGCGGCCTCAACGTCTGGGTGCCGGTCGCCGACGAGACCGGCGCCGTCGCCGGGCTGCTCCAGCACGGCTGGGCCGTCGCGCCCGGCGGGCGCTTCCGGGTGAACTCCCCGCCCGGCATCCGGATCACGGTCTCCCCGCTGGAAGCGGCCGACATCGCTCCGCTCGCCGACGCCGTGGCCGCGGTGCTGCACCCGGCGGGGGCGAGCCGCTTCGGCTGACACACCTGCGCCCCGGCCCGGCCCGCGCCCCGGCGCCCGGGACACCGGGTGGGCGTCCCGCTCAGCGCGCGGCGGGCGGCTCCAGCAGGTCCGTCGGGTCCGTGTTCGCCCCGCACAGCACCACCGCCACCTTCTCGCCGGGCGCCGCCCGGTAGCCGCGGGCGGGGTCCTCGGACGGCAGGAGCGCGGCGAGCGCGGTGGCGGCGGCGTGCTCCACCACGATCCGGCGCTCCTCCCACAGCGACCTGCGGGCGGCGACGATCTGCTCCTCGGCCACCAGCACCGACCGCGCGCCGTCCTGCCGCACCGCGGCCAGCGCACCCTGCCAGGCCCGGCGGGCGCCGAGCGCGTCCGAGGCGACGGACTCCACCTCCACGTCCACCAACCGCCCCGCCTCAAGTGCCGCGTTGAGCGCCCGGCAGTTCTCCGGCTCCACGGCGACGGCCCGCACGCCGTGCTGCCGCGCCGAGGCCGCGACCCCCGCGAACAGCCCGCCGCCGCCCACCGAGACCACCACCGTGTCCAGGTCCGGCACCTGCGCGTGGATCTCCTCCATCAAGGTGCCCGCCCCGGCGCTCACGTACGGATCGGCGTACGCGTGCTGCGCGAGGGCGCCGGACTCCGCGGCGAAGTGCTCGCACGCGTCGAGCGCGTCCGCGTACTGCGTGCCGACCAGCCGGACCTCGGCACCGTAGCCGCGCAGCCTGGCCACCTTCAGGGCCGGGGCGTTGCGCGGCAGGAACACCGTGGCGTTCAGGCCCTGCCGGGACGCCGCCCAGGCGCACGCCAGGCCGGCGTTGCCGCCGCTGGCGATGCAGACGCCGGCTGCGGGCAGCGTGCCCGCGTCGCGGTGGGCGGCGAGGAAGTTCTGCGCGCCGCGCGCCTTGAACGAGCCGGTGTGCTGCATGTATTCGAGGGCGAACCAGACCTGCGGGCCCCGCGGTCCGCCGGCCGGGGGCACGACGGCCACCGGCCGGACCCGGCCGGCCACCCGGTCCGTGGCGGCCTTGACGTCTCCGTAGCTGATCTCGTGCACGTGGCGCTCCGTATAACGGTAGAGGGAGGTCGGCGCCGGGCCCGGTCGCGGGGGTGTGCGCCGCATCGACACGCTACGCCCGGGTGCCCTTCGGCCGACGCTGGGTCAGCGCCGCCCCCACCAGGATCACCGCGGCGCCCACCGGTTCGTTCCAGCTCAGCGACTCGCCGAGGAGCAGCACACCGGCGGCGGTGGCGACGATCGGGATCAGGTAGGTGACCATCGACCCGATGGTGGGGCCCTTCTCCGCCACCAGGCCGTACTGGACCAGGAACGCGGCCCCCGTGCCGAGCGCGCCCAGCGCCAGCACCGACAGCACCGGCCGCGCCGGGAAGGACGACGGCATCGAGGTGAACAGCGGGGTGACGACCAGGAGTTGCAGGGTGCCCACCGCCAACTGGCTCGCGGACATCGCCAGGTGGGAGGCCCCGGTGCCGCTCAGGGTGCGCCGGACGTAGGCCCAGCCCACCGCGTAGCTCAGCGCCGCGGCCAGCGCCATCAGGGTGCCCTTCGGGTCCTGCCCGGAGAAGCCCTGCCACGCGCCGAGCACCGTCAACACCCCGGCGAAACCGAGGCCGACCCCGGCGAACCGCTCCCGCGAGGGCCGGTCCTCCGACAGCGCCACCAGCGAGACCAGCATCGAGAACAGCGGCGTCGCCGCGTTGCATATCCCCGCCAGCATCGACGGGATGCTCTGCTCGGCGGTCGCGAACAGCGTGAACGGCAGCGAGTTGAGCAGGACCGCGGCCACGAAGAGGTGCATCCAGGTGCGGCGGCCGCGCGGCAGCCGCTCCCGCTTCACCGCGACCGCGGCGGCCAGCACCGCGGTGCCGAAGACCATCCGGCCCAAGGTGACCTGGAGCGGCGCGAACGCCTCGTTCCCCACCTTCATGAACAGGAAGCTGAAGCCCCACACCAGGCCCAGCGCGGCGAAGCGGACCCGCCAGTCCAGCAGCCGGCGCGGCCCGCGCGGCGGTGGCGCGGGGTCCGGCCCCGCAGTGGCCGCGGCGGACACCTGGACGAGCGGCTCGGCGGACGGCCCAACGGCCGTGCGCGGACCGGCGGAAGTCTTCATGGGTCCACGATGACGGCCGCGACCTCGTAGAACAAGCGAGATCTCCTGCATCGACGACGTAGAATCGCTTACATGTTGTCCCTGGAACGGCTCCGTGTCCTGCACGCCATCGACACCTACGGCTCGGTGAGCGCCGCGGCCGAGGTGCTGAACGTGACGACCTCCGCGGTGTCGCAGCAGATGGCCAAGCTGGAGCGGGAGACCGGGCAGGCGCTGCTCGGCAGGAACGGGCGCGGGGTGCGGCTGACGGACGCCGGCCGCCTGCTGTCCGGACACGCCGAGAAGATCCTGTCCCTGGTCGAACTCGCCCACGCCGACCTGGAGGCGCACCGCGGCGCCGCGGTCGGCGAGCTGCGGGCCGGCGCGTTCCCGACCGCGGTGCGCGGGCTGTTCCCCGCCGCGCTCGGCGACCTGCGCGCCGCGCACCCCCAACTGCGCACGGTCGTCCACGAGCTGGAGCCGCACGACTCGCTGGCCCGGCTCACCCGCGGCGACATCGACCTCGCGGTGGTGCTCGACTGGTACAACAAGCCGCTGTCCCTGCCCGGTGGCCTGGCCAAGGCGCCGCTGTTCGACGACATCGTGGACGTCGCCCTGCCGCTGGGCCACCGGCTGGAGGGCCGCGCGGAGATCGAGCTGGACGAACTGGCCGGCGACGAGTGGATCGCCTGGCCGGACGGCGGCTTCTGCCACGAGTGGCTGCTGTTCACGCTGCGCGGCAAGGGCATCGAGCCGCACGTCGCCCACCACGCCGAGGAGCACGCCACGGTGCTCGCGCTGGTCGCGGCCGGACTCGGGGTGGCCGTGATGCCCCGGCTGGGCCGCGACCCGGTGCCGCCGGGCGTGCGCATCATCCCCGTCCGCCACACGATGCGGCGGCACGTCTACGCGGTCTGGCGCGAGGACGCCGACCGCCGTCCGGCCATACGGGTGGCCGTGGACGCGCTGCGGGCGTCCGCCCACGCCTACCGGCCGCCGGCGGACTGAGGGACGCGCCCGGAGCACCGCGGGCGCGGCGGGGAGACGGCGCCGGGGAACGGGCCGGAAGGGGCCGGGGGAGACAGGGAGACGGGGAGCCGGGGGGACGGGCGGCGGAGGTGGGGCGGGGGAGCGGGCGACGGAGGGCCGGTCCGGGTTCGGGGCCCGCCCCGCGAACCCGGACCGGCGTACAGGGGGTCAGGCGAGCGTGATCTTGTCGCCCGACACGGTGACGCTCTTCGCGGGGAGCGCCGCGGTGGCCGGCCCCTGGGCCACGGAGCCGTCCGCCACGTGGAAGGCGCTGCCGTGGCACGGGCATTCGATCAGGCCGTCGGAGACCTTGGCGACCGTGCAGCCCTGATGCGTGCACACCGCGGAGAAGCCCTTGAACTGGCCGGCGCTCGGCTGGGTGACCACGACCTTCTGGTCGGCGAAGACCTTCCCGCCGCCGACCGGGATCTCCGAGGTCGTGCCGAGCGCGGTGCCACCGCCCCCGCCGCCGGCCGACGGGGTGCCCGAGCCGCCGGTCGTGTCCTGCGCGGCGGACGAGCCGCTGGAGGCGCCGTCCGAGGAGTCGGAGGAGGAGCCGGAACCGCAGGCGGTCAGGACGGCGGCGAGGCCCGCGCCACCGGCCGCCGCGACGACGCCGCGGCGGGTCGGTGACACGGGGATTCCGGAGCTTTCTGCCAT
Source organism: Streptomyces sp. SN-593 (assembly GCF_016756395.1). Lineage (NCBI taxonomy): Bacteria > Bacillati > Actinomycetota > Actinomycetes > Kitasatosporales > Streptomycetaceae > Actinacidiphila > Actinacidiphila reveromycinica. The sequence continues at coordinate 7,914,903 of NZ_AP018365.1, forward strand.
GGGGTTGCATCCTGTTCGTGGAACGGACCGGACGGCGGGGCCCTCGCCGGCCGGCAGCGTGCTGTCACGCGTACCGGTTCATACGGACGGCCGCGGCGGGGTGTTCAACGCGTCGCAGAGGAATACCAACTGGTGTCGCAACAGCCCCTCCACCATCACCGGATCACTCGGTCCGTGCGTGGCGTGCGACAGCGGAAGCACCTGGTGGTAGCGGCCCGCGGCCAGCAGCGCCTCCGACAGGCGCAGGGTGTGCGCGGCCACCACGTTGTCGTCGGCCAGACCGTGTACCAGCAGCAGCGGGCGCTCCAGCGCGGCCGCCAGCCCGATCGGCGAGCTGCGGTCGTACGCCTCCGGGTCCTCGTCGGGGTGGCCGAGGAACCGCTCGCGCCAGTGCGTGTCGTACAGCCGCTGATCGCTGGGGGCCGCGCCGCTGATCGCCGCGTGGAACACCTCCGGGCGCCGCAGCACCGCCATCGCCGCCAGCGAGCCGCCGAAGCTCCAGCCGCGGATCGCCACCCGGTCGAGGTCGAGGTCCGCGCAGTGCGCGGCCGCCGCGTGCAACGCGGTCACCTGGTCCTCCACGGGCGCGCCCAGGGTGTCCTTGTGGACGGTCTTCTCCCAGCGCGGGCCGCGCCCGGGGGTGCCCCGGCCGTCGGCGACGACCACCGCGAAGCCCTCCTCGGCGAACCACTGCGCCTCGGCCAGCGGCCAGGTCGCCGCCCGTACCGCCAGCCGCAGCGCCGGGCCGCCGTACGGCGCGAGCAGCACCGGCAGCCGCCCCGACCCGGGCCGGTGCCAGGACGGCAGCAGCAGCGCGGTCCGGATGCCGTGCTCACCCGCACGCAGCCACGTCACCCGCGGTGCCACCACCGGCCGGGCCGCCCGGCACGGCACCCGCAGCTCCCCGCCGGGCCCGGTCACCCGGATGTCGCGGCCGTGCTCGGTCAGCGACGCCAGCAGCAGCGCGCCGCCGGCCCGCCGGCCGGTGTGCAGGCCCGGGTCACTGCTCAGCCGGGTCGCGCCGCCGTCCGGGCGGTAGGACCACAGGTGCTCCTCGGTCGGCTCGTCGCACGCCGTGAACAGCACCGACTCGCCGTCCACGGACAGCACCTCGCGGATCTGGAGGCCCTCCGCGGTGACCGGTTCGCCGCCGACGGTGAGGAACCGGGTACCGCCCTCGTCCGCGGTGTGCACCAGGGCGCCGGACGCGGTCCGCGCGGGGGTGCCGGGCACCAACTGCACCCACGCCGGGTCGCGTTGCTCGTGCAGCAGCCGGGTCGCGCCCGTCGCCGGGTCGGCGGCCAGCACCCGTACGCTCCGCTGGTCGCGGCTCTGCACGCTCAGCAGCGGGCCGTGCGCGTCCCAGGCGGCGGCCGTCAGGTACTCGTGGGCGGCGCGGTCCCAGACGACCTCGGTGCGGCCGGACGAACCGGCCGGGCCTCCCGACCCGCCCGCGCCGTTCGCCCGGCCCGCTCTGTTCACCCCGCCGGAGCCGGCCGTGTCGGAGCCGGCCGCGTCGGTCCCGCCGCCCACGCCGCGCGCGTCCAGGATGTGCAGCGACACGTCGGCGTTCGCGGTACCGGCCGCCGGGTAGGCCATCGCCCGCGGCCGCCGCGTCGGGTCCACCTGGTCGGCGATCCACCAGCGCGCCACCGGCGCGGTGTCCACGCGCGCGACCAGCAGCCGGTCGCCGTCGGGGGCCCACCAGTAGCCGCGGTGGCGGTGCATCGACTCGGCCGCCACGTGCTCGGCCGCGCCGTACGCCACCTCGTCGCCCTCCGGTACGGCGAGCGCGCGGTCCGCGCCGGTGGCGAGGTCCAGGACGTGCAGCGCGCCGCCGGTCAGGTAGGCGACGCGGCGGCCGGTCGGGTCGGGGCGCGGGTCGAGGACGGGCCCGGCGGTGGCGTGCCGGCGCGGCGGCCGCCCGCCGGCCGGGTCCGCGGTCCACAGCGCGCCGTCCAGGGCGAACGCCACGACGCGCACGGCCGCGTCGGCGGCGTAGCCGACGATCCCGGTGGCGCGCTGGCGGGCCCGCTCGCGCCGGACCAGTTCCTCCGGCGGAACCTCGCCGGCGGGGTCGGCCAGCGCGGCCGGGTCGGCGACCAGGTGCTCGCCGTCGGAGTCGAGCCGCCACAGGCACCCGACCCGGTCCTCGGGGCCGCGGGTGCGCACGTAGAGGACCGACGAGCCGTCGGGGGAGAGGGTGAAGTCGTGCGGGACGCCCAGGGAGAAGCGCTGGGTGCGGGCGAACTGGGCCGGGAAGTCGCGATGATCGGTGATCTTGTCCATGAGGGCAGTCTCCCCACCGATAACCTGGGGGGATGTTGAGAGAAGTGACCGGCATCCGCTACGTCACGCCGCTGCGCGAGGGCGGCTCGGTGCCGGGTGTGGTCGAGGCCGACGACCTCGGTACCTACGTCGTGAAGTTCAGCGGTGCCGCGCAGGGCCGCAAGGCGCTGGTCGCGGAGGTGATCGCGGGCGAACTCGGCCGCCGGCTGGGGCTGCGGGTGCCCGAGCTGGTGCGGTTCGACTTCGATCCGGTGATCGGGCTCGGGGAGCCCGACGAGGAGATCCAGGACCTGCTCAAGGCGAGCGGGGGGCTGAACCTCGGGATGGACTTCCTGCCGGGCTCACTCGGGTTCGATCCGCTGGTCTTCACCATGGAGCCCGAAGAAGCGAGCCGCATCGTCTGGTTCGACGCGCTCATCGCCAACGTCGACCGGTCGTGGCGGAATCCTAACATGCTGGTCTGGCACCGGAAGGTGTGGCTGATCGACCACGGCGCCTCGCTCATCTGGCACCACAACTGGCGGTCGGCGCCCGCCGCGTCGGCCAAGCCGTACGACGCGACCGACCACGCGCTGTCCCGGTTCTCGCCCGAACCCGCGGCAGTGGCACCGGAGTTGGCGGCCAAGGTGACGGAGTCGCTGCTCACCGAGGTGACCGCCCTGGTGCCGGACGAGTGGCTGCTCGACGAGCCGGGCTTCGACTCGCCGGACGACGTGCGCGCGGCGTACCGCGAGCTGCTGGGCGCCCGTGCGGCCGACATCCACGAACGCATCACCACCGCCCGCGTGAAGGCGAAACAACCGCCGCCGGAGTGGCTGCGCACCTGGGTCGAGGGGAAGAACGCGGAATGAGCGGGCGGGACGTCTTCGAGTACGCGGTGGTGCGGGTGGTGCCGCGGATCGAGCGCGGCGAGCTGATCAACGCGGGCGTGCTGGTGTACTGCCGCGCGCAGGAGTACGTGGGCGCGAGGGTGCACCTCGACGTGGCGCGGCTGCGCTGCCTCGACCCCCGGGTCGACGTGGAGGGCGTCGAGGCGGCGCTGCGCGGCTACCAGGGCATCTGCGAGGGGGGGACCGCCGCCGGGCAGGCGGCCGGGGACGACCCCGGGCGCAGGTTCCGCTGGCTGACGGCCCCGCGCAGCACGATCGTGCAGCCCGGGCCGATCCACACCGGCCTCACCCCGGACGCGCGCAAGGAGGCCGACCGCCTCCTCGACCTCCTCGTCCGCTGAGCGGCCGCCCGCCGCCCGCCCGCCGCGCCGCCCGCTGCCCGCACGCGCCCAGGGCCGCCGGGAACGCCTTCCAGGCCGGGGCCCCGGGGGAGGGACGGCGCGACCGGACCTCCGCCGGCGGGCGGCCCCGAAAGCGGCGAAACCGCCCGCTCCGGGGGGTCCTGTTGACAGCGTCAGCGCCCCCTCCTACGGTTCGGGACGTGACCTACTAAGCGGTCGCTCATCGGGCGGGCGCGTCATCGGGCCGAGGCTGAGGAGACGAAGATGTCCACCACCGACCAGCGCGTCGCGATCGTGACGGGCGGGGCCCGCGGTATCGGAGCGGCGACCGCGGTGCGGCTGGCCGCCGAGGGCCGGGCCGTCGCCGTCATCGACCTGGACGAGGGCGCCTGCAAGGGGACCGTGGAGTCGATCACGGGCGCGGGCGGCCGCGCGATCGCGGTCGGCGCGGACGTCTCGGACGAGGCCCAGGTCGAGGCGGCCGTCGCCAGGGTGGCCGAGGAACTGGGCGCGCCCACCATCCTGGTGAACAACGCGGGCGTGCTCCGCGACAACCTGCTCTTCAAGATGTCCGCCGCCGACTGGGACACCGTGCTGGGCGTGCACCTGCGCGGCGCGTTCCTGATGACCCGCGCGGTCCAGAAGCACATGGTGGACGCGAAGTTCGGCCGGGTGGTGAACCTGTCCTCGTCCTCGGCGCTGGGCAACCGCGGGCAGGCCAACTACGCCGCCGCGAAGGCGGGCATGCAGGGGTTCACCAAGACCCTCGCCATCGAACTCGGCAAGTTCGGCGTCACCGCGAACGCGGTCGCGCCCGGCTTCATCGTCACCGACATGACCGCCGCCACCGCCGCCCGGGTCGGCATGGGCTTCGAGGAGTTCCAGGCCGCGGCCGCCACCCAGATCCCGGTGCAGCGGGTCGGCCGCCCCGAGGACGTCGCGGGCGCCATCGCGTTCTTCACCGGCGACGCGGCCGGCTTCGTCTCCGGCCAGGTGCTGTACGTCGCCGGCGGCCCGCTCGACTGACCCGCGCACCCCACCAGTAGCGAAGGCGTACCAGCACATGACTGAACTCCCCCCGGACAGCGGCCGCGCCGCGATCGTCACCGGTGCCAGCCGCGGCATCGGCTACGGGATAGCCGAGGCGCTCGTCGCCCGCGGCGACCGTGTCTGCATCACCGGCCGCAACGAGGACGCGCTCAAGGAGGCCGTCGAGCGCCTCGGCGGTGGCGACCGGGTGATCGGCGTGGCCGGCAAGGCACACGACGAGGCGCACCAGGAGGCGGCCGTCGGCCGCGCGATGGAGGCGTTCGGCCGGATCGACCACCTCGTCAACAACGCGGGCACCAACCCGGTCTTCGGGCTGCTCACCGACCTCGATCTCGGCGTCGCCCGCAAGGTCTACGAGACCAACGTGCTGTCCGCGCTCGGCTTCGCGCAGCAGACCTGGCGCGCGTGGCAGCAGGAGAACGGCGGCTCGATCGTCAACATCGCCTCCATCGCCGGGATCGCCCCCTCGCCGTTCATCGCCGCCTACGGAATGAGCAAGGCGGCCATGGTCAACCTGACGGTGCAGCTCGCCGCCGAGATGGCGCCCAAGGTGCGGGTCAACTCCATCGCCCCGGCGGTGGTGAAGACGAAGTTCGCCGCGGCGCTGTACGAGGGCCGCGAGGAGGAGGCGGCGGCCGCCTACCCGATGCAGCGACTCGGTGTGCCGGAGGACATCGGCGGCGCGGCGGTGTTCCTGCTGTCCGACCAGGCGTCCTGGATCACCGGGCAGAACCTGGTGGTCGACGGCGGCCTCATGCTCAAGGCAGGCGCCTGAGCGCGGGCGGCACCGGTGCGGAGGCGGCGTCTCGCCGTCGCCGCACCGGCCGCGCCGCCCGGTTCGCGGACGGGGGCGGGAGTGTCAGTGGGGCGCGGTAGTTTCGGGATCAGTAACCGATCGCGTACCGGAGGTTCCCGACGTGCCCAGCATGCTGCCCGACTCCTGGCAGGCCGTACTCGGCGAGGAGTTGGACAAGCCCTACTTCCAGCAGCTCACCGACTTCGTCGCGGCCGAGCGGCGGGAGCACCAGGTCTTCCCGCCCGAGGAGGAGGTGTTCGCCGCCCTGGCGGCCACCCCGTTCGACAAGGTGAAGGTGCTGGTGCTCGGCCAGGACCCGTACCACGGCGCGGGGCAGGGCCACGGGCTGTGCTTCTCCGTGCGGCCCGGGGTGCGGACCCCGCCGTCGCTGCGGAACATCTTCAAGGAGCTGAAGGACGAGTTCGGCTACCCGGTGCCGGACAACGGCTACCTGATGCCCTGGGCCGAGCAGGGCGTCCTGCTGCTCAACGCGGTGCTGACGGTCCGCGAGGGCGAGGCCAACTCGCACAAGGGCAAGGGCTGGGAGAAGTTCACCGACGCGGTCATCCGCGCCGTCTCGGACCGCCCCGACCCGGCCGTCTTCGTGCTGTGGGGGAACTACGCGAAGAAGAAGAAGCCGCTCATCGACGCCGACCGCCACACCGTCATAGAAGGCGCCCACCCCTCGCCGCTGTCGGCGAAGCTCTTCCTCGGCAGCCACCCCTTCACGCAGATCGACGAGGCGGTCAAGTCCCAGGGCCACGAGCCGATCGACTGGCGCATCCCCGACCTGGCGTCCGTGTAGCGGTACCGGCCGGGAGGCCCCACGAGGCCGCGACGGCGACCCGGCCCCCGGCCCGGGGTCGGGTCCGGGCCGGGAACCGGGAGCAGGGGGTCAACGGCGGTAGACCTGGTGGCAGATCGAGGACGCCTGGCCGTCCGGCGCCCAGCCGCCGTACTCCTCGCCGAGCCCGCAGACGTCGGGCGCGGTCGGCGGCGCCGGACGGGCGGGGCCGCGCGGGCGGGGGACCACGGGCCGCGCGGCCGTACGCGGGGGAGGCGCCGCCCGCGCGGGGCCGGCCGCCCCCGGCGCGCCCGGCGACGGGGTGTCCGACGGCGGGGTGTCCGGACGCGTCGTGGCGAGCACCCGGTGGGAAGGCGCCGGCACCACCCGCACGTCGTCGGGCCGCTCGGGCCGCCCGGACACCGGTCGCTGCGCCTCGCCGCCGCCGGTCGGCGGCGGCGAGACGGTGGTGCACCCGGCGAGCGCGTACACCGCGCACAGCGCGAACACCGGGGCCTGGAAGGGGAGGAGGCCACGCACCCGCGTCACTGTGCCGCACCCGGCACGGCGGCGGGTATTCCCCGCAGGGGTGAATGTGCGCCCCGTATGCTGCCGTGACACCGCACGGCCCGTACCGCACCAGGAGCACGGATGGCAGCGCCCAGCGCCCCCTTGAAGATCGGCGTCATCGGACTCGGTGACATCGCGCGGAAGGCGTACCTGCCGGTGCTCGCGGCGCAGCCGGGGCTGGAACTGCACCTGCACACCCGGACCCCCGCGACCCTGGCCGCGGTCGGGGACGCCTACCGGCTGCCGCACCGGCACGCCACCTTGGACGCACTGCTGGACCAGGGCCTCGACGCGGCCTTCGTGCACGCCCCCACCGTCCACCACGGGGAGATCGGCGCCCGCCTGATCGAGGCCGGTGTCCCGACCTACGTCGACAAGCCGCTCGCCTACGACCTGGCCGGCGCCCGCCGCCTGGTGGACCTCGCCGAGACGCGCGGCGTGCCGCTGGCCGTCGGCTTCAACCGCCGCCACGCACCCGGGTACGCGCAGTGCCTCGACCACCCGCGCGACCTGATCCTGATGCAGAAGAACCGGGTCGGCCTCGCGGACGAGGTGCGCACGGTCGTCTTCGACGACTTCGTGCACGTCGCCGACACGCTGCGCTTCCTGGCGCCGGGCCCGATCGAGCAGGTCCGGGTCTCCGCCCGGGTGCGGGACGGGCTGCTGCACCACGTGGTGGCGCACCTGTCGGGCGACGGCTTCACCGCGATCGGGTCCATGAACCGCATGAGCGGGTCCACCGAGGAGATCCTCGACGTCAGCGGTGCCGACTCCCGCCGCCAGGTGCTCAACCTCGCCGAGGTGGTCGACCACAAGGGCCAGCCGAGCGTGCGGCGCCGCGGGGACTGGGTGCCGGTGGCGCGCCAGCGCGGCATCGAGCAGGTCGCCCTCGCCTTCCTCGACGCGGTCCGCGCAGGCCGGCCGCTCGACGCGCGGGACGCGCTGCGCACCCACGAGCTGTGCGAGCGGATCGTCGCGGAGATCACCGGGAGTCCGGTGCCGGGTCAGGAGACCGGTTGAGCGGGGGCGCCGAGAGGCCGGCGGGAGCCGGGGACCCAGCGGGGGGAGCGGCCCCCTCGGACAGGTCGTCGGATGTGGCGGGCGGGTGGTCGCCGCCCTGATCGGCGGGGCGGGCCGGTTCGGTCCCGCCGGGCGCTTCGGTCCCGGGCACGCCGGCCGCGCGGCCCGGCCCGGTCGCCTCGGCACGTGCGGCGGCCGCGGCCCCGCGGCGCACGGTGCGGACCGTCTCGCGGACCGCGGCGGCGAGCACCAGCAGCAGGGCGAGCCGCGGCACCCAGTCGCCGAACCGCACATACGGGCTCGTGTCCGTGGCGGTCGGCACGTCGTACACCGCGGCGGTGCTGCCGCCCGTGCCGACGCGGTGCCCGACCCGCGTGCCGTCGGGGCCGTAGACCGCGCTGATCCCGGTGAGGGTGGCGTGCACCATCGGCCGCCAGCTCTCCGCGGACCGCAGCGCCGCGAGCGAGGCGTGCTGCGCGGGCGCCCAACTGCCCTGGAACGACGCGGTGGACGACTGGGCGACGAGCAACCGCGCGCCGTCCGCCGCCAGGTGGCGGCTCATGTCGGGGAACGCCGACTCGAAGCAGACCAGCGGACCGAACCGCAGCGTCCCGGTGTCCATCACCACCTGACGGCTCCCCCGCCGGCGGTCCTCCCCGGCGGCCTTCCCGACGGAGGTGGCCCAGCCCAGCAGCGGCCGCATCGGGACGTACTCCCCGAACGGCACCAGCCGCATCTTGTCGTACGTCGGGCCGGTGACGCCGTGCGGGCCGACCAGTGCGGAGGTCTTGGAGATGCCGGTGCCGTCGGCGCGTTCGGCGTCCACGTCGACGAGCAGGTCGGCGCCGACCAGGCGGGAGAGGGCCGCGAGCGTCGCGGTGGTGCCCGGGTGGTCGGACAGGTCGACGCCGACGCTGCTCTCGCCCCACACCACCAGGTCCGGGCGGCTGCCGGCCAGGCGCCGGGTGAGGCGGACCTCGCGGGCGAACCGGGCGGCCGGCCCGGCCACCGGGCCGGGCTGCACGACGGCGATCCGGACGGGCGCGGCGCGCTGCGGGCGCGGTGCCCACAGCCACACGGCGCCGGTGGCCACCGCCGAGGCGAGCAGCGCCGCGGCCGCCGCCCGGCGCGCCGACGGCAGCGCGCACAGGGCCGCGACGGCGGTGTTGACCAGCACCACCAGGGCGCTGACCAGCCACACCCCGCCGATCGAGGCCAGACGCAGCGCGGGCGCCACCTGCCACTGGCTCGCGCCGAGCAGGCCCCAGGGGCCGCCGAGGTACTGCCAGGAGCGGACGAGTTCGATCAGCAGCCAGCCGCTGGGCAGGAGGACCAGTGCGGTGCCCACCGCCGGACGGCCGGTCCCTGCGCCCAGCAGCCGCCGGACCAGCCAGCCCCACGGTGCCCACAGCCCGCCGAGCAGGAGGGCGAGGACGGGCAGGAAGACGGTCAGGCTCGGCAGCAGCCAGTGGTGGACGGCGAGCATGAAGCCGGCGCCGCCGAACCAGCCGTCCAGGGCCGCCCGGCGTCCGGTCGGGGCCGAGCGGACGAGCAGGAGCCAGGGGACGAGGGCGACGTAGGCGAGCCACCACAGGGAGGGGGCGGGGAACGCGAGGGCCGGGAGGGCGCCGGCGGCGACGGCACCGAGGGTGCGCCGCGCGCGGCCGGGAGCAGAGCGCCGCGTGAGCCCGGGGGGAGGGTTCTCGGCGTGCCCGGGTGCGGGGCGCCGCGTGCGGCCGCGTGCGGGGCGGGGCTCGCCCGGGAGCGGGGTGGGGCGGGCCGTCGGCGTCATCCGCTGCTCCCTTCCTCGGGGCGCTGACCCCGCCCGGGGCGCCTCCGTGCTGTCGGACCAGGGGCCACCTGCCGGTGGGGCGGCGCCACCGGACTCGCCGCCCCTCCGGCACCACGTCTTCGCAAGAGCCGCTGTGGCGGGTCGCGCGGCCCACCGGTCCGCGGGTGCGGTTGGGCGACGGCACCCGGGCGGGCGACGGCACCCGGTTGGGCGACGACGCGCGGCCGGTCCGCGGGCGACCCGTGGTGTCCCGGAGGGACCGGACCCTGCGGCGCCCCCGGCGGCGCACCTCCGTCGGGGCACCCCGGCCGGGCGGACCTGGGTACCCGGGCAGGGGTCAGGCCGAGGCGTCCTCGGACACCGCGCGGTTCCGGGTGGTGACGACCGCGGCCGCGGCGAGAGCGGCGGCGCCGAAGGCGGCGGCGATCACCCAGGGACGGTCGAGGCAGTGCCCGGTCGCGTGGTCGAGGGAGAACCGCCCGGGGCCCGCGAGCCCGAGGGACGCGGCCGTCCAGCCGAGGAGCGCGGGGTGCTCGAACCCCCCGGACATCGCGAAGAAGCCCGCCGGGGCGTGCACGGCGACGGCACCGGCCATCGCGCCGGCGGCGGCCGCACCTGCCGCGGGGGTGGCCAGGCCGAGCGCGAGGAGCGCGCCGCCGCCCGCCTCGCCGAGCCCCGCCGCGACGGCGGCCGGCCTGCCCGGGCGGAAGCCCATGTGCTCCATCGCGCCGGCGGTGGCGGCGAGCCCGCCGCCGCCGAACCACCCGAACAGCTTCTGCGCACCGTGTGCGAAGAGCGCCGACCCCGCGCCGAGACGCAGCGCCAGCAGTCCGATGTCCTTGCGGTACGCCGATCCCATGACCGCGTCCTTTCGTTGGCCCGGACCCTCCGTCGGAAGGGCCCCACCCGGCCAGTGTGTGCGGGTGGCCGGCCATCGCGCCGCGCCAGGCGGTCTGTCCGGGCGACACCCGACGGCCGACGCCAGCCGGGGTAGCCGACCGCCGACCGACCCCGGCCCGTGGCCGTCGTCCGGGCGCCGGCCTGTGCCGTGGGGAGCGGGCCTACGGCGGACCGGTGCGGTGGGAGGCCGCGCGCGGTGTGCGGTGGAAGCCGCCGGCCAGCGACCCGCGGCAGCGGACCGCGGGTGGGCGTGGGAGCCCCGGTCCCCGGCGGGAGCGCGGGCGTCCGCACCGCGACGGGCGAGGCGGAGGAATCGGGCCCCACTCGCGCAGGGCGGGCCCGGCGCCCGTCACGGCAGGCGGTTCCAGGCGGTCAGCACGTGCCGGCCGTGTTCCGTACCGAGCCGGCTGACCGTACCGGTGGCGAGTTGGAAGAGCGCGCCGTCGGCGGGCGGCAGCCCGAGCCGCCGGGCGGTCAGCACCCGCAGGAAGTGCGCGTGGGCCACCAGGACGACGTCGCCGCCGTCGCCGTTGGTGAAGGCCGCCTCGACCCGGGCGAGCACGCGGTCGGCGCGGTCGCCGACCTGCTCGGGGCTCTCCCCGGGGTGCGCCTCGGGACCGGGCACCACGCCGTCGGTCCAGATCTCCCAGGTCGGCCGGGTGCGGTGGATGTCGCGGGTGGTGACGCCCTCGTAGCCGCCGTAGTCCCACTCGTGCAGGTCGGGGTCGATCCGCACGTGGTCCAGGCCGGCCAGCTTCGCGGTCTGCTGCGCGCGCTGCATCGGGCTGCTGATCACGCACCCGATGTGCCGGGTGGCGAGCAGCGGCGCCAGCGACCGCGCCTGGTCCTCGCCGTGCTCGGTCAGCGGCAGGTCGGTGTAGCTGGTGTGCTGACCGGACTGCGACCACTCGGTCTCGCCGTGCCGGATCAGGACGAGCTCACCCATCGGACACCTCCCGTGGCGCCCCGCGGCGCCCGTTTGTGATCATATGCCGACTGCCCGCCGCGACCACCGCGCGGGCCCGCCGTGCACCTGGTCGGCACAACCACGCGCCGGGCGCCGGGCTTCCCTCCCGCGCCGCGTCAGTACGATGGCGCGGGTCGCTCCGGTTGCGGAGGCGGCGCGTTCTCGGTCGGATCGAAGCAGCGTACGGGGGTACGCCCCGGGCGCGCGCGGCGTGCCGTGGGCGACCGAGGAGACGGACGGGCGGACGCGCGGGCACGCGCGGCAGCGACCAGTAACAGGAGCCGGAATGAACGACGCACCCCGCACGTACGACGTGGTCGTCATCGGAGCGGGCCCGGTCGGGGAGAACCTGGCCGAGCGGACCCGGGCGGCCGGGCTCAGCACGGTTGTCGTGGAGAGCGAACTCGTCGGCGGTGAGTGCTCCTACTGGGCGTGCATGCCGAGCAAGGCGCTGCTGCGGCCGGTGGCCGCCCGCGCCGACGCGCGCCGGCTGCCGGGACTGGCCGCCGCCGCGGCCGGGCCGCTGGACTCCGCCGAGGTGCTGGCCCGCCGGGACGAGTTCACCTCGCACTGGAAGGACGACGGCCAGGTGCAGTGGCTGGACTCCGCGACCATCGACCTGGTCCGGGGCCGCGGGCGGCTCGACGGGCCCCGGCAGGTCGTGGTCGACACCCCGGACGGCGGAACGGTGCGGCTGGCCGCGCGGCACGCCGTCGCGGTCTGCACCGGCACCACCGCGGCGCTGCCCGACCTGGCGGGACTGGCCGACGTCAAGCCGTGGACCAGCCGGGAGGCGACCAGCGCCCGGCAGGTGCCGGAGAGCCTGGTGGTGGTCGGGGGCGGTGTGGTCGCCGTGGAGATGGCGACCGCCTGGCAGGCGCTCGGCGCGCGCGTGACCGTGCTGGTGCGCGGCGGCGAACTGCTGGGCCGGATGGAGCCGTTCGCCGGCGAGATGGTCGCCGACGGGCTGCGGGAGGCCGGCGTCGAGCTGCGGTTCGGGGTCTCCGTGGCGTCCGTGGTGCGCGAGGGCCGCCAGGTGCGGGTCGGGCTCGACGACGGCGGCGAGCTGACCGCCGACGAGATCCTGTTCGCGGTCGGCCGCGAGCCCCACACCGCCGACCTCGGGCTCGACACGGTCGGACTCACCCCCGGCGACTGGCTGGAGGTCGACGACACCTGCCAGGTCACCGCGGTTCCCGACGGCTGGCTCTACGCCGCGGGCGACGTCAACCACCGGGCGCTCCTGACCCACCAGGGCAAGTACCAGGGCCGGATGGCCGGGGCGGCGATCGCCGCGCGCGCCACGGGCCGGCCGGTGGACAACTCGCCCTGGGGAGCCCACGTCGCGACCGCCGACCATGCGGCGGTGCCGCAGGTCGTCTTCACCGACCCCGAGGTCGGCTCGGTCGGCCTGACCGCCCAGGAGGCCGAGCGCTCCGGGCGGCGGGTGCGGGCGGTGGACTACGACCTCGCGAACGTCGCGGGGGCGAGCCTCTACGGCGACGGCTACCGGGGCCGGGCGCGCATGGTGGTCGACCTCGACCGCGAGGTGCTGGTCGGGGTCACCTTCGTCGGGCCGGGGGTGAGCGAGCTGGTGCACTCCGCCACCGTGGCCGTCGTGGGCGAGGTGCCCGTCTCCCGGCTCTGGCACGCGGTGCCCTCCTACCCCACCATCAGCGAGGTGTGGCTGCGCCTGCTGGAGACCTACCGGGGATGACCGCGCGGCCCGGTCCGCCGGGGCGGGCGACGACTCCGCGGACCTCGCCGCGGAGTCGTCGAGCGGAAGGCGGACGGCCGACGGCCGCCGCCGCGCCGAGGGCCACCGGCCCGGGCGGCCGGTCGTCCGCACCCTCCAGCGTTCCAGCCGGCGTCGGACCGTCCACGCGGCCGGGGGGCGCCACGCGCGCCGGCTACACCGCCGGCGCCGCGGTCAGCCGGGGGTACAGCGCGGCGGCGCCGGCCGAGAGGGCCGCCTTGACCTGCCGGGCGGTGTCGTCCGCGGTGACCTCGAAGTCGCCCGCGGCGAAGCCGTCCAGCGCGGCGCGGACGATGTCCGCCGGGTGGGACTTGGGCGCCTGCACGTCGGTGGTGAGGTCCGTGTCGACGTAGCCCATGTGCAGGCCGGTCACCTGGGTGCCCTGGGCGGCGAGTTCGACGCGCAGCGCGTTCGTCAGCGACCACTCCGCCGACTTCGCCGCGCAGTAGGCGGCGCTGGCCGGGAGGGCGACCCAGGACAGCGCGGAGAGCACGTTGAGCAGCCCGCCGCCTCCGTTGCGGGCCAGGACGGGGGCGAACGCGCGGCTGACGGCGAGCGTGCCGAAGACGTGCGTGTCGAACTCCCGCCGGAAGTCGGCGAGGTCCCCGTCGAGGACGGAGGCGCCGGTGGCGATCCCCGCGTTGTTGACCAGGAGGGTGACGTCGCCGGCCTGCTCCGCGGCGGCGCGCACGGACGCGGGGTCCGTGATGTCCAGCGTCAGCGGGACCGCGCCCGGTACGGCGACCTTCCGCGGATCGCGCGCGGCGGCGTAGACCCTGGCGGCGCCGCGGTCGAGCAGTTCCTTGACGAACTGCTCGCCGATGCCGCGGTTGCCGCCGGTGACGAGGGCGACGGAGCCGTCGATCTTCATGGGATGCCCTTCGGTGGGCCGGTCCGACGGTGCCGACGGGCCGGTGCTCGGTGCTGCGGGTGGGCCGGGCGGTCGTGGAAACCGATCGGTTTCCACCTACGGTAGACCGATCGGTTTCCGATGTCGAGCGCGGGCGTTAGCCTGGGCGCATGACCACCACGGCGAAGCCCTCACCGCGCGACCGGCTGCTCGACGCGGCGGCGGAGCTGATCTACCGGGAGGGCGTCGGCACCGGCATCGACGCGCTGTGCAGGGCGGCCGGGGTCTCGAAGCGGTCGATGTACCAGCTCTTCGGCAGCAAGGACGAGGTGCTGGCCGCCGCGCTGGCCCGGCAGGAGCCGCGGCTGGCCGCGCTGCTGATGCCGCCGCCCGGCGAGCCCGCCGCCCCGCGCGAGCGCATCCTGTACGTCTTCCGGCGCATGGAGGAGGCGGCCGCCTCGCCCGGCTACCGGGGGTGCCCCTTCCTCTCGGCGCAGGTCGAGCTGAAGGACCCCGGGCACGCCGCCAGTTCCGTGGCCGCGCGCGGCAAGCGGGGCATCACCGACTTCTTCCGGGCCGAGGCCGAACGCGCGGGCGTGGCCGAACCCGGCCTGCTGGCCCGCCGGCTGGCCGTCGTGTACGACGGCGCGAGCACCCGCGCGGGCATCGGGTCCGAGGTCCTGGACGGCCTCGCGGTGAGCACCGCCGCACTGCTGCTCGACGCCGCCGGGCTCACCGAGCAGGAGGGACCCGCGGAGGACACCGCCGGCGGTGCGAAGGACGGTGGCGAAGCCGCCTGACGGGAGGCGGACGGCCCGGACCGGCGGTCGCGGGTCGGGGCCGGGGCGCCCGGGTGCGCGCCGGGCGCCCGCACGCGGGCCCCGGCCCCCGCGACCGCGCCGACGCGCCTCCACCCGCCGGGGTCCGCGGCGGGGACGGACCGGGCCCCGCGAGCACTTCACCGGATCGACGCGCTCAAAGGTTGGGGATACATGATGTGCCGGGCCCGGGGGCACGTGTCCAGCCGGACATGACCGCCCACGGGCTGGCCGGCCGCGGCGCCTTCGGGACCGCGGCCGCCACGGCGGCGGGACCGGTCGCGGGACCGGTCCGGCCGGCGCCCGTACCCGCATCCGCTTCCGTGACCGAGGAGACGAAGTCCGATGAGCAGCAGGGCCGATCGCAAGCCCCCGTACGCCGACTCCCACCCCGTGCCCTCCGGGCGCCGCGCGGCCGCGCCGCGCCGGCCGGAGGCCCCTGAGACGGGCAGCGCCGCGCGGGAACACTGCAGGCGCGTCGCGGGATTCGCCGAACCTGCCGAAGCGGCCGACCCGGCCGAACCCGCCGAACACCGTCCGTCGGCGTCCCGAACTCCCGCGTCCCGCAGGGTGATCGCGGGCGCCCTGTGACGGGCGGAACCGAGCAGCCCCGCGGCACCGGTCCGGTCGGCCGTACCGAGGACGCTGGCACCGCCGCTGCGACCGGTGGCGGTACGGCGGGGTCCGCCCGCGGAACCGAGCGCGGCACGGAGCGGCCCCGCGCCACTGATGCGGCCGGCCGGGTCGGCCGTACGGCAGGAGGCGGCGGCACCGAGGAACCCGACAGCGCGGCGCGGCCCGCCACGGGGTGGGTGCGCCGGCTCGGCGCGTACTGCCTGCGGCACCGCCGGGACGCCCTGATGGCCTTCGGCGGTGCCATCGCCGCCGCGATAGCCACGGCGACGCTCCCGCTCGTGCTGCGGCACGTCGTGGACCACGTCGCCTCGGGCCGTACCGGGTCCCTCACCGTGTGGACGGCGGTGCTCGCCGGGCTGGGCGCCGTCCGCTTCGCCGGCGGCTTCACCCGCCGCTACACCGCCGGCCGGCTGTCGCTGGGCGTCCAGTACGACCTGCGCAACGACGCGTTCGCGGCGCTGCTGCGGCTCGGCGGCGCCCAGCAGGACGGCCTGCGCACCGGCCAGATCGTCAGCCGCTCCATCTCCGACATCACCCTGATCCAGACGCTGCTGCAGTTCCTGCCGAACATGACGGGCAACGCCCTGATGTTCGCGGTCTCGCTGGTCTTCATGGCGTGGCTGTCCCCGCTGCTGACCCTGGTCGCGGTCGTCGTCGGCCCGCTTCTGTGGCTGATCGCGCTGCGCAGCCGCCGCGACCTGTTCCCCGCCAACTGGCACGCCCAGCAGGAGGCCGCCGAGGTCGCCTCCGGCGTGGAGGCGACCGTCACCGGGGTGCGGGTGGTCAAGGGGTTCGGGCAGGAGGAGCGCGAACTGGTCGGGCTGGAGGGGCGCGCCCGCCGGCTGTTCGCGTCCCGGCTGCGGGTGGTCCGCTACAACAGCCGCTACAACCCGGCCCTGCAAGCGGTGCCCGCGCTCGGCCAGGTCGCGGTGCTCGCCTTCGGCGGCTACCTCGCGCTGCACGGCCGGATCTCGCTGGGCACGTTCCTGGCGTTCACCAGCTACCTCGGCTCGTTCGTGACCCCGGTCCGCCAGGTGGCCACGCTGCTGACCGTGTGGCAGCAGGCCAGGGCCGGCACCGAACGCGTCCTGGAGGTCATCGACGAGGCCCCGGTGATCACCGACGCGCCCGATGCCCGCGAACTGCCCGACGAGCCGCCCGCGCTGTCCTGGCAGGACGTCACCTTCGGCTACGGCGAGGGCCGGCCGCTGCTGGACGGCTTCAGCCTCGACATCGCGCCGGGCGAGACGGTCGCCCTGATCGGGCCGGCCGGCTCCGGCAAGTCCACCGCGGCGGCGCTGCTGCCGCGCTTCTACGACGTCCCCTCCGGCACGGTCCGCGTCGGCGGCACCGACGTGCGGGAGCTGACCCTGGACTCGCTGCGCGGCCGGATCGGCTTCGTCTTCGAGGAGAGCCTGCTGCTGTCCGACACGGTGCGCAACAACATCGCCTACGGCGAGCCCGGCGCGAGCCAGGAGCGGGTCAGGGCGGCCGCCCGGGTCGCGCGCGCCGACGAGTTCGTCGAACGGCTTCCGCAGGGCTACGACACGGTCGTCGGCGAGCAGGGGCTGACGCTGTCCGGAGGGCAGCGGCAGCGCGTCGCGCTCGCCCGGGCGCTGCTGTGCGACCCGGCGGTGCTCGTGCTCGACGACGCGACCTCCGCGATCGACGCCCGCGTCGAGTCGGAGATCCACGCGGCCCTGCACGAGGCGGTGCGCCGCCCCACCACGCTGATCATCGCGCACCGCCGCTCCACCCTGGAACTCGCCGACCGGATCGCGCTGCTGGACGGCGGCCGGGTGGTGGACACCGGCACGATGGACGAACTGCGGTCCCGCTCGGCGCTGTTCCGGTCCCTGCTGTCGGCCGTCGACGTCCCCGAGCCGGAGGCGGACCACCGGCCGGGGTCGGCGGGCGATGCCGTGGCCGCCGCGGGAGCGGCGGGCCCGGGCGAGCCTGCGGGTGCCGTGGCCCTCTCCGCCGCGAGCGACGAGGACCCTGACCCGGCGGCCACCGTCGCCGCGTCCGCGTCCGCGTCCGGTTCCGGGTCCGCGGCCGCCGCGAGCGCCGCGGCCGGCGCCACCGGGGCGCGTGGCACCGCGCCGGACCGGGCCGGGGCCCTCGACGGCGCCGGGACACGGGCGCCGACCCCCGCCCGCGACGGCGGCCCGGCCCGTGACGCCGCGGCCCCCGCCGTCACCGCGGACCTGTGGCGGCGCCCCGACGGCGAGGACGACCCGGCCGTCGGCGAGGTCGCCGCACTCCGCGCCGCGCAGGCGATGTCGCTCTCCTCGGCGACCGCCGGACGCGGCCGCGGCCCGGGCGGGGGCGTGCTCGGCGGGGCCCCGCCCACCCCCGAACTCCTCGCCGGACTGGCGAAGATGCCGCTGCGCGACGCCGACCCCGACGTGCCCGCGGACCGTACCCGCGCGGCCGACCCGCACTTCGGGCTGCGCCCGCTGGTGCGGCCGTTCCGGCTGGCGCTGCTGCTGGGCCTCGCCCTGGTCGCCCTCGACGCGCTCGCCCAGATCATCGTGCCGGTGCTGGTGCGCAGGGGCGTGGACGACGGGGTGGCGCACCACTCGGGACGGGTGCTGCTGGAGGCGGCGGCCGCCGCCGCGGTGGTCGTCCTCGCGGACTGGCTGATCGGGGTCGGTCAGATCCGCACCACCGGCCGTACCGGCGAACGCCTGCTCTACACGCTGCGGGTCAAGACGTTCGCCCAGCTCCAGCGGCTCGGCCTGGACTACTACGAGCGCGAGCTGGGCGGCCGGATCATGACCCGGATGACCACCGACGTGGACGCGCTGTCCACCTTCCTCCAGACCGGTCTGATCACCGCGGTGGTCAGCCTGCTCACGGTGTTCGGCGTGCTCGTCACCCTGCTCGTCATCGACGCCGGGCTGGCGGTGGTGCTGCTCGGCGCGCTGCCGCTGCTGGTCGTCGGCACCGCGGTCTTCCGCCACCACTCGGTGCCCGCCTACCACGAGGCGCGCGAGCGGGTCAGCGCCGTCAACGCCGCCCTCCAGGAGAACGTCACCGCGATCCGCGTCACCCAGGCGTTCCGCCGGGAGCGCCGCAATGCCGAGGACTTCGCCGGGCTCGCCTGGTCCTTCCGCGACTCGCGGCTGCGGGCCCAGCGCTACATGGCGACGTTCTTCCCGTTCGTGGAGTTCCTGGGCACCCTGTCCACCGCCTCGGTGCTCGCGGTCGGCGCCGGGCAGGTCCGCTCCGGCGCTCTCACCGCCGGCACCCTGATCGCCTTCCTGCTCTACGTCGACCTGTTCTTCTCGCCGATCCAGCAGTTCTCGCAGGTCTTCGACGGCTACCAGCAGGCGGTCGTCGGGCTCAGCAGGCTGCGCACCCTCATGCGCACCCCCACCGGCACGCCGGTCCCCGAACATCCGCGCGAGGTACGCCGGTTGAAGGGAGAGGTGGTCTTCGACGACGTGTCCTTCGGGTACGAGGGCGGCGGTGGGCAGGAGGTGCTGCACGCCGTCCGCCTGCGGATCGCGCCCGGCGAGACGGTCGCGCTGGTCGGCGCGACCGGCGCGGGCAAGTCCACCGTCATGAAGCTGATCGCCCGGTTCTACGACCCCACCTCCGGCGCGGTCCGGGTCGACGGCCACGACCTGCGCGGACTGGACCTGGCCGGGTACCGCAGCCGGCTCGGCGTGGTGCCGCAGGAGGCCCACCTGTTCAGCGGCACCGTGCGCGACGCGATCGCCTACGGCCGGCCCGGCGCGACCGACGCGGAGGTGGAGGCCGCGGCCCGCGCGGTCGGCGCCCACGAGATGGTGGCGACGCTCGAAGCCGGGTACCTCCAGCCGGTCGGCGAGCGCGGCCGCAACCTGTCGGCCGGGCAGCGCCAGCTCCTCGCGCTGGCGCGGGCCCAACTCGTGGACCCGGACGTGCTGCTGCTGGACGAGGCCACCGCGTCGCTCGACCTCGCCACCGAGAGCAGGGTGGCGGCGGCCACCGACGCGCTGACCCGCCGGCGCACCACGCTCGTGGTGGCGCACCGGCTCACCACCGCCGCCCGGGCCGACCGGGTGGTGGTGCTGGACCACGGCACGGTCGTGGAGACCGGCACGCACGCGTCGCTGCTCGCCGCGGGCGGGGTGTACCGGAAGCTGTGGGACGCCTTCCGGCAGCAGGGCGCCGCGGCCACCGTCGACCAGTTGGCGGCCGGAGGCGCCTGAGCCCGGGCGCCGGGGCCCCTCCGCCCCCGGCGCCCGCCCGCGCGGGCGTCAGGGGCGCGGCGGGAGCCCGAGGTGGTCGCGCAGGGTGGTGCCCGCGTACTCGGTGCGGAAGACCCCGCGCTCCTGGAGGAGCGGCACCACCGTGTCGGCGAAGGCGTCGAGGCCGCCGGGGGTGACGTGGGGCACCAGGATGAACCCGTCGCTGGCGTCGGCCTGGACGTACGCGTCGATGGCGTCGGCCACGGTGGCGGGGGAGCCGATGAAGGTCTGCCGTGCGCTGGTCCTGATCACCAGGTCGCGGATCGACAGGTGCTCGGCGGCGGCCAGCTCTCGGTACTCGCGGGCGACGGCCAGCGGGTCGCGGACCATCCGCACGCTGGCCCGGCCGCGCGCGAGGGTGTGCTCGCCCGGGTCCGGGTCCACGTCCGGCAGCGGGCCCTCCGGGTCGTACGCCGACAGGTCGCGGTTCCAGACCTGTTCGAGCAGCTTGATCGCGGTCTGGCCGCTGACCTGGGCCCGGCGGACCTCCCGGGCGGCGTCCTGGGCCTCGTCGTCGGTGTCGCCGAGGACGAAGGTCGCTGCGGGCAGGATCAGCAGTTCCTCCGGGGCGCGGCCGTAGCGGGCCAGCCGCCCCTTCACGTCGCGGTAGAACGCCTGGCCGGCCGCCAGTTCCGCGTGCCGGCTGAAGATCGCGTCGGCCGAGCGGGCCGCGAACTCCCGGCCGTCGTCCGAGTCGCCGGCCTGGAAGACCACCGGGCGGCCCTGCGGGCTGCGCGGCACGTTGAAGCGGCCCTCGATGGCGAAGTGCTCGTCCTCGTGCCGGAAGGCGCCGGCGCCCGGGCCGGTGAGGAAGCGGCCGGTCGACCGGTCGGCCGCGACCTCGTCGCCGCGCCAGGAGTCGAACAGCTCCTGGGCGGTGCGCAGGAACTGCTCGGCCCGGGTGTAGCGGTCGCCCTGTTCCAGGAAGCCGCCGCGGCGGAAGTTCTCGCCGGTGAAGGCGTCCCAGGAGGTGACCACGTTCCATGCCGCGCGGCCGGCCGACAGGTGGTCGAGGGACGCGAACTGCCGTGCCACCTCGTAGGGTTCGTTGAAGGTGGAGTTGATGGTGCCGGCCAGGCCGATCCGGTCGGTGACGGCGGCGAGCGCGGCGAGCACGGTGAAGGTGTCGGGGCGGCCCACCACGTCCAGGTCGTAGATGCGGCCGCCCTGCTCGCGCAGCCGCAGTCCCTCGGCGAGGAACAGGAAGTCGAACCTGGCGCGTTCGGCGGTGCGGGCGAAGCGGGCGAAGGAGTCGAACGCGATGTGGCTGCCGGCCTCGGGGTCGCTCCACACGGTGGTGTTGTTGACGCCCGGGAAGTGGGCGGCGAGGTGGATCTGCTTCTGCTGCGTGCTCATGGGTGTCCGGTCCTCCGGCTGGGGCGGGTCAGGGTGACGGCGCGGCAGGCCGCCCGGGGCGGGGCGCGCGGGGGCCTCTCCCCGGCGCCGCCGCGCGGCGCGGCGGGGCGGTCAGCGGCGACAGAGCGCGCCGGCCACCCGCAGCAGGTCGATGTGCCGGCGCCCGTGCAGGTGGACCACCCGGCCGCGGCGCGGCAGCGAACGCGCCGCGGCCCGGAGCGTCATGGCGGGCCCCGCCCTACACGCCGGACCCGGGGACGAGCCCGCCCCGGGCGCGGCCGTCCCCGACCACGGCGCCGACGGCCTCGTCACCGGACCCCGCGGGGCGGCCGGGCGCGGGTGCGCCGACCGGACGGAGCCCGCCGCGGCACCCTCGGCCGACCGGGGCGACCCGGGCCGCCCGGCCCGCGAACGGCGGCCGGCCTGGACCGGGCACCGGTCGCGGCGGACCGGTGGCGGACCCGGCCCGCGGGACGGCGAGCGCGGTGCGAGCGTGGGCCTCGGGCATGGCCGCTCACCTCACGTCGAGAGGGGAGGCGGGCGGGGGCACGGGCAGCGGCCCGGGGGCGGGCGCGGACACGGCGTCCGGCGCCGGCGCGGCCTGGTCGGGCACCCGGACCTGGCGGAAGAAGGTGGTGCGGCGGAGGGTGAAGCCGATCGACTCGTACAGCCGGATGGCGGAGGTGTTCGCGGCGGCGGCGTGCAGGAACGGCGTGTCGCCGCGGGCACCGATCCCGGCGGCGACGTGGCGGACCAGGCGGGTCGCCAGGCCGTGCCCGCGGTGGTCGGGGTCGGTGCACACCGCGCTGATCTCGGTCCAGCCCGGCGGGTGCAGCCGCTCCCCGGCCATGGCCACCAGCGCTCCCGCGCGGCGGATGCCGTGGTAGGCGCCCATCTCGACGGTGCGGGGCAGGAAGGGGCCCGGCTGGGTCCGCGCCACCAGGTCCAGCATCTCGGGGACGTCGGCGGGGCCGAGCGGCACCGCCTCGGGGTCGGGCTCGCCGCGCAGCGTGGTCGCCACGAGCTGCACGCCCGCGATCGCCTCGCCCGCGACCCACCCGGCGGGCGGCTCGGCGAGCCCGGCGATGGTGAAGGAGTTGCCCGGCCCGACCAGCTCGGCGAGGTCGGCCCACGCGCGCGGGTCGGCGGGGTCCGCGACCGCGACGAACGGCGACACGTCGCGGAGGTAGCGGCCCGCCCGGCCGACGAACTCCGCCAGGTGCCGGTGCTCGCCGCTCATCGAGGCCCAGGCGGCGTTGTCCAGGACGTGGGCGCCGGGCGTCCTTGCCGGGTCCTGCGGGAGGGGCGCGTACGAGGGCGGTGGCGTGGTCCGAGGGCTGGTCGACATGGGCGCCGTGACTCTCCGTTCCGGATGTGCGGTGTGCGGTGTGCGGCGCCCGGGGGCGCCTGCGGGTGCTCCTGAGGGACAACGCCGGCCCGGCCCGCGGAAAATCCCGCGGGACCGGGCCGATCCGGCGGCCCGGCCCGACTCCGGCCGGAGCCGGGCCGGGGTCGGGGCGCCGTCAGGAGTTGCTCAGCGGCAGGCCGGGCGGGTTGATCCGCGCGCTCGGCACCGCCTCGTCGCTGAGGTTCCACGCGGCCAGCCACTTCGCGTACTGGCCGTTCCTGATCAGGTAGTTGATGGCGTCCGACAGCGGCTTGACCAGGCCGTCGTCCTTCTTGGTGGTGGCGCAGATCAGGCCCTGGAGGCTCGCCCCGGCGCCGGAGTAGGTGCCCGCGCTGCGGGTGGCCTGCGGGCTGCCCGCGGTCTTGGCGACGTGGTAGGCGACGCTGGGGTTGGGCGCGAAGTAGGCGTCGATGCGGCGCGAGTCGAGTGCCAGGTAGGTGCTGTTCGCCTCCTGGTAGTACTTGATGGTGAGCTTCTTGCCCTCCGCCTTGAGCTTGCTCTGCCACTCCAGCAGGATCTTCTCCTGGTTGGTGCCGGAGGCGACCGCCACCGTCTTGCCCGCGAGCTGGTTGAAGTCGCCGGTGAAGTTCCAGGCGTCGTCCTTGCGGACCTCGAAGCCGACGTTGTCCTGCCGGTAGCTGGCGAAGTCGTACTTCTCCTTGCGCTGCTCGGTGTCGGTGATGTTGGAGAAGCCGACGTCGGTCTTGCCGCTGTCGATGCCGATGAACAGGTTGTCCCAGGTGGCGTCGGTGAGCACCGGCTTGAGCCCGAAGACCGCCGCGACCAGTCGGCCGAGGTCGGGCTCCGACCCGGTCAGGGTCTTCTGGTCGGTGCCGGTGTAGCCGATCGGCGGGGAGCCCGAGGGCAGGAAGCCCAGGCCCACCACCAGTTCCTTGCTGTCCAGGACGGACTTGGGCAGCTCGGCGCGGATCGAGGCCACCTCGGGCACCTTCAGGGTGGTCTGCTTCGCCGCGCCGTTGGACAGCGCGCCGACCGTCACGGTGCCCTTGGCGTCCGCCGTGGCGGGGGCGCCGGAGCCCGAGCCGTCGTCGCTGCCGCAGGCGGCCAGGCCCAGCAGGAGGGATGTCGCGGCGACGGCGCTCAGGGCGAGTCTGGAAGCGGTACGGGGCATGGCGGCCTTCCTTGGCGGGTGCGGCGGGGAACTGCGGGGGACACGGACACGGGGACCCGGGAACGGCGGGGCCCGGAAGCGAGGGACACGGAAACGGTGGGGACCCGGGAACGGCGGTGGCGGCGACCGGGGTGCGGTGGGACGCGGGGCGGCGGCCCGGAGCCGGGCGGCCGCCTCACAGGACGCGGCTGAGGAACTCCCGGGTCCGGGGATGGCGCGGGGCCGACAGCACGTCCGCGGGCGGCCCCTGTTCCAGGACCCGGCCGCCGTCGAGGAAGACCACGCTGTCGGCGACCTCCCGGGCGAAGCCGACCTCGTGGGTCACCACGATCAGCGTGGTGCCGCCGGTGGCCAGGTCCTTGATCACTGACAGCACCTCGCCCACCAGTTCGGGGTCGAGCGCCGAGGTGGGCTCGTCGAAGAGGATCACGCCGGGCTCCAGCGCGAGCGCCCGCGCGATGGCCACCCGCTGCTGCTGCCCGCCGGACAACTGCCGCGGATACGCCTCGGCCCGGTCGCCGAGCCCGACCCGCGCGAGCAGTTCCCGCGCCGCCTCGCGCGCCTGCGCCCGGCTCCTGCGGCCGGTCGCCGCGGGCGCGGCGGCCACGTTCTCCAGCGCGGTGAGGTGCGGGAAGAGGTTGAAGTTCTGGAAGACGAAGCCGATCCGGCCGCGCTGCGCGAGGATCGCCCGCTCGCCCAGCTCCTTGAACCGCCCGCGGTGCCGGCGCACCCCGACCGGCTCGCCGCCGACCTCGACGTGCCCGGCGTCCAGCTTCTCCAGGTGGTTGATCGTCCGCAGCAGCGTGGACTTGCCGGAGCCGGACGGCCCGAGGATCACCGTCACCTCGCCGGCCGGCACGGTCAGGTCCACCCCGGCCAGCACCTGCTGCGCGCCGAACCGCTTGTACGCGCCCCGGACGGTGACCGCGACCGGCCGCGCCGCGCGTTCCCGCGTCCCGCCCGCCTTCGCCGCCGCGCTCATCGGGCCGCTCCCGTCGCGAGCCGGGCCCGGGCCCGGAGGTCGAGGAACCCGGAGCGCAGCCGTTGCAGCGGTGTCGGCGGCAGGGTCCGCAGCGCGCCGCGGGAGAAGTACCGCTCCACGTAGAACTGCGCGACCGACACCACGCTGGTCAGCACCACGTACCAGACCGTCGCCACCAGCAGCAGCGGCACGATGTCGCCGGGGTAGGTGCTGCCCAGCGTCTCGACGCGGCCGAAGACGTCCAGCAGGGAGACGTAGAAGACCAGCGACGTGCTCTTCACCAGGCCGATGAGCTGGTTGACGTAGGCCGGCACGATGGCGCGCAGCGCCTGCGGGAAGATGATCCGGGTGAACTGGTAGTGCCGGGGCAGCCCGAGCGCGGCCGCCGCCTCGTGCTGGCCCTGGTCCACCGACAGCAGCCCGCCGCGCACCACCTCGGCGGCGTACGCGGCCTCGTTGAGGCTGATCCCGACCACCGCGACCACCATGCTGGTGGCGGCCCTGGACTCGTCGAAGTCGACGAAGTGCGGGCCGAACGGCACACCGAGGCTCAACGTGGCGTACAGCGCCTGGAAGTTGGCGAGGAACAGCAGCACCACGATCAGCGGGATCGAGCGGAACAGCCAGACGTACACCCAGCTGACGATCCGCAGCACCGGGCTGCGCGACATCCGGGCGAGGGCGAGCACCACGCCGGCGAGCAGCCCGAACACCGCGCTCCACGCGGTGACCTGGAGCGTGACGCCGAGCCCGTGCAGGATGACCGGCCGCAGGAACCAGTAGCGGAACCTGCCCCACTGGAAGAACGGGTTGGTGGCCAGGCCGTGGGCGATCTGCGCGACGACCACCAGCACCGCCGCGGTCAGCACCCACCGCAGCGGGTGGCGCAGCGGCACCACCCGCTGTTCGTCGGCGCGGTCCGGCGCGAGGCCGGCGCCCTCGCGGTCGGGGGGTGGCGGGGGAGGCCCGTCGTCGGTGGGGGCGGCGGCGCGGGGCAGGTCGGTCATCTGGCGACTCCGGCGCGGGGAGGACGGCCGCACCGCGGCCCGCGTCCCGTACGGGGCGGCGCGCGGCGGCAGGCGGCGGTGGAGGGAAGGGGGAAGACTGGGGTGGGCGAACGCGACTCGCGCACACGGTCGTTCGTGCGCGCCGGGGCTGCGACGGGTGGTGCGGGGTGCGGGGTGCGTGCCGACGTGCGGTTCGTGCCTCGACGGGCGGGCGGCCCGGGGGTGTTCAGCCGCGACAGAGTGCGCTGCTGACGCGCAGCAGGTCGATGTGCCGGGCCAGGACCGCACGGTGCGGGCGGTGGCAGCGCCGCTGCTCCGTGCCGTGCGCCGTGTCCATCCCGCCCACCTTCGCCGCCCGTTGCCACGGGCCTCGCGTCACTGCTCGACGGCCGGGCGGAAGCGCCCTGACCCGGGCGTCAACGTAGGCAGCGCCGTTACACGTGTCAATGCGGGGCGCGCCGGTACGCCCCCGTGTGTACGGGTTTCGGCGGACGGGTTTCACGCGCCGTTCGCAATCCGCGGGACCGCGCCGCGACCGGGTGGTCGGGCGGAGCGGCGGTGGCCCGCCCGAGGCGGTCGGTGCCAGGCGCACCGACCGGCGCGACCGGCACGACCGGCACGGGCGACCCTGGCGGGAAGCGGGTCAGCTCGCCTTCCGCCCGGAGGACGCCGTCTTGCGCGACGCCGTCTTCTTGGCGGCGCCCGACGTGGAGCCGGCCGCCTTGGACGTGCCGGCCCCGGAACCGTCGGACTTGGCCGCGGCCTTCTTCGTCCCCGCCCGCTTGCCCGACGCCGCCTTCCTGGCCCCGCCGGACCTCCCGCCGGAGCCGGAGCCGGACCTTCCGCCGGAGCCGGCCCGCCCGCCCGACGGCTTCGCCTGCTCCACCGACGCCCGCAGCGCCGCCATCAGGTCCACCACGTTTCCGCCGCCGGCCTCCTCGCCGACCGTCGGCGGCTCCGCCCCCTCCAGCTTCGCGGTCACCAGTGCCTCGACCGCCTGGGCGTACTCGTCGTGGTACGCGGTGAGGTCCGCCTCGCCCAGCGCCTCGATCAGGGTGTCGGCGAGCTTCAGCTCGGAGTCGCTGATCTTGACGCTGCCCTTCGGCGCCGCCTCCGCGGGGTTGCCCAACTCGTCCGGCCAGCGCAGCGTCTGGAGCAGGAGCACGTCGTCGCGCGGCATGACCAGGGCCAGGTGCTCGGAGTTGCGCATCGCGAACTTGCCGACCGCGGCCTTCCCCGACCGTTCCAGCGCCTCGCGCATCAGGACGTAGGGCCGGTTCGCGCCGGCCGAGGCGGGGGCGAGGAAGTAGGGGGTGTCGAGTTGCATCGAGTCCACCGACGCCAGGTCCACGAAACCGCTCACCTCGATGGTCTTCGCGGTGGGCAGCGGCAACGACCGGAGGTCGGAGTCGGTGACCTGCACGAGCTGGTCGTCCGGCGTCTCGTAGGCGCGGCCGATGTCCGAGGCGGTCAGCACCTCCTCGTCCAGCTCGCAGGTCTTCTGGTAGCGGACCCGGCCCTGGTCGGCCAGGTGGATCTGCCGGAAGCCGACCTTGTGGCTGGAGACGGCGGAGCCGAGCTTCACCGGTATCGACACCAGACCGAACGCGAGGTTGCCCGACCAGACGCTGCGCATGGCGTGTCCTTTGTGTCAGGTTATGGGATGTTTATCGTATGCCGATCACCGAGGTCGAGGGCCGCCGGCTCAGGCTCAGCCACCTCGACCGGGTGCTCTGGCCGGAGACGGGCACCACCAAGGCGGAGCTGCTGGAGTACTACGCCACCGTCGCCGGGGCCCTGCTGCCGCACACCACCGGCCGGCTGGCCAGCTTCGTCCGCACCCCCGACGGCGTGGACGGCCAGCGGTTCTTCCAGAAACGCCCGCCCGCCGGTACGCCCGGGTGGGTGACCACCACCGAGCGGGTGCGCAGTGGCGGCGAGCTGATGGACCAGGTCGAGGTGAACGACCTCGCCACCCTCGTCTGGGCCGGCAACCTCGCCTGCGTGGAGATCCACACCCCGCAGTGGCGCGCGGCGGACCCGGACACCGCCGACCGGCTGGTCCTCGACCTCGACCCGGGACCGGACCGCACGGTCGTGGACTGCTGCCGGGTCGCCCTCGACCTGCGCGAACGGCTCGCCGCCGACGGCATCACCGCCCTGGCCAAGACCAGCGGCTCGAAGGGGCTGCACCTGCTGGCCGCGCTGCGCGGCGCCACGCCCGACCAGGCGCGGGCGTACGCCAGGACCGTCGCCCGCGAGCTGGAGGCGGCGCACCCGGACCGGGTGGTCTCCCGCATGGCCAAGGCGGACCGGGCCGGGCGGGTCTTCATCGACTGGTCGCAGAACTCGGCGAGCAAGACCACCGCCGTGCCCTACACAGTGCGCGCCCGCGCCCGGCCCACCGTCTCCGCGCCGCTGACCTGGGACGAGGTGGCCGCCGCCGACACGCCGGAGCACCTCGCCTTCACGATCGGCGAGGTGCCGGAGCGGCTGGAGGAGATCGGCGACCCGCTCGCCGCGCTGCTCGCACCGGGCGGTGCGGGCGCGCTGCCGGGCTGAGGCGCCTCCGGCGCGCGGGGGTCAGGGGCGCGGAGCGCCCTGCCAGCGCCACTTCTCCAACCGGTCCCGGCCGGGCAGCGCGGCGCGGCCGGTCGACCACAGGAGGGCGGGCCACGGCTCGGCGTCCGCGGGGGCGTCCGGGAACAGCCGGTGCAGCGTCCGCGCGCACAGGCCGGCCGGCGGCCGCCACGGCAGGCCGAACGCGGCCGCCACGTCGTGGGTGTGCACCAGCGTCTCCACCACGCCCATCGCCCCGAACCCCTCCGGGTCGGAGGCGCCGAACACGTGGTGCGCGCGCACCTCCGGCGCGGTGGTACGCACCATCGCCACCAGCAGCGCGCCGCACGCCTCCAGCGCCTGGAGCAGCCCGGCCGGGCCCTCCGCGCGCGCCACGAACACCATGCCGGTCGGCCCGTCCGGCCGCTCCTTCCGCCAGGAGACCGGCACATGGGTCGTCAACGGCGGTGTCCCCGGGCCGAGTTGGAGTGCATACGCGAACAGGTCGTCGGCCAGGTGCTCCACGGTCTCCCAGCATGACCAGGTCAGGTCGCCGGCCGGCCGCTCCCAGCCGTCGGCCGGCACCTCGTCGAGCGCACGCACCGCCAGCCGTACGGCCAGCGCCACGTCGTCGGCGGTGACCGCTCCGACCGGTCCGGGGGCGGCGGGGGACGGGAGGCGCGAGGCCCGCGCCCGGGGTGAGGGATCCACGCCCGGCACCGTATGCCGCGCCGGGCGCAACGGCCAACCGGATTCCGCCGAGGCGCCCGACCGGTGCGGGTGGGCCGCGCCGCCGTGCGGGTTCGGGTCAGGTGGGCGGGTGCGGGTCAGGCAGGCGGCGCGGGCGGGGTCCAGACCGCGAACCACTGCTCGGCGCCGTACTCCTCGAACCGCCCCGCCTCGGCGAACCCCAGCTTCGTCGCGACCCGCACCGAGCGGTCGTTGGCGGTCCGGGTGGTGAGGACCACCGGCTCACCGGGGCGGGTGGCGGCGAACCAGCCGAGCACGGCCCGGCACGCCTCCGAGGCGTAGCCGCGGCCCCAGGACCGGGGCAGGAACAGGTAGCCGAGTTCGGCCTCGCCGCCGTCCGGCCGGACATGGCCGGGACGCTGCGCGTCACGCGGGTCCAGCGTGATCATGCCGATCATCGCGCCGTCGAGTTCCGCCACGAAGACCCCCGGACGCTGCCCGGGCACCTCCGGCATCCCGCGTTCCAGCTCCTCGCGCGGCCGCGCGCCGCCGACGTGGACGCCCACCTCCGGAGAGGAGAACAGTTCGACGAACGCCGGCCGGTCCCGCGCCTGCGAGGCGCGCAGCACGAGGCGGTCGGTGCTCAGCGGCGCCGGCGGCCAGGAGGCGGGGTCCACGGTCATGGGGGGAACCTATCCGGTCCCCCCTGCGGGCGCGGCCCCACGGCCCGCCGGGGAAGCGCTTTTCGGCCGGCCGGCCGGGAGCCCGCGGGCCGGCCGGTCATCCCGCGCACAGCCGGTCCAGCGCCGCCCGGCTCCCGGCGTCCGCCGCGCGGAAGATCAGCAGCCTCTGGCCGGGGTCCTGGAGCGGCGCGAGCACCTCGAAGTCCACGGCGATCGTGCCGGCGTCCGGATGCCGGAGCACCTTGCGCCCCCGCCCGCTGACCTCGATGTCCCGCTCGTCCCACAGCCGTGCGAACTGCTCGTCGGCGGCGAGGAACCCGTCGATGAGGCCGGTGAGCGCCCGGTCCTGCGGGTGCGCGGCCCAAGCCGAGCGCAGGTGCGCGACCCCCTCCCGCACGACGCGCTCCCGGTCGACGTACAGCTCGCGGACCTCCGGGTGCAGCAGGCACAGCCACATCGCGTTGCGCCGCTCCGGGGGCAGGGTGCCGAAGTCCACCAGCAGCCGGGCCATCTCGTGGTTCCAGGCCAGGATGTCGAAGCGGTGGTTCACCAGCATGACCGGCAGCGGCGACAGGTCGGCGACCAGCCCGGACAGCGGCGCCGCCGCGGACGTCGCGGGTGTCCCGGCCTCGCGGGGACGCTGCCGCGCCAGGTCGAAGAGGTAGGCGCGCTCGGCGGCGGGCAGGCGCAGCGCCCTGGCCAGGGCCTCCACCACGTCGGACGACGGCCGCAGTCCGCGGCCCTGCTCCAGCCGCACCACGTAGTCGACGCTGACCCCCGCCAGTTCGGCGACCTCCTCGCGGCGCAGCCCCGGGGTGCGCCGGGCCTGCCGGCGCGCGGGCAGGTCGAAGTCGCCCGGGTCCAGCCGCTCGCGGCGGGCCCGCAGGAAGGCGGCCAGCTCCCGCGCTGTGTCCACGCTCTCGGTCGTCATGCCCGGTGCAACACCCAGGGTGGTACCGGCCTTCCCAGGAAGCGCCCTCCCTTACCCCTCTCCCGCGGCGGCCACAGGCTGGGTCCCGTAACGCACCACGAGCACAGGAGGACACGATGCCGCTCACCCTCGACACCTACCGGCTGCTGGGCCGCTCCGGGCTGCGGGTCTCCCCGCTGGCGCTGGGGGCGGCGACCTTCGGCACCGAATGGGGCTGGGGCGCCGGCAAGGAGGAGGCCCGCGCGCTGTTCGACCACTACGTCGAGCGGGGCGGCAACTTCGTCGACACCGCCAACACCTACACTGACGGCAGCTCCGAGCGCCTCCTCGGCGAGTTCGCCCACGGCCGGCGCGAGAGCCTGGTGCTGGCGACGAAGTACACGACGCTGCGCCGGCCGGGAGACCCCAACTCCGGCGGCGGCCACCGCAAGAGCCTGTTCGCGTCGGTGGAGGCGAGCCTGCGCCGGCTGCGCACGGACTACCTCGACCTGCTCCACCTGCACGTGTGGGACCCCGCGACGCCGGTCGAGGAGATCCTGCGCGGCCTGGACGACCTGGTCCGGCAGGGCAAGATCCTGTACGCGGGGATCAGCAACTCCCCGGCGTGGCAGGTGTCGCGCCTCCAGGCGATCGCCGACCTGCGCGGCTGGACGCCGCTGGTCGCCCTCCAGATCGAGTACAACCTGATCGAGCGGACGGGCGAACGCGACCTGATCCCGATGGCACGGGAGATGGGGCTGGGGGTGCTCCCGTACTCCCCGCTGGCCGGCGGCCTGCTCACGGGCAAGTACAGCCGCGCCGACCTGGCCGGCGCCCCGGCCGGCCGGCCCGCGGGGGACGCAGCGGGCGCCGGCAGGTCAGCCGCCGACGGCGGCGGCGCCGACGGAGCCGGCGCGGGAGGCGGCGCGGCCACGACGGAACCCGCGCCCGGTGACGGCACCCGCAGGAACTTCAACCTCGCCCTGGGCACGCTGACCGAGCGGAACCTGTCGGTGGCCGACGCCGTGCGGGAGGTGGCCGCGGAACTCGGCCGCACGCCCGCCCAGGTCGGGCTCGCCTGGACGCTGCGGAACCCGGCCGTGACGGCGCCGGTGGTCGGCGCCCGCACCCCCGCCCAGCTCGCGGACAACCTGGGCGCCCTGGACGTGGACTTCCACCCCTCGCAGCTTGCCCGCCTGGACGCCGCGAGCGCGTTCGACCTCGGCTACCCGCACGCGATGCTCGCCAGCGAGCACATCCGCAAGGTCACCGCGGGCGACCTGAAGACCGAGGCCCGCCGCTGAGAACCGCTGGGCCTGTCCGGCGGATCCTGCCGGGCTCACGGCGTCCGGCACCGCACCTCCCTGCGGTGTCGAACCACCCCCTTACGACCCGGTACGAGGGTGTTCCTCCGCCTTGCGACGCACGGCACCGGACGCCGCGAGCCCGACCGGCACGATCCGCCGGACAGGCCCTAGCCGGCGGTGTCCGCGCCGGTGAGCGGGGCGGGGGCCGCGTCGAGCCGGGCCAGCTCGTCCTCGGTGAGCAGCCGGGAGCGCAGCAGGAACCGGACGCCCTCCGGCGCCTCCACGGAGAAGCCGCTGCCGCGTCCCGCGACCACGTCGACCGTGAGGTGCGTGTGGCGCCAGTACGCGAACTGGCTCGCGCTCATCCAGAACGGCACGTCGTCCCCGACCCTGCCGAGCAGCACGTCGGCGGCGCCCACCCGGAACTCCCCGCGCGGGTAGCACATCGGGGAACTGCCGTCGCAGCAGCCGCCGGACTGGTGGAACATCAGCGGGCCGTGCCGGTCGGCGAGCCGTTCGAGCAACTCCTCGGCGGCCGGGGTCAGTTCGACCCGCCGGACACCGCCGGCGGGTCCGGCCGGCTCGCTCGGGTGCACCGGGGAAGTCATCACAGCCCTCCGTTCCTGGCGGACGGCGGGCGGGCACGCGGTCGCCGACCGCGCCCGGACCGCCGTGGGCCGCGGCGGTGCGGCCCGCAGCATCGAGGCTACTGCCGGAACCCCGCCGCCGAACCCCCCCCGCGACGCGAGGTACGTCCACACGCCGGTCCCGGCCGCCCGCGCACGGGATCGGACGGGGGCCGGAACTCGGGCTTGGGGCCGGACGCCGGGATCGGACGCCGGGCCGGACGGGGGATCGCTCCGGGATCGGACGCCGGGCCGGACGGGGGTCGGAACTCGGGCTCGGGGCGGGAGCCGGAGCCCGGGGGAGAGCCGGAGCGGGGGCCGCCGTGCGCCCCGCACGGCGGCCGGTCAGCGCAGGAACAGCCCCAGCAGTCCGAGCAGGGCCTCGGGCCGGTGCAGCGGGATGATGTGGCCGCAGTCCTCGATCACGTGGCCCACCAGGTCGTCGGCGATCGGCCGCAACTGGCGTGCGAGCGCGGGCCCGACGGGATGGGCGCCGATCGCCATGGTCGGCACGGTCAGCCGGCCGCGCGCGGCGGCCGCCCGGATCTGCCGGGAGCTGTCGGGCATCGCGCGGTAGTACGCGAACGCGCGGCGCAGCGCCGGTCCGCCGGTGTACGCGGCGACGAAGGCGTCGCGGACGTCGGCCCGCATCCCCTGCCCGAGGGTGCCCGCGTCGAGGAACCAGTCGACGTAGCGGGCCTCGTGGCCGGCCAGCACCTCTTCCGCGAGGCCCGGCACGGAGTGGAAGCCGAACCACCACGGGGGACCGCCGGCGAGGAAGTCCTCCGCGCCGGGCAGCGTGCCGAGCAGCGACTCCATGACCACCAGGCGGCCGACCAGGTCGGGGCGGCGCATGGCGAGCAGGAAGGCGGGCGGGGTGCCCGCGTCGATGCCGACCACGGCCGCGCTGGTCTCGCCGAGGGCGGCGAGGAGCGCTTCGGCGTCGGCGGCCAGCGTGCCGGCGTCGTACCCGCCGTCGGCCGGCGCGCTGGCGCCCAGCCCGCGCAGGTCCGGGGCGATCACGCGGTGGTCGCGGGCCAGCTCGCCGATCACGTCGGTCCACAGCCGCCAGGTGTGCGGGAACCCGTGCAGGAGCAGGACGGCGGGGCCCTCCCCGGCGGTGGCGACGTTCAGCTCGACGCCGCCCGCCTCGACGCGGCGCAGCACCACCGGCGGTGCGGGACGAGGGGCGGTGGAAGGGGGCACGGGCGGCACGGGACCTCCAGTGAGGTGGTTACCAATGGTGACGACCCCACCGTAGGAAACTATGATGGGTCGGCCAAGACCGCACTTCCGCCCCAGGTGGTGAGCTTCAGGTGACCGCCCCTCCCGCCGGCTCCGCCCCTTCCGCCGGCTCCGCGCCGTCCGCCGGACCGGCGCCCTCCGCCGCTCCGCGCGGCCGCGGGGACCTCTTCGACCCGCTCTGCCCGACCCGGCGGCTGCTCGACCGGATCGGCACCAAGTGGACCTCGATGGCCGTGAAGGTGCTCGCGGAGGCGCACCCGCAGGAGGTGCGCTTCGCGGAGCTCCGGCGCCGGATGGCGGGCGTCTCCCAGAAGATGCTGTCGGTCACCCTGCGCGGCATGGTCCGCGACGGCCTGGTCGCCCGCCGGGTGGAGCCCACCGTCCCGCCCCGCGTCCACTACCGCCTCACCGACCTCGGCCTCTCCCTGGAGGGCCCGCTGTCCGCGATCAGGAACTGGGCGGAGGAGCACATGGCCGAGATCGACCACGCCAACGCCCGCGCGGACGACCTCCCCCCGGACGCCTGACCGCCGATGCCTGACCCGCCGACGCCCGACCGCCGGCGGCCGAGCACCCCGCCGACCCTCGGTGCGCCGGCGCTCAGCGGAACGTGTGGACCACCTGGACGGTGCCGACGATGTGGGCGTTGAACTCTGGCAACTCCTCCGCCGGGACCCACAGTTCGAGGATCGTCCGGCCACCCGCCCGCCGTACGGGGTACCGGCTGAGGAAGCCGGAGCGGACCTCGAAGCGCGTCACGAAGCCGACTCCGCTGTGCGGCACGTTCCACTCCCGCGCGATCCGGATCGCGTAGTCCTCGTTGAGGACCGGGTAGAAGATCGGCTGCTCCGGCAACCGGGGCGGCCAGGCCCTCCAGTCGAGCGCGCGGACGAGGGCCAGTTCCTCGGGGCCGGTCGGGCGCCACAGGGTCGTCGTCGCGGGCCGGCCGGTCATGGGGCCCCTCCTCGGGTGGTGGGCCGCCACGGCGGGCCCGGTGGTCCGGACGGTACCGGCGCGTCCACCCCGGCGGCCAGCGGTTAACGCCCTGGCCCCACCTGGTCCGGCCGTGTCGGCGGCGCACTACCCGGTCCGGCCGTGTCGGCGGCGCCCCACCCGGCACCGCTGACACACCGTCACCAGGCCCCGGGCGCCTCGGGGGTCCGCATCGCCCCTCCCGCTTACGTGCAGTTGACCGCCTTTGTCCCCCCGACCCGCGCACCTTTCCTTGACACCCCTCCGGCGCCCGGAGGAACATCGTCTTCCATCTCCTGACAACGTTGTCGGGTTCGGCCCTGCCACCCGCCCAGCCGGGGGGAGAGGCCGTTCCCTGCCGATCACCCGTACTCCACGAAGGGCAGGATTGGTGCCAGACTCAACCCCGCACCGGACGGTCGGAACCCGCCGCAGGCGCAGAGCCGCCTGCGCGCTGGCCGCGGCGACCGCACTCCTCGGACTCGGCCTCGGCGCCGGGACCGCCCAGGCCGCGGCGGCGCACGGCGCGCCCGCCGACCCGGCCGCCACCGTCAACCCGCTGATCGGATCGTCGAACGCGGGCAACACGTATCCCGGCTCCGTGGTGCCCTTCGGCATGCTCGCGTGGAGCCCGCAGAACTCGACGGGCAACCAGTTCTCCACGCCGGCCCCGGGCGGCTACCGCTACGACGCCACCACGATCCGCGGCTTCAGCCTCACCCACCTCAACGGCGTGGGCTGTTCGGGCGCGAACGGCGACATCCCGATCATGCCGTACGTCGGCGACGTCGACTCCTCGCCCAGCGCGGACACCAAGGACGCCACGTACGCGAGCACCTTCAGCCACGCCAACGAGACCGCCTCGCCCGGCTACTACAAGGTCGGCCTGGACAGCGGCGCGAGCGCCGAGCTGACCACCACCGCCCGGACCGGGACCGGGGAGTTCGGCTTCCCGGCCGACAAGCCCGCGAGCATGCTGCTGCGCACCTCCAACTCCGAGAGCGGCAGCACCGCCGCCGACGTCCACGTGGACGCGGCGACCCGGACCGTCACCGGCTCGGTCAGCGCCGGCAACTTCTGCGGCCCGCAGAGCGCGAACAACCGGCACGACCTGTACACCCTGTACTTCACCGCGCACTTCGACCAGCCGTTCGCGAAGGTCGGCACCTGGACCGACGGCACGCTCAGCCCCGGCTCCACCTCGGCCTCCGGCGGCACCGGCTACAACTCCAGTGGCAACCCCGCCGCGGGCAAGGGCTCCGGCGCCTACGTCACCTTCGCCCAGGGCACCACGCACGTGCAGGCCAAGGTGGCGATCTCGTACGTCAGCGCCGCCAACGCCGAGGCGAACCTGCGCGCGGAGAACCCGGCGAAGAAGTCCTTCGCCGCGGTCCACGCGGAGGCCGTCGCCGCCTGGAACACCGCGCTGCGCAAGGTGCAGGTCTCCGGCGGCAGCGACGCCCAGACCAGCACCTTCTACACCGCGCTCTACCACTCGATGCTGGAGCCGACGCTCACCAACGACGTCAACGGGCAGTACCTGGGCGGCGACCGCAAGGTCCACCAGCTCGCCCGCGGCCAGAAGGCGCAGTACGGCACCTTCTCCGGCTGGGACCAGTACCGCGCCCAGGTGCAGTTGCTGACGCTGCTCCAGCCGAAGGTCGGCAGCGACTACGCCCAGTCGCTGTTCAACTACGCCACCCAGCGCGGCGGCGAGTGGGACCGCTGGCTGCTGGAGAACGGCAAGACCAGCGTCATGTCCGGCGACCCCTCGGACGCGGCGCTCGCCGGCATCTACGCCTTCGGGGGTACCGACTTCGACGTCAAGGGCGCCCTCGCCTCGCTGGTGAAGGCCGCCACGGTGCCGACCGCGAACGACTCCGACAGCGCCGGCTGCAACGTCGAGTGCGTCGGCCAGCGCCCCGCACTCGACCAGTACGAGGCGCTCGGCTACGTGCCCGCCGACGACTGCAGTTGCTGGGGCGGCGCCGCCGAGACGCTGGAGGACGCCGCGGCCGACTTCGGCCTGTCGCAGCTCGCCGGCCAGGTCGGCGACCGCGCCGACGAGAAGGAGTTCGCGCAGCGCAGCGGTAGCTGGACCAACGTCTTCGACCCGGACGCCACCGCGCAGGGCGGCTGGATGCGCAACCGCAACTCCGACGGCTCCTGGGCGGGCACCAACTTCAGCCCCGCCACCGGTGACGGCTTCGTGGAGGGCACCAGCTCGCAGTACAGCTGGATGGTGTACTCCGACATCGCCGGGCTGGCCCAGGCGATGGGCGGCGACAAGGCCGCCGTCGACCGCCTCGACGCGTTCTTCCACGACGCCGACGGCAGCTTCGACTTCACCGCCGACGACCCGACCAAGAACGACCCCACCAACGAGCCCGACATCAACGCGGCCTACCTGTACGACTACTTCGGCGCGCCCTACAAGACGCAGGAGACCGTCCGCGCCGAGACCGACTCGCTGTGGACGGACACCCCCGGCGGCATCCCCGGCAACGACGACGCCGGCACCATGTCGTCCTGGTACGTCTTCTCCGCGCTCGGCATGTACCCGCAGGTCCCCAGCCGCGCCGACCTGGTGCTCAGCGCGCCGGTCTTCCCGCACGCCGTGATCCACACCGGGCTGGGCAGGACCATCACGGTCAACGCCCCGCAGACCTCGGCGAAGAACGTCTACGTCCAGAGCCTGCGCACCAACGGCAAGAGCTCCGACCAGCCCTGGGTCCCCGCCTCGTTCGTCACCAAGGGCGGCACCCTGGACTACACCCTCGGCAGCACCCCGAACACCAAGTGGGGCAGCGCCGCGAAGGACGCGCCGCCGTCCTTCCGCGACGGTGAGGCGCCGTTCTTCGGCCGCACCACGCCCGGCTCGGTCAAGGCCGAGCCCGGCGGGACCGCGGACAGCACGCTGACCGTCTCCACCATCCAGGACCGCGGGCAGGAGGTGCGCTGGTCGGCGTCGGTGCCGGACGGCATCACGCTCAGCCCGGCGAGCGGGCGGATCAACCTGAAGGCGAACGGCACCGCCGGCGCGAAGCTGTCGGTCTCGGTCGCCGCGGGCACCAAGTCCGGCGTCTACGAGATCCCGCTCACGCTGACCTCCTCGGCCGCCTCCCACGGCAGCACCCCCGCCCCCAAGGCGTGGCTGTCGGTGACGGTCGGGGTCAAGGGCAGCATCAGCTGGTACGTCAACAACCGCGGCATCTCGGCCGACGACGCCGACCCCGCCGCGAACTTCGACGGCGGCGGCTGGAGCTACTCGGCCAAGGCGCTGGCCGCGGCCGGGGTCACCCCCGGCAGCACCGTCTCCGCCGGCGGGTTCGACTTCGCCTGGCCGCAGGTGACGGCGGGAGCCCCCGACAACATCCAGGTCGGCGGCGGCGACCAGGTGCTGGACGTGTCGAAGACGTCGGCGGGCGCCACCCGGCTCAGCCTGCTGGGCAGCGCCGACGACGGGCCGACCAGCGGCACGGCCACCCTCACCTACACCGACGGCACCACCCAGCAGGCCGACATCGGCTTCAGCGACTGGACCCTCGGCGGGGGCGGTGACCAGCCCTCCTTCGGCAACATCACGGCGGTGCACACCGCGTACCGCGACGTGATGGGCGGCACCACCGACCCGGTGGGCACGGACGTCTTCGCGACCGCGCCCATCACCCTCCAGGCGGGCAAGCAGCTCGCCTCGGTGACGCTGCCGGCCACCACCACGGGCGGCGACATGCACGTCTTCGCGGTGGCCACCGCGTGACACACGCCGCGGGCGGCCGTCCCCGGACCGGGAAGGAGGGTCCGGGGACGGCCGCCCGCGGCTGCCGGGCCGGCCGCTCAGGCGGCCGGGTGCACCGCCACCGTCCGGGTGCCCGCGGTCAGCCCGTCCAGCGTGACGTAGCCGTCCTCGGCCCGGGCGGCGTACGCCTTGGCCTTCCTGCCGTTCCAGGCCACCCTGCCGTCCACGTGCACGCTGACGGTCCGTCCGTCGGTGGGTACGGCGACGCTGCCGCGGGTGCCGCGCGGCACCCGCACCGTCAGGGCGAAGGCGCCCTGGCCGGAGTGCTGCCAGTCCACGCCGAGCGGGCCGCGCGGGGTGGGTACCTGGCCGCGCGCCCAGGCGACCGAGCCGGGCCGCGGCCGTACCGACCAGGTGGTGAAGCCCGGTGCGGCCGGACGGATGCCGAGCAGCTCGTTGGTGAGCGCCGGCACCACGCCGGTGGACCAGCCGTGCGCCATGCTCGTGTAGGCCCCCTCGTACAGCGAGCCGTCCGGGCCGATCCCCTCCCAGCTCGTGATGCCCGGGTCGTGGGTGTCCATCCAGCCGTAGGTGCGGCGGATCTGGTCCAGCGCGGAGTCCGCCCGGCCGGAGCGGAAGCGCGCGACCAGCTCCGGGTAGGAGGTGAAGGCGTAGACCCGCTGGGAGGCGCCGTCGAAGATCGTGTCGTTGTCCATGAAGGCGTTGCCGTACGGCAGCACCGTGGTGGCGTCCAGGTGGGCTAGGGCGGAGGCGGCCCGGCCGGCGTCGGCGACGCCGGCGGTGATCGCGATGGCGTTGCCGTCCTGGGCGTGCCGGGCCGGGCCGCTGGAGGAGTCCAGGTAGGCGCCGGCGGCGGCGTCCCACAGGTGCGCGTTGATCGCGGCGGCGACGGTGGACGCCCGGGTGCTCCAGCGGGCCGCGTCGGCGGAGTTGCCGAGGTAGGCGGCGATCGAGGCGGCGTCGGTGAGCGCCTGGACGTAGTTGGCGTTGTAGTAGGTGATCTGTCCGGAGCGGCCGAGGAAGGCGTAGTCGCCGTACCCCGACGTGCCGTTCAGGCCCTTGCTGAGCAGCCCGTCGCCGTCGGTCACCGACGGGTACCAGGAGTCGAGGACCTTCGTCAGGTGCGGGTAGTAGCCGCTGGCGTAGGCGCGGTCGCCGGTGTGCAGGACGTAGTCCCAGCTACAGGTCACCCACCACAGCGGGTAGTCGAAGAGCGGGAGGGTGTAGCCGTTGATCGACGCCGGCGGTATCCAGCCGTCGGAGCGCTGGTGGTCGGCGAGGTCGGCGAGCACGTTGCGGGCGGCGGCCGCCGCGTCGTCGTGGGTCAGGTAGAGGGTGCGGGCGGACACCGCGAGGTCGCCGACGTAGGGGTCCCGGTCGCGCTTGGCGCCGTCCTGGAGGACCAGCTTGCCGTCCAGGGTGGGGCTGTCGGCGCCGCGCGGGTCGATGTCGTCGGACCGGAAGGTGTCGGTGACCAGCTCGTTGGTGTAGGCGGCGCCGTACCAGTAGCGGTTGAGGTCGTCGTCGGCGCTGAGGAACCAGCCGCTGTAGGAGTCGGGGGTGCCGAGGTAGGCGGTGAACTCCAGCCACACCTCGTCGACGGACACCTCGCCCCACGGCTGCGCGGCCGGCGCGTCGGAGGCGAGCGCGTCCAGGCTGATCTGGAGGTAGCGGAAGCCGTGCAGGCCGTCGGCGTAGACCTGGGTGCCGGACTGGTAGCCCTTGGTGTCCTTCCAGTCGGCGCCGCCGGCCGGCACCGCGAACTGGTCGGTGCCCTGCGAGGCCACTCCGGACTGGTCGGCCCGGGTGAAGTCGCTGCGGTCGGTGAGGAACTGGACGGTCTCGGAGAACGCCAGCCGCACGCCGGGGGAGTTGTCCGAGGCCGAGCTGAACCTGACGTGCGGGTAGCCCACCACGACCTTGCCGAAGTCCACCACCACGCGCGGCACGTCGTCGTCGGGCAGCAGCCCCGGGTACACCTCGTTGATCCGGGTGAACTCGCCCTGGGGGGTGCTCTGGTCGGCCGTGACGTTGATCCGGACCCGGGTGGTGGAGACCGTGGCGGCGAACGGCACGGCGCGCCGCACGGAGGTGTTGCCGGTGACGGTGGCGGCCGGCTGCCAGGCGGAGCCGTCCCAGGTCTCCACGGTGAAGTCGGTGGGCACGCCGTCGGCGTCGGACAGCAGCGTGACGCCCGGCAGGGACAGCGGCGCGGCGGTGGTGACGGTCAGGGTGTCCGGGTAGGCCGCGATGGTGTCGTCGTTCCAGAACGTGTCGGGGTCGCCGTCGATCGCGTTGGCGGCGTCGTAGGTGCGCGGCCGGCCGTCGTCACCGCTGTTGGGGGCGTGCGAGGAGGAGGCGGCGGCCGTGGTGCCGGCCGGCCAGCGCGGCGGCTGGGGCGGCTGCGGGCGGCTGAGCCGGGTGACGCCGCCGCCGGGGGCCAGCAGCGCCTTCGGGTCGGTCACGGCGCCGCTGCTGCGCAGCACGGACACCGGCCGCACAGTGCGGCTGGTCGGGCCCTGGACGTAGCGCTGCCAGTCGGTGGTGCCCTGCGGCGCGCCGTGTCCGGCGCTGTCGGCGGCGGCGGTCCCGGCCGCGCCGAAGGTGAGCCCGGCGGCCGCCAGCGCGGCGCCGCCGAGTCCGGCCCTCATGACGGTACGGCGCTGCGGCCCGGACGGGCGGGAACCTTCTCCGGAGGGGGAGTTGGGCATGGTGGCGGCTCCAGACGGGAATGCGGTATGAAACGATTCAAGGACGGAGTGCGGCTTGAGGCTACAAGCACTTCCGACCTCCGTCCAGGTGTCGCGTCGGGCCGGGATCGGGCGTGGCCGCCGCCCGCTCCCGGGCTCGATCCGACCGCGTTCGGGCTTGAATCGATATGGACGGCGCGTCGGCGCCCGATTCCTGAGGGGCCGTCAGGCGTCGAACGCTTGACGTCGGGGCGCTTCGTCGCCAGGATTCCAGTCATTCTTGGCATGCCCTGCGCCGCGGATTCTCACAGGCCCGGTCTGTGTGGAGAGCTGACAACGTTGTCAACGAAGTGGAGTACACGATGACCCGACGGACGCGGCTGCGAAGAGCGGCCACCGCGGCAGTGGTCGCGCTCGCCGCGGCCTGCGCGGCGGCCCTGCCGGCGCAGTCCGCCTCGGCCGGCACGGTGAGCGCGGGCGGGGACCTCACCCACCTGGTGAACCCGTTCATCGGCAGCCAGGACGACGGCAACACCTACCCCGGCGCGGCCGTGCCCTTCGGCATGGTCCAGCTCTCCCCGGACACCGGCCACAACACCGGCTACGACTACAACCAGGACCACATCCTCGGCTTCAGCTCGGTGCACCTGTCCGGCGTCGGCTGCGGCCTCGGCGGCGACCTGCCGGTGCTGCCCACCACCGGTGACATCACCAGTACCGACGACGCCCAGTACGCCGCGCCCTTCAGCCACGACGACGAGAGCGCCTCGCCCGGCTCCTACCAGGTGAAGCTCGGCACGGGCATCACCGCGGAGCTGACCGCGACCACCCGCACCGGCTGGCAGCGCTACACCTTCCCGGCCACCGACAAGGCCAACGTCCTGCTCAACAGCGGCCAGGCGCTGCACAAGGTGACCAGCAGCACCGTCACCGTGCTGGACGACCGCACCGTGCTCACCGCGATCACCGGCAGCGGCTTCTGCCAGGACACCAAGCCGTACACGCTGTACACCGAGACCCGGTTCGACCGGCCCTTCGCCTCCTACGGCACCTGGAACGGCGACACCGTCACCGCCGGCAGCGCCACCTCCACCTCCACCGGACGCGGCGGCGCCTACGTGCGGTTCGACACCACCGAGGACCGCACCGTCACCGCCGTGACCTCGCTGTCGTGGACCGGCCCGGCCGGCGCCGCGAAGAACCTCGCCGCCGAGGGGCGCGGCAGCTTCGACCACGCCCGCGACGCCGCCCGGCAGGCGTGGCAGGACCGGCTCGCGCAGATCCGGGTCAGCGGCGGCACCGACGAGCAGCAGCGCACCTTCTACTCCTCGCTCTACCGGTCCTTCCTCGCCCCCAACGTCGGCGACGACGTGGACGGCCGCTACACCGGCTGGGACGGGAAGACGCACGCGGCCGACGGCATCACCTACTACCAGAACTGGTCGCTGTGGGACACCTACCGCACCCAGCAGCAACTGCTGTCGCTGCTGGCGCCGCGCGAGTCCCGGGACATGGCGCTGTCGCTGCTGCGGGTGGCCGACGAGAGCGGCCAACTGCCGCGCTGGGGCTACGCCTCCGTCGAGACGAACATCATGACCGGTGACCCGGTCACGCCGTTCCTCGTGGACGCCTACCGGCAGGGCCTGCTCAAGGGCCACGAGGAGGAGGCGTACCGGGTGCTGAAGCAGCACGTCGACCACGCCGCGCCCGACTCCTCACCCTCCGCGGACCGCCAGGCCGACGCGGAGTACCTGGCCGGCGGCTACGTGCCCTACGACCCGACCCGGCCGCAGACCAAGCCCGGCGACGACGACTACCAGCACGGGCCGTCCGCGACGCTGGAGTACGCCCTCGCCGACGCCGCGCTCGGCGGGATGGCCCGCGACCTGGGCCACACCGCGGACGCGGAGAAGTACCTGACCCGCGGCCAGAACTACCGCAGCATCCTCAACCCGGCGACCGGCTTCTTCCAGGCGCGCGACACCGACGGCGCGTTCGTCGGGCCCACCGACCCCGCCTCCAGCGTCGGCTTCCACGAGGGCACGTCCTGGCAGTACATGTGGCTGGTCCCGCAGGACCTGCCCGGCCTGGTCGGCCAGATCGGCGGCACCGCCGCCGCGAACGCCCGGCTGGACTCCTTCTTCGCCTACGACCAACTGCTCCAGGACCCGGCCGGCACCGCCCGGAACGTGTGGGTCAACGGCACCTACTCGTACTACAACCAGGACAAGTACAACCCGCAGAACGAGCCCGACCTCAGCGCGCCGTACACGTACCTGTCCACCGGGCAGCCGTGGAAGACCACCGACGTGGTGCACGCCGCCCTGACGCTGTTCACCGACGCGCCCAACGGGGTCACCGGCAACGACGACCTCGGCACGATGTCCGCCTGGCAGGTGCTGTCCGCGATCGGGATCTACCCGATGGCCCCCGGCACCGACGAGTGGGGCGTGTCCACGCCGCTGTTCGACCGCGTCGACCTCAGCCTGGACCGCGCGTACTACCCGGCCGGCCGGATGACCGTCACCGCGCCCGGCAGCAGCGACTCCGACCGCTACATCCAGTCCGCGAGCCTCGGCGGCAAGAAGCTCTCCCACACCTACGTCACCACCGCCGACATCAGGGCCGGGAAGAACATCGCGCTCAAGCTCGGCACCTCCCCGTCGAGCTGGGGCACCGCCAAGGCCGACGCCCCGCCCGCGCTGGACCAGGTGCCCGACAACCGGCGGCACACCGCGGCGGCCGCCAGCCCGGCCGCGCCCGGCATCCTGGCCGGGGCGAAGGCCACCGAGGTGGACCTGTCCGCGGTGCTCTCCGGACCCGGCACGGTCGCCGGCTCGGTGAGCGTGTCGGCGAAGGCGCCGCTGACGGTGGACCCGTCCCGCGCCTCCTTCACCGTCGTGTCGAAGTCCCTGCCGGCCACCCACGTGGTGCCGCTGCACGTCTCCGCCCCGGCCGGCACGCCCGACGGCACCTACCCGGTGACGGTCACGGTGAAGCAGGCCGGCGGCCCGACCGCGACCAGGACCGTGCCGGTCTCGGTGACCAGTGCGACCTGCCAGGGCACCGGCGGCTACTGCGCGCAGGACCTGTCCGCGCAGTACGACCTGGACGGCGTGAGCGTCTCCGGCGGACCCGGCGCCGACTTCGACGGCACCGGCACCAGCTACCCCGCCGAGCAGATGCCGGCCCCCGGCACCGGGGTGCTGGCCGGGCGCGCGTACGACTTCCCCGACACCGCGGGCACCGCGAAGAACTTCGTCACCGCCCACGGCCAGACCCTCTCCCTGGTGCCGCGCGCCTACTCCGGACTCGACGTGCTGCTCTCCGCGCACGGCGGCGACGTCACCTCG
This sequence comes from Streptomyces sp. SN-593, assembly GCF_016756395.1. Lineage (NCBI taxonomy): Bacteria > Bacillati > Actinomycetota > Actinomycetes > Kitasatosporales > Streptomycetaceae > Actinacidiphila > Actinacidiphila reveromycinica. Next base: position 7,959,283 of record NZ_AP018365.1, read on the forward strand.
ACCGCGACCGTCCACTACTCCGACGGCAGCAGCGCGCAGGTCGCGCTGGACGCCACCGACTGGGCGGCCGCCTCCCCGCGGCTCGGTGAGGACACCGCGGTGCACGCCGACAGCCGCTACGACTCCGGCGGCGCGCCCGACGGTGTCGCGGTGAACCTGTGGCACGTCGGCATCCCGCTGGACAGCGGCAGGACCGCGCAGTCCGTCACCCTCCCCGACAACACGAACCTGGCGCTGTACGCGATCAGCGGCCACAACGCCTGACCGGCCGTCACCCGCGTCCTACCGGCCGCCGTACGGCGCCCGACCGACCCGCCACGTACCACCGGTGCCCCGCCCGCCCGCGACCCCCGTGCAAGCGGGCGGGGCACCGGTCAGCACCTGGAGCCGTCACCAGAAAGGCAGCACCTTCATGAGAAGTGGCCGATCCCGCCGCACGCTCGCCAGATCACTGCTGGCAGCCGCGGTGTCCATGGCCCTGACCGTGCCCGCCGCCGGCCTCGCGCACGCCGCGGGCAGCGGCTCGCACGGCGCGGGCGACACCCCCGCCCCGGCGTTCACCACCTCCTTCGAGTCCGGGCAGGCGCAGCCGACCTGGACGAGCACCTCGGAGACCGACGCCAAGGGCAAGGCGTGGGTGTCCGGCGTCACCGCCGGCACCGTGCCGGTGCTGGCCGGCAGCATCAAGGACCAGATCGCCAAGGTCACGGCCAACTCCGACAACCCGCCCAACGAGACGGCCGACAAGGCCGCCGACGAGGACTCCAACACCAAGTGGCTGACCTTCGCCACCACCGGCTGGCTCCAGTACCAGCTCACCGGTGACGTCACCGTCAAGAAGTACGCGCTGACCTCGGCCAACGACAGCCCGGACCGCGACCCGAAGAACTTCGAGCTCCAGGGCTCGGACGACGGCTCCACCTGGACCACCGTCGACACCGAGAGCGGCCAGACGTTCGCCAACCGCTACCAGTCGGAGATCTACGAGGTCGCCCACCCCGGCGCCTACAGCTACTACCGGCTGAAGGTGACGGCCAACAGCGGCAACACCGGCGCCACGCAGCTCGCCGACCTGATCCTCTCCGATGGCTCGGCCGCCCCGACGCCGGTGGCCGGCATGACCACCGACGTGGGCAGCGGCCCGTCCTCCGGGCCGGACATCAAGGCGAACGTCGGCTTCACCGGCGCCAAGGCGCTGGAGTACGCCGGCACGCACACCGCCTCCGGCGCGGTTCAGGCGTGGAACAAGCTCTACAGCGTGCACATCCCGGTGAAGAGCGACACGCAGTTGTCGTACGACATCTTCCCGGAGCTGACCGGCGGGGACCTGAAGTACCCCAGCACGTACGCCTCGATCGACCTGCACTTCACCGACGGCACCTACCTGAGCCAGTTGCGCAAGAGCGCGCAGGACGTCAACGGCGTGGCGCTCACCCCGCGCGCGCAGGGCGACTCGAAGATCCTCTACGCCTCGCAGTGGAACGCGGTCGCCGCGTCCGTCGGCAAGGTCGCCGCGGGCAAGACCATCGACCGCATCCTGCTCGGCTACGACGACCCGGCCGGCAGCAACGCCGAAGGCGCCGCCACCCAGTTCAAGGGCTGGATCGACGACCTGACGATCGGCGCGGCCCCCGCGGCGAACACCTCCGCGAGCTACGTCGACCACGTCGACACCCGGCGCGGCACCAACTCCTCCGGGTCGTTCTCCCGCGGCAACAACCTGCCGCTGACCGCGGTGCCGAACGGCTTCAACTTCTTCACCCCGGTCACCGACGCGGGCTCGGACAGCTGGGAGTACAGCTACGCCGCCCAGAACAACGCCGACAACCTGCCCACGCTCCAGGCGCTCGGCATCAGCCACGAGCCCAGCCCGTGGATGGGCGACCGCGACCTGTTCCAGGTGATGCCCTCCACGGCGACCGGCACCCCGGACCTGGACCGCACCAAGCGCGCGCTGCCCTTCAAGCACTCCGACGAGGTGGCCCAGCCCGACTACTACGGCGTGACCTTCACCAACGGCCTCAAGGCCGAGATCGCGCCCGCCGACCACTCGGCGATCCTCCGCTTCACCTTCCCGGGCGACACCGGTGACCTGCTGTTCGACAACATCGACAACAACGGCGGCCTGACCCTCGACGCCGCCAACGGCACCCTCGACGGCTACGCGGACCACAAGAGCGGGCTGTCCACCGGCGCCAGCCGGATGTACATCCACGCCGAGTTCGACCGGACGCCCGGCACCGCCGCCAAGACCACCGGCGCCGGCCGCGACAACGTCACCGGGTACGCGCAGTTCGACACCTCCGGCAACAAGGTGGTGACCATGCGCGTGGCCACCTCCTTCATCAGCGCCGCCCAGGCGAAGAAGAACCTGGACCAGGAGATCCCGCAGGGCACCTCCTTCGACACGGTGAAGAACCGCGCCGCGCAGGCGTGGAACGCCAAGCTCGGCAAGGTCCAGGTGCAGGGCGCCAGCGACGACCAGCTCACCACGCTCTACTCCGACCTGTACCGGATGAACCTGTACCCGAACTCCGCCTCGGAGAACACCGGTACCAACGCCCACCCGGTGTGGCAGTACGCCAGCGCGTTCTCGCCGCAGGGCACCAGCACGGCCACCCAGACCGGCGCCAAGGTCGTCGACGGCCAGGTCTACGTCAACAACGGTTTCTGGGACACCTACCGCACCGAGTGGCCGGCCTACTCGCTGCTGGAGTCCGACACCGCGGGCAAGCTCGCGAACGGCTTCGTGCAGCAGTACGAGGACGGCGGCTGGACCGCCCGCTGGTCCTCGCCCGGCTACGCCGACCTGATGACCGGCACCAGCTCCGACGTCGCCTTCGCCGACGCCTACGCCAAGGGCGTCACCGGCTTCGACGCCAAGGCCGCCTACGAGGCGGCGGTGAAGAACGCCACCACCGTCTCGCCGATCTCCGGCACCGGCCGCAAGGGCATCGACACCTCCGTCTTCACCGGCTACACCAACACCTCGGTGGACGGCAGCGTCTCCTGGTCGCTCGACGGCTACGTCAACGACTACGGCATCGGCACCATGGCGGCGAAGCTCGCCAAGGCGCCCGGCACCTCGAAGGCCGACCGCGAGCGGTACCAGGAGGAGTCGGCGTACTTCCTGGCCCGCGCGCAGAACTACACCACGATCTTCAACCAGAACGTGGGCTTCTTCGAGGGCCGCAACGCCGACGGCTCCTGGCGCGTCGCGGACTCCGCCTACGACCCCAAGACCTGGGGCTACGAGTACACCGAGTCCAACGGCTGGAACTACGCCTTCACCGTGCCGCAGGACCCGGCCGGCCTGGCCTCGCTGTACGGCGGCCAGAAGAACATGGAGAAGAAGCTCGACACGTTCTTCTCCACGCAGGAGACCGCCCAGGGCGACACCGGGTCCTACGGCGGCACCATCCACGAGATGATCGAGGCCCGTGACGTCCGGATGGGCGAGCTGGGCATGAGCAACCAGCCCTCCTACGGCATCCCGTACATGTACGACTACGCGGGCGCGCCGGCCAAGACCCAGGCCACGGTCCGGGAGATCGAGCAGCGGCTGTTCACCGGCAGCTCGATCGGCCAGGGCTACCCCGGCGACGAGGACAACGGCGCCACGTCCACCTGGCAGATCTTCAGCGCGCTCGGCTTCTACCCGCTCCAGACCGGCAGCGGCAACTACGAGATCGGCTCGCCGCTGTTCACCAAGGCGACGATCCACCTCGACAACGGCAAGACCATCACCGTCAACGCCAAGAACAACAGCCGCAGCAACGTCTACGTGCAGTCGCTGAAGGTGAACGGCAAGGCGTACGACAAGGTCTACCTGACGCAGGACCAGCTCGCGAACGGCGCCACGCTCGACTTCACCATGGGATCCAAGCCCTCGAACTGGGGCACCGGCAGCAAGGCCGTCCAGACCTCGCTGACCCCGGCCGGCGGTACCCCGAAGCCGCTCGCGGACACCACCGGCGCGGGCCTCGGCACCGCCTCGGCGGCCGACGGCACCGCCGTCGCCGGCCTGTTCGACAACACCTCCAAGACCGCGGTCACCTTCCCGTCCGCGACGCCGCAGGTCACCTACGCCTACCAGGGCAGCGGCAAGGCGGCCGAGCAGAAGGCCACCTTCTACACCCTGACCTCCGGCAGCACCGCCGCGCAGGACCCGAAGAGCTGGCAGCTCCAGGGCTCCGACGACGGCGGCAAGCACTGGAAGACCGTGGACACCCGGAGCGGCCAGACGTTCGACGACCGCCTCCAGACCCGTCCCTTCGAGATCGCCCACCCCGGCGCCTACTCGTCCTACCGCCTGGTGGTGACCGCGAACAACGGCGGCACGTCCACCACGCTCTCCGAGGTGGAGCTGCTCGCCACCTCCACGGGCACCGGCCACTGATCCGGACCCGCTGAACACGGCGCCCCCGTCACATCCGTGGCGGGGGCGCCGCCTCGTTCGGCTGTCCGGGCGAGCCGCCCGTGTGCCTGAGGGCCCTCGCCCGGCCCCCCGGGTTGACTGGCGTGCACGCCCGGACCCGGGCGCACGGCAGGCGGTGCGAGGGAGGCCGGGTGGTCGCGGTGGCCGGAGGCGGGGGCGGGGGCGACGGGCTGGACTACGCGGCCCTGTTCGCCGCGATGCCGGCGGCCTGCATCGTGCTCGACCGGGAACTGACCATCCTCGCGCTCAACGACGCCTACACCGAGGCCACCGGCCGGACCGCGGCCGACCTGGTCGGCCTGCGGTTCTTCGACGCCTACCCGCCCGACCCGGGCGACCCCGCCTCGCGCGGCGCCGAGGTCCAGCGCCGGTCGCTGGAGACCGCGCTCGCCTCGGGCCGCACCAACATACTGCTGCTGCACCGCTTCACCATCCCCCGCGCGGACCGCCCCGAGCACTTCGCCCCGCGCTGGTGGAACGTGGTGAACCGGCCGGTGCGGGGCCCCGGCGGGCAGGTGGAGCTGCTCATCCACCAGGTCGACGACGTCACCGAGTACGTCCGTGCCGAGCGCGGCGCCGACGATGCCGCGGGGAGCGGCGCCGGGCAGGAGCCGGGCCCGCGGACCGACGACGTGGTCGTGGAGGCGCCGCGCGCCGAACTGTTCACCCGGGCCCGTGAACTGCAGCGGGCCAACGCCCGGCTCCAGGAGTCCGCGGTGCGCACACACGACGTGGCGCTCACCCTCCAGCGGGCGATGCTCGCCACGCCCGACCTGGCGGCGCACCCCGAGGTCGCGGTGCGGTACCTGCCGGCGCTGGAGGGCATGAACGCCTGCGGCGACTGGTACGACGTCGTCGACCTGCCCGAGGGCCGGATGGCGCTGTCGGTCGGCGACGTGGTGGGCCACGGGGTGAACGCCGCCAGCGTCATGGGCATGCTGCGCGCCGCGCTCAGCGCGGCGATCCGCGTCGCCGACAGCCCCAGCGGCGCGCTGGAGACGCTGGGGCTGTACGCGCGCTCCCAGGACGGCGCCGTGGCCACCACCACCTTCACCTGCCAGCTCTTCCCGGCCAGCCGGCTGCTGATGTACAGCAGCGCCGGCCATCCGCCGCCCGTGCTCATGCACCGCGACGGCTCGTCCGAACTGCTGGACCGCGCCACCGACCCGCCGCTGGGGGTGCGCATGGAGCACGTGCCGCGCCCGCAGGCCACCGCCGACTACCGCCCCGGCGACATCCTGGTGCTCTACACCGACGGCCTGATCGAGCGGCGCGGCGAGGACATCGACGTCGGACTCGGCCGGCTGGTCGACGCGGTGCGCGCACTGCGGGCGCTGCCGCCGGAGGAGGTGGCGGACGGCCTGCTGCGCGCCATGGCCGGGCCGGCCGGCCAGCAGGACGACATCTCGCTGCTGGTCACCCGGCTCTGACGGCCGGTCGGCCCGGGCCGACCGGTGCCGCCGCACCGGGCCGCGCGGGCCGCCGGATTGCGGCGTCCCGCTGGTTGACGCTGCATGGCCGCGATGATTCACTTCCTCCCTGAGAGCGCTCTCACGAGGTCAGGGCCAGGCCAAGTTCTCCTCCTTTTCCCACCACTCACAGGGAGAGCCGTGTCCGTCATACCCACGCGCCGTACCATGCTCCGCGGGGCGGCAGTCGCCGCCGCGGTGCCGCTGGTCGGCGGTATCTCCACCGGATCAGCCTTCGCCGCGCAGCCCGAGCACCGGGGCGGCCCCCAGCACCACGGCGGCGCCGATCTGGGCCCGAACGTCCTGGTCTTCGACCCGTCGATGGGCGACGCGGCGATCCAGGCGCGGCTCGACGCGGTGTTCGCCACCCAGCAGTCCAACCAGTTCGGCACCGAGCGCTACGCCCTGGCCTTCAAGCCCGGCACCTACCACGTCGACGTCAACGTGGGCTTCTACACCCACGTGCTCGGGCTGGGCGACAGCCCCGACGACGTGGTGATCAACGGCCATGTCACCGTCGACGCGCAGTGGCTGGACGGCAACGGCACGCAGAACTTCTGGCGCGCCGCGGAGAACCTGAGCATCGCGCCTCCGGACGGGCTGGAGCGCTGGGCGGTGGCCCAGGCCGGGCCGATGCGCCGGGTGCACGTGAAGGGCGACATGACCCTGTGGCCGAGCCCGCCCGGCAACCAGTGGTCCAGCGGCGGTTTCCTCGCCGACAGCGTGGTGGACGGCCAGGTCGAGTCCGGGTCGCAGCAGCAGTGGCTGTCGCGCAACGACACCTTCGGGAGCTGGACCGGCTCCAACTGGAACATGGTCTTCGTGGGCACCCAGGGCGCGCCCGCCCAGTCCTTCCCCACGCCGCCCTTCACCACCGTCGACCGGACCCCGACCGTCCGCGAGAAGCCGTTCCTGACCGTGGACCGGCACGGTGCCTACCACGTCTTCGTGCCCGCCCTGCGCGGTGACAGCACCGGCACCACCTGGGCGCACGGCCCCGCCCGGGGGCACAGCATCCCGCTCTCCGACTTCCACGTGGCCACGCCCGGCGAGTCCGCCGCCGACCTCAACCGTGCCCTGGCCGGCGGCCGGCACCTGCTGTTCACCCCCGGCGTCTACCCGCTGTCCGCGCCGCTGAAGGTGGACCGCCCCGGCACCGTGGTGCTGGGCCTGGGGCTGGCCACGCTGCGGGCCACGCACGGCAACTCCCTGGTGGAGGTCGCCGACGTCGGCGGAGCCACCGTCGCCGGCGTGCTCCTGGAGGCCGCCTCGGCCCACTCCCCGCTGCTGCTGCGGGTCGGACACGGCCGCAGCCGCGTGCGCCACGCCGCGGACCCCACCGCGCTCTTCGACGTCTACGCCCGCATCGGCGGGGCGCTGTCCGGCGGCGCGGGGGTCAGCGTCCAGGTCGACAGCAACGACGTGATCTGCGACAACCTGTGGCTGTGGCGGGCCGACCACGGCCTGGACGGCTCCGTCGGCTGGTCGGTCAACCCGGCCGACACCGGCTTCCTGGTCAACGGCGACCACGTCACCGCCTACGCGCTGGCCGTGGAGCACTACCAGAAGTACGAGGTGGTGTGGAACGGCAACCACGGCCGCACGTACTTCTTCCAGAACGAGCACCCGTACGACGTGCCCACCCAGTCCGCCTGGGTGCACGGCGGCACCAACGGGTACGCCGCCTACAAGGTGGGCGACGCCGTCACCGACCACCACGCCTGGGGGCTGGGCAGCTACTGCTTCTTCGACCTGGAGGCGAACATCTACACCGACCGCGCCTACGAGGTCCCCGACACCCCCGGCGTGGTCTTCACCGACCTGATGACGGTCTGCCTCAACGACGCGGCCGGCGGGGGCATCCTGCACTGCATCAACTCCAGCGGCGACCCGGTGGAGAACGGCTTCGGGACGTACAACATGAAGCGGTACGCGAACGGCGTCGCAACCGTCTGACGGCGCCGGAACGGGCGTCGGGCAGGCCGCCGGTGCGGACCGGGGACGACCCGGTCCGCACCGGCGGCCGCGCATCCGGCGGTGCGCCGGTGCCGGGCGGGGCGGGAGGTCAGCCGGCCGCCGGCCGCGCCCAGTCCTCGATGGTGGCGCCGGCGGTGAAGCGCAGCGCGGGGTCGGCGTAGCGGGCGGCCGGCACCGCGTAGAGGGCGTCCACGTCGGCGCGGCGCTGCGGGTAGAGCGCGGTGAGCAGGGCGAGTTCGCCCGGGTCGGCGGGCAGTGAGGCGGCGGCGAGCAGGAGGCGGGCGGTCGCCTCGTCGGGTCCCGCGGCCTGCCGGGGAGCGCCTTCGGGGGTCGTGGCGGCGTCGTGCATGGCGGTGTCCTTCCGTCGGTGTGTGCGGCGCCCGCGTGCCCGCGGGCGCGGGTCGGGGGCCGCGGTCAGCCGGGGTACGGTGCCGCGCCGGCCGGCAGCCGCAGGTGCCAGTCGGTGGACTGCTGGAAGGCGTCGGCGGCCCGCAGCAGCACCGCCTCGCCGAAGGCGGGGCCGGCGAGTTGGAGGGACAGCGGCAGTCCCGCGGCGGTGAATCCCATGGGCAGCGCGATGACCGGGTTGCCCACGCTGTCCCAGTAGGGCGTGTGGATGAAGCGGAAGAGCGTGTCCACGTCGAGCCGGCCCTCGGCGTCGACGACCGACTCGTAGGCCGGTGCGCCGACCGAGACGGTCGGGCAGGCGATGACGTCCACCTCCTGGAAGAGGCGGGCGAGCGCGTCCTGGGCGACCCGGCGCACCCGTTGGGCCTGGACGTAGTCGGCGCCGGAGACCAGCGCGCCGAGCGCGACGGTGGCCCGGGTGGAGCTGAAGTAGTCGCCCCACCGCTCGGCCAGGTCGGTGCGGTGGTAGGCGAGCGCCTCGCAGGACATGGTGACCATGTCCGCGGTGATCATCTCCGACCAGTACGGCAGGGTCGTCCCGACGACGGTCGCGCCGCGCTCGGTGAGCACCGCGGCCGCCGCCTCGAACGCGGGCGCCGCCGCGGGGTCGCTGCCCTCGGGGAAGTGGTGTTCGCGCACCAGGCCGACCCGCACCCCGGTGAGGTCGCCGGTCAGGGCGGGGGCGGTGAACGGCGCGTCCACGCAGTCCGGGTCGCTCGCGTCCGGCCCGGCCAGCACCTCCAGCACCGACGCGCAGTCGCGGGCGCTGCGGGCCAGCGGGCCGATGTGGTCGAGGCTGTAACCCAGCGGAACGCAGCCGGACTTGGGCACCCGGCCGAAGGTCGGCATCAGGCCGGTCACCCCGCAGAAGGCGGCCGGGATGCGGATGCTGCCCGCCGTGTCGGTGCCCAGCCCGGCCAGGAACAGCCCGCCGGCCACCCCGGTGCCGGTGCCCGAGCTGGAACCGCCCGGCCAGGTCGCGGTGTCCCACGGGTTGCGCGGCACCGGGAAGGGCTTCGTGGTGTCGGGCATGCCGCAGGCGAACTCCATGGTGGAGGTCTTGCCGGTGATCACCGCGCCGGCCGCCTTCAGCCGGGCGACCGCGGGCGCGTCCCGGCCCTCGCCCCACCGGCGGTCCAGCACCAGGCTCTGCGCGGTGGTGGGGCCCTCCGCCATCGCCAGGATGTCCTTCACCCCGAACGGGATGCCGTGCAGCGGGCCGCGGTCCCGGCCGGCGGCCAGCTCCCGGTCGGCGCGCTCGGCGGTGGCCAGGGCGTACTCGTCGAACCGGTGGAGGTAGGTCCCGGTGGCCGCGTCCAGCCGGTCGGCCGCGGCCAGCGCGGCTCTGGTGAGGTCGGCCGAGGTCACGCTGCCCTCGCGCAGCGCCCGGGCCGCGTCGGTGAGGGTGACGGGCAGGCCGGTGGTGGTGGTCATGACGGCAGCTCCAAGGGGCAGGAGGGAAGAGGGAGTTCGGTACGGCGGCGCGCCGGTCCGCGGGCCGGCGGGGTCGGCGGCGGTACGCGGGAGGGGGAAAGGGGTTCGGCGGGGCGGCCGGGTGTCAGGCGCCCGGTGGCCGGGCGGCCACCACGGCCCGGGACACGAACCGCATCCGGTCGCTGCGGGTGTAGATGAACGCGACGTCGAACGGCCGGCCGTCCGGGTCGTAGATGACCTGCTCCATGGCCAGCAGCGGCGCTCCCGGACGCAGGCCCAGCATGCCGGCGGTGAGCGGGTCGGCCAGCTCGGAGCCGATCACGAACTCGGACTGCCCGAAGTCCGCTCCGGCGGTGGCCATCAGCGCGTACCAGTCGGTGGTGAACGGGCTGTCGCCCAGCCGCTCCGCCTCCGGGTAGAGCGCGTAGTTGGTGGCGACGAGCAGCGGTTCCTCGTCGAGCAGGCCGATGTACTCCAGCCGCAGGCACGGGGTGCCGGGCGGGACGCCGAGGCGTTCGGCGACCGTGCCGGGCACGGGGATGCGGGTGCGGTCCAGCACCCGCGGGCGCATCCGGCGGTCGAGCAGGCCGTCGGCGGTGGGACGCACCGCGCCGTGCGCCTCGGCGAGACCGGTGGTCACGGTGGCGGTCACCACATGGGTGCCGACGCCCTGGGTGCGCTCGATGAGGCCGTCGGCGCGCAGCATCGCCAGCGCCTCCCGGACGGTGGCCCGGGACATCCCGTGGCCGGCCATCAGCTCCGACTCGTGGGGCAGCAGGCCGCCGGGGTAGCCGTCGCGCTGGATGGTGGTCCTGATCATGTCCCGCAGCCGGCGCACCTCGTGCACGCGCGCGGTCTCGCGGCGGCCGGGGGAGGGCGTTACGGGTCTCATCCGGCGCCATGCTGGCCGGGTCCGGTTGCCGGCGGGTTTCCGGTCCCGCACGGGCGCGTTGCGATCGGTGCCCGCGCTCACGCCTGCGCCTCCTCGACCGGGCCTGCACCGGCGGCGTGCGCGGGCACGGCGGCCGGGCCGTCGCCGCCGCGGGCCACCAGGGTCGGCACGGTGGGCATGCCGAGCATCGTGGCGCCGGCCGGCGGCCGCCAGGCGCTGGGCTTGCAGCGGTCGTGGCAGGCGCCCTCGGTCGAGCAGCACAGCGAGCAGATCGTGCCGCGGTGGAACGGGCAGGTGGCCAGGTCGGACACGTCGTAGTCGCCGCCGCACACCGTGCAGGGCAACTCCTCGACCCCCGGGGGGAACTCGCTGAGGCGGGCGATGTACCAGCGGCCCCGGGTCGCGGCGGCGACCAGCGGCGGCAGCAGCAGCGCGAGGCCGACCGACAGGAAGGGGGCGAGCGCGGCCGCGGTCGGGCCGAACACCTTGTAGGAGGCGGTCATCGACACCCCGGCGGCCACCAGCATCGACCCGAAGCCCACCGGGTTCACGTGGTAGAGGTGGGCCCGGTGGAAGACGACCTGCGGCGGGCTCAGCCGCAGCCAGCGCTTGTTGATCACCAGGTCGCTGAACATCGCGGTGATCCAGGCGACGCCGATGTTCGCGTACCAGGTCAGCACCGTGACGATGTGGTGGAAGATGTCCAGCTCCATCAGCACCAGCGCCAGGCCCACCTGGAGGAAGACCCAGGCGGCGCGGCCGGGGTGGCGGTGCAGCAGCCGGGAGAAGAAGTTCGACCAGGACAGCGAGCCCGAGTAGGTGTTCATGATGTTGATCTTGAGCTGGGAGAGCAGCACCAGGCTGCCGGCGAGCACCAGCGCCGAGGTGTGGCCGCCGGTCACCCGCTCGAAGACCACCGTGAACAGGTCCACCGGCACCGCCACCACGCCCGCGTCCGCCCGGGTGCCGGCGTAGCCGACCAGCAGCGTGGAGGCGAAGAAGATCGCCACGGCGAACAGCGACATGCCCGGCCCGCCGAAGAGCACCGCGAGCCGCCAGGAGCGCTCCCGGCCCGGCTCCGGGTCCTTCATCAGCCGCAGGTAGTCGCCCTGCTCGCCGATCTGGGTGGCCAGCGACAGTTGGGCGGCCGCGATCGTGAAGACCGCCAGCACGCTGATCCCGGCCGCCCCCGACGCGGAGACGGTGGCCGGCGAGGTCATGTGGTGTCCCGCGTCCGGCGAGGTGACCGCCGCCCCCACCGCCAGGCCGATCAGCGCCACCCACAGCGGCCAGGTCCACGCCTGGAACTTCGAGCTGAACGTCATCCCGTACAGCGTCAGCGGGATCATCACCGCCGCCACGAGCACGTACGACAGGTGGATGTCGAGGTGGGTCAGCGCGGTGACCGCCTGCGCCATGATGGCGCCCTCGTACGCGAGGAAGATCAGCGTGTAGGTCGCGTACACCAGCGAGGTGAGGGTCGAACCGAGGTAGCCGAAGCCCGAACCGCGGGTCAGCAGGTCGATGTCCACGTGCTTACGGGCGATGGCGAAGGCCAGCACCAGGGTCAGCGGCACCGTCACCGCCGCGGCCACCAGGAAGCCGACCAGCGCGTTGCCGAACCCGTACGCGTCGACGAACGCGGCGTCCAACGCGTAGCCGGCCATGGCCGAGATGCCCACCAGGCAGGAAAGGAACACCATCCACGGCGACCACTTGCGGAAGGCCGCGGGCGTGAAACGTAGCGAGTAGTCTTCCATCTCCGGGTTGTCGGCCAGGCCCATACCCACCATCCCCTTCGTAGCGGAGCCGTCGCAGGCGGCTTGGCCGGGAAGCTATGAAGGGGGTGTTTCGCGCCGATGCCGGGCCGCTTTACGCCTCGCTACGCCGACCGGCGCCCCGCGCCCGGCCCTCCTACCTGCGCTGATGCGTCCGGACCCGGTCCGGTACGCCGCCGCCGGCCGGCATGCGCCGCTCCCCGGCCGGAGCGCAGGGGCGGTTTCGGGCCAGGGGCGTGAGCGTGGGCGGGGACGAGGCGGGGGCGGCCATCGCGACCGGCCGTGGCGCTACGGCGTCTCCCTCGGGTCCGCGGCGCGGCCCAGGACGCCGCCGGCGGAAGGCGAGGCCGACGGAGACGCCGACGCCGACGCCGAGGGGGAGGGCGCCGTGGTCGGGCCGGTGCCGCCCCCGCCCGTGCCGCCCCCGGTCGAGGTGCCTCCGCCCCCCGACGTGGTGCCGGTCCCGGTGGAGGGAGCGGTGGACGGCGTCGGGGAGGAGGGGGCGGTGGGCGCGGTGCGGCCGGTGCTCGGGGTGGTGCCGCTCGGCGTCGGCGTGCCGGATTCCGCGGGGCTGTCCGATGCTCCCCCGGAGGGGGTGTCCGAGGTGGAGGGGGTCGGTGTGGTCGTCGAGTGCGACGAGGTGTGACCGGTGAAGGCGTTGCCGATGGTGGTGCCGCTGCCGTGGCCGCTGATGTTCTGGCCCGAGGCGAGTTCGGCCACGGTGATGCCGCCCATGGTCAGGCCGAAGGCGAGGGCCACGGCCGCGGCGGGCCTCTTCCAGCGCGGCCCGCGGGTGCGGTGCACGGTGCCTTCGGAGTAGCCGGTGTCCTCCGGGTGCCCCGGGTGCCCCGGGGGCCCGAGGCGCTCGGGGTGGTCCGCGGCGGCGGCGTCGTACGCGGCGGTGTCGTCGTACGCGGCGGTGCCGGTGGGGTCCAGGGCGTAGACCCGGGTCGAGCCGTCGGGGGAGCCGAGGATGGCGGAGTCGGGGTCGGGGGCGTGGTCGGTGGAGTCGTGGACGGTGGCGCCGAAACCGGTGGCGCCGTGGTCGGCGGCGCCGTCGGAGGAGTCCTGCGGTGGGTCCGCCGCCGGCCCGGTCGGCCCGATCGCGGTGGGCGCCGTCGGATACGGCTCGGCGCCCGCGGGCAGCGCTCCGGTCGCGCCGTTGCCGGCGAGCGGGCCCGCGAACGGCGAACCCGGGGCCGCGTCCGCCGAGGTGTCCGCCGCCCCCTCCGGGCCGGACCGAGGGCCTTTGAGGAGGTCCAGGGGCGTGGACAGGCCGGTGCGCACAGCGGTGTCCGTCGCCGAGGATGGGTGGCGCGGCCTGGGCCTGGCCTGGAAGGCGGCCTCGTGCACATGGCCGGCCACCTCGTGGACGTGCCGCCCGGTGCGGTGGAAGACGTGCTGGAGGATCGAGCCGCCGCAGGTGCCCAGCACGCTGACCACGCCGGCGCCCATGATCGTGCCGTACACCCCGAGGTTGGACGCGAGCTTGGCGGCCACGACCGCGGCCACGGCGCTGCCCGCCACCTGCGGCACGCTCAGGTCCAGCCCCCGGCCGCCCTTGGCCGCCGGCTCAGGCACGGCCGCCGGCTCGGGCACTCCGGCCGCGTCCGGCCCGGCGGCGTGATCCGGCGCTCCGGCCCGCTCGGGCCGCGCCGCGTCCCGGCGGCGCGCCCCGTCGGCCGGGGCGGGGTGCGCCGGGCGCCACGCGGACCCGTTCGGCCCCGTCGGCGCGGGACCCCCGCCCTGCTGCTGCGGGCCCCTCTCGCCGGCCCGTTCCTCTCCCATCCCGGACACAGCCCTCCTCGCCCTCCTCGCGCGGTCAACCGCAAGGAAGACGGACGGCCGGCGGCGTAAAGTTCCTTTTGCGCTCTTTTCGTGAAGTACGCCACTCCGTGCCGCCCGCGACCCGCCGGACGCGCCTGACCAGGCGCGACAGCACATCGCAACCGGGGTACTACGCTGGGCCGATGGCGCGATACCTCGACGTACACCCTGAGAACCCCCAGCCGCGCATCATCGGCGGCGTGGCCGAGAGCATCCGGTCCGGCGCGCTCGTCGCCTACCCGACGGACTCCTGCTACGCGCTGGGCTGCCGGATGGGCAACCGCGACGGGCTCGACCGCATCCGGTCCATCCGCGACCTCGACGACCGGCACCACTTCACCCTGATGTGCCGGAACTTCGCGCAGCTCGGCCAGCTCGTGCAGATCGACAACGACGTGTTCCGGGCGATCAAGGCGGCCACACCGGGCAGCTACACCTTCATCCTGCCGGCCACGCGGGAGGTGCCGCGGCAACTGCTGCACCCCAAGAAGCGGACGGTCGGCGTGCGCATCCCCGACCACGTCGTCACGCAGGCGCTCCTGGCGGAACTCGACGAGCCGCTCGTCTCCAGCACCCTGCTGCTGCCCGACGAGGCCGAACCGCTCACGCAGGGCTGGGAGATCAAGGAGCGGCTCGACCACGTGGTGGACGCCGTGGTGGACTCCGGCGACTGCGGCACCGAGCCCACCACCGTCGTCGACTTCTCCGACGGCGCCGTCGAGATCGTCCGCCGCGGCGCCGGCGACCCCGCCCGCTTCGAGTAGCGGGACCGGCGCGCGGACACCCGCCCCGCCCCGCCGGGCACGGGGTCACACCCAGCCGCGGCGGGCGGCCGCGAGGGCGGCCTGGAAGCGGGTGGTCGCCCCGAGGGCGGTCATCAGGTCGTGGATCCGCCGCTGCGTGGTGCGCGGGCTCCACCCCTGGGTCCTCGCGATC
The DNA here is from genome assembly GCF_016756395.1 of Streptomyces sp. SN-593. Classification (NCBI taxonomy): domain Bacteria; kingdom Bacillati; phylum Actinomycetota; class Actinomycetes; order Kitasatosporales; family Streptomycetaceae; genus Actinacidiphila; species Actinacidiphila reveromycinica. The sequence goes on from NZ_AP018365.1 coordinate 7,974,442, forward strand.
GCCGCGTCGGTCAGCCCGGAGGCCATCAGCATGAGCAGGGTCCTGGTCTCCTCGGCCGGCGCGGGAGGGGCCGGCGCCCCGCCCGCGGGGGCCGCCGCCGCGGACGCCGGCCCCTCCGCCTCGCCGAGCGGCACCGCCCGGTCCCACTCCGCCTCGAACAGCGCCTCCAGCGCCGCCAGGATCGGCGAGGGGTGCACGAGGTACGCGGCGGAGTGCCCGCCGGCCGACAGGCTGAACGGGATGAGGGCCGCAAGGCCGTCGCGTATCACCAGCTTGAGCGGCAACTCGCCGCGCACCCGGGCCTGTTCGCCGGCACCCACGCTCGGCAGGATGTCGTCGAGCAGCCGGCCCGGCCAGGCCACGGCGTCCCGCGAGTAGATCACCCGGTGCACCACGCCGATGCGCTGCCGCCGCAGTTGGTGCTGGAGGTTGCTGCCCGGGCGGTCGATGTACGGCGGCCGGTCGAACGCGCGCACCTCGCGCTCCGCCTCGTTGATCAGCCGGCCCGCCGCCGCACTGATGTCCTCGCGGCGGGTGAGCAACTCCACCGCGATGTCCGGGTCGTTGATCCGCAGCGCCTCCCGGTGCGTCTGCGCCAGGCGCTGCACCAGCGAGCGCGCCGCGTCGAGCTGCCGCTGCCGCTCCTGGATCAGCGCGGTGACCGCGACGTCCGGCGGCGTGGCGGTGAAGCGCGGCGGCCTGCTCCCGGCGCGGGTGGCCAGGCCCTTGGCGACCAGCGCCGCGAGCACCTTCGCGACCGCCGCGGTGCTGCCGCCGTACGCCGTGGCCAGCTCCGTGGCGCTGCACCGCGGCAGGCCGACCAGCGTCGTGTAGACGCGTTCCGTTTCGTCACCGAGTCCCAGGACGTCAAGTTTCATGGTTTCTCCGCAGTCGTGTGGCGACCCCCCGCCACCTGGCACAACCCGGCCAGCGTGAACATCTTGCGCGTCATCGGCGGCAGTTGGCATCTTCCACCGCACAGGGCGCCGTTCCCGCGTCGAGGAAGCCGGCGGGAGCGCGCCCGCAACCCCCCTGTGCGCCCGCACTCGCACTCCCTCCGTCGGAAGGTGTTTCATGCACCGCTCCAACCCGCCGGGCGTCGCGCCCGGCCGCGCCCGCGCCGCCGTGGTGGCGGTCGTCGCGGCCGTCGCCACCGCCGTGGCCGCTCCGACAACGGTGTCAGCGGCGACCCCGCACGCCTCCGCGTTCTCCGCGCCGGCCGCGCCGGGGACCTCGTCCGCCACGGCGCCCGCCGCGTCGTCCGCGGGCGCCTCGACCTCCCTGCCCGCCCCCGCCCGCTCCGCGCTCGGCGCGTCGTCCGCGCCGCCCCCGCCCGCCGCCCAGCGCCAGGGCGTCGTGCCCGGGCAGGTGCTGGTGACCCTGGACTCCTCGACCTCGGTGACCGGGGGCGGCGTGCCCGGCACCCGCGTCGCCGCGCGCCGCCCCGACACCAGCAACGCGACGCTGGACACCCGGCTGAAGGCGGCCGGCGCGCAGTCGCTGACCCCGCTGCTGCCCGGCGTCTCCGCGTCGGCCGCCGAGACGCTGACCGGCGCCGCGCGCGACCGGCTCGGCGCGGGCGCGCCCGACCTGGCCCGCACCTACGTCCTGCGCACCTCCGAGCGGGACACCGCCGCCGTGGCACGGGAGCTGGCGACGAGCCCGGGCGTGGCCGCGGCCGAACCCGACCGGTACGTCAACACCATGAACACCGGCGCCCAGCGACTCCCGAAGGGCGCGACGGCGCCCGGCACCGGCGCGCACACCCCGGCCGCGAAGGCGGAGCCCGCCACCCCTGCCCCGCAGGGCGGTGCGGCCGCCGCCGTCCCCGGCAACGACACCCTCGCCGACTCCGCACAGGCGTTCCTCAACGCCGGCGGTGTGGACGCGGTCGGCGCCTACTCCCTGCTGAAGGGGGAGTTCGGGCAGCAGCCCGGCACCGGCGAGACCGTCACCAACGTCTCCGTCGGCGACCTCACCGACCAGTCGATGGCCGACGCCGGCGACGCGTACGTCCAGGAGAACGGCCCGACCACCGTCGTCCGCGACGGACAGCGCTACCTCGACCTGCCCTCGATGCCGCTGATCCCGACCTACGTCGCCGAGGACTCCGGCGGACTGGACGGCGCGGCCTCCACCGAACAGCAGGACCCGACCCTCGACGAGGTCATGCTCGACTTCGGCGTGATGGCGCCGCTGCCGCACGACCGGCAGCGCGCCGCGGCCACCGGCAGCGGCTACACCGACCTGCTGGGCATCGCGCCGGGCGCGGACTACCGGCTGGTGGTGCCCGAGCAGCCGACCACCGACCGCATCGCCGGGGCGCTGCTGGCGGCCGCCGCCCAGTCGCCCGCGCCGGACGTGATCACCGCGAGCCTGGGATTCGGCACCGACTCCCAGGGCCTGCCCGGCCGTTACCTGGAGGACGACCCGGTGATCCGCTCGGTCGTCGCGTCGATCGTGCAGCACGACCACATCGTGGTGACGATCTCCTCCAACGACGGCACCCGGCTCTACACCCCGGCCTCGGTCGGCCCGGACGGCGGCAGCACCCCGACCGACACCGCGACCGGCCGCACCGGGACGACCACCATCGACGACGACGCGCTGTCCACCACGCCGACCCTCGTGCCCGACACCGGCGCCATCGCCGCCGGCGGCAGCACCCTCGACGACACCCTCGCGCAGGGCACCGGCGGCCCGGCCACCACGGCGGAGACCCGCCTGAGCGGGTTCGGCAGCTTCTCCTCCGGCTTCGGCAGCCGGGTCGACCTGTCCGCGCCCAGCGACAACATCCTCGCCTTCTCGCACGCCGTCGGCGGCAGTGCGCAGGACGTCGACGTGTCGCTGAACGGCGGCACCTCGGCCTCCGCGCCGGAGATCGCCGCGGCCGCCGCCGTGGTGCTCCAGGCCGGCCGGCTCGACGGCCGCGCGCTGAGCCCGCAGCAGGTCCGCGACGTGCTGGAGCAGACCGGCCGCGCGGTGCCGACCCCGCCGCAGATCGACCGCACCCTGCACGTCGGCCCGCAGATCGACGTGACCGCCGCCGCGGAGCGGGCGCTGGGCGGCAGGGCGCCGGTCCGGCCGACCCTGGTCCGGCTGTCGGTGGCGCACCGGGTCACCCAGGGCGGCCTGGGCGGCGACTTCCTGGAGGGCACCGACCAGGACCGGATCGACCTGGACGACATGGCCTCGGGCGGCAACGGCGAGGGCCTGATCGGCCCGATCACCTTCGCCGGCGACGTGACCGGATCGACCGGCGCGGGCACGTCGTACACCCTCACCGTCGGCCGCACCGTCCTGCGCTCGGCCTCGCCCGCGATCCGGGTGACGCCGCGGGACCTGCTCACCGCCGCGGGGCTGCCGGTGGTCTCCACCGCGGACCGGCAGGTCACCGTCACCTACGCGGTGGTCCGCGGCGGCCACGTCGTCGCGAGTCAGCGGCGCACCCTCACCGTCGGGCCAAGCGACGGGCAGTACGCCGAGGCGGCCGCCCCGACCGCGCCCGCGGTGGCCGCCGCCGGGCACGCGGTGAAGGTCTCCTACGACCTGACCGGCGTGGCGAACACGACCGACCCGCAGCTCGTCGTGTCCACCGCGGGCCACTGGAACCCGCAGCTCGCCCCGCTGTTCACCGCCGCCTGGCACCAGGAGCTGACCGCGACCAAGGGCACCGTCACCGTCCCGGCGTCCGCGTTCGCCGACGGCGGCGGGATCTACGGGATCGGCGTGGTGCAGTACGGCTACGGCGGCAACCCGCAGCTCACCGGCTACGGCGAGTTCGCGCCGATCCGGGTGGCGGGCGCCACCGCGGCGCAGCGCCCCGACGCGCCCCTGCTGTCGGCGGCGGGCGGCGCGGCCGGCCACGCCGCCGAACCCACCCGCGCCGCCCCGCGGTTCGACGTGCGCTACGACGTGCGCGGCGTGCCGGGCGCGCACAGCGCGGAGCTGGAGTTCTCCGCACCGGGCCCCACCGCGTTCGGCTCGCTGAACACCTTCACCAACGCCAACGGCACGGTGCTGGACGACGACGGCGTGGACAGCCCCTCGGCCGCGCACCGGGCACTGCCGGGCACCTCCGGGACGGTACGGCTGGACGCCGCGGCGCTCGGCCTGGGCGGCTCCGACGCCTACGGGGTGCGCGTGCTGGCCCTCGACCGCGCCGGCCACGTGGTCGGCCAGGCGTCCCCGCTGTCCTCGCTCGCCTTCGACGACGGGCTCGCCCCCGCCGGCTCGTCGGTGACCGGGTTCGCCGCCGACGGCGCCCACTCCGTGGCGGCGCTGGCCACCGCCTCCGGCGGCAGCGAGGTGCGGCACTACGCGACGGCGACCGGCCGCTACGGCGCCGCCGTCACCGCCGACGGCGAGGCGGGCTCCGGGTACGACGTGGTCGGAGCCACGGACGACCGGGTGCTGCTGGTGCACCGCTCCGCGGCCGGCGGCCTGCGGGTGGAGACCTGGAACACCGCGTCCGACACGCTCGTCGGCAGTACCGCGCTGCCCGCCGCGGACGGCACCTACGTCACCGGCCGGGTGGACGCCGCCCACCACCGCGGCGCCCTGCTGCTGCACGGCGCCGACGGCGGCGACCTGGTGCTGCCGGTCGACCTGGCCGGCGGTACGGCGGCCGCGCCGATCCCCGCCGACCCGGCCGGGGTGACCGCGGGCTCGTACGGCCTGCTGACCGTGGACGCCGCCACCGGCGCGGTGTTCCTCGCCCGCCCGGCCGGAATCTTCAACTGCCTGGGCAGCGCCACCGTCGCCCGCGTGGACCTGACCGCCCGGACGGTCACCGCGGACGGCACCACCTCGGCGTGCAGCCACGGCATCGCCTCCGACGGCGCCGGCACGCTCTACAACCTGTCGGCCACCGAGATCAGCGTGAACATCGTGCCCACCGGCGTGGTCTCCGGCACCGACGAGGCCACCGGGACCAGCACCGGCGACGCGGTCAGCGTGCGGCTGGGCAAGCCCGCCGCCCTGGCGGTGGACGGCGCGCACGAGGTCGCGGTGGTCTCCTACGCCTCGCCCGCGGGCACCGCGTACTTCGGGGCGGGCATGTACGTCCCGGACAACAACGCGACCGGACAACTGGTCGTGGTCGACCTGACCACCGGGAAGGTACTGCGCACCCTCACCGGCGTCACGCTGGGCGGGCACGCCGCGCCGGACGACACGATCCAGCTCGACCCGGCGACGCGGACGGGCTGGACGTTCGGGGCGTACGACCAGCAGATCCAGCAGTTCTCCTACTGAGCGCGGCGGAACACGGCCGGCCCCGGCCGGCGGTACCGGCCGGTGTCCGCGGGCGATCCCGCGGGCACCGGCCCTCCGCGCGTCCCGGCCCCGGTGCGGTGCACCCGGCGGCCGCCGGCCCGGCGGCCCCGGCCGGCGGTGGGCGGTCAGCCGGCGGGCGGGGCGAGGACGGTGCGCTCGAACGGACCCGGGTGCGCCGCCGCGTACGCGATCGCCTCGTTGACCGCGTCGAGCCCGAAGGTCCGGACGTGCTCGGGTGCGAGGTCGAGCGCGCCCGACGCCACGAGCCGGACCACGCCCACGTTCGCGCCGCGCGGGCCCATCCACTGGCCGCGCACGGTGACGGAGTTGCGCATGATCCACGGGTACGGGAGCGCGAGGTCGTCGCCGCCGAGCATGCCGACACCGCCCATCAGCACCACCCGGCCGTACTCCCGCACCGTCATGGCGGCCGTGCGCGCCACCGAACTGGGCGCGCTCGGCGGGAGCAGGTCGAGCACCATGTCGACCGGCCCGCCCGCCGCCGCGGACATCGCCGCCCCGTCGGCGGCCGTGTCGCCGGTCAGCCGCACCGGCCGCACGCGCGACCCGAACCGGTCGGCGAGCAGGTCGAGCGCGGCGCGGTTCCTGCCCGGCGCCACCACCCGGCCCGCGCCCATCGCCAGCGCCACCGCGACCGCGCTGCTGCCGAGGTTCCCGGTGGCGCCGCTGACCAGCAGCGTCTCCCCGGCCGCGAACCCACCGGCCAGCAGCCCGCTGTAGGGGATGAGGTGCACGGCGAGGGCGGCCCAGCGGGCCGGGTCGGCGGCCGCCTCCCCGGGCAGCGGGAAGACGTTCTCGGTCGGCACCCGCATCGACTCGGCGAAGGACCCGTCGTGCAGGTGCTCGGCCAGGCGCGCGCCGCCCTCGCCCCGGGAACTCCAGCCCTGGAGCGCGATGTCGGGCGTCAGGGCGTCGTCCCGGGAGCGCACCGTCGGATCGCACCACACCAGGTCGCCGGCCCGCAGCCGGGTCGCGTCCGGTCCGACGGCGACCACCCGGCCCACGCCGCCGAGCCCGGGCACGACGGGAGGGACCAGCGGGTAGGAGCGCTCGCCGCTGAAGACCTCGGCCGCGTACGGCAGGACGCAGGTGGCCAGCACGTCCACCACCACCTCGCCGCCCCCGGCCCGCGGAGCGGGCACCTCCCGCACCGCCAGGGGCGCGCCGAACTCCGTCAGAACTGCTGCTCGCACGTGATGACCTCAGCTTTCGTCCGCTTCTCGGCACCGACGCTACGACCGCGGCAGCGATGCGGGAAGCGAAGATCGGGCATGCGTGGTATGCCTGATGCGCATGGACCTCTCCAGCGCGGGCCTGCGCGTCCTGCGGCAGATCGCCGAGTCCGGCAGCTTCACCGCGGCCGCCGCCCGGCTCGGCTACACGCAGTCGGCCGTCTCGCGGCAGGCGGCCGCCCTCGAACGGAGCGCCGGCGCCACCCTGTTCGAGCGCCACCCCGACGGGGTGCGGCTCACCCCCGCCGGCCTCGTCCTGCTGCGCCACGCCCGGACGATCCTGGACTCGGTGGCCGACGCCGAGCGCGAACTCGCCGGCGCCGCCGAGCGGACGGAGGCGGTGCGGCTCGGCGTGTTCCCCAGCGCCGGCTGGGGCCTGCTGCCCGCCCTGCTCGCACGCCTCGCCGTCCACCCGCGGATCGCCGTCACCACGACCGAGGGCACCACGCCGGTGCTGATCAGGGCGCTGCGGGCCGGTTCGTCGGACCTGGCCCTGCTCACCTCCCGTCCACCGCACCGGCCCTCGGACGGCGAGTCGCCGCGGCTGCACATCGAGACCGTCGAGGACACCGCGCTGGTCGTCGCGGCGTCCGCCTCCGGGGAGTTCGCCGGCCGCACCTCGGTGCACCTCGACGAGCTCGCCGGCGCGCCCTGGATCGCCACCCCGTCCTCGACCGCGCAGCCCCTGCTCGGGGTCTGGCCGGGCCTGCCCGGGCGGCCGCGCGTCGCCCACCGCGCGACCGACTGGCTGACCAAACTCCGCCTGGTCGCCGGCGGGTTCGGCGTGACGACGGTGCCCGACCGGGTGGTGCCCGCGCTGCCGCCCGGCGTGATCGCGCTGCGGGTGGAGGGCGCGCCGCCCGAGGTCCGCCGGGTGCTCCTGGCCCGCCTCCCCGGGCGCCCCGCCCCCGCGGTCGCGGCGGTCGCGCGCGCGGTCATGTCGGGCTGAACCGGGGGCGGCGTGCGGCGGCGGGGTGCGGGGGCCGGCGGCCGGCGGGATGTGTGACGGGTCGTCAGCCGACTTTCACTTTCAGGATCTTGTCGTCGCCGGAGCCGGGGGAGATCCGTCCGTCCGTGTTGCTGGTGGTCACCAACAGCCCGCCGTCGTAGGCGAGCACCGTGCGCAGCCGGCCGTGGGCGGAGACGAGCTTGCTCTGCGGCGCGGCGACCAGCGTGGTGCCGTCCAGGGGGATGCGCCACAGCCGCTCGCCCTTCAGCGCGGCCATCCAGATGGAACCGTCGACCCAGGCGATGCCGCTGGGGGAGTCCTCCTCGGTGCCGAACTGGGCGACCGGTGAGGTGTATCCGGCGCGGCTGGTCCGGCCCTGGGTGGCGGGCCAGCCGTAGTCGCGGCCGGCCCTGATCAGGTTCAGCTCGTCGGCCTCGCGGTCGCCGAGTTCGGAGGCCCACAGGTTCCCCGACGGGTCCCAGGCCAGTCCCTGCACGTTGCGGTGGCCGATGGTGTACACGACGGACTTGCCGAACGGGTTGCCCGGCGCCGGCTTGCCGTCCGCCGTCATCCGCAGGATCTTGCCGCCGAGCGAGGACTTGTCCTGCGGCAGCGCGGTGTTCTCGGCGTCGCCGGTGCCCGCGTAGAGCATGCCGTCGGGGCCGAACGCGATACGGCCGCCGTTGTGGTGGATGCTGCGCGGGATGCCCTTGAGGATGACGTCGAGCCGGCCGAGCTGGTGCCCGGCGCTCGCCGACGGGGTGTAGGTCAGCTTCGCGATGCGGTTGTCGGTCGCGGTGGAGAAGTAGACGTAGATCAGGCGGTCCGAGCCGAAGTCGGGCGAGAGCGCCAGCCCCAGCAGGCCCGTCTCACCCTCTGAGCTCTTGGTGGAGACCACTCCGGGCACCGTGCCGGCGACCGTGCGCTTGCCGGTGCCCGGCACGACGCGCTGGATCACGCCGGTGTCCCGCGAGTTCACCAGCAGGTCGCCCCCGGGCAGCAGGGCCACGCCCCACGGCACGTTCAGGTTCGAGGCGACGGTGCCGGTGACGGTCGCCGACCCGGAGGCCGCGCCGGCGGTCGGGGTCGGGGTGCTGGTCGCCGTGGCCGCGGGAGGCGCGGAGCTGGCCGCACCGGTCGAGGCGGGGGCGCCCGCCGTCGGCGTCGCCGACCCGCCGGCGGAGGCGGACACCGAGGGGGAGGCGCCGTCCGACCCCGACGAGCACCCGGCCAGCAGCAGCGCAATCGCGGCGGCGCACCCCGCGGCGGCCTGCCCGCGCCCGCGCCCGCGCCCGCGTGCCGCGGTCCGCGGCCACCGGCCCCGCGTGCCCCGGCCCTCACGGCGGGACCCGTCCGCGTCCCGTGCCGCTGTCCTGCGCCATCCCGTCATCCGCCCGGCCGCCCTTCTCGCTCGCCGTCCGCGCCGTGGCGCCGTCCGCGCCGCCCGCGCCGTGTGTCCGGCAGGGCCCGTGCGGACCCTCGGACCACTCCTACCCGATGACCGGCGCCCTTGCGAGTTCCGCCCCCCACCGGCGCCCGAACGGCCCCGGGCCGTGACGGCCGTGACAGCCGCAACGAGCCGTAGTGAGCCGCAGCGGGCCGCAATGAGCCGCGGCTGCGACGGGCCGCAACTTGGGGCAGGTGGGGGCGGGGAGCGGCCGTCGGTCCGACGGCTTCCCGCCGACGGGCCCTGGGCCGGCGTTCTCAGCGTTCGGCGAGGGTGCGTCGGATGCCCCGGCGGACGAAGGCGCGGGCCCGCAGGGCGCGGCGGACCCGCCGGAGGGGGCTGATCGGGGCGGGGTCGGCGTAGCGGCGGTCGCGGATGTCGCGGACCAGGTCCGCGGGGGCGCCGAGTTCGGTCAGCACGTCGAGGGCCTCGCCCTTGGTGATCAGGCGCCCGTCGCGCAACGTCACGGTGGCGCGGGCCAGCACCAAGGGCCCCAGGTCCACCCAGATGTCCCGCATCCACGGCACCGGGCTGCGCGTGGCCGGCAGCCAGAACCGGGCCAGGTCCTGCCGGATGAACTCCTCCAACTGCCCCTCGGCCAGCGGCGGCAGCAGCTCCGTGGCCGGCGCTCCGTACAGCGTCAGCCCGCCGTCGAGCAGTTCGCGCCGGGAGACCGGCGTCACCGGACGCTCCTGGAGCCGGTTGTGGGCCCAGGTGAAGTGGCTGCGCTCCGCGCCGTCCAGTGCGGCGCGCGCCATGTAGGTGCAGTGCAGTTTGGCCGCGGCCGGCTCCTCGGCCAGCATCCGCCGGTGCATGTCCCCCAGCAGGGCCCGCTGCTCGGGGCCGGGCGGTGCCTCGACGACCGTGATGAGGTCGAGGTCGCTGCGGCCGGCCTGGAAGTCGCCCATCGCGAGCGAGCCGTGCGCCCATACGGAGACGGTCGGCACGGCCTGCCGGACGTCGGCGACGAAGCGTTCGAGGAAGAGGTCCGTGGCAGTCCGCTCCATGCCGGGCAGTGTCCCACGGCGCCGCCCGCCACGGCAGTGGGCGAACCATCCGCCCGGCCCCGCGCCGGCCCGACCCGCGCGCCGCTCGGGCGGCAACTCCCGTGCACCGGGGGCGACGTGGGACCGTCCTGTGCGCGTGTGCCCTTCGGGGCGAGCGGGGGTGGGACCTCGTGCGGCTCGACCGCACCGCGTGGAAACCCCGTTGTCGCAGGTGGGGTCGCGGTCTAGGGTCGCCCGCATGTCTCTACGTCCTCGGATGCGCCAGGCCCTGCTGGAAGCGATGCGCGCGCGGGACCGTGCCGCGGTGAGCGCGCTGCGCTCGGCCCTCGCCGCGCTGGACAACGCCGAGGCCGCGCCCGTGGACGAGGCGGACCTGCGGGGCCTGGCCCTGGAGCAGGCACCGGTCGGCGCGGGCGCCACCGAGGTGGCCCGGCGCGAGCTGGACGAGGGCGAGGTCGCCGACGTGGTGCGGGCCGAGGCCGATGAACGACTGGCGGTCGCGGCGCGGCTGACCGCTCCCGCGCATGCCGAACGGGCGGCGCGGCTGCGTGCGGAGGCCGCCGTGCTGCACCGCTTCCTCGACGGCCCCGCCGCCCCGTAGACGGGCGGGGCCCCGGCGCCCGCGCCCGCGTTCGACGGGTTCGTGGCCGAGCAGGTGCCGGTGTTCCGGACCATGGACCTGTCCACGATGACCACGCCCGCGCTGGTGGTCGCCGGCGACCGGGACGACTCGCGGCACTGGACGACCATGGGGCCGGACTGGCACGCCGACCCCTACCACCTGGCCCGGCTCCCAAGACCCTGCTCACCGTCTTCGGCGGGGAGCACCTCCTCGGCGGGATCTCCGGCTACGACGCGAAGGAGACCACGGACGACGACCCGGCCAGGGTCGCCGCGATCGGCCGCCTCACTGCCGCCTCACCGCCGCCTACCTGCGCAGCCGGTTCGTCCCCGGCGACGACGCCTGGCGGCGGGCTCAGGACGAGTTGACCACCGGTCCCGACGCGGCCGGGCGCGTGGAGTCGAAGGAGGAAGCGCGCTCCCGCCCGCCCGGCGGCGGCCGGAGGGCCGCGAGCAGGTGGCCGGCGGCTCCCGCCGCGGCGGGCAGGCACGGGCCGAGGTCGCCGGCGGCGAGCCGCGCGAGCGCCCCGCGGGCCTCGGGGCCCAGCGTCCCGGCGGGGCTCAGGGGGATGTGCACCGAGAACGGCGGAGCCGGGTGGACGGGGTCGCGGGAGATGCGGACCCAGACCGGGGACGGACCGGCGCTGATCCGGTCGGCGAGGCGGGCGGCGACCAGGGCGCTGGTGGCGCGGTCGACCGCGGGGGTGGCCCAGGCGGAGATGACCAGGGGCGCCCGGTCGACGGCGGAGATCGCCTCGCGGTAGGGGTCGCCGGTGGGAGCCGGCACCGTGGCGGCGGCGACCCGCAGGCCCGCCGCGCGCAGGATGTCGGCGATCGGCAGCGCCGTGCCCGGGTCGGTGAGCACCGCGGCGTCGCACCGCGCGACGTGGAACGTCGGTTCTGGCCTGGGAGCGGTCACGGGGCGATCCCCTCTACCGGAGCGGAGCCGGTGGTCGGTGCCGAGGCGTCGCGGCCGGGCCGGCGGTACCCGCCGGGAGCCGCGAGGAGGGCCGCCGGTCGCGTCCGGGCGGCGCCGGCCGGTGGCCGCCGTCCGCCCTCGTCCGCGTGGGGGCCCGCCGTGGTGTGCCGCGGCGGAACGTCGTGCATGTCTCCAGGGGATCGCGTCCGCCCGGTGGCCGGAAGGGTCAGCCGCGGACCCGGGTCGGCCGCGGACCCGGGTCCACCGCCGACCCGGGTCCGCGCCGGACCCGCTCGGAATGCTCACCGGGCGCCGGCGGCCGAAGCCGCCTAGTCTGGCGGTGGGGCGCAGTGCGGGTCTCCTGGTGTCTGGGGGCGAGCGGATGGCGGAGTCGGCCTCGGGGCTGGGTACGGACCTGCTGCCGTCCTGGCGGGCGCGGATCAGGCCGCGGGAGCTGCCCGAGGCGGCATGGCTGGAGCCGCTGCCGGAAGAGCTCACCGTGGCTCTCATGGCTCGGCTGCTGCATGTGGACGAGCGCCACTACCGCCGGATCGAGAAGGGCACCGCCCACGGTGTGAGCGTGACGCTGATCACGGCCATCGCCCAGTTGCTCCGGCTGGCTCCCGACGAGACGGAGATGCTGTACCTGTGGTGCGGGAAGCCGCCGCCCCAGGCGCCCCCCGCCGACACCGGTGAGGTGCCGCGGGACCTGGTGGAGGTGCTGGAGCGCGAGGAGCACGGCGCCTACTGGTGCTCGGCCGGGTACCGGATGATGGCCGCCAACCGCCGGGCACTGGCCAACTGGCCGTGGATGGAGCCGGGCGTCAACATCATGGTCTCGCTGCTGCGGGGGCCGGGCCGCGCCCAGTGCGTGGACTGGGAGACGCGCTGGGCGCCCCTGCTGCTCGCGCAGTTGCGGCGCGAGCTGATCCAGGCGCCGGGCGACGGGGAGCTGTGGCAGCTCGTCGACCGCCTGGTGGCCGACGATCCGCTGGTGGACCGCATCTGGCGGGCCACCGCCGAGAGCCAGCCGCCCGCCTACGGCACCACGCGCCCGATGCTCATGCCGCCGTGGCGGCCGTACACCGGCGGCCCGGTGGAGATCACGGTCACGGCACTGGTGCCGGTCAGCAGGCCGGACCTGCGGCTGGTGGTGGGCGTCCCGGCGCCGGACGTCGCGCCCCAGTTGCCCGAACTGCCCGAGCTGCCGTAGGGGTCGGAAGGGCCGGCCCGGCCGCATGCCGCCGGGCCGGCCCCGCCGGTTCCCGACGGACCCCCTCCACCCCCCACCCGGATCGCCGGGAAGAGGGGCGGATCCCTCCGCGGCTCGGTGTCGCTCGCGCCCGCGCTCCCTCCGGGCCGCACCCCGAGTGCGGTTCACCACATTCCGAGGCGTCAATCCCGCGCTGAAATGGGTGAACCCGGGTGTGGCGGCCATCACTGCGGCATGCTGGTCACCGGTGGCCAAGGGTCGTGCACGATGGAGCAATTCGTGCCTTCGGGTCCATATCGGACCAATCGACCTGAGAGTAGGGGACGGCATGCGGATAGCTGTGGGCAAGCCGGTGGTGGTGCGGGCGCCGCACGAGGTGTCGACGGACGCGATAGAGGCGGACTGGCTTGCGCGTTGGCCGCCGGAGACCCGTCTGCCGGAGCAGCGGCGCCGGTTGGCGGGCGCGTTGCGGATGGTGCGCTCCACGACGGTGGCCAACCGGCCGTGGGTGGCGCCGCTGGAGGTCGTCGGGGACGGCGCCCGCGACGCGCGCGAGGTGTACGAGGCGGCCTTCGCCGCGGTGGTGGACATGGCGGCGGAAGCCGCGCACGGCGCCCTCGCGGCGGCGGGGCTGGCGCCGGAGGACGTCGACTGCGTGGTGACGACCCACACCACCAGTTGGACGATCCCGCAGTTGGACGTGGCCCTCGTCAACCGGCTGGGCCTGCGGCGGGACGTGGCGCGGGTGCCGGCCGCCACGCTGGCCTGCGCCGGGGGCGCGCACGCGCTGGTCCAGGCGACGCGCTACCTCGCTGGGCGGCCCGAGGGCGTGGTCCTGGTCGTCGCGGGCGAGGCGCTGTCGATCCTGCACATGCCCTGGCGCGAGCCGACCCGGACCGGTGTGCTGTACGGGGCGCTGTTCGGGGACTCCGCGGGCGCGGCGGTGGTGGCCGGCGCCGGGCGCAGGCAGGAGGACTCCGCGCGGCGGCTGGTCGCGGCCGGCGGCGGGCTGGTCGCGGACGTCGAGACGTGGGAGTGGTTGCAGCACGGCGAGAGCCCGTACTGGGGCGAGTTGCACCCGGGCGGGGTGCCCGGCGCGGGGCGCATCACCTTCGAGTCCAACCGGGACGCCACCAAGGGCGCCCGCGAGACCATGCCGCACCTGGTGAAGTGGCTGAACGGCCGGCAGGTGGACTGGGCGGTGGTGCATCCCGGCGGGCCGGGCATCATCGCGGACACCGTCGACGCGCTGGGCCTGCCGCCGGAGGCGGGCCGGCACTCCGCCGACTCCCTGCGCGGCGGCAACCTCGGCGGGGTCGCCGTCCTCGACGTCCTGCGCCGCACGCTCGACGAGGGCCCGGCCCGGGGCCCGGGCCTGCTGGTGGCCTACGGTCCCGGCTTCACCGCCGACGCGCTCTTCCTCGACGTCCCGGAGGCCGACGTCCCGGAGGCCGACGTCCCGGGCGCCGACGTCACCGGCACCACCGTCCCGGGCGCCGCCACTCCGTAACCGCCGCCGAGCCCGCCCCGGCGGCGGGACGGGAGGAGCCGGTGCCCCCGTGCCGGCGGGTCGGATGCGGTGCCCCGGCCCGCCGCACGGGGGTGGACGGCCCGCAGCCCGAGGCGCGTTGCCGGGCCGACCGGCGCCGCTCCACCGTGGGCGGGTGCGACCGGGCCCGCAACCGCGCGCGGTACGGCACTCCGCCGGGGCGGGGCGCCGTACCGCGCGGGCCGCACCGCGGGGTTCACAGCAGCCAGCGGTGGCGCCGCACGATCGGCAGGGCGGCCCACACGCGGCCCAGGCCCCAGGTGGTGCCGGCGGCCGCGTAGGCGGACAGGACCATCACCAGGGCGTAGACGACGTGGTAGTCCACGAACGGGTTGGACGACCCGCTCGGGGCTCCGGTGGACAGGTGCTGGGCGGGCGGCCACTCGGCCGCCCACATCAGCGCCATCAGCACGGTGCCGGCCACGGCCGTCATGCGCAGGGCGACGCCGCCGGTGAGGGCGGCGCCGATGCCGAGCAGGGCGAGCATGAACAGCCAGTCGGTCCAGCCCTGCCCGGCGATGTGGTGGAAGAACGACTGGAGCGGGCCGGCGGACACGCCGGACAGGAAGCCCTTGGTGGGGGAGCCGCCGTCGACCCAGCCGCGGCCGGAGGCGGTGGCGTAGTGCCAGCCGAAGAGCTTGTCGAGGAAGGCCCATAGGAAGACGAGGCCGGTGGCGATCCGCACGGCGGCCAGCGACCTGCGGGCCGCGCCCGCGCCGGCAGCCGTGTCGCCCGCGTGGACGGCCACCGCCGACCTCCGGGTCGGCAGGCGGAATCCGGTGCGCTGCCGGGGGTGCTCGTGGACGGCCATGATGACTCCCTGATCGATGGCGGGGGTGCTCGGTACGCCCTCACTGTCCTGCGCGTCACGACCGGGCCGCAGGGGGCCCAGGGCCCCGCCGCGGGGGCCGAACGGCCCTGCCCGCGAGGTCGGTCGGGCCCGGCGCGCTGTCCCGCCCCGGCCCGCGGCGCCGGCCCGGGCCGTCGTCCGGCCCGGTCCCGTTCCGGGGCGGCGGCACGACCGCCACCGGGCAGCGCGCGTGCCGCAGCAGCAGGTCGGCGACCGGGCCGGGCGGCGGGCTCGTCCAGCGGGCGTGCCGGCGGGCGCCGACGACTATCAGGCCCGCGCCCTCGGTTGCCTTCGCCAACTCGCCGCGCGGCAGGCATCGAGGCGCGGCGGTGCCCGTGCCGGTGCGGCGCCGGTAGGTCCACGGGTGCAGGACAGCCACCGTGGTGCCGCGCAACTCCGCCTCCTGGAAGGCGAACAGGGCGGCGTCCGCGTCGGCGTCGTCCTCCACCGCGAGCAGCACCCGGCCGGTACGGCGGTCGCGGACGCGAGGGCGCGGCTGCATCCCGCGCACCACGACCAGCGGTGCGGCGGCGCGGGCCGCCACCCGCCGGGCCACCGAGTGCGCCAGCAGCCCGGCGCCGCCGCCCACCGCGCGGGCGCCCACGACCGTGAGCTGCGCGTGGCGGCCCAGCCGGACGAGGACGTCGGCCGGGTCGCCCGTGGCGGACGACGCGGTCACGGTCAGACCGGGGCGGAGCCGGGCGGCGTGCGCGACCGCGGCGCGCAGCACCGGCCCGGCCTCGGCCGGATCGGCCGCGCAGGCCAGCAGTTCGAGGCGGGCACCGCGCAGCCGCGCCTCGGCGGCGGCGGTCTCCAGGGCGAGGAAGGACGTCACGGATCCGTCGATCCCCACGAGGACGCGTGG
The DNA here is from genome assembly GCF_016756395.1 of Streptomyces sp. SN-593. NCBI lineage: Bacteria > Bacillati > Actinomycetota > Actinomycetes > Kitasatosporales > Streptomycetaceae > Actinacidiphila > Actinacidiphila reveromycinica. The sequence goes on from NZ_AP018365.1 coordinate 7,990,392, forward strand.
TGGGCTCATGGCCGCTCCTTCTGGTCGCGGTGCGGGAAGCGCGCGGGTGTCGCCGGCGGGTGTCGCCGGCCACGATCCTCGGCCGCGCCGCCGCGGGCGGGCAGGGCCGTTCGCGGCGTTCCGGCCGATCGATCCGCCCTCTTCGAGGGGCCGTTCGGCCCTGGTGCGGGCAGGCACCGGCCGCGCACCGACCGGGCGGGTGGGGCGTCGCGGTCCGGCGGGGTGCGCGGGTGAAGGGCGCGCCCGGGGCGCGGGTCCGCGGCAGGGCCGGGGCCGGCCGCCTGTCACAGGACGACCGCGGCGACCGCGGCGGCGGGGCGCGCGGAAAGGGCGGCTGTCGTGATATCTCCTCACCAATGGTGGAAAATGCACGTGTTGCCCAGACCGGAGTGGGCGGCGACGACGAGAGGACGCGGATGGCGCGCCGGCAGGAGCCGCTGTTCACCGTGGACGGCATCGGCCGTGTGACGTCGTGGAGCGCTGCCGCGGCACGACGTTTCGCGCACGGCGAGGAGGCGGCGCTGGGACGCCCGGCGGACGCCCTGATCAGGTCGGCCGCCCTGGGGCCGGACCCGGCCGGGGGCGACCCGGGGCTGCTCGCCGTGCCGCTGGAGGAGGACGGCGCCTGGGCCCTGTACGCCCAGCCGCGCGGCCCCCAGGGCCTCGACGCCGCCATCGAGGACGCGCTGCTGCGGGCGCTGCTGTCCGAGTCGCAGCTGAGCATCGTGGTGCTGGACACGGACCTGAGGCTGGTCCGGGTCAGCATGGCCACCCAGGCGTTGCGACGCCCGGGCGCCGACATCATGGGCAAGCGCGTCGACGAGGCGTATCCCCTGGACCGCCCGCAGGAGGAACTGGCGGTGCTGGAACGGGTGCTGAGCACCGGTGAGCCGGTGTACTCCCGGCTCGTCGGCACCGCGGTGGCCGGCCGTACCGGGCGGCGGTTCTTCTCGGCCTCCGCGTTCCGGCTGAGCCGGCCGGCGGGCGAGGTCATCGGGGTCGCCGTCACGCTCCTCGACGTCACCCGGCGGGAGCGCGACCACGTGCGCCGTCAGGCGGTGTCGCGGGTCCGCCAGGAGGTGGGGCGGTCGCTGGGCCTGGCGCGGACCTGCGAGGACCTCGCGGGCGCGCTGGTGCCGGAGTTCGCCGACATCGTGCTGGTGGCGCTGGCCGAGCAGGTGACCGCGGGGGACAACCCGCCGTCCATGCCCGCCGACCCCGCGGCGCTCCTGCTGCGGACGGTGGCGGTGCAGGGCAGGGCCGACGGGGCCGACGGGCGTAAGACAGGCGGCGCGGACCACGCCGAGGACGGCGGACGCGGCGGAGACGGCGCAGACGGCGCAGACGCGGGGGACGCCCCGGGGATCGAGTGGATCGAGGCCGTCGGGGACATCGGCGACATCGGGGACGTCGAGGCCGTCGAACGGGAGTCGTCCTTCGCGCAGGCGGTCACCGAGGGACGTCCGGTGCTGCGCACCACGCGCCGCGCCGCGCACCTGCTGGACCTCCCCGCCCACGACGAGATCCTGCGCGCGGCCGGCGCGCACAGCATGGTCGTGATCCCGCTGGCGGTCCGGGGCCGGCTGCTGGGACTCGCGGTCGCCGTCCGGACCGGGGACTCCGCGCGCTACCTCCGGGCGGACCTGGCGGCCGCCGAGGAGATCGGCCTGCACACCGCGCTGTGCCTGGAGAACGCCCGCCGCAGCGCGGTCGCCAGGGTGATCGCCTCCACCGTGCAGCGCCGGTTCCTGCCCGAGCGCCCCCGGTCCGCCCTCGGCGTGGAGACCGCGTTCGTGGCGTTGTCCCCGCCGTCCCGGAAGGGCGCCTGGTTCGACGTCATCCCGCTGTCCGGCGCCCGCTGCGCCCTGGCCACGGGCGAGATCGGCCGGGGCGGCACGGCCTCGCTGACGGCGATGGGCCGGCTGCGGACCACGCTGCGCGCCCTGGCGGACCTGGAGTTGCAGCCGGACGAGGTCCTCGCCCGGCTCAGCGACACCGTGGCGGGCATCCCGTCGGACGCCGCGCTGCCCGAGGAGACCGGCGCGCTCTCCGTGGCCTGCACCTACGGCGTCTACGACCCGGCGACGAGCGTGTTCACGGTGTCCTGCGCGGGACAGCCGGCGCCCCGGGTGATCGCGCCGGACGGCGGCGTGGTCCGGCTGGGCGAGGCAGTCGGGCCGCGGCTGGGCGGCGAGGGCATGGAGCCGTTCGGCATGGTCACCCACAGCGTGCCCCACGGCGCGACGCTCCTGCTGGCCAGTGCGGACTTCGACGAAGTGCTGGACAGTGGCGGTGAGCTGCGGCAGGCGCTGCGCACCTCCGGGTCCGTCCAGGACCTCGCCAACGCGCTCTTCGTCAAACTCGCGCCGCAGCCGGGGCGGTCCGGCACCGCCATGCTCGCCCGCACCAACCGGCTCGGCACCGACCGCACCATCGCCTGGGAACTCCCCGCGGCGGACGAGGCGGCGTCCAAGGCGCGCCGGCTCACCCGGCAATGGCTGCGCGACCGTTCCGCCACGGTGACGGCGGAGACCGTCGAGTCGGCGGAGCTGCTGGTCAGCGAGTTGGTGACCAACGCCGTCCGGTACGGCGCGCCCCCGATCACGCTGCGCCTGACCCTCAACGACGCCCTGACCGTCGAGGTGCGGGACCACCGCACCGCCACCCCCAGCATCCGGCACGCACGGGTCACCGACGAGGGAGGACGCGGCCTGCTCATCGTGTCCCACCTGTCCGGCAAGTGGGGCACCCGCCGGGTGGAGGAGGGCAAGGCGGTGTGGGCCGAGCAGTCCATGACCTGAGCGGGCCCATGCTCCGACCGAGCCGAAAGGCAGGCGCGATGCCCGGCATGATCGTGCCTCGACGTGAGCCGTCGTACGACTCCGCCGCCGCGTCGGCCCGCGCCGCCGCCGGGGTCAGGCGTCCGGCAGGCAGCGGCACACGAGCGGCGCCGTCCCGACCAGGCGCCCGGTCCCGCAGTGCGCGGTCGAGCGGGGCGCCCGACCGCGCCCACGGGTAGGCGGATGCAGGGTCGCGGCGGCGGGGCGGGCGGGAGCCCGCGGCGGCAGGGCGGCGGCCCTCGTCGGACCCCGCATCGCGTGGTCCGCTCCTGGTCGTCAGTCGAGCTGCGCGAGCAGATCGGTGGCGTAGTCGCACAGGGCCGAACGGTGGGGGCTCCCGGTCTTCGCGATGAGGTTGGCGACGTGCTTCTCCACCGTCCGCGGCGAGATGTACAGCCGCTCGGCGATCTCCTGGTTGCCCAGGCGCGGCGCGAGGAGCACGAACACCTCGTACTCGCGCGCGGTCAGGCCCTGGCTGCGCAGCGGGGCCGGGACGCCCGGGGTGCCGTGGCGCCGCTGCCGGACCGTCGCACCCGCCCGGCGCAGCAGGTCGCGGCAACTGTTGGCCACGGCCGGCACGCCCGCGCCGTGGAAGTACTCCTCGGCGTCGCGCAGCCAGCCCACCGGATCGCCCCAGCCGTCGGCCAGTGCCACCGGCGCCACCAGCCGCTGGCCGAGCCGGCGGGCCATCAGGAACGGCTCGCCCGCCTCCCGCGCCTGCGCCACCGCGGCCTCCGCCCGCGCCCCACGGCCGGCCCGGCCCTCGTGCACCGCGAAGGCGAGCCGCTCGAACTGCCGGTTCCACGGCAGCGCCGCGTTGGGGTCGGCCGCGATCGCCGCGTGCTCGTCGGGATCCGCCTGCCCGGTCAGCGCGCGCAGCAGCGGGCGCAGTCCGTAGCGGCCGTTGAGGTAGTGGACGGAAGGGTTCCCCTGCTCCCAGGCGAACGCCTCGTCGAGTTCGCGCAGCGCCCGGTCGTGGTCCTCCTCCAGCAGCGCGCAGATGGCGCGGCTGCCGAACGCCTGCGGCGACTGGAGCGACTGCTCACCGCCCCAGCGGCGGAACTCGGCCAGTTCCTGCTCCATCTGCCGGCGCCTCCCCTGGTGGGCGGCCAGCGCCACCCGGGTGAGCAGCACGAACTGGTGGTTGTCGGCGTCCCTGAGCCGGGCGGTGCCCTCGGCGCAGCGGTCCGCCAGCTCCCGGGCCCCGGTGTAGTCGCCGCGCAGCACCTGCTGCATGGCCATGGTCGCCTCGGCCCGGTACATCAGGGCCAGCGCGCCGTGGCCGAGGGCGGCGCGGTGGGCCCGCTCCAGCCGGGCGGAGGAGCCGGTGCACATGAAGTCGTTGACGCCCAGCCACATCAGGGTGTCGAGCTGCCACGCGGTCAACCGGTGCTCGTTGGCGAGCACGAGGCACTTCTCCAGGTAGGAGTCGGACTGCTCGAAGCCGTGCCGGCGCGCGAGCACCGCGAGCAACTGCCACGCCTGGCAGCCGATCTCCGGGAGTCCCGCGCGCTCGGCGCCGTCCGCGGCCTGCCGGGCCAGCCGCTCCGCCTCATGGGTGCGGTCACCGGCGTGCTCCCGCACCCCGGAGAGGATCAGGTGGGCCTCGACCATCTTGACCGCCGGCCCCAGCGCCGCTCCGGCCGCCGGCCCGTCGCCGTCGGGTACCAGCCGCAGCAACTGGCGGACCCGGCGGACCCGCTCGGCGGCGTCCTCGAACCGCGCGGCCGTCACGGCCGCCCACGCGATGCGGGCCTGGAGGGTGGCCGCCCGGACCGCGTCCAGCGCGCCCGGACCGGCGTCCGGCAGCTCGTCGGCCAGCGCGCAGGCCCGGTCGAGCTGGCCGTTCTCCGCCAGCGTGAACACCAACTGCTCCACCAACGGCGCCCGTTCGGCGGCCCGGTCCGGGCCGGGCAGCAGGTCGAGGGCGCGTTCGAGCAGGGACACGGCGGAGTTGACGGCGCCGCCGGCCTGCGCGGACCGGCCGGCCTCGGCGAAGCGCAGCGCGGCGGCCCGGGCGTCTCCGGCCGTCTCCCGCAGGGAGGCGACCAGGACGCACCACTCGCCCGGCAGCCCCGGGTGCGCCCGCTCGATCGCGTCGGCGCCCCGGGCGGCTATCGCGGCGCGCTCGGCGGGCACGAGCGCGGCGACCAGGGCCTCGGCGGTCAGCGCGTGCCGGAACTCGTACCAGTCGCCCACCGGACGGCTGGGGGAGATGAGGTGGGCGTCCATGCCGGCCCGCAGGTGGACCAGCAGGTCGCGGTCCGGCAGCCCGCTGACCGCCTGGAGGACGGCCAGCGAGAAGCGGCGGCCGAGGACCGCGGCGCTGTCGAGCAGGGCCCGGCCGTCCGGGCTGAGCCGGGCGGAGCGCTGGGAGACGCTGTGCACCACGGTGCGGGGGACATCGATGTCCAGATCGCCGCAGACGTGCCAGGCGCCGCCCGGTCCGCGGCGCAGCACGTCCGCGGTGATCATGCCGCTCAGCAGCTCCTCGACGACGAACGGGTTGCCGTCGGCGTCCCTGGTCAGCCGGTCGACCACCTCCTGGGGCAGCACGGCCGCCGTGTCGTGGGGAGGCGATCCGGTGGCCGCCAGCGCGGCCTCGGCCATCGCCCGCACCTCCTCGCCGCCCAGCGGGCGCGGTTCGCTGAGGATCGCGGACCGGCGCTGGGCGGCCTGCCGGGCCAACTGCTCGGCCGGCCCCGGCTCCGGGCGGAGGGTGGCCAGCAGGAAGATCGGCTGCCCCCGGAGGTTGTCGCACAGGTACTCGATCAGGGCCAGCGTCTCGGTGTCGGCGTCGTGCAGGTCCTCCAGGACCAGCAGGCAGCCGGGCTGCCGGTGCTGCGTCAGGTCCCGTCCGATGGTGACCAGCAGCCGCAGCATCGCCTCGGCGGTCTCCACCGGCGAGGCCGGCACGCCCGCATGGCCGGCGGCGCGCCACTCGGGCAGCAGCCCGCCCAACGCCGACCGGTACGGGGCGAGTTCCTCCGGCTCGGGGAGGCCGCCGAGGCGGACGAACGACAGCAGGGCCTCGGCGATCGGACGGAACGGGGTGGCGGCCGCGCCGCCGGTGGCGCCGGACCGCCCGCGCAGCACCGCGAGGCCGCGGGTGAACGCGCGGAACGCGCACTCCGCGGCCAGTCGCGACTTGCCGATCCCGGCCTCGCCGAGCAGGAACACCGCCCGGCCGTCCCCGTCACGAGCGGCGGCGAGACCCTCGTCGAGCACGGCGAGTTCGGCGCCGCGCCCGATCACCATTGGTGATGTGATGAGCACCAACGGAGGGTATCCCCGGCCCGGGTCATCTGCCAGGGGCGGGAGGGCTCCCGCGCCTCAGTACCCGCCCGTGTCGCCCCAGGAGGTGAGGGTCAGGGAGTAGGTGGGGAAGTGGTCCGGGTCCTCTCCCGTCGAGGCGAGCCCGGCCAGCAGTTGGGCGCGGCGGCCGACGACCGCGCCGGTGCCCAGGCGGATGCTCCCCGCCGGGTGGGCGGCGGCCGCCCCGGCCCGGGCCGTCGGGTTCTTCCACGCGTTGACCAGGGGGTTGTCGCTCATCGGATGCTCTCTTCCTTGTGGAGGACGGGGTGGGGGGTAACGGGGCCGGCTACCGCAGCAGCAGCACCGACGGGACACGGGAGGCGAAGCCGAGTTGCAGCAACTCGTGTCCGATGCCGGCCAGACCGGTCAGCAGCCCCGGACTGCTGACCGCGTCGGGCGTCCCGCACCGCGGGCCGAACCGGTCCAGCGCGGCCAGCAGCGCGGCCGCGCGGGGCAGGGCCGTGCCGGGTTCGGCGCGGCCCGCGCCGGTCGCCGCGAGGAGGAGGTCAAGGGCGCCCGCCTCCCCGTGGCACAGACAGTGGTCACCTGCGGTCGGAGCTGCGGAGCGCTCGACCACGACGTCGAGCAGCTTAGCCAACTCCGGTACGTCCGCCGCGAGCGCACTGTCGGCGACCGCCAGCGCGGTGCCCGACGGCCCGTCGCACCAGCCGGTCCCGACCGGCTGCGCCGCGCACCGCGCGGCGGCGGTGCGCAGCGCCGCCAGGCCGGCCGCCGCGTGATCGCGACCGCCGCCGGCCGCGGCGAACCGCAGCAGGGCCCACCCGACGCCGGCGGCGCCGGTGCCGAAACCGCCGGCCGGCAGCTCGTCGGGCGCGCGGGCGGCGAGCCGGTCGGCGCAGGCGCGCGCGGCGCGGCCGGCCGCGGCCGAGCCGGTGGCCCGCTGCACCGCGAGCATCGCCGCCAGGCAGCCCGCGTCGCCGTCCAGGACGCTCGGCTGCGGGTCGTCGCCGGCCGCGGCCGCGGCCAGGTCCACCGCGGCGGCGGTCCAGCCGGCGATCTCCGCGTCGTCCAGCAGCGTGGCGAGCCGGCCGAGCGCGTAGGCGATCCCCCCGAGGCCGGCGAAACCCGCGCCGACGGCGGGCAGGTCGGCCGGCCGGCCCGCCAGCGCGGTGAGCAGGTCCGGTAGCGGGGTCAGCGCGCGCCGCGCGACCGAGGTGTACCGCTCGGTGCCGGTGAGGGCGGCGAGCTGCGCCAGGAAGAGCGCCGTGCCGCAGTAGCCGTGCGGCAGGCCGGCGCCCTGCGGCTGGACCGCCCAGATCCGGTCGTCGAGGGGTTCCAGGCACAGCCAGTTCACGCGCCGGCCGTCGTCCTGCGCGCGGGCCAGGATACGGTCGGCGATCCCGCAGGCGGCGGCCAGCAGCCGTTCGGCGTCGGGCACGGTGGCGGCCGGTACGCCGTGCGGCGGTACCGCGGCGCGGGGCGCGTCGTGGCGCCGCCGCGTGGCGAGCGTCGCGCGGATCACCCACTCCTGGTCGAAGCGGTCCGTCTCGCCCATCGCCGCGATCCGGCGTTCGGCCCGGGCCAGACCGCCCTCGGCGACCAGGCCGTCCGCCGTCAGCGGGCCGACCATCAGGCCCGCCGTCCCGGGGGAGCAGGCGGCCACGGGGACGTCGCCGGCCCACAGTTCGGCCAGTTCGGCGCTCGCCAGCGCGCGCGCCCCCGGGCCGTCGGCCGCGTCACGCCACAGGACGTCGAAGAGCCGCTCCCGGTCGAGCGCCTCGCGCAGCACGTCGGGGTGGGTGGACTCGTCCAGCAGGTTCGCGTACCACCGGGTGGGACGGAGCACCGCCCGCGTCACGTCCCGGGTGAAGCGGGACAGCAGGCCGCCGGGGCCGGTGAGTTCCGCGCGGTGGCCGGCGATCGCGTCGTACCCCGCCCGGAAGCCGGCGACGAGCAGGTCCACGTGGGCGGCGGGGTCGGCCTCCGCGTCGCGCAGCAGCGGCCGGTTGGCCGAGCCGCGGAACGTCCCCACGGTCCGGATCAGGTGCATCTCGTCCGTCCCGGGCGCCGACCACCCGGTCACCTCCTCGGGCAGCGGGGTGTCCCGGTCGCCGCCGAGGCCCGAGACGTCCAGGACGCCGTGCTCGCCCACGAGGAAGAACGGCAGCAGTGCGGTCCGCGCGACCGACGCGGTCAGCACCGCCTGCGCCGGGTCCCCGCCGCCGGGCAGGTGCAGGTCGGGGTGGAAGAGCGTCTCCAGGTCGACCAGGACGGGCTGGTCCGCACAGGCGATCAGGTTCTCGAAGTGCATGTCGGTGGCGCCGAGGGCGTGGACCAGCGCCAGCAGCGCGCCGAGCCGCCAGTAGAACCGCCCCACCTCGGCCGGGCCCGTGCACGGCGCGGTCGCGGCGTACTCGATCCAGCCGTAGCCAGGCCGTTCGAGCACGGCCAGCCGGCGCAGCCCCAGGCCGGGCAGCCGGGAGTTGAACCAGCGGACGGTGTCGTTGAAGTGCGCGTGCACGGCGACCGGGCGGGGCTTGAACACCACGCGCCCGCCGTGCTCGAAGGACAGCACCGCGACCGCCCGGCCGCCCTGGTGGCGGTCGCCGGCGCCCATGTCCACCGCGACGAGCCGGCCGGGGTCGGTGCCCGCGAGGGGACCGGCGACCAGCGCGCTCCGGTCGCCGGCGAAGCGCCGCAGCAGTTCCTCCCACGTCTCCACGGCCTGGTCGCAGCACTGCGCGAGCAGCCGGGCCAGCACCGGGTACTCGGTGACCAGCGCGTGCAGCCCGGGCCGCGCCGAGGTCTGCCGGACGAAGTCGCGGAACCGCTGTTCCGGGGTGCTGCCGCACAACCGGCCGCGCACGCGGAGCACGTTGAGTTCGAGCACCAGGGTCCGGCGGGCGATGCGTACGAGGGCCCGGCTCAACTGGTCGGCGAAGCAGCCGCGGACGGCGGCGAGGTCGGCGATGTCCGCGAGTCCGGCGAGGTCCGCGAGGCCGGCCGGGCGGGCGGGGCCGTCGGTGCGGTCGGTGCGGTCGGCGCCGCCAGGTCTGTCGGGGCCGAGCCCTTCGACGGCCCGCAGCAGCCGCTCGTCCGCCGTGTCGGTGAACGGCGCGAGCACCGCGGCGAAGCCCTCCGACCACGAGTCCCCGGCGGGCGGCGGCGGATCGAGCGGGGCGCGCGCCAGCGCCTGCTCGACAGTAGTGGCCCAGCCTGGCCTGCCGATCCGCCCGGCCAGGGCCGCGGGCTCCTCGGCGAGCAGGGCGCGCAAGCCGCCCTCGTCCAGCCCGGTGTCCGCCAGGCGGGCCCGCAGCAGCGCGGGCGAGGAGTAGTCGGACTGCCAACTCTCCGTCAGACTGGTGGCGTTGACGGGCTCCGGGGGTGGCGGCAGCCGCTCGGCCAGGGCCACGCCGCCGACCCACCATGTCTGCGGATCGATCACGCCCGCGATCCTGCCACCAGCGCCTCGCACCTCCTATGGGGGGCGGCCCCCATATTCCGCCCGGGCGGGGGCCGCGGCCGGCCCGCGCGGTGGAATGCGGGGGGCACTCCCCATAGGAAGACGCGGCCGCGCGGGCGAGGCTCGACCCATCACGACGACGGGCTCGGCGTCGGCCGCCAGCGGGGAAGCGGGTGGCCACGTCCACGGTCCGGCTGCACGCGGCGCCGCACCGGTGCGGTGTCGCGCTCGGTGCGGTGCCGATGCGGTGCCGTGCCCGACGCGGCGCCGTACCGGCGCGGTCGCGGCGGCGCTCCGACGGGGGCGGCGCACGTCCCCGCCCGGGCTGCGCCCGGACCGCGCCGGTACGGAACAGGGGAAGCGAGGTGGCAGCGGGCGTGCGGGAGGCGTACGGGGCCGCCCGCGGGTCCGTCCCGCCCGACCTGCCCGACGCCGTGGTCCTCGGCACGTCCACGCAGGAACTTTGGGGAGGCACGCCATGAGCGATGACCACCAGGCCGTCGAGCGGCCGGCGCAGGGCCCCGGCACCGCTCAGGCACCCGCGGCGGGCAGGGAATCCGCTTCCGGCGCCGCGGGAGGCACCTCCTGGTCCGGTGCCGCGCCGCGCGCCCGGCGGTCGGCCGACCCGGACGGGCGCGTCCTCGTCCTCCGCTCCCCGGCCGCCCGCGCGGCCGGCCGGCGCCTCGCCCGGCAGCGCCCCCACCGGACCGTCCTGGCCTTCCAGCGCTCCTACCGTTCCGCGGTGCCGGCGGCGCGCGAGCGGGCCCGGATGGAGGAGGTGCTGCTGGGCGGCCGGCACCCGGCGCAGGACGGCGACGCGGCCCGGCTGGGGGCCGCGGTCGCCGAGGCGACCGCCGTCGCGGCGGTGATCGAGGCGCCCCGCAGACAACTCCTGCTGGCGGTGGACGCGGTGTTCCGCGGCCGGTTCGCGGAGGCGTCCGCGCTGGTGGAGACGGCCTGGGAGGACATCGACCGGCTGCGGCTGCACGGCCTCGGCAGCCACGCGCTGGCCGTGAAGGCGCTGATCCACGCCCACCAGGGCGAACGCGACGCGCTGGCCGAGGCGTCCACCCGCTTCGACGCCTGGCGCGGGGACCGCGAGGACGAGGTCCCGATCGTCGAGGGGCTCGGCCACGCGGTCTGCGAGCTGCTGCACGGCGCCGGCGACGCCGCGCGGGCGCGCCTGCGCCACCTCCACCCCGGGGACGACGGCCGCGCGGGGGGCGGGGAGCCTTCCGGCACCCTCCAGTTGTGCGGCCCGTACGGACTCACCCTGCTGCTGGACTGCCTCGACGGCACGGCGGGCCGTGACGACCACGCGGCGATCGCCGCCCACCCGGCCGCCCGGCTGCCGTGGAACGCGCACTTCGTCCACCTCGCCGAGGCCGTGGTGGCCGGCCGCGAGGGCGACGCCTCCGCCGCCGAGGCCGCGCTCAGGCAGGCGCTCGCGGCCGCCGCCGGCTACCCGCCGGCCCGCCACCTCGGCCTGGGACTGGTCGCCCGCGCGGCCGCCCGCGACGGCTGGGGCGAGCCGGTCCGCTGGCTCCAGGAGGCCGAACTCTTCTACGCGGCCCACGGGATCGACCCCGCCGTGCGCCACTGCCGCAGCCTGCTGCGCGAGTTGGGCGAGCGGGTGCGGCAACGCCGGCACGGCAGCGGGGACGTGCCCGACCGGCTGTGGCACCTCGGGGTGACCGTGCGCGAGTTCGAGGTGCTGGTCCTGCTCGACCGCCGGCACACCAACCGCGAGATCGCCGCGGAACTCCATCTGTCGCACCGCACGGTCGAACGCCACGTGGCCAACCTCCTGGAGAAGACACAGGCGGGCAACCGCCGCGAGCTGGCCGCGCTCCTGGCACCGGAGCCGAGGGAGTCGAGGGAGCCGAGGGAGCCCGGGGGGTTCAGGGAGCCGGTCGGGGTGGGCGGGTGATCCCCGCCCGTGTGCCCGCGCCCACCGTCGCCGGACCGACGGCCCGGGCGCTTCCGGGTGGGCCGTCCGGCGCGACGCCCCTCCAGGTGCTCGCGGTGCTCCAGGCGCCGGGCCGGGGCGGTCGGACAGGATCGCCGGGCCGGGCAGCCCGGCGGTCGCCTCGTCCAGGCGGGCGGCGAGGTCCCGTAGCTGCTCGTCGTCCCGCGGGTACGCGGTGATGATCTTGCCGCACTGGGCGCGGTCGTAGGTGCCGGAGGTCATCTGCTCGACGGTCCCCAGGTCACGGGCCGTCTTGAAGGCGCACCCGGCGCGGACCAGACTCCGGCGGCGCGGTGCGGGACCTCCGGCGCGGAGAGCCGGGTCGTCGAGACGTGCAGCTTCCAGCCCTGCACCCGGGACGTGTGCCGCGGCGGGGTGACCCGGCACCAGACGCCGTCGTCCTCGACCTTCCAGTCCCGCTCGTCCAGCGCGGCGAGCACGGAGCGCACCACGTCTTCCAGAGGAAATGTGAGCAAGTGAACCCACTTCCAACGCCCGGCCGACGGAGCCGGACCCCCGGCTCGCGAACGGCCCCACTGCGGAGGCGCCCGCCGCGACCGAGCATGGGGGGAAACCCCTGCCCCGACCCTCCCGCCCCCGCGTCGTCCCGTCTCCGTCCCGTCGCCGTCTCCGTCCCCGGGCCCGGCGGGGCGCGCCGGGAGGGTCCGGTGCGGGAGACGGGGCGACGGGCGGGAGCGGGGGAAGTTGGGTGCTCAGCACCCATGTCCGGGGCGTGGGCCGCTGACATCGTCGGTTCCGGTCGCGCAGGGCGCCCTGGTCGCCCTGGTCGCCCCGGTCGATCCGGTCGCTCCGGTCCGGTCACGGCGCGGAGCGCCGGGAACCCGACGCGCTCCGCGGCGCCGCGGCAGCGGCCCCACCGCACGAACGGCGCGCGCCGCGTGTCCACGACGAGGGAGGAGGGTCTCGTGCCGACGCATGACGAGAACGCGGGGAAGCCGCCCGCGCCCGCCCCCTCCCGGCAGTCCGCCGCCCCGCGGCCCGGCCGCCCCGGTGGCTGTGCCGACCGGAGCGGCCCGACGGTGCCCGCGGTCGGCCGGCGCGCGGAGGCCACCCCATGAGCGTCGACGTGTTCACCTTCGCCGACCCCGACTTCTACGTGCCGCCGTCCGCCGTCGCGGACCGCGGGCCCCACCTGCGGCCCGCAGCCGCACCGGACGGCTGGACCGCCGTCAGGACCGGGTGGTGGACCGGGTGGACCCCCGCGAGCGGCCCGCGGTTCGGGGACGGCGACCTGCGCGTCTACGCCTCCGCGGGCCCCGAACCGCTCCAGCCGGTCCTGGACGCCTTCGCGGCGGCGTGCTTCGCGCGCGGCGTCCCCTTCCGGCACGTCGCGAACCAAAGCGTCCACCACCACCTGAACCACCCGCGCGGATCGCGCGCGCAGGCCGGCAGGTTCTGCGTCGCCGCCCCCGCGGACGCGGCCGCCGCGGAGGACCTGGTGCGGGCGCTGCACGCGGCGGCGGTCTTCGCGGCCTCGGCCGCCCCGGCGGCCGAGGCGCACCAGCAGGCCGCGCCGACCGTGCGCCACGGCCGCGTCCCCGCGCCCTCGGCGTCCGCCGTCCGGCCCGACGGCACACGGTCCACCGAGGACTACCTGATGAACGCGCCCGCCCCGACGCCGGTGGCACCGGCGGGCTTCGAGGTGCGGGGACTGCGGGCGGCGTCCACCGACGGGTACTCCTTCACGGCGCGCAACGTGATGGACGGCTCCGAGGTCTTCGTCAAGCAGGCGCTCCCGCAGGCGGCGCCGGCCGGGGACGGGCGCTCGGCGGCCGACCGGCTGCGCGCGGAGTGGCGCGTGCTGGCCCGGGTCCACCACGAGGCCCCCGGCCTGTGCCCGCGCCCGCTGGTCTTCGTCGAGGGGCGTCCGTACCCCTACCTGCTGGCCGAGTTGGTCGCGGGAGTGCCGCTGACGTCCTGGGTGGTGGCGAACAGCCCGGTGGCCGACCCGGCCGCGTCCGCGGGCGACTGGTCGCGCTACCACCGGCGCGCCGCCGACCTGATCGCCCGGATCGAGCGCGACCTGCGCCGCCTGTGGCTGCTGGGCTACCCGGTGGACGGCGTCGAGGCCCGCGACGTCCTCGTCGACCGCGACGACGGCATCCGGCTGACCGGCGGCCTCACCCGTGGCACCGCGTCCGGCGCGGACACCGACGGCGCCGCACGGCGGGGCGGCGCCGACGGCCCGTCCAGGACGGCCGCCCGTCTGGGACTGCTCCTGCTGACCCCGCTCGCGCCGGTGGCCGAGCGCAACCCCGGCGTCCTCCCGCACATCCTGCGCGACCTCACCGAGCGCGCCCCGGTACCGCCCAGGCTATGGCACGCCGCGACGCGCCCGGCCGACTCGCGCGCCGGGGCCGGGGTCCCGCTTCCCAGCCCGGAACAGGTGGACGCCGACGAGCGCGGGGCCCTGACCGAGCTGCGCGACCGCGTCGCGGCGGGCATCCTGGACGCGGCCGCCGACCGCCCGTGGGGTGTCTTCCCCTCCGTCCCGCAGGGCTACGAGACCAACACGCTGGGCGTGGCCTACGGCACCGCCGGGGTCGTGCACGCCCTGCGCACCGCCGGCGTGGACATCCCCGCATGGATCACCCGGCGGCTGCGCGAGGACGCCCTGCGCCAGGCCGGCTCCCTTCCGCCCGGGCTGTACTCGGGCCTGGCCGGCATCGCCTGGGTGCTGGCCGACCTCGGGTTCCAGGACGAGGCGCGCGACCTGCTCGGCGCGGCCGACCGCCACCCGCTGACCCGCGACTCGGCCACCCTCGCGTGGGGCGCGTCCGGCGTCGCCATGGCGCACCTGGCCCTGTACGGGCACAGCCGTGACGCGTCCCACCTCGACCGTGCCGTGGAACTGACGCGGCTGCCGCAGCGGTCGGCGGCGCTGAGCGCCCGCCTCGGCCCGCACGACATGACCGGCCTGTTCTACGGACGCGCCGGCGTCGCCCACGCCCTCCAGCAGGTGGGGGCCGTCACCGGCGAGGACCGCCTGCGGCGCGGCGCGCTCCGGCTGCTGCACGCGGAACTCGACCGGGCCAGGCAGTCGGCCGGCGGCGAACTGGTCTTCCCGGTCTCCGCGAAGGACCGCAGGGGCATGTACTACCTGCACTGCGGCACCGCCGGCTTCCTCACGGCCGCCTCCCGCGCCCTCGCCGCGGCACCGGACGAGCGGCTGGCGCTGGCCGTGCCCCGGCTGGTGGCGAAGTCGTCGATCACGTACGTCGCCCACGCCGGGCTCTTCCAGGGGCTGGCCGGGCTCGGGTTCGCGCTGGCCGAGTGCGGCCGGCTGCTCGACGACGAGCGGGCGCGGGCCGCGTCGTGGAGGTCGGCGCGCACGCTGTTCGCGCACGCGCTGCCCAGCGGCGGCGCGGTCCGGTTCCTCGGCGACCTGCGGCTGCGGCAAAGCTGCGAGTTGTGGAGCGGCGCGTCCGGCGTGCTGCTCTTCCTCTCTCACCTGCTCGACCAGCGCCCGGACCCGCTCTTCAGCGTCGACTCCCTCGCCCGCGACGCCGCCGCCGCCCGCGGCCGCGCGCCCGCCCGCCGCGAGCCCCTCGCCCGCCGCGGCACCGCCGCCCGCCGCGCCGCCCCGGCCCCGGCGCGCACCCCCCAGATGTCCGCCCGCCAACCGGCGGCGCGGAAGCCGTGAAGGCACACGAGAGATCAGGAGAACCCCATGAGCCAGGTGCTGAACCTCCAGGAGATGGAAATCCCGGCCCCCGAGCAGGAGCAGGAAGTCGAGGGCAGCTACTTCATCTGCAGCGACGCCAGCTGGTTCCTCTGCGCCTGAGGCACCGCCGGGGCGACGCGTCCGTGCCACGCGTCGCCCCGCCCGCCCGCGGGCCGACCTCCCCGCCCGCCCGCGGGCGCACCGCCCCACCCGCCCCACCCGCCCGTCCACGCCCGGCAGACGCGAGGCAGCAGTGATCGAGCAGACGTACGCGATGGCCGACGCCGACTACTACGCGCCCGTCGAGACCCTCAAGGACCGCGGCCGTGAGTACGCCCCGGCGAAGGTCCCGGACGGCTGGCGCTCCTTCGACCGCTACCTGTGGCGGTCCTGGGGGCGCGCCGGGCTGCCGATGCCCGACCAGGGCTGGAAGGTCCACGTCTCGGCCCGCGCCGAGCGGATCGCCGACGTCCTCGACACGGTCGCCGAGGAGTGCTTCGCGCGGGACGTCCCCTTCAAGCACGTCGCGGCCGAGCGGTTCGTGCTGCTGCTCCAGCACAAGCACGCCTCGCGGACGCAGAGCGGGAAACTCGTCGTGGCCTACCCGGCCGACGAGCGGGCGGCCGCCGCGCTGATGAGCGCGCTCGCCGCCCGACTGGAGTCCGAACAGGGGCAGTTCATCCTCACCGACCGCCGCTTCGGCGACTCCCGGGTGGTCCACTACCGCTACGGCTCCTTCACGCCCCGGCGCCGGCTCCTGCCCGACGGCACCGGCACGCCGGTGCTGCGCGACGGACGCGCCCGGCTCGTCGCCGACCGGCGCGAGCCGAGGTTCCACCTGCCTGAGGGGATCACCGACCCGTTCGCAGCCGGGGGCGCGCAGGCGCCCGCGGAAACGTCCGGGACGGCGAAGGCGGCCGGGACGGCGGAAGCCGCGGGCCCCGTGGAATCCGCGGGCACCGCCGAAGCCAAGGGCCCCATCGAAGCCGCGGGCACCGCCGAAGCCGAGGGCCCCACGGAAGCTGCGAACACCGCGGAACCCTCCTTCCACGGCTTCGCCTTCGACCACGCCGTCCGGCACAGCAACGGGGGAGGGGCCTACGCGGGCCGTGAACTCGCCACCGGCCGGAAGGTGTTCATCAAGGAGGCCCGCGACCACACCGGGCTCTCCTGGGACGGCCTGACCGCCGTCGAGCGCACCCGGCGCGAGTGGGACACCCTGCGGGCGCTGCACGCGGCGCACCCCGGCATCTGCCCCGAGCCGATCGCGTACTTCCGCGAGTGGGAACACGAGTTCCTGGTCACCGAGTTCGTCCCCGGCACCACGCTCAACACCTGGGTGGCCGCCCGCAGTCCGGTGACCCGGGTGGAGGCGGAGCCGCCGGAGGCCGAGCGCTACACGGCCGACTGCGAGGCGATCGCCGCCTCGCTGGAGGAGCAGGTGCGGGTCCTGCACGGTCTGGGGTACCTCTTCGGCGACGTCAGCCCCGGCAACGTGCTGGTCGGCGACGACGGCCGGCCGCGGCTGGTGGACTTCGAGGCGGCGCGCTCCCTGGGGGACAAGGGCGTCTCGGTGGCCACCGACGGCTACGCGCCCCCGGCCCGTCTGGTGCGGGACGACCCGACCGTCCCGGACCACTACGGGATCTCGGCGCTCGTCCGGCTGATGCTCGGCCCGACCTTCGCGGTGGCCGACCGCTACCCCCGCTCGCTGGAGCACCTGCGGGCCGACCTCCAGGAGCGGATGGCGGTGCCCCAGGCGCTGTGGGGGCGCGCCGTCCGCTTCCACCCGGCCGACGGCCCGGCGCTGCTGCCGGGACCGCGGGAGGTGGCGGCCGACCCGGTGCGCCACGTCCGCGACCTGCGGGACGAGGTCGCGCGGGCGCTGACCTCGATGGCCGACCCGGACCGCGCGGACACGCTGTTCCCGACCGTCCCCGACGGGTACGCGAGCAACACCGTGTGCGTCGCCTACGGTGCGGCCGGCGTCCTGCACGCGCTGTGGCACGGCGGCGTCGCCGTGGACGAGGCCGTCGTCGCGCGCTTCCGCCGCGACGCGCTGGCCGCCGCGGGGAGCCTGCCCCCGGGGCTGCACGTGGGACTGGCGGGCGTCGCGTGGGTGCTGGCCGACCACGGGTACCTCGACGAGGCGCGCGACCTGCTCGCCACCGCCACCGAGCACCCCCTGGCCACCCGGCGGGCCGGCTTCGCCGAGGGCGCCGCCGGGGTGGCCATGGCCCACCTGTCGCTCTTCGCGCACACCGGCGACCACGGGCACGTCGACACCGCCGAGCGCCTGCTGTCCGCGCTCCCGCCGGACGGGGAACTGTCCGGACTGCTCGACCGCGACGACCCGACCGGATGGCTGCACGGCAGGTGCGGCATCGCCTGGGCGCTCCACCCGCTGGCGGCGGTCACCGGCGACGCCCGGTACCTGGAGCGCGGGGTGCGGCTGCTGCACCACGAACTCGACCGCGCGATGCCCGGCGGGGCGGCGTCACCGCACTTCCCGGTGTCGGCCACCGACCGCCGGTCGATGCCGTACCTGTTCTGCGGGACCGCCGGGACCCTGCGCGCCGTCTGCCGCTACAACACCGTCTGCCAGGACGAGCGCCTCGCGGGCGTCGAGAGCGACCTCATGCCGCGGCTGCGCACCACGTACACGGTCATGCCGGGCCTCTACCAGGGCCTGGCCGGACTGGGGTTCGCGCTCGCGGACCACGCGTCCGTCCGCGGCGACGAGGTGTCCTCCCGCGCCGCGCTGCGCACCGCCCGGGCCCTGTTCAAGTACGCGGTCCCCGGACCCACCGGGGTCCGGTTCCACGGCGAGAAGCTCAAGCGGTTCAGCGCGGACCTGTGGAGCGGCGGGGCGGGCGTCCTGCTCTTCCTCGACCAGGTACTGGACGGCGGCGCGGACCGGCTGTTCAGCCTCGACCGGCTGGTCCCGGCGGGCTCCTGAGCCGCGCTGCGGGGCAGGAACCGTCGTGCGGACGATCGTCCATCAATCCTGGAGGTCGGACGGGCTGAATGGACGTGTTCATCCGCTTTCGATAGGGGCGAACCTTGCCGCCTCGCGGCCACGGTGTTACGTTCCCACGTGATCTTGTCGGACAATCTTATGCGGGGCGGTTGCCGGTCACGCGGGCCGGTGCCCGGGTCACGGCGCCCTCCGCGGCAGGCGGCGACGCCCCACCGCGCGGGCACGGGACGGCCCCGCACCTCCGGGGCCGTGACCGGGCGCGCCGCGACCCGCCGCCGGATCGGAGACCCGCGTGAACGTACCCCCGAGCGACACCCCGCCGTCCGAGCCGTCGCCTCGGCACCGTCGGGAGGCCCCCGGCCGGACGGCCGGCGCCGGGCCCGCCCGCGGGACCGTCAGGATCGACACCGGACTGGTGTCCGGCGTCCCGGGCGCGCTGCCCGGCGTCACCGTCTACCGGGGCATCCCCTACGCGGCCTCCACCGCGGGGCCCGACCGGTGGCGCCCGCCGCGGCCGGCGCCGTCCTGGGAGGGCGTGCGCGCCGCCGACACCTTCGGCGACGCGCCTCCGCAGGCCGGCACCGGTTTCGCCATGAGCGAGGACTGCCTGAACCTCAACGTGTGGACGGCGGCGTCCGCCGGCGGCGAGCGGCGCCCGGTGTACGTGTGGATCTTCGGCGGCGGGTTCTCCGGCGGCAGGGGCTCCGACCCGGTGTTCGACGGCTCGGTGCTCGCCGGCAAGGGCCTGGTCGTGGTGACGTTCAACTACCGGCTGGGGGCCCTCGGGTTCCTCGCCACGCCCGGTCTCAGCCGGGAGTCCGCGCACCGCGCCTCGGGCAACTACGGCCTGCTCGACCAGATCGCGGCGCTGGAGTGGGTGCGGCGGAACATCTCCGCCTTCGGCGGGGACCCCGACCAGGTCTCCATCGGCGGCCAGTCCGCGGGGGCGGGCTCCGCCGGCATGCTGTCCCTGTCGCCGCTGGCCGCCGGCCTGTTCCGGCGCACCGTCGCCCAGAGCCATGCCCGCCACCCCGGCGACCCGGAACTGCGGTACCTGGGCACGTCGTACCGCCGGCTGGACGCCGCCGAGCGGCAGGGCGCCGCCTACGCCGCCGCCCACGGCGCGACCACCCCCGACGAGTTGCGCGCCCTGCCCTGGCAGGACCTCGACGACGCCGGGACGCTCGGGGACGACGGCGTGGACACCCGGTCGGCGGCCCGCCCGCCGCTGTTCCGGCCGGTGCTCGACGGCTGGGTGCTGCCGGCCGGCTACCACGACACGTACGCCCGCGGAGCCCAGAACGACGTGTGGTACCTGGCGGGCAACAACCTCGACGAGACCGGCGCGGTGCCGGAGACCGCCTTCGACCACTGGCGGCGGACCGGCCGCCGGGACCGCCCCGGCGCCCCGCCCGTGCACGTGACGCTCGACGACTTCGTCGGCTCCGCGCGGCACACCTACGGTGCGCTGGCCATGGAGTTCCTCCGGCTCTACCCGGCGGCGACGGACGACGAGGCCGCCCGCGCGGCCAACGACGCCGTGCGGGACCGCTCCCGTGCCACCACCCACCTGTGGGGCACCCAGTGGGTCCGGGGCTGCGGCCGGCCGGTCCACACCTACTTCTGGACGCACCGGCCCCCCGGCCCGGACCACGACATCCGCGGCGCCGGCCACGGCTCGGAGATCCCCTACTTCTTCGGCACCCTCCACCCGGCCGACCAGGGCTGGACCGGCCGGGACCGGGAGATCGCCGACACGATGTCCTCCTACCTGGCCAACTACGTCGCCACGGGCGACCCGAACGGCCCCGGACTGCCCGCCTGGCCCGCCTACGACCCGCGGACGCCCACCGTGATGGAGGTCGGCGCGCACTTCGGCCCGATCCCGGTCGCCCCGCCCGCCGAACTCGACTTCTGGAAACGGTACTTCGCCGCGCAACAGCCCTGGTAGCGGCGCCCGTACCGGCATCCTGGGGCCGGCCTGCGGGAATCCGCGACGCCGCGCCCGCTCGTGTGCCGGGGAGGCGGGACATCCGGAATGTCCGGCCGGCGGCGGTCTCCACCGGACTGTGCGAAAACCTCCGCAGCGTCGTAACTGCGCGCATATCTTGGGCCCCAGGTGCCCTGGCCGCGCTTCCGGCCGCGGGCACCGCCATGCCCTCCCGCACACGAAGGAGAACCCTTCCGGTGACGAGATCCCCGAAGACCACGCCGCCCCGCCCCGCGCGAGCCGAGTCCGCCGCCGCGTCAGGACGCACCCCGTCCCGGCTGGGCATGCGGGTCCTGCCCGTCGGTGCGGCCGGCGCGCTGGTGCTGGCCGGTCTGGTGATGCACTCGGCCTCCGCCGCTCCGTCCCCCGACGGGGTGATCGCCGAGGTGTACGGCGGTGGCGGCAACATCGGCGCCACGTACACCAGCGACTTCGTCGAACTGGCCAACGCCGGCACGTCCACGCTCGACCTGAGCGGCTACAGCGTGCAGTACCTGCGCGGTACGCCGACCCCGACCTCCTCGTGGCGCGCCACCGCGCTGTCCGGCACGCTCGCCGGGGGCGGCCGGTACCTGGTCCAGGAGTGGTCCAACACCGGCGGAGCCGTCTCCCTTTCGGACCCCGACGCCGTCGGCACCATCAACCTGTCCGCGACCGACGGTACCGTCGCGCTGGTCTCCGGCACCGCCCCGCTCACCTGCCTGACCGCGGCCGACTGCGCCGCCGACCCCCGGGTCAAGGACCTGGTGGGGTACGGCTCCGCGGTCGTCCACGAGGGTGCCGGGCCGGCGGCGACGGCGGACAACACCACGTCCGTGGCCCGCGGCGACTCGCTCGCCGACACCGACGACAACGCCGCGGACTTCACCGCGGGCGCGCCCACCCCGCAGAACTCCCTCAGCGCCGGGGGCGGCACCGCGGGCACCGTCAGTGGGACGTCCAGTGGGACGTCCAGTGGGACGGACGACGGCGGCGGCACCGTGGGTGTCACGAGCGGGACCACTGACGGCGGGAGCGCGGACGGCGGTGGCATTGACGGCGGGAGTGCCGACGGCGGTGGCATCGACGGCGGGAGTGCCGACGGTGGGAGCGCGGACGGTGGGGGGATTGTCGGTGGGGCCGATGACGGCGGCACCGTGGGGGTCACCGCCGGGACCACCGATGGAGGTGTGACCGGGGGCGGCACCGCGGGCACCGTCAGCGGGACGTCCAGTGGGACGGACGACGGCGGCGGCACCGTGGGTGTCACGAGCGGGACCACTGACGGTGGGAGCGCGGACGGCGGTGGTATTGACGGTGGGAGTGCGGACGGCGGTGGCATCGACGGCGGGAGTGCCGACGGTGGGAGTGCGGACGGTGGGGGGATTGTCGGTGGGGCCGATGACGGCGGCACCGTGGGGGTCACCGCCGGGACCACCGATGGAGGTGTGACCGGGGGCGGCACCGCGGGCACCGTCAGCGGGACCACCGGCGGCTGACGGTCCGTCATGACGTGAGGCGCGCAGGGGTGGGGCGTCGGCTCCGTGCTCACTCCAGCGTGCGCAGCGCCCGCGCGGCGATCTCCCGGCCGATGGGCAGCGACGCGGTGGCCGCGGGTGACGGGGCGTTGAGCACGTGGACGAAGGGGCCGGCGCCGGTGAAGAGGAAGTCGTCCACGAGGGTCCCGTCCGCCCGCACCGCCTGGGCCCGGACACCCGCCGGCGCCCTCACGAGGTCGTTCCGGGTGACGTCCGGCAGCATCCGGCGGACCGCGGCCGTGAACGCCGTCTTGGACGCCGAGCGCCACAACTCGCCGACCTCCCGGCGCCAGTGGCGGCGGGCGACGCGGCGCAACCCCGGCCAGCCGGCGATGTCCGCGGCCTCGCGGGCCCGGAAGTCCCGCCACCGGTAGCCCTCCCGGGCCGCCGCGAGGACCGCGTTGGGCCCCACGTGGACCCCGCCGTGCACGTCCCGGGTGAGGTGGACGCCCAGGAACGGGAAGGCGGGGTCCGGCACCGGGTACACCAGGTTCCGTACGAGCCCGCGGCTCCGCTCCGCCAGTTCGTAGTACTCGCCGCGGAAGGGGATGATGCGCACGCCGGGTTCGTCCCCGGCCATCCGGGCGACCCGGTCGCTGTGCAGGCCGGCGCAGTTGACCAGGACCCCGGCCCGGACCTCCCCGGCGGTGGTGTGCACCATGACGCCGTCCGGTGCGCGGGTGAGGGCGAGCACCTCGCAGCCGAGGTGGACCTCCGCCCCGTCGCGCGCGGCCAGTTCGGCGAACCGGCGGGCGACCGCCGGGTAGTCCGCGACCCCGGTGGTGCCCACGTGCACGGCGGCCAGCCCCCGCACGTGCGGCTCGTGCTCGGCGATCTCCCGGACGCCGAGGGTGCGCACCGGGATGCCGTGCTGCTCGCCACGCCGGGCCAGGTCGGCCAGGCGCGGCAGCTCCGGGGCCGTCGTCGCCACGATCAGCTTGCCGGTGACCTCGTGCGCGATGCCGTGGGCGGCGCAGAACTCCACCATCTCCCGCGCCCCTCGCAGCGCGAACCGCGCCTTGAACGAGCCGGGGCGGTAGTAGATGCCGCTGTGGATCACCCCGCTGTTGCGCCCGCTCTGGTGGCGGGCGAGGGCGGGCTCCTTCTCCAGCACCGCCACGGACCTGCCGGGCGCGGCCCGGGTCACGGCGTACGCCGTGGACAGGCCGATGATGCCGCCACCGATCACGACCACGTCGTAGTGGCTCCGCACGGTCGCCTCCTCGCGTCTCCTCGTCGGCCGCGGGTCCCCGCGCGGGACGTGCGGCTCATGCGGCGCCGGCCGGGAAGCCCCCGTCGAAGGCCGGGACCAGCTCCGAGAACCAGGCCGCGGCGGGGTCGAACTTCGCGTAGAACGGGCGGCCCACCGCGTCCGCGTCACGGCACTGGATGTAGTGCAGTGCGAACACCTTCTCACCCGCGACGTCCACGACGCCGTCCACGCAGACCTTTCCCGAGGTCGTGGACATCGACGGCCCGCGCACCGTGCGGCACAGCCCGCTGACGTCCCGGTAGGCGCGCCGGAAGATGTCGTGGGCGTCGGCGAGGGACACCTTGAAGTACTCCTGCGGGCCGGTGTCCCGCTCGACGAACATGTAGTAGGGCACCATGCCCATGCTGACCTGCCTGCTCCACATCGCGGACCAGACCGCGGGGTCGTCGTTGATGTACCGCATCAGCGGCGCCTGGGTGCGGATGCTCGCCCCCGCGCCGCGCAGCCGCCGTACCGCCTGTTCGACGACCGGGGTCCGCAGTTCCCGCGGGTGGGAGAAGTGGGCCATCACCGAGAGGTCCTTGCCCGAGCGGGACACCTCCTCGAAGAGCCGCAGCATGTCGTCGGCGTCCGGGTCGGTGGTGAACTTGTAGGGCCAGTAGCTGAGGGCCTTCGTGCCGATGCGGAGGGATTCCAACTGGTCGAGTTCGAGCAGCGGTTCGACGTAGCGGCGCAGCACGCCCGCCCGCATGATCATCGGGTCGCCGCCGGTGAACAGCACGTTGCTCACCTCGGGGTGGTCGGCGAGGTAGCGCTTCAACTGCCCGATGTCGCCGCTGGCCATCTTCAGGTCCGCGTCCCCCACGAACTGGGCCCAGCGGAAGCAGTACGTGCAGTACGAGTGGCAGGTCTGGCCCTGCTTGGGGAAGAACAGCACGGTCTCGCGGTACTTGTGCTGCATGCCCGGCAGCGGCGCGCCCGCGTGCCGGGGGACGTTCAGTTCGAGCTGGCCGGCCGGGTGCGGGTTCAGCCGGCGGCGCACCGCGTTCGCCGCGGCTGCCACCTCCTTCGGCGCGGCGCCCCTCGTCAGCAGGTCGGCGATGCGTGCCACGTCCCCGGCCGGCAGCATGTCCTCTTGAGGGAAGACCAGGCGGTAGATCGGGTCGTCCGGCACCGCGCTCCAGTCGATCAGCTCCTCGACGACGTAGCGGTTCGTCCGGAACGGCAGCACCTCGGCGACGGCGCGTATCGCGGTGACCTGGCTCCCGGTGAAGCCGGCCGCGCCGACGAGTTCGGCGAGCCGGCCGGCGGTGACGGCGGAGAACACCGGCGCGGCGGGGAAGCCGGGTACGGCCGGGTCACTCGAGCCCTGGACGACGGTCATGGACGGTCCCTTCTCTGATGGTGGCTGGACCACTGCTGCCCCCGGTGCGGGTGCGCAGGGTGGCGAGGACGACGACGCCCACCGCGAGGCCCACGAGTACGGCGGAGGGCCGCAGCGGTTCGTCGAGGAGGACGGCCGCGAAGAGCATGGTGAGCACCGGTTGCAGGAGCTGGACCTGGCTCACCTTGGCCACCCCGCCGGCGGACAGCCCCCGGTACCAGCAGAAGAACGACAGCAGCGAGCTGCCCAGGGCCAGGTAGACGAAGGCGGCCGCACCGCGCGCGTCCAGGGACGGCCCTGGCGACGGCCAGGCCAGCGCCACCGCCAGGGCCGCCGGCGGGGTGCCGGCGACCAGGGCCCAGGAGGTGACCACCCAGCCCGGCACGTCCCGGGCCAGCACGCCCCCCTCCGCGTAGCCGAGGGAGCAGGCCACGACCGCCGCCAGCAGCTCGGCGTCGCCGACGTGCAGTCCGCCGCCGAAGCCCAGCAGGACGTAGCCGCACACGAGCGCGGTGCCCAGCGCGCAGCAGACCCAGAACGTGGCCGAGGGCCGCTCCCGGCCCCGCAGGACGGCCATCACCGCGGTCGTGGCCGGCAGCAGGGCCACCACCACGGCGGCGTGGCTCGCCGAGACCGAGCGCAGGGCGTGCGCGGTCAGCAGCGGGAAGCCGATGACGGTGCCCAGGGACGTGACGACCACGCCGCGCACGTGGTGTCTCGGCGGCAGCAGCGGACGCTGCCGGGCGAGCAGCAGCGCTCCCGCGGGGATCACGGCGAGCAGGGACCGCCCCGGGCCCACGAGTTCGGGCGGGAGCGATTCCGTGCCCACTCGGGTCACCGGCAGGGTGAGGCTGAACCCGAGCACCCCCAGGAAGCCGTAGAGGAATCCCTGGAGGTCCGGGGGGAGGGTGCGTTTCATCGGGGGCGGTCATCCGTCCGGTGGGGTGGGCCGGTCAGCTCGTCTGGGCGCGCAGCTCGTCGGCGCGCACCGGTTGCTCCCAGGGCAGGCCGCCGGTGCGTCCGAAGTGGCCGAAGGTCGCGGTGGGCCGGAAGGAGGTGTGGCGCAGGCGCAGTCTGCTGATGGTCGCATCGACCCGCAGGTCGGTGAGAGAGCGCAACGCGGAGGTCAGCTTGGCCGGATCGACCCGCTCGGTACCGGAGCAGTCCACCTCGAACCACACCGGCTCGGGGCGTCCGATCGCGTAGGCCATGCCGACCTGGCAGCGCGCCGCGAGTCCGGCCGCGACGGCGGTCAGGGCGAGCTGGCGCGCCACGTAGGCGCCCGACCGGTCCACCTTCGTGGCGTCCTTGCCGGAGAAGCAGCCGCCGCCGTGGCGGGCGAGGCCGCCGTAGGTGTCGACCATGAGCTTGCGGCCGGTGAGCCCCGCGTCGGCCGCGGTGCCCCCGACCACGAACGACCCGGCCGGGTTGACCTCGGCCCATTCCACCGGCAGGTCACGCGCCGCCAGGACGGGCCCGACCACCTGTTCCGCGCAGAACTCCCGGACCGCGTCGAGCGGCCGGCCCGCGGCGTGCTGGACGGACAGCACGACCCGGCCGCGCGGGGAGCGGTCGCCGCCGGCGACCTCCACCTGCACCTTGCCGTCGGGGCCGAGCCCGGAGTCCGGCGACCGCAGCCGCTCCTCGGCCAGGGCCCGGGTCAGCCCGTGGGCCAGCACGCAACTGAGCGGGAGCAGTTCCGGTGTCTCGTCGCAGGCGTAGCCGTAAACGACGCCGGAGTCGCCGGAGCCGCCCTCGTCGACGCCGGAGCCGATCTCCCGGGACTGGTGGTCCAGGACGACGGTGACGGGGCTGCGCGCCGCGTCGATGCCGTGCACGGCCACGTCGCGGTACCCGACGTCCGACAGGACGCCGCGCGCCACCGCCTCGACGTCCACCGCCCCGGCGGCGGTCACCTGTCCGGTGACCAGGACGTGGTCCCGGGTCACCATGACCTCGCAGTTGACGCGCGCGTACGGGTCGGCGGCGAGGTAGGCGTCGAGCACGGCGTCGGAGATCTGGTCGGCGACCTTGTCGGGGTGGCCGGGCGTGACGGACTCGGCGATCTGCGACCAGGGCGGGCCGGAGGAGGGGGACGGCATGGCGGGACTCGCAATCTGCACTCGCCGGTGCGGGGTCGGGGTGGGGTGCGGTCAGAGCAGGTCGCACAGCAGCGCGAGGACCTCGGCGCGTTGGGCCGGAGGGCCGACCGACAGGCGGATCAGGTCCGGCCGCCCGGGGGAGTGCACCTGCCGGACGTAGGTCCCGCGCTGCCGCAGGGCGTCGGTCACCTCCCCGGTGCGCCCGGGATCGCCCGGTACCCGGAAGGTCACGAAGTTCGTCTCGGACGGCAGCGGGCGGCAGCCGAGCGCCGCCAGCCGTTCGCGGTAGTGGGCGCGGCCGGCCGCGGTGAGGGCAACCGTCCGCTCCAGGTGCCGGTCGTCGTCGAGGGCGGCGAGCGCGGCCGCCTCAGCGATCCGGCCGACCGCGTAGTGCTCCAGGCCGTGTTCCAGGCCGGACACCGCCGTGCGGTCGTACAGGCAGTAGCCCACCCGCAGTCCCGCCAGGCCGTAGGCCTTGGAGAAGGTGCGCAGCCACAGCAGGCGGCGCCCCACCACGTCCCGCGCGTCCAGCCGGCGGCCCGCGGCCTGGTACTCCGCGTAGGCCCCGTCCACGACGAGCACGGTCGGCTCGGGGAGCTGGTCGGCGAGCCGGCGGACCCGCTCGGCGCCGAGCGCGCCGCCCAGCGGGTTGTCGGGTTCGGCGAGGTAGACCAGGGCCGCCCGGTGCCGGTGCGCTGCCTCGGCCAGCGCCTCGGCGTCGGCGCGGTCCCGGCGGGGGCCGACGGTGTGGACCGCGGCCCCGGCCGCCTCGGCGAAGTAGGCGAACGTCGGATAGGTGCCCGCCGTGGTGACCACCGCGGCGCCCGGGCGCAGCAGCGCGCGGCACACCTGGGCCAGCAGGCCGTCGATGCCGGTCGCCACCAGGACCGCGTCCTCGTCCACCCCGTGCCGGCGGGCCAGCGCACCGCGCAGCGCCTGGTGGGCGCAGTCCGGGTAGCGGTGCGCGTCCTGCGCGCAGGAGATCAGGGCCCGCACGGCGGAGGGCGCGGTGCCGAACTCGTTCTCGTTGGTGGACAGGCGCCACCGCGCGGTACGGCCGGTGGCACGCTGCTGCATCTCGATCGAGGGGAACGGGTTCGACGCGGGGCCGGCCATCTCAGGGCCCCCCGGTGACGGCCGGGAGGTGCTCGACCTCCAGCAGGTCGGCGAGGAACTCGTTGTACCGGCGCATGGCGAGCATCCGCAGCGCCGCGCCCTGGGCCAGCTCCATGCCGGCGGCCGGGTCGTGCCGGACGATCGGGGTGACGACGTGGTCCAGCCACTCGGGCCCGTGCTCGGCGTCGCCGGCGACGTGGTTGACGAAGAACTGGAACCCGTCGTCGGGGTCGAACCCCAGCCGTCGCAGGCCCCGGACGACGATGTCGTCGCGGTCCACGTCGAACAGCTCGGGCATGGCCAGGCTGCCCAGCGCCTTGAAGTGGTGGCGGCGGTTGGTGCCGAGCGTGAAGTAGAGGTTGAACCCGGCGTAGGGCCGCCAGTCCTCCCACGGGGGCAGGTGCGGCAGGGCCACGCCGAGCCGGCGCAGCGCACCGGAGAACTGGACGGTGTGGGCGGCCGGCCCGTCACCGGCGCCGCACTCGTCCCACAAGTGGTGGCCGATCTCCTGCTTGACGCTCTCCATGAAGTGGGTCTGGGCCAGCACCAGGGCGTCGAAGAACCGGTAGTTGAGGTAGCCGTCGGCCTGGAGGAACCGGGTCATCTGCGCCGCGGACGCCGTGTGCTCCAGGTGCCCTTCCACCGCCCGGTCCAGAGGGCTGCGCTGCCGGGAGGCGGTGAGGAACCACTGCCGCAGGTAGTGCGCGGCGCGGGCCTCGGCGGCGGACGGAAGGCCGTCGGCCACCGCGGCGAGGTCCGCCGCCAGGAGGGCGTCCTCGCACTGGGCCCGGAACACGTTGAACCACGCGCTGCGCTCGTGTCGGGCCGCGGGGGCGAGCGGGTGCCCGAGCAGGGTCTCGTACACCGCGTACAGCGAGCGGTGCACGTCCAGCAGCGCCCCGGGGTCCTGGTCCGCCGCCGCGGCGCCGATCCGGTCGCGCGTGACGCGCAGCAGGGCGGTGCTGTCCTCGCCGCGGCCGTGCGGGTCGGGCGGGCCGTCCAGGCAGCGGGCGAGCCAGTGCTCGACCGTGTGCGGCTCGGTCTGCGAGGCGGCGCGCAGCGGCGGCCGCATCGACGGGATCCGCTGTCCGCTGACGGCGCTACGGCCGGTTTCGCACATGTGTCGGCTCCTGCTGTGGTGGGTCGGTGGGGCGTGCGGGCATGGCCGGGGACTCCGGTCCGGGGCCGGGCCTCGGGGCGGGACCCGGCTCGGGGTCGGGGTAGGTGACGCGTTCGCCCCGCCAGTTGACGAAGCCGAGCACCCTGGTGCCGTCGGGGTCCGCCTCGTGCCGGGGGTGTTCGTCCGCGTCGAGCAGTGGCACGGTGTACTTGCCGGTCGGGTGCGGCAGGACGTACTCGGGGACGGCCGGGTTGGACACGCGCCGTTTCAGGGACCGGACCAGGCTGCGGCCCTCGTCCACGGGAACCCAGAACAGCTCCGCCATGGGGCTGTGGGGCATGAAGTGGTAGAGGTAGCCGGCGTGCACGCCCAGCCGGTACAGGGCCATGGACAGCTCGCGCAGCGTCTCGGGGCACGCGTTGACGCCGCGCAGCAGCGGCACGTTGGAGAACACGAGCGGGACCGCGCCCTGGAGCCGGCGCAGGGCGCCGACGAACTCCGGTGTGATCTCGTGGGGGTGCGTGACGTGCAGGCCCAGGGCCTGCACCCGGTGGGCCCGCAGTGTCCCGGCCAGTCGCTCGGTGATCCGGAACGGGTTGAAGGTGAGGCTGCGGGTGTGGACGCGGATGACCAGTTCGGGGCGGACCTCGCGCAGGTCCGCCAGCACCCCGGCGAGCTGGTCGTCGCTGTGCAGGAACGGCTCGCCCCCGCTCAGGATCACCTCCTCGACCTCGGCGTGGTCGGCGAGGTAGTCCAGGGTCTGCCGCCAGTGCCGCCGCTCGAAGGACGGCTTCGCCGAGTTCCGTTCGAGGGTGCGCAGTGCCTCGTAGCAGAACTGGCAGTAGGCGTGGCAGACATTGGAGTACCGGACGATGATCCTGTTGTCGTACTTGTGCTGGGCGATCGGGGTCACCATCTCCCCGTCCAGTTCCCAGTTCTCGCTCTCCCCGTCGTAGCCGTAGGGGTCGGTGGCGGTGGCGGTGGCGGTGGCCGTGGTAGGGCCGGTGGCCGAAGGGCACACCTGGCGCCACAGCGGGTCGTCGTCGCGGGGGCGGCGCCGGTCGCCGTCGGTGCGGATCAGGCTGAGGTAGTAGGGCGTCACCTGGAACCGGCGGGTCGAGGCGTGCGCGTCGATGTCCCGGAGCACGCCGGGCGGGCACTGCGGGAAGTACTCCTTGAGCGCGCCGGCGGTCCGGACGGCGTGGCGCTGCTGCCACGTCCAGTCCTCCCAACCCGCCGGGCGGGCCGCGGCTTCCTTGTCGGTGAGGGGCACGGGGACTCTTCTCTGGACGGATCGGGACCGGTGCTTCCGGGGCCGGGACAGGGGCCGGCCGGGGCGGGGACAGGGCGGCGGGCGGGGGCGCGCCCCGCCCGGCTCACACGACGCGGACCGCCGCGGTCACGGGTTCGCCGCGCAGCACCTGTGCGGCCGCGCGGGCGGACCGGCACCGCAGTTCGGCCATCGACTCCACGGAGTAGAAGGCGGAGTGCGGGGTGAGGAGCACCCGCGGGTGCTCGCGCAGCCAGGCGGCGACCCCGGGTTCGTGCTCGGCGACGTCGAGCGCGACCGCCCCGGGCCGGCCCTCGTCCAGGACCCCGCGCAGTGCCTCCTCGTCCACCACCGCGCCCCGCGAGGTGT
This sequence comes from Streptomyces sp. SN-593, assembly GCF_016756395.1. Classification (NCBI taxonomy): domain Bacteria; kingdom Bacillati; phylum Actinomycetota; class Actinomycetes; order Kitasatosporales; family Streptomycetaceae; genus Actinacidiphila; species Actinacidiphila reveromycinica. Next base: position 8,020,686 of record NZ_AP018365.1, read on the forward strand.
TGACCAGGACCGCCCCCGCGGCCAGCGTCTCCAGGGCGGCCCGGTCCAGCAGGTGCGCGGTCTCCGGGGTGAGGGGCACGTGCACGCTCACGACCGCGCTGGCCGCCAGCAGGTCGTGCAGGCTCCACAGCCGCGACCAGCCGTGCGCCTTCTCCGTTCCGGGATGCACGTAGGGGTCGTAGAACGCGACGCGCATCCCGAACGACCCGGCGCGGCGGGCCACCGCCTGCCCGATGCGCCCGCAGCCCACCACACCCCAGGTGGAGCCCCGCAGCCGCCGTATCCCTTCCGCCCGCCGCCACTCCCAGCCGCCGCCGCGCACGTGCGCGTCGAGCTCCCGGACCCGGCGCACACAGGTCAGCGCCAGGGCCAGCGTGTGGTCCGCGACCTCGTCCACGCCGTAGTCGGGCACGTGGTAGACGGCCACCCCGCTCGCCCGGGCGGCCTCGGTGTCCACGTGCTCGTGGCCCACGCTCGCGCAGACCACCGCACGGCAGGAGGAGTTGAGTGCGAAGAACTCGGCGGTCAGGGAGATCCGGTGCCAGAGGATGATGCACTCCGGGGCGTGGCGCGCCAGGTCGGGCACCTCGCTCTGGGACAGCACGCGCAACCGGACGTCGATCCCGCTGCCCGCCTCGCGCTGTTCCAGGTCGGCGCTGTCGACGTAGCCGCCGTCCGGGGCGTCGACGACCGCCACGCTCCCGCGCGCGGACGGACCGGCGGTGAACGCGCCCGTCGGTTCGAGACGGTCGATCGGTGATCGGCTCACGGCCTGCCTCCCGTGTGATGGGTCCTTCGTCCGCTCCCGGCACCCGCTGTGCGGGAAGCGCCGCTCCCGGTGCTGTTCCCGGTGCCGCTCCCGCTCCCGGCACCGGTCAGACCGGCGTGCACCAGTCGGCGTGGCCGTCCAGCCGCCCCGAGGTGGCGTCCGCGTACGCCTCGACGACCGTCTTGGTGACCGGCCCGCAGCCCGCCGACGCCGTCGGCCGGTCGTCGACGGAGGCCACCGGCACGATGCCGATGGCCGTGCCGGTCAGGAAGATCTCGTCGGCGGTGTACGCCTCGGCCCGCGCGATCCGGCGTTCGACCACCTCCACGCCCGCGTCGGCGGCCAGCGCCATGGCCGTGGCGCGGGTGATCCCCGGCAGGATGCCCTCGCTGACCGGGGGAGTGTGCAGGACACCGTCCCTGACCAGGAAGAAGTTCGCCGCCGAGCACTCGGCGATGTGCCCGGTGTCGGTCAGCAGCAGCGCGTCGTCGTAACCGGCCCGCTGCGCACCGATCTTGGCCATGCAGGAGTTGATGTAGGCACCGCTCGCCTTGGCCTGCGGCGGGATGGCGTCCTGGTGGTTGCGGCGCCAGCCGCTGGTCACCACCCGGCAGCCGCGCGCCAGCGCCTGCCGGTCCACGTAGTCCGTCCAGGGCCAGGTCGCGATGGCCACCTGGACCGCGGACAGGTCCAGCGCCACGCCCATGCTCCCGTAGCCGAGGTAGACGTTCGGCCGGATGTAGCACGGCCGCGCGCCGTTCTCCGCGACCAGGGAGACGATCGCCTCGGCGATCTCCTCGTCGGAGTAGGGGATGTCCATCATGTACACCCGGGCCGAGTTGCGCAGCCTGGCGACGTGGTCGTCGATCCGGAACACCGACGTGCCCTCGGCCGTCGGATGGGCGCGCATGCCCTCGTAGACGGCCCAGCCGTAGTGCAGGGACGGCGTCAGGAAGTGGATCCGGGCGTCGTCCCAGGGGACGAACTCGCCGTTCATCCAGATGGACTTGGAGCGGGAGAGGGTTACCACGGGTCCTCCTCGACGGCGTCAGCCGATGCCGGTGGTGGTCAGCAGGTCGTCCATGCCGTAGCCGGCCGCCAAGCGGCGCAGTTCCCGGCCTGTGCGGGGGTCCAGCGGGATGCCGTGGGCGGCGTTGCGGGCCGCCCTGATCCGTTCGGGGTCGCCCGGGACGCGCACCGGATCGGCGCCCGAGGCGGGACTGCTGCGGGTGTCGTCCACGAATGTGCGCATGCGCGCGTCGAACGCCTCCCGCCCGCCGAAGACCGCCGGGTCCAGGCACATCAGGAAGTGCGCCACCTCGCGGCCTCTGCCGTGCGGGGCGCTCTCGATGTGCTCCAGCTCCCAGTCCAGCGGGGAGTCGGCGAGCACCGCCGTCATCAGCGTGACCACCATCCCCAGGGCCTGGCCCTTGTGTCCGGCGCCCAGGGGGGTGAGCGTGGAGACCTGCGCGGCGTCCACCGTGGGCCGCCCCGCGGCGTCCTTCGCCCAGCCCTCCTCCAGCGGCACGCCCTGGCGTCCGCGCTCGCGGATCTCGCCCAGGCAGACCTGGCTGGTCGCCATGTCGAGGACGAACTCGTGGTCCCCGCCACCCGCGGCCACGCTGATCGGGTTGGTGCCCAGGTGCGCCCGGCTGCCGTTGAACGGCGCCACCCGCGGCGAGCAGGAGGTCATCACCCAGCCGACCATCCCCTCCCGCGCCATGGCCCGGCTGTAGACGGAGGCCGCGCCGAAGTGGTTGGAGTTGCGGACCACGACGACGGACACGCCGAACCGGGCCGCCCGCCGCACCGCCTCCCGCGTCCCCCCGAGGCCGGCCACGATCCCGAGGGCCGCGTCGGCGTCCACCACCGCGGTGGGCCCGGTCTCCCGGACCACGGTGCGCAGCGGTCGCGGGTTGGCGATGCCGTGGGCGATGTCGTCCAGGTACTGCGGGAGCAGGCGCAGCCCGTGGGTGCTGATGCCGCGCAGCGACGTGTGCACCAGCGCGTCCGCCACGGCGGCGCTGTCGGCCGGCGGCACCCCCGCGTCCGTGAGGGCCCTGGTCGCGATGGACTCCGCGACGTCCGGCGCGATGCGGTCCAGGCCGGCGGCCGGCATGACCTCGTCCATGTTCTCCCTTTCGGAGGCGTTGCGGAGTCGGGGCGGACCCGCGGCAGTGTCGGGGCGGGTCCGCAGTGCGGCTGGGGCGGGATCCCGACGCGGCCGCGGTCCTCGGTTCACTGGTACGGGACCTCGCCGGACACCCTGACGTTCGACCAGTCGAACTCGATCCGGTCCAGCACCTCCAGATCCTCGAACACCCGGTACAGGCCGCTGTAGTCGCGCAACAGCGCCTTGCGGCCCGCGCCCTGGACGTCCTTGAGCATCTCCTCGCCGCCCTCGACGCCGACCAGGTCCACCACCGTCTGCCACGTGCCGTAGTCGTTCGCCGCGTAGGCGTCGAGCGCGTCGCACAGCGCCCGCAGCAGGAAGCGCTGCTGCTCCTTGTTGAGTTGCGGGTAGAGCACCTTGACCAGCTCGCCGTTGATGGACCCGTGACAGACCTCGTCGTGCCGGTGCAGACGGGCCAGGGCGAGGTTCATCGGCTGGATGCCCGGTGCCTTGGCGATCAGTTCCAGGTAGCCGCCGATGCACAGCTCCGTGATGGTGGCGAAGGACAGCGTGAGCAGGCTGCGCTGCCAGCGCTCCGGGGCGTCGGCGCTGAGCCGCATGTGAACCCGCGAGTAGTACGGCAGCGGCAGGTCGGAGTCCTTGTACGGCCGGCCGCGCCGCTTGCGGGTGATCCCGCTCGCGATGTGGTGCATGAGCGTGTGGTACTGCTCGTCCACCATCGACTCCATCAGCGAGATCTCCAGCGCCTCGCCCCACAGACCGGGGAACTCGCCCTGGAGGATCAGGCTGAAGGCGGGGTTCACGACGCGCTGTTCGGAGAACATCGTGTTCCGGTTCAGCGCGATCATCGCCCAGGTCAGGATCTCCCCCTGGCGGTCGGGCGACAGCGCGCGGTAGACGGGGTGGTCCGCGAACGGCACGATCGTGTCCGGGTAGTCCGGAAGAGCCGGATCGAACAGGCCGAGCAGGTCGGGATCGTCGCGCTTGACCGTCGCCCGCTTCTGCCAGTTCAGCGCCAGCCGCTGGATGACCGGGTTGTCCACGGCGTCGAAGAGCACGGTGCCGAAGGTCGCGGTGCCGTCTTCCCGGGGGTCGGTGATCACGGGGAATGCGTCCTCTCTGTCGCTGCTACCGGCCGGTGCGGTCCGCGCCCTCCTGGGCGCCGACGAAGAAGCGGGTCAGGTGCCGGCGCCGGTCGGTGTACGCGCTGCGGCCGTGGAACATCCGGCGGTTGTCCCAGATCAGCAGCGCGTGGTCGGGAATGAGCACCGGCAGGTGGTTGTCCGTGAAGAACCTCGTGCCGTGCGCGGCGAGGTCGATGCCCTCCCGGCCCAGCGGCAGTCGGTCGACGGAGACCTCCCGGCCCAGGTCGGGCGTGTAGTCCCCGAACGTGAGGTGGGTGTAGCTGAACCGGATCACCTCGCTGCCGGAGGCGTCCCGCGAGACCATGGGCGTGCGGACCGTCCACTCCGCCTCGCCGTCCTTCCCCTGCTTCCCGTAGGCGCCGGGGAACTCGAGCTCCACGTCGAACATCAGGGCCCGCTCGCGGTCGCCGAGGTCGGCGAGGAACTTGCGGCCGTCGCAGATCGTCGTGTGGCCGCCGCCGCAGCGGGCCTGCGCGTGGCAGTACAAGGCCAGGTACTGCGGGACCGGGTCCCAGCCCGGCGCCTCGGTGTGGACGTAGATCTCCCTGGAGGACTTCGAGTGCAGCAGGCCCTCGAATCCGGGGGTGGCCTCGATCTCGTGCGAGGTGCGGCCGTCGTACTGCGGCAGGATGCGGCCCAGCCGCCCCAGCAGCCCCTCGGCGTCCTCGCGCGACCCCACGTCCTCGATGACGAAGTACCCGTCCCGGTCGAGCGCCGAGCGAAGTTCGTTGATGTCCCACGCATCGGAAGCGGACAATCGGATCACTCCTCCTTCACTGTGAACGGCCGCCGGGCCCGGCCCGATGCGCACGCGGCCGTCAGCGGCACCGCGTTGCCCGGTGATCAGGGCGGAGCAGGGATGACGGCGGGGTGTGTGCGGCGGGCAGCCGGGTCCCCCCGGGACGGCTGGAATCCGCCTCGGCGGCCTGCGACGTGCGACTCTGGTGCCGGGTTCCGCCCGACGCCCGACGTCCTGCGATGGCGGCGGCAGAGCCCGTCCAGGCCCTTCCGGTCCGCACCACGGGCAGGATTCTGCTGAGGGCCGCGACGGCTGAACAGAGGTACGCGGAAACTATGTCAAGTCGGTGGAATACGGGGCCGGTCGGGAGCGGTGGGACGGGGAGGCCCCGGCGCCGTCGGCCGGCGCCGAGCCCGCGTCGTCCGACGGTGCTCCCGTGCCGGCCGGCGCCGAGCCCGCGTCAGCCGGCGGCGGCGCCCGGCCGGCCGGCGGCGGTGATCCCGAGCAGGAGGTGCGCGATCCGCTCCCCGCCCTCCAGGAATTCGCGGCGGTCGAACACCCGCAACTCCCGGCCGCACTCCGCGGCGATGTCGTGCAGCAGGGCCAGGTCGCCGCGGTCGCTGAACTGGAGCAGCGCCGAGCCGCCCTCGGTCAGCAGTTCCGGCGCACCCGTCAGGTACCGCCGGTGTGCCCGGTAGCCCGGGTCCACGTACGCGCGCTCGTGGTCGGTCGCGTACGGGTAGTCGTCCGGCGCGAGGACGAAGTTGGAGTGCCAGTACACGGTGTCGAAGCGCTCGGCCGGGTCCAGCGCTGCGAACAGGTCGCTGTGGACGACCCGCACCCGGTCCGCCACGCCGTGCCGCGCGACGTTGGCCTCCGCGTTGCGCACGGCGGCCGGGTTCACGTCGGTGGCGACCACCCGCGGGCAGCCCGCCAACGCGGCCGAGACCGCGATGACCCCGGTCCCGCACCCGATCTCCAGGAACGACCCCTGGCGCCAGAAGTCCGGCTGCGTGCCGCCGGCGAGCCCCAGGACCTCCGCCGCCACCCGGGTCGTCGCCGAGTCCGCCGGGGAGAACACCCCGCCGAGCAGGTCCCACTCCCGCCCCGCCAGCGCGAACGTCGCCGGTCTGTCCGTCCGGTTCAGCGCCCGCCGGCTGCGCTCCAGCGACCGCGTGAAGCTCCTCAGCTCCAGCATCCGTGTCCTATCCCGAGAGCCGTCCGCACCACCGTCGTCCCCGTCGACGCCATGGTGATCAGTGCCGTCGCCTGCCGGAAGGTGGTCGCACCACACCGATCGCCCGCCGGGGAGGTGGCCCGGGCACCGGTCCGGGCGGCCCGGTGGGTGTATGCCCACGGGTGGGCCGGAATGACCTGTTACCTCAGTGTCTGCACGGTACACTGAGCAGTTCGACGGGGTCCTGGGACGAGGGGCGCTGGGTGGATCCGGATCGCACCACGCACGACGAGGACGCGGACTCGCCCGCGCTGACCGTTCTTCGGCTCCTGGCCCAGGAAGCGCCGCCCTGGCACTTCGAGGACCTGCTCAGGGAGGCGAAGCGGCGTCGGCTGACGGAGCGTCAGCAGGGCGGGCTGCGGCAGGCCGTCCGGCTGGCGCTGGACGTCCGCGCCTCGCTGGAGCGGCAGCGCGAGCGGCAGGCCGCGACGGCGGCCCTGGTCACCGCCGCCCAGGAGATGGCCGGCAGCGGCGCCGACGTGCTGAGCGCCGTCACCCGCCACGCGCGGCTGCTGCTGCACCTGGACATGACGTACGCCACCTTCCAGCAGGAGGACGGCAGTTCGTACGTGCGGCACACCCACGGCGAGACGACGGCGCTCAGCGTCGGGCTCGCACTGGGCCGGGGCAAGGGCCTGGGCCAGCTGGCCCAGCAGCACAGGGCCCCCTTCTGGTCCCCGGACTACCTGGCCGACGACCGCTTCCCGCACGCGCGGAACATCGACGAGGTGGTGCGCCTGGAAGGGCTCCACGCCATCCTCGTCGTCCCCATGCACCACGGCGACGAGCCCATCGGGGCGCTGTACGGCGCCGCCCGGAGCGTGCGCCACTTCACCGCCGACGAGGTCAGCCTGATGCGGGACCTGGCCAACCTGTCCGCCTCGGCCATCGCGGCGGTACGGCGGCAGGAGCGGTCCGACGCGCGGGTGGCGGAGGCGGAGCTCGACGCGGCCCGCGCGCGGGCCGGGTGGACGCGCCTGAACGACGTCTGCGACGTGCAGACCCGGCTGATGGACATGGTGCTCGACGGCTGCGGGCTCGGCGACGTCCTGCACACGGCCGCGGACGCGCTGGGGGGCACCCTGTGCGTACGCGACACCCACGGCCGCACCTCGGCGGCCACCGGCCCGCTCCCGGACCTCGAAGAGGCGGTGACGATCAAGGCGTTCGTGGACACGCACGCCGGCGACGGGCCCGTGGCCGTCACCGACACCGTGTGGGCCACGCGGCTGGGATCGGGCGCCTCGGACCCCGCCGTCCTCCTCTTCGAGACCGCCCACCCGCCGACGCCCGAGGCGGGGCGGCTGCTGCGGACCGCCGGACAGGCCGTCGCCCTCACCCTCCAGCGGCAGTACGCCGCGTCCTCGGCCGGACCGGTGCGGGACGAGTACCTCGACGACCTGCTCTCGCCCGCCGCGCGCTCCACCCGCCGGCTGGCCGAACGCGCCCGGCGGCTGCGGATCGACCCCGAGGACGAGCGCGTCGTCCTGGTGCTCCACCCCGAGTGCGGCAACCTGGGCGAGGCCAGCAGCTGGGCCGCCTCGTACGCCCACCGACACGGCGGGATACGGACGGTGCGCCGTGAGTGCCTGGTGCTGCTGCTGCCCGGCGCGGACCCCTCGGCGGTCGCGCGGTCCGCCTCGGCGGAACTGTCCGGCGTCCTCGGGCACCCCGTCACCGCGGGGGCGGCCGGGCCGACACGGGACCTGTCCTCGGTCCGGGAGACCTACGAGGAGGCGCGGCGGTGTCTGGACACCCTGACCGCCCTCGGCTGCGCGGGCCGCGCGGCGGCGGCCAGGGACCTGGGCTTCCTGGGGCTGCTGCTGTCGGACGACAGCGACGTCGACGGGTTCGTCACCTCGGCCCTCGGCCCGCTGCTCGACTACGACACCCGCCGATCCACCGACCTGGTCGGCACCCTGGAGGCGTACTTCGCCGCCGCCGGCAGCCCGACCCGGGCCGCCCAGCTACTGCACGTCCACACCAACACCGTCATGCGCCGCCTGGCCCGGATCACCGAACTCCTGGGCCCGACCTGGCACGAGCCCGCCGGCGCCCTGGAGATCCAACTGGCGTTACGGCTGCGGCGGGTCAAGGAGGCGATGCGTCCGTGACCCGTGGCGCATGATCCGTGGCCTGTGGCCTGTGGCCCGTGGCTTGTCGCGGGGCGCGGGGCTGCCGGCCGGGGTGGACCGCCCCCGTGGGAGCGGTCCGTGCGCGCCGCCGGTCACCCCCAGGGCACGACGGTGCCGGCCAGGGAGGTGGCGGCGTGGGCGGCGGACGCCAGCGTGACGTGCCGGTGCCAGCCGCGGAAGGAGCGCCCGTCGAAGTCCTTGAGACCGACGCCCTCCCCGGTCCCGTCCAGCGCCCGCCCCACCCGCCCGGCGAGGTCGGTGACGCGCAGGAGCGAACGGACCGGGAACGCCTCCATGTTGGTGATCCAGCACCGCGTCGGTTGCAGTCGCGGTTCCTCCAACTCTCCGAGCAGCAGCAGGTTGCCGCCGTTCCCGCCGGGTATCCCGCTCCCGCACGCGCCGGCGGAGCCGGTCCCGTCACCGGGCCCCGTCTGCCCGGGGCCGGCGAACCGGCCCGCCGTGCCGACCCGTACCCCGACCGCCCACGACGTGCCGTGGATGCCGGGGGAGCCGGCCGGACCCGGACGGTCGACACGGCGGCGCAGCCCCTTGGCCAGGGCGAGGATCTGCTGCGCGCCGTACGTCCGGCCGGCGTGCCGGGCGAGCGCGGGGTCGCGGACCGTCAGCGGTGCGGTGCCGCTCACCCGGGCCACGACCGGGACGCCCGCCGCGGTGAACCGGCCGAGCGTGTCCGCGATCCGGTCCACGGGCGCGTTCAGCACGACCGGACGCGGCGCCAGCCGCCAGTCGGCCATGGGCCGCAGGACCGTCGCGGCGGCGCACTGCTCCCAGGTCTCCTCCGGGGCCTCGTCCGGAATCTCGGCCCGGCACCGCCGGGCGGGGTCCCGTAACCACGGCTCGGGCAGGTAGAGCCGCCAGTGGACCGGGACGTCCAGGGCGTCGGACACGTGCCACAGTCCGAACGCCCGCTGGCCGTGGAACGCCTTCTCGGTGCCCGGGTCCACGTCCTCGTGGACGCCCACCGACCGGTCGCCGGCCTTCGGGATCGGCATCGGCTGGACCACCCACAGGTGCGGGGAACTGACCGTCCGCACGTAGCCGGCCAGCGCGCGCCGTACCGGCATCCAGTCCCAGGTGGAACTGCTGATGAAGTGGTGCAAGCTCTGCTCCATGCCCGCCCCGCCGACGTGGGCGCCGATGTTCCGGATCGTCTTGCGCCCCTCCGCCAGCAGTAGGCCGCGCAGGTACAGCTCCCCCTTGCGGCGCTGGTCCCGCCGTGGGAAGGAGCCGAACAGCGCGTCGGACAGCCCCCGTACGGCCTGCTCGGGCGCGTCGCGCGGAGGGGCGGCCGACCCGGGTGACCGGCCCGGGCCCGGCGGTGCGTACGCGGCGGTGTTCTCCTCGGTCCGGATGCTCACGGCGGCTCCCCTCACTATGCCGCTGGCAAGACTGACCGCGCCGAACTGCACGGACCAGGTCGGCGGGATCCCGGATGTGGGCCCCCAGAAGGTGGCCCGCCCACCTTCCGCCGCGTGCCCGCGGGGGCGTGGGCGGGCGGCGGGTGGGCGTCCGGGGCGGAGGGAGCGGCGCGGGCCGGGCGGGCCGGGCGGAGGTGAGGGCCGGGCGGAGGTGACGGGGCGACACGGTCCGCGTCGTGCTCCGGCGGTGTCCGGGCGTTTGGTAGCTTCGTCGCCGTGACCGTGGCGTTGATCGACTCAGGGCTGGGGCTCGTGCCCACCGCGGGCTGGCTCCGGCACCTCGCTCCGCAGTGCGATCTGCTGCTGCTCATGGACCCCGAGGGCGCGCCGTGGGGGTCGCGGACGGCGTCCTACGTCACCGACCGCCTGCTGACCGCCGCCCGCACCGCGGTCGCGCGGGGCGCCCGGGCGCTCGTGGTGCCCTGCAACACGGCGACCGTCACCGCGATCGACCTGCTGCGCGGCGAGTTCGAGCCCGATCTGCCGGTGGTGGGCACCGTCCCGGCGGTGAAGCCGGCCGCCGCGGGCGGCCGGAGCGTCGCGGTGTGGGCGACGGTGCGCACCACGGCGAGCGCCTACCAGGAACGCCTGATCGCGGGGTTCGCGCAGGGCATTCCGGTCGCGCGCGTCGCCTGCCCGGGGCTCGCCGAGGCGATCGACCACGCCGACACCGACGCCACGGCCGCCGCGATCACGGCGGCCGCCGAGCGCACCCCGGACGACTGCGACGCCGTGGTGCTGGGCTGCACCCACTACCCGCTCGTCGCCCCGCGGATCCTGGAGAGCCTGCCGGCCGGGGTCACGCTGTACGACAGCGCCGAGGCGGTCGCCCGCCAGACCCTGCGGCGCCTGGACCTGCCCGCGGCACCCGACGGGGGAGCCGAACGGGCCGCGGGCACCGTCGAGGTACGGCTGAGCGGCCGGCCCGGCGCGCTCCCGGCCGCCGCCCTCGCCTACCCGGTGGGGCGGGCGCTGGCCGCCGGCACCCGGGTGCCGCGCGGGGCCCTCCTGTCCGGGGCCACCCGCCGACCGATGGCCGCCGCCCCCAACTGACCGGTCCGCGGGCCCGGGGTAGGGTGCGCGCGTGGAACGGATCCTGGTGGTGGGGAGCACCGGCGCGGGCAAGTCCACGCTCGCCCGCGCCCTGGGCGGCCGACTGGGCCTGCCCTTCCACGAGATGGACGCGCTGTACTTCACCGGCCCCGGCTGGGCCGTCAACGACAACCTGGCCGGGGACGTGGCACGGCTCGCCGCGGAGCCCCACTGGGTCGTGGACTCCCTCGGCTATCCCGAAGTCCGCGATCTGCTGTGGGGCCGGGCCGACACCGTGGTCTGGCTGGACTACCCCAGGCGCGTCGTCATGCCGCGCGTCCTCCGTCGTTCCCTGCGGCGCACCGTCACCCGCGAGGTCGTCTTCGGCGGGAACCGGGAGACCTGGGCGGGCTGGCTGAGCCGGGAGCACCCGGCCTGGTGGGCGTGGTCCCACCACGGGACCCGCCGCCGCGAGGTGGGGAGCCGTACCCGCGATCCCCGTTTCGCCCCGCTCGACACGCTCCGCTTCGTCCACCCCCACGACACGGCGGCCTGGCTCGCGTCCGTTCCGGCCGGTTCCGGCTCGCCGGCGCAGCGGTCCGGCCCTGGCGGTGACCCGCGGAAGTGGTAGCTTGGCATCAAGATACTTGACGTCGACATATCCTGCGGGCGCGAGGGGGCGCGATGGAGATCGACTTCCATGACCGGTCGAACCGTATGACGTACGCGCGGCGCACCGCCGCGGACGACTGGGCGCGGCTCATGCGCGCGCTCGGCGGGGGCGAGGGGCTGCGCGTCGCGGACGTGGGCTGCGGCGGCGGCATCTACAGCGCCGCGTGGCTGGACCTGGGCGCCGCCTCGGTGGTCGGGCTGGACTTCTCGGCGGCCATGCTCTCCGGCGCGCGCGAGAACTGCGGCGACCGGGACCGCCTCTCCTTCCGCCAGGCCGACGCCTACGCCACCGGCCTGGACGACGCGAGCGTGGACGTGGTCTTCGCCCGTGCCCTCATCCACCACCTGGACGACCTGGACGCGTGCTTCGCGGAGGCGGCCCGCGTGCTGGCGCCCTCGGGACGGCTGATCGTGCAGGACCGCACCATCGAGGACGTGACGCGGCCCGGGTCGCCGTCCCACCTGCGGGGCTACTTCTTCGAGCGGTTCCCCTTCCTGCTGGACTCCGAGCGGGCGCGCCGCCCCTCGTCGGCCGCCGCCGTGCGCGCCATGACCGGAGCCGGCCTGCACTCCGTCGAGGTGCACACGCTGCGCGAGACCCGCCGGGTGTACGGCGGTGCCGAGGAGGTCCGGCAGGACCTGCTCGCCCGCACCGGCCGGTCGATCCTGCACCTCCTGGACGACGAACAGCTCGGCGAGCTGGCCGACTTCGTCGTGGAGCGGCTCGGCGGCGCCGGCGGTGTCCGGGAGTGCGACGACTGGACGGTGTGGGTCGCGACGAAGTAGCACCGGGGCCGGACCGGTCGCCGCGGTGCGGCGGAACGTCCCGGCCGGGCGGTGGGATACCGTCGGCACCATGGCGACTGCCGTGACCAGGACGGGCGACGACGTGAGCGTCGGCGCGCTGCTGCGGGGTTGGCGCACCCGGCGGCACCTCACCCAGCTTGCCCTGGCCCTGGAGGCCGACACCTCCGCCCGGCACATCAGCTTCATCGAGACCGGCCGGTCCGCGCCGAGCCGTGCCATGGTCCTGCGCCTGGCCGAGCGGCTGGACGTGCCGGTGCCGGAGCGCAACGCGCTCCTGGTGGCCGCGGGCTTCGCCCCGTACTACCCGCGCACCCCACTGGACGACGCCGCGGTGGAGCCGCTGCGCACGGGCCTCGACGTCCTGCTGACCGCCTACGAACCGTATCCCGCGCTCGTGATGGACGGGATGTACGACATCGTGGCCGCCAACAGCGGGCTGTGGGCCCTGCTCGACGGAGTGGACGACCGCCTGCTGCGGCCGCCGGTGAACGGGATGCTGCTGACGCTGCACCCGAGGGGGCTGGCGCCGAGGATCCGCAACCTCCCGGAGTGGCGTGCGCACCTGCTGGAACGGGTACGACGGCAGGCCGCGCTGCGCTCCGCCGGAGCGCTGCGCGGCCTGTACGAGGAGATGGCCGCCTATCCGCCCCCGGACGGCCGGGACCGTACCCCCGCGGACCAGGCGGCGGGCCCGCACGACACGGTGCCCTACCCCCTCGCACTGCCGCTCAGGATCGAGAAGGACGGGCGGCTGCTGTCCTTCGTCTCGACCGTCGCCACGTTCAACACGCCGATGGACGTGACCGTCTCCGAACTGGCCGTCGAGGCGTTCCTGCCCGCCGACGCGGACACGGCCGCCTTCCTGCGGTCGGCCGACCGGACCGGGCCGTCAGGCTCCCGGCAGCCGGTCGAGGAAGCCGCTGACTGAGCTGATGCGGCCGTCGTCGGCCAGCGTGATCACGTCGAATCCGGCCGCCGGCGCGGAACCGTCGGCGCCGGAGACGAGGTCCCAGGTGAAGCGGGCCACGTTGTGGTGCGCGTCCGGCGAACCGGTGAGGGTGAAGGCGAAGCCCGGGAACTGCTGGTGGGCGCCGGCGATCGCGGCGGCGATGCCCTCGTGCCCGGTCGCCACCCCGAGCGGATCGGTGTAGGTGCCGTCCTCGGTGAACGCCGCGGCGACGGCCTTGGCCAACTCCTCGGGGGCGGTGGCGTTCCAGGCCGCGAAGTAGCGTTCGACGGCGTCCTCGTGTGCGGTCACGGCGATGGTGTCCCTTCTTCGTACGGGCGCACGCGGTCGGTGCGTTGTCGCGTTCTCCGGCGACAGCGCACACCCTGCCGCAGCCGTCACGCAGCGTCGATTACCGCGGAGGTAATGCGGGGGGAGCGAAGCCGGAGCGAAGGCCCGGCGAAGGGGACGGGCGGGGAGCGGGGCGGGCGGGCCCGGACGGGGCACGGCGCCGGAACACCGCGGGCAGGGCGCGGGCAGGGCACCAGCAGGACGCGCGGGCAGGGCGCCAGCAGGGCGCGCGGGAGAGCCGGCGGGCCGGGCGGCGCGGTCCACGTGCTGGACGAACCGGCCCCCGTGGCACCGATGTTGGGAGCATGCCGCCATGACCGACGGTGTCCGGAACACGTACCTGCGGGCCGCCGAGAGCGCGGTGCGCCTGTTGGCCACCGAGCCGGTGGCCCGTCGCTGGAGGACCGGGTCCGTGCTCCCCGGCATGTCGGTGGGCGGGCTGGCCGGCCACCTGGCGCGGAGCGTGCTCCAGGTGGAGTGGTTCCTCGACGGCGCGACGGGCGCCGCCGCCGAACCGGTGTCGGCGGTGCGGTACTACGCGCGCCTCGTCGACACCGAACGCCCCGACTCCGCGCTGAACGTCGGGGTGCGCTCCCGCAGCGAGGAGACCGCGGCGGCCGGCCCGGCCGCCGTGGCGGAGCAGGCCCGCGCGGCGTGGGAGCGGCTGGCGCGGCGGCTGGGGGCGGAGAGCGCCGACCGGCGGGTGGCGGTTCTGCACCGGCCGGGCGAGGAGATGCTGCTCGACGAGTACCTGCGGACCCGCTGCGTCGAGTTGGCGGTGCACCTGGACGACCTCGCGCTCAGCGTGGGCGAGCCGTCACAGGTGCCCGAAGGGGCGGTCGCCGTGGCGGTGGACCTGCTGGTCGCGGCCGCCCGGACCCGGCACGGCGACCGGGCGGTGCTGCACGCGCTCGCCCGGCGCGAGCGGGACGCGGGCAGCGCCCTGCGCGTGCTGTGACCGCGCCCTCGTCACCGAACCGATCCCCCGCGATCGGGCGGTTGCCCTGTCCTTCGGTCGCCGGTCGCCGGTCGCCCGTCGCCTTCGCCGGGACGCGCGGTTGCCGGAGACGGCCGGGGGATGGCGCGGCCGTCTCGGTCCGCGCGGCGTGTCGCGCCGGTCGGGGCACCCGCGCCATCCCGGGCGGACGGGCCGCCGGCCCCGCTCAGGCCCGGCGGCCGCCGTCGACCGACAGGGTGGTGCCGGTGACGTAGGAGGCGTCCGGCGAGCACAGCCACACCGCCGCGGCCGCGACCTCCTCCGACACGGCCGGCTCGCCCAGCGGGGTGACGGCCGCCCGCTGCTCGGCCCTCCGCGCACCGGCCGCCGCCGCGTCGTCCCGGTCGAAGACCCCGGTCGGTAGGCGGCCCCGCGGCCTCAGGGCCGCCCAGGGGCGGGGCGCAGCCCGTCCATCAGCAGGTCCAGCAGGCGGCCGGCCTTGGCCTCGTGGCCGGGCCGGGGGGCCACGGTGAACGTGCCGACGAGGGCGGCGGCGATGTCGTCGGCGGTGACGTCGGAGCGGAGGTCGCCCGCCGCACGGCCGGCGTCGAGGATCGTGGTGATGGCGGTCAGCAGCTCGGTCCGGGTGTGCGCGTGGGCGATCTCGCCCGCCTCGATCATCGCGAGCAGCGTGTCGAGCATGCCGTTCTTGGCCGCGATCCAGTCGCCGAACAGGTCCATCCAGCGCCGCATCGCCGCAGCCGGCGGCATCCGGCCGAGCAACGCGTGGGCGCCGGACGTCAGCCGCACCACCTGGTCCCGGTAGACCGCGTCGACCAGCGACTCGCGGGTCGGGAAGTGCCGGTAGAGCGTGGCGATGCCGACCCCGGCCTCGCGGGCGATCGCCCGCATCGACGGCTCGGTGCCGGCCGACAGGAACACGCGGGTCGCCACCGCGAGCAGTTGGTCGCGGTTACGGGCGGCGTCCGCCCGTGGCGCACGCGTCGCCGCCGCCTCGGTCTCCGCCGCCGCCTCCGATGAAACGGATCGTGCTCCGTTTGTGTTACGGTCGTCCATGGAAACGGAGCATAGTCCGTTTCCATCCCGGTGGCTCGACCCCAAGGAGGCAGGTGCCCATGCAGGAGCGGCGCGATCGACCGGCGGCGGGCAGGAGCAGGGCGGTCCGGCTCGACGAGTTCGGCGGCCCCGAGGTCCTCGACGTGCGCGAGGTGCCGGTGCCTCCGGTGGGCCCGGGGCAGATCCGGGTCCGGGTCGCGGCGGCCGGTCTGAACCCGATGGACTGGGTCATGACCGCCGACGCGGACGCCGCCGCCCGGTTCGGCCTGAGCCTCCCGGCCGGGTTCGGGACCGACTACGCGGGAGTGGTCGACCAGGTCGGCGACGGGGTGACCGGGTTCGCCGCCGGCGACCGGGTGTTCGGCAGCGCCCTGTCCCGCGCGGTCGCCGACTTCGTGGTGGTCGAGTCGGCCGGGGGGATCGCGGCGAACGAGGCATATCGCACCCCCGACGCCGTCGACGACCGCACGGCCGCGACCCTGGCGATCGCCGGCCGCACGGCGTCCGCCGCCCTCGCCCTGATCCGCCCCGGTCCGCACGACACCGTGCTGATCGGCGGTGCGGGAGGCGGGGTCGGGGTGTTCGCCGTCCAGTTGGCCCGGATCGCGGGAGCGCGCGTGATCGGGACGGGGTCGGCGTCGTCGTCCGGCTTCCTGCGGGATCTCGGCGCCGAACCGGTCGCCTACGGCGAGGGGCTGGTCGACCGGGTCCGGGCGCTCGCCCCCGGCGGTGTCACCGCCGCCCTCGACCTGCACGGCACGGAGACGGTGCGGGCCGCAAGAGAACTCGGCGTCCCGGACGGCCGGATCTGCACCATCGCCGCGCAGGTCGAGGGCGTGTCCGCGGCCAACGGCGCGAACGCGGCCCCCGGCGCCCTGGAAGAGCTCGCCCGCCTGGTCGCGGCCGGCGACGTGCGGGTACCGGTCGCGGCGAGCTTCCCGGTGGAGCAGATCCGTCGCGCGGTCGAGCTCCAGGCCGGCCGGCACGTACGCGGCAAGGTCGTCGTCGACCTCTAGGGTCGCCGTTCCTCCGGCGGACCGGCCGGTGCTCGGGAACGCGCGGGGCCCGGCGGCACTCGGGGTGCCGCCGGGCCTTCGGGCACCGTCCCGGTGGGACGTCGCCGTGTCGACCGGTCGGAGGGGTCAGGATGTGCCCGCCGCGGCCCCGGCCGCGATGAGCCTGCGGTTGATGTCCCGCACCGGCCCGGGTTCGACCTTGAGGACCGCCCGGTCGTAGGTGATCAGCCCGTTCAGCTCGCCCTCGACGTCGCTGAGCTGCGTGTACACCGAACCGGACAGGTTCCCGGCGGCGGCGGACAGCAACTGACCGGTGTTGTCGACGTAGTCCTGGGTCAGTTCCTCGACGGTCGAGGCGTCACCCCCGTAGTTCTGGCCGCCGGAGACGCCCAGGATGTGGCCGGGGATGTTCAGCGAGTACCCGCCGTGCTCGCCGTCCACGGCCGCCCGGGTGGCGTCCGGCGACGGGAACGCCGGACCGTGGTAGACGTGGTAGTCGATCAGGTCGCCCCGGCCCGAGTCGCCCTGCGAGGCACAGCAGTTGACACCGGACGCGGCGTCGACCAGCCGGCTCGGGTCCTGCTGCTTGATCGAGTCGGCCAGTGCGCCGGTGGCCTCCTTGGACTGCTCGCCCCACCCCTCGTTCATCATGGTCCACACGATGACGGACGGGTCGTTGAGGTGCTGGTCCACGATCTCGTGGGCCTGGTCGCTGAACGCCTCGTCGCTGGCCTCGCTCGCGCCGGGCCCGACGTTGCGGCTCGGGATGTCCTGCCAGACCATCAGGCCGAGCTTGTCGGCCCAGTAGTACCAGCGCGCGGGCTCGACCTTGATGTGCTTGCGCACCGTGTTGAAGCCGAGCTGCTTGTCCAGCTCCAGGTCGGACTTCAGGGCCGCGTCGGTCGGCGCGGTGTAGATGCCGTCGGGCCAGAAGCCCTGGTCCAGGTTGGCCAGCAGGTAGGTCGGCTTGCCGTTCAGCTCGACCTTGTTCACCCCGCCGACCTTGGCGACGGACACCGACCGCATGCCGAAGTACGAGCCCACCGAGTCGTACGACAGGCCGTCGGTGAGGGAGACCTTGAGGTCGTACAGGTACGGGTGGTCGGGGCTCCACAGCTCCGGATGGGGCACGTGCAGCGTCAGCTTCCCGCCCACGGTGCCGATGACCGTGCCCACCGGCTTGCCGCCCGCGTACGCGGTGGCGTTGACCAGGGCCCAGGCGGGGGTGCCGGCGGACGGGCGCACGGTCACGGACAGCGTGTCGTTCGACAGGTTCGGCGTCAGGACCAGCGAGTCGATGCTCGCCTTGGCCACCGGCTCCATCCACACCGTCTGCCAGATCCCGGAGGACGGCGTGTACCAGATGCCGCTGGGGTCGCTCGACTGCTTGCCGGTGGGGGTGTTCGGGTCGATGGTGTCCTTGACCTTCAGGGTGACGGTCTGCGCACCGCGCCCGACCAGCGCGTCGGTGACGTCGGCGGTGAACGCCTCGTAGCCGCCGACGTGGTGGGCGACCTGCCGGCCGTTGACGTAGACCCAGGCTTCGTAGTCCACCGCGCCGAAGTTGAGGTTCAGCCGGTTGCCCGAGCCGACCCGCCAGTTCTGCGGAACGCTGAAGGTGCGCTGGTACAGGGACCAGTCGTGGTGCTCGGCGACGCCCGACAGCGGCGCCTCCATCGGGTACGGCACCAGGATCGACCCGCTGAGCCTGCCCTTCGGCAGCGCGGCGTCCTCGGTGGTGCCCTCGAACTGCCAGGTCCCGTTGAGGTTCTGCCACTTGTCACGCGTCAACTGGGGCCGGGGGTAGTCCGGGAGCGCGTTCTTCGGGCTGACCTCCTTGGCCCACTTGGTGGCGAAGTACCAGGTGGAGTCGTTGGTCGCCAGGCCGGAGAACAGCGGGACGGGGCCCGCGGCGGTGGCCAGGCCGCCCTGCCCGTCGTAGCTGATCCGCACCTTCGACTTCAGCGCGGCGGGGATGTCGGACTTCCCCGCGGTCAGCAGCAGTTGCGTCGGGTCGGCCGGGTTGACATCGATGTCAGGCGTCCAGCGGCTGGTGCCGGCGATGACCGCGAGGTGCTTGCCGATGTCGGACGGCAGCGAGGTGACCGCTCCGGGCAACTGCACGGTCGCGGTCGTGCCCGAGGACGTGACCGCGGCGTCGACGGTGGGCGCGGTGAAGCCGGCCGGCAGGTGCAGCGCGGAGTCGGGGATCGCCTGCCGGGCGATCCCGGGGCCCGACCACTCGGTGGTGATGTACGCGCCGCCGTTGCCCTGGTTGTAGTCGAACGCCAGGGTGTGGAGGCCGGCGGTCAACGTGATCGGCTCGGACTGCGTCTGGACGTCCCAGTCGGTCGTCCAGTGGTCGATCACGCTCGACCCGTCGAGCGACATGCGGAAGCCGTTGTCGCCCTTGATGTAGAACGTGTACGTGCCGCCGGCGGGGACGTCGAGCTGACCGGTCCAGTGCGCGGCGACGTTGAGGGTGGAGCCCGCGTAGTCGCGCAGCGTGGGGAGCAGGTCGGGGACGTTGAGGGAGTTCTCGACCCCGGTGCTGCTGTACTGCGCGAAGTCCAGGGACGTGGCGTCGGAGCTGAGGTAGTAGTCCGCGCGCAGGCCCTGCGGGGTGTCGGCGGCGGGTGCCGCGGTCCCGGCGGCGGGGGCCGGGCCCGCGGCGCCGGCGCTGGTCGGGGCGAGCAGTGCCGCGCCCAGCAGCAACGGCACGAGGGCGATGAGTCGGCGTCG
The DNA here is from genome assembly GCF_016756395.1 of Streptomyces sp. SN-593. Lineage (NCBI taxonomy): Bacteria > Bacillati > Actinomycetota > Actinomycetes > Kitasatosporales > Streptomycetaceae > Actinacidiphila > Actinacidiphila reveromycinica. The sequence goes on from NZ_AP018365.1 coordinate 8,039,864, forward strand.
GTTCGGTGGGCGGAATCTGCCTGGTCTCACTGCGGATACACCTCTCCGTGGGAGAACTCGGCGTCCAACGGCGGAGTGTGGGCCCCACCATCTTTCCAACGTTGGAAAAGTGGACGGCAAGAATGAAAGCAGGGCGCCGGGGCGGCGTCTACCCCCTGTGCAATGGCTGTGCAAAGTCGTTTTGGTGCGGTTTCGCTGCATTGATCTGTGACGTGGCGGCGGCGAACGGGATGCGAATTCGGCCGGGTTGTCGTCCTTGCCGAATGTGCCGGGTGTTTGTCATCCGTTGGGGGGAAGGTCGGCGAAGGCCGCGATGTCCCCTGCCAGGGGCGTCCTTCTGGGCGCTGGAGGGAGGGACGGCGGGTCGTCGGCTGCGGTCGGGGTCGGCGTGTGGGAGGAAAGCGGCCGGGAGCGGGGTGTTTCGGCCACTCCTCCGGGCAGGAGCACGCGGCGGGTCGGGGCGTCCTCGGCCCGGATCGGACAGGGCGCGACCGAGTGCGCGGAACGCGTGAGCCGACAGGTTCCCCGGGCGGCGAGAGGCCGTGCTCATCCCGATCGGTATACGGGCGGAATTGCCGGGCTCTCCCGCCTCCCGCCGCGCCACGGCGGCGAGCCGACCGGATCCATGACGGCGATGACCACCGGATCTGCCCTTTTCCCGGTGAATTCCGCGATGTCGGGGATCTGCCGTGGAGTAATCCGCGGCCGCCCGGCCGCGCCCGTTCGAAGGATTCGCAGCGAGTTCTTCCCGCGGACGCGCCCAGAGTTCGGATCGTCCGCCGGTCGGTCCGGTCGGATCAGGTTCGGTCGGATCGGGTCCGGTCAGGTCCGATTCGGTCCGGCTCGGTCTCTTCGACGTCGGGCTTCCGGCCGGAGCGGATCACGGCGCACGCGGGTCCGGGCAGGGCCGGCGCGGGATCGGGCGGGTCCGGCGCGGGACCGGGCGGGTCGGACCGCACCAGGGAACCCCCTGGTCACCAGGGCCCCGGCGGGGACAGAATGGGCCGGCGCCGAACCGATCGCTCGGCGGGGACCTCGATGACGGGACGTCAGGGCTCGACCGCCGCCCGAAGCGGTCCCGGGGAGGAAGGGCACGGCCTTGGCAGAACACCCCGCGACGCCGGACGGCGAGCCCACGGTCCGCGGGCCCCGGCTGGTCGGGCGTTCGGCGGAACTCCGGCGGACCGTGCACGCGCTCACCGCCGCCGCCCCGGCCACCGTCCTGATCGAGGGTGAGGCCGGCATCGGCAAGACCCGGCTGCTCCAGGAGGCGTTGGCGCAGCCCGCGCTCGCCGGCGCGCTGGTCGCGGGCTGCCCGCCCTTCCGCGAGCCCCTCACGCTCGCCCCCGTCGTGGACGCCGTGCGCCAGGCCCGTACCCATGTCACCGACCTGGGCCTGAGCTCCCTGGCCGGCGCCCTGCGGCCGCTGTTCCCGGAGTGGGCGGACACCCTGCCGCCCGCGCCGGAACCGCTCGACGACGCCGGGGCCGCCCGGCACCGCCTCTTCCGCGCTCTTCACGAACTCCTCGCGGGGTGCGCCACGACCGTCCTCGTCGTCGAGGACGCCCACTGGGCCGACCCCGCCACCTTGGACTTCCTGCTGTTCCTGGCCACCCGGCCCGCCGCGCACCGGATCAGCCTGGTGCTGACCTACCGCCCGGAGGACGTGCCGTCCGGCTCCCAACTGCTGCGCCTGACCGCCAAACCGACCGCCGGCACCACCCACCTGCGGATCGTGCTCCATCCGCTCACCGTCGCCCACACCGGGCAGTTGGTCTCCTCGATGCTCCACGACGAGCACGTCTCCGGGGCCTTCGCGTCGTTCCTGCACGAGCACACCGCGGGGCTCCCGCTCGCCGTCGAGGAGTCCGTGCGCCTGCTGAGCGACCGCGCCGACCTGATCCGGCGCAACGGGGAGTGGCGGCGCAGGACCCTCACCCGGATCGCCGTCCCGCCCACCATCCGCGACGCCGTCCTGGAGGGTGCCGCCCGGCTCGCCCCCGACGCCCGACGGGTCCTGAGAGCGGCCGCGGTCCTCGCCGAGGGCACGGAACCGCAGGTGGTGGTCGCCGTCTCCGGACTGCCCGCGGACCGCGGCCGCAGCGCGCTGGCCGCCGCGGTGAGAGCGAGGGCACTGGTCGAGGAGCCCACCGGGCGCGTGCGCTTCCGCCACCTGCTGGCCGCCCGCGCAGTCTACGACGACATCCCCGGCGGCGAGCGGCGCGCCTTCCACCTGCGCGCCGGCCGCGCCCTGGAGGCCCTGCAACCGATTCCGATCGCCCGGCTCCCGCACCACTTCGGCGAGGCCGGCGACACCGAGGGCTGGCGGCACTACACCGAACTCGCCGCCGATCTCGCCCTCGCCTCGGGCGACCAGCCGAGCGCGGTCACGGCGCTGCACGCCCTGCTGTCCTCCGGCGGCCTGCCCGCCGGCGCGGTGGTGCGGATGTGCCGGAAGTTCCCCGTCTACGCCTTCTCCGGCTACCTCCTCAGCTCCGAACTGCTCCAGGTGCTGCGCGCCCTGCTGGACGGCGGCGCCCTCGCACGCACCGAACGCGGCGAGGTACGCGCCCAGTTGGGTCGCATGCTGCTGCACGCCGGGCAGTACGCGAACGGCGCCGCCGAACTCGAACGCGCCCTCGCCGACCTCGACGACCGCCCCCACGAGGCCGCCTCGGCGATGAGCGCGCTCGGCCGTCCGGGCGGTGCGGACTGGCCGGTGACCGCCCATCGCCGCTGGTTGGAGAAGTCGACCGGACTGGTGGAGGCCCGCGTCCGCGTGGAGCGCCGACTCCCCTTCCGCATCGACCGGTTGACCGCCCTGCTGGAGATGGGTGATCCCAGCGGCTGGGACCTCCTGGGGGAGATCACCGAGGACGCCGACGGCACGGCCGACATCCTCAGTGTGATCCGGGCCGACCTCAACATCGGTGACGCCGCGCTGCGGTGGGGGTTCTACCCCGAGGCGCGGCGCCGCCTGCTGCGGGCCGTCGACCTCGCGGAGGGCAGCGGCCACCTGCGGCTGCGGGACATGGCGGGGATCACGCTGGCCCACCTCGACTGGTTCAGCGGCGCCTGGCAGGGACTCGCCGAGCGCCTCGCCGCCTTCACCGTCATCGAGGCGGAGCCGCTGATCGCCCTGGAGAGCCTCCTGCTCACCGCCCTGCTCACCTCGGCCACCTCCACCAACCCGGCGGAACTCGCCGCCGCCGACGAGCGGTTGGGGCATGTGCTGGCCGAGGCCGGCCGGCGCGGCTTCGTCGAACTGCCCCTGGAGCCCACGGCGGCCCTCGCGGCGACCCGGCTCGCCGGGGGCCGCGGCGCCGACGCGCTCGCCCTCACCGAGGAGGGCATGCGGGTCGTCACCCGCAAGGGCATCTGGCTGTGGGCCACCGAGATCGCCCCGGTCCGGGTCCAGGCGCTGACGGCGGCCGGCCGCACCGACGAGGCCGACGCACTCGTCACCCGCTACGCCCGGGGGCTCCGGGGGTGCACCGCGCTGACCGCCGCGGCCTCGCTGGCGGTCTGCCGGGCCCTGGTCGGTGACGCGCGCGAGCCCGCCGAGGTGGCGGCGGACCGCTGGGAGGCGGCGGCCGCCGCGTGGGACCGGCTGCCGCGTCCGCACGCCGCCCTGCTCGCCCGGGAACGGCAGGCCCGGGCACTGGCCGCGGCCGGCCACGCCGGACGGGCGGCCGACCTGCTCGCTCGCGTCGAAGCCGGGCTGAGGGACCTCGGCGCCCACCACGACGCCGCCCGGCTCGCCGCCCCGGCCCGCCTCGCCACCCCCGTCCGGCAGCGCGGCCGGAGCGGCCGGCGCGGTTACGGGGACCAGCTCTCGCCCCGTGAACTGGAGGTGGTGCGGCTGATGTTGACCGGACTGTCCACCCCCGACATCGCCAGGTCGCTGTCCCGCTCGCCCAAGACCGTCGCGGCCCAGCTCAACTCCGCGATGCGCAAGCACCAGGTCAACTCCCGTACCGCCCTGGCGGTGGCCGCGCTCCGGGCCGGCGTCACCCCCGCCGAGCCCGCGGCCGAACCGCCCGGGGGAGCGGAGCCGGACGTGTAACCCCGCCCGCCGCGGCGGGACCGTCGGCCCGGCGCGGCACGTCGGCGCCGCGCCGGAACACGCCGGAACACGGCCCGCGACGCACCCGGGATTCCCTCCGAGGCCGTCGGCGGGCCCGGGACAACGCCCTTCGCCCCCCGCCGCTCTCGGCCGCGCCCCGCCGCACCCGACCGCCCACCGCCGCCCCCGGCCGCCCCCGGCCGCTCCCGCGTGGGGACGAACCGGTGGGCGCGTGGGCGAACCGCCGGCGCATCCCCGGCGCATCTCCGGCGAACTTTAGGTCAGTTGACTCATCGCTCGGCGCCCGCCCCGGACCATACTCACCCGGCGTACCGCACGTTCCGCGACAGCAAACGGAGCTCAGCGCCCATGAGCAGCCCTGGTGAGGACGCCCCGACCGAGGGGCGTCCGGCCGGACCCGAACCGTCCGACGACCGACCGCCTCCCGACGACCGACCGCCTCCCGAGGACCGGCCGCTCCCCGAGGGCCGGCCGGCCGAACTCCCGCCCACCGCGGCCCCCGAGGACCCGGACGACCACCCCTGCACGGGATACGAACCCCTCTGACGCACCGGCCCGTGCCCCCGCCCACCGAAAGGTGAACACCCCTTGAAACGACCCTCAGCCCCGGCCGGGCTCCGCAGGAGCGCGACGTGGGCCCTGGCGCTCACCGCCGCCTGCGGCCTGTTCTTCGTGCCCTCGTCCGCCGCGCAGGGCAGCCCGCCGGCCGCCTTCACCCAGACCTCCGGCGCCCGGGCCGCCACCGCGGACTGCCAGGTCACCCTCCCCGGCGGCCTCGGTGCCACCGTCACCGCCGACGGCGCCCACCTCGCCGATCCGGCCGCCGCCGCGGGGCGGACCATGCTCGGCTTCACCCGCAACGGCCACCAGTACCTCGTCCCCGAGGACGTCGCCGAACAGGGCGGGACCGGCGCCCTCGCCGGCTACGACACCACGGCGCTGGCCCAACGCACCTGCGGCTCCTCCCCGTTCGCGCCGGCGGATCGGAAGGCGCAGCCGGCCGGCCACGACACGTACACCATGGGCCGGCTGACCACGCACCTGATCGACGCGGACGGGCAGCCCGCCTTCCAGGGCCTGCTCTTCCTCGTCGACGCGGACCACACCACGTACACGAACCAGTTGTTCGCCGTCACGAACGGCGTCCTGAAGCTGGCCGTGCCCACCGGCCACTACACGGCCGTCTACCTCGACGGCGGGCGCGTCACCGTCGCGCCGGAGGTCACGGTCGGGGACGGCACGAGCATCACCCTGGACGCCCGCACCGCGACGCACCAGGTCCAGGTCCCGGCCACGCCCCGCCCGGCGACGGTCACCAACACCGCGATCGCCCTCTACCGCAGCGACGGCTCGACCTCCAGCGACGCCGCGGGTCCCGTCCTCCAGCTCCAGAGTATGGGCTCCTCCCCGCTCGGCAGCCTGCTGAACACCACCGCGCCGGTCGAGCACGGCCGGTTCGAGGTGGTGACCACCGCCGACCTCGCCTCGCCGGCCGGCACGGCCCGCCCCTACGCGTACCACATAGCCAACTCCTACCAGAGCCTGCCGAGTTCGTACCCGACCTCGGTCAAGGCGTCCGCGCTGGCGACGGTCACCCGGACCTACTCCGCGCCCGAGGGGCCGACCGGCACCGACCTGCTCGTCAACGACGTGACGCCGGTGTGGGCGGCCACCGCCGGCACGCAGACCGCCACCGGATTCGAGTTCCTCACCCCGGGCACGGTCCGTACCGAGTACGTCAGCTCGCCCGGCGACCTCAACTGGCGCTCCGCGGTCGAGGACGACCAGACCTCGGACACGCTCTACGGAGCGGACACCGTCTACCGTCCCGGCAGCCGGCTCACCGAGACCTGGGAGGCGGACGCACCGCACCCGAGCGTCCAACTGGACCGGGGCTCCTCCGCGGTCTACTGCGGTGCCTGCGCCAGCGCGGACACCATGGTGTTCGCCATCGGCGACTCCGGCGACACCATGCCCGGCACCCTCGGCCTGGGCTTCGACCAGACCAGCACGGTCACCCTCACCCGCGACGGGCAACTGCTGGCCACCGGCTCCGACGGCCTGTACGAGGCCGACGTGCCGGTCCCGGCCGGCCGCGCCACCTACCAACTGGCGCAGCACACCGTCCGCGACGGCGTGACGCTGGCGCCCAGCACCGACACGACGTGGACGTTCACCGCCGACCCGGGCCGGGGCGGGGCGCTGCCGGACCGCGTGCACTGCGCCGGGCCGGTCGACTCCTGCGCCGCGCTGCCGTTGCTGTTCGCCTCCACCGACACCGACGCCGACCTCCAGCACCGGCTCACCACCGGCCGGCACACCGTGGACCTCCACGTGACCCGCCAGCAGTACGCCGCCGCCCCCGCGGTCACCGGTGCCCGGCTCCAGGTGTCCTACGACGGCGGCGGGAACTGGCAGGACCTGCACCTGACCGGCGCCCACGGCGACTACCGGGCCGACTACACCGTGCCCGCGCGTGCCGGCGGCGGAACCGTCTCCTTCAAGCTCGCCGCCTGGGACGGCCAGGGCAACCGGATCGACCAGGTACTGCCCGCCGCCTACCGGGTGCGGTGACCGCGACCATGACAGCCTCTCAGGAGTCCTCCGTGACGAAGACCCGCCTCATCCGGCCCGTGGTGGCCGCGGCCGGCGTCGCCGCGACCGTCCTCGGCCTCATCACCGCCGCCTCGCCCTCCTCCTCGGGAGCCGACGGCACGGACAGCGCCGCCACCGCGCCGGTGGCCGTGTGCTCCTCCCCGCCTCCCGGCCAACTCGCCTGCCAGGCAGAGGTGATGACGGACGGTTCGGCGGGCGCCCGGTCCTTCGGCGCCAAGAACAGCGCCGTGCTGCCCGGCGGCTACGGTCCGGCGGACCTCCAGTCCGCCTACGCCCTCGCCTCCGCGGTGGCGGCGCACGCCGGCAGGGGCCGCACCGTCGGCATCGTCGACGCCTACGACGCGCCCACCGTCGAGGCCGACCTCGCGGTCTACCGCTCCACCTACGGCCTGCCGGCCTGCACCACCGCAGGCGGCTGCTTCCGCAAGGTCGACCAGCGCGGCGACGCCGGCCCGCTGCCCGCGGCCGACGCCAGTTGGGCGGTGGAGACCAGCCTCGACGTGGAGGCCGTCTCCGCGGCCTGCCCCGACTGCGACATCCTCCTGGTCGAGGCCGACGGGGCCTCCGCCGACGCCCTCGCCGACGGCGTCGACACCGCGGTCCGACTCGGCGCCGACGCGGTGTCCAACAGCTACAGCACCACCGAGAGCACGGTCACCGACAACAACGTCACGGCGAAGGGCGGCCTGCCGCCGCGCCGCGCCTCCTACGACCACCCCGGCGTGCCGATCCTCGCCGCGTCCGGGGACTCCGGCTTCCAGTTGGACGCGCCCTACCCGGCCGACCTCACCTCGGTCATCGCGGTCGGCGGCACCTCGCTCAGCCGCAGCGACACCGCGCGCGGCTGGACGGAGACCGTCTGGGGCCCGGCCCAGGGCCCCGGCGGTGCCGGTGCGGCCTGCTCGGCGCACATCGACAAGCCGGCCTGGCAGCATGACACCGCCTGTCCCGGCCGGACCGTCGCCGACGTCTCCGCCGTCGCCGATCCCCACACCGGCCTCGCCGTCTACGACAGCACCCCCGACACGGCCGACGGCCTGCCCGGCGGGTGGCTGCACGCCGGCGGGACCAGCGCGGCCACGCCACTGGTCGCGGCCATGTACGTGATGGCCGGCCCCGCGCCCGGCATCGACGGCGCCTCGGGCCTGTACGCCCACCGCGGCGAACTCAACGACGTCGTGGGCGGTCCGGGCGTCAGCATCCCCGGCAGCGGCCAGGAGTGCCCCGCCACCAGCGGGATGTGCGCCGCCCTCAAGGGCTACGACGCCCCCACCGGGCTCGGCTCCCCGAACGGCCTCGCCGCCCTGCGCTCCTGACCCCGCCCCGGCCCCGGGGTGCGCTTCCCCGCCCCGGGGCCGGACCCGGGGCGGGCGGCGCGAACCCATCCCCTGCGCGCCCGCCGCGGGTGCGGGCTGGTGGGGGTGGGCGGGGGGACGTAGGGTGACGGCGTTCGTGGGCGGACGGGTGCGGGTGGGCAGGGGGAGGCTGGGGAATGCGCTCGGTACTGGTGCTCGGCGGCACGGTCTTCGTCGGACGGGCCCTGGTGGACGCGGCGGTCGGCCGGGGGTGGCGGGTCAGCGCCTTCACCAACGAGCCGGACCCGGTGCTGCCCCCGGCTGTCGAGCACCTCCTCGGAGACCGCACCGACCCGCGGACCCTCGACGTGCTCCGGGGACGCGAGTGGGACTGCGTCGTCGACACCTGGGCGGGCCGGGCCGAAGCGGTGCGGGACACCGTCGCCCTGCTCCGCGACACCGTCGGCCGCTACGGCTACGTCTCGACGCTGATGGCCCATCAGTGGCCGGTGGCCGAACGGCCGCTGCGCGAGTCGTCCCCCTTGCGCCCCGCCTCGCCGGGCGGGCGCACCGAGGGCTACCCGGCCCGCAAGGCCGCCGGTGAACGGGCCGTGGCCGAGGGGTTCGGCGACCGGGCCGTGGTGGCCCGGCCCGGTCTCGTCCTCGGGCCGCACGAACGGCCGGGGCGGCTCCCGCGCTGGCTGCTGCGCCACCGGGCGGCCGGCCCGGGGGAGGCCCTGCTGGCACCCGGGCGCCCGGGGCGCCGTATCCAGTACGTCGACGCCCGTGACCTGGCGGGGTGGCTGCTGGACGCGCTGGAGGGAGCCGTGGCGGGTGCGTACAACCTGGCCTGTCCGGCCGGGCACGCCACCATGGGAGGGCTGATGGAGGCGTGCGCCGAGGCCACCGGCTCCGCGGCCCGCCCGGAGTGGGTCCCCGAGCCGTGGCTGCTGTCCGCCGGCGCCCGGAGCTGGACCGAACTGCCGGTGTGGGTACCGGAGGAGGGGGACGGCGCGGCGCTGTACGACCTCGACGTGTCCGCGGCGCTCTCGGCCGGCTTCACCCCGCGTCCCCTCGCCGAGACGGTCGCGGACACCTGGGACTGGCTCGCCGGCGTCGCGCCCGGCGACCTTGACCGGGCGGTACGCCGCGCCGACTGGATCACGCCCGAGCGTGAGGCCGCGCTGCTGGAGGGCTGGGCCGCCGACCGCGCCCGGTCGCCCCGGGCGTCCTGAGCGAGCCGATCGCCTCCGCCGCCCCGGTCGCCCTGATCGGGTGACCGGGACGAAGCACCGGGCCGCACCGCCGGCGGTTCACGCGCGCTCGGCCGCCTCCACGGTGTGCCGCAGCAGGAGGGCCGTGGTCACCGGGCCCACTCCGCCGGGCACCGGGGACAGGCCCCCGGCGTGCTCGGCGACGGCCGGGTCCACGTCGCCGACCAGGCGTCCGTCCGGCGTCGGGTTGGTGCCCACGTCGACGACGAAGGCCCCCGCCGCGATGTGCCCGGGCGTCAGCAGGGCGGCGCGGCCGACGGCGGCCACCACCACCTCCCCCTCCCGGACGACCGCGGCGAGGTCGGCGGTGCGGGAGTGGCAGACGGTCACGGTGGCGTTGCGGTCCAGGAGCAGGTGCGCCAGGGGCTTGCCGACCACCGTCGAGCGGCCGACGACCACCGCCCGGCGGCCCGACAGCGGCACCTCGTGATGCTCCAGCAGCGAGACGACCGCCTCCGCCGTGGCGGGGGCGAAGGCCGGCAGGCCGGCGGCGAGCAGGCCGAGGGACAGCGGGTTGGCGCCGTCGACGTCCTTGCCCGGGCCGATCGCGCGGGCGAGCTCCTCGGCGCGGGCGCCGGCCGGCAGCGGCGTCTGGAGGATGACGCCGTGCACGGCCGAATCCGCGTCGAGCCGCGCGAGTTCGGCGCGGATCCGCTCGACCGTGGCGTCCGCGCCCAGGTCGCGCACGTCGCACTCCAACCCCGCCTTGCCCGCCGCGGAGGCGATCGAGCGCACGTACCAGGCGCTGGCCTCGTCCGCGGTGGCGGTGACGACGGCGAGCCGGGCCGGGGTGCCGCGGTCGGCCAGCACGGCGGCGCGCTCGCGCACGTCGGCCCGGATGCCGGCGGCGAGCTCCTTGCCGGAGAGCACGGCGGCACTCATCGGGTGATCTCCTCGCGGACCGCGGCCGAGACCGCGTCGGCCCGGACCATGACCTCCCCGGCCGTCCGCACCGCCTCCAGCAGCGGGCCGCGGACGGACTCGTCCTTGATGCCGCCCAGGTTGACCTCGATGTTGATACGGGCCACGCCGGCCGCGGCGCGCAGCGACTCGGCCGCCGCTCCCACGTCGCTGAGCACGTTGCGGTTGCCGACCGGCAGGAGCCGCTCGGCCAGACCCGCCAGTTCTGCGGCGACCGCGACCGTGTCGGCGGGCGGCTCCGCCGCACCCCGCAGCGCGGCGGCGATGGCGGCGGAGCGGGCCGACTTCTCCGCGTCGGTGGACTTGGGCAGCCGGTAGGCGTCGGCGACCGCGCCGAACGCGGCCGCGTCCTCCTCGGCCAGCCGCAGCGCCCGGTCCCGTACCCGGTCCGCGCCGGCCACGACGTCGTCGACCAGCGCGCGGTGCGGGTCGTAGGCGGGGCCGTCGCTGTACCGGCCGACCATGGCCAGCAGGGCCGCGGCCTGGGCCGCGTGCAGCGCGCCGCTGGCACCGCCGCCGGGCGCCGGTACGCGGGCAGCGAGCTGCTCCAGAAAAGCACTGATGGATTGGTCCCGCACCGGGTGTCCCTCCGTGACGTTCCGCCGACGAACGCGCCCAGCCCCAAGGCCGCCACGCACCGTCACCCTATCGAACCCGGGGGCCGCTGCCGGGCGAGCACGGCCCCAGGCGTTTTTCCCGCCGGGCCGTTCGAACGTCCCTGCCGCCTTGGTCTGGGAGCCTCGGCTCTGACGGCTCGGTCGCTGCGCCTCGGCCAGGTCCCTCGGGTACGACCGGCTCGGCCCGGGCGCCTCGGGCCTGACGGCTCAGCCCGACCGGCTCGGGCCTGACGGTTCGGCCCGCGACGCCTCGGTCCCGGCGCACCGCGCCTGCCCCCCCGCCCTTCCCGACCCGAGGCCCCGTGCCCCCATTGCTCCGTGCCCCCGTGCCCGGCGCCCCGGACCTGCCGGGGCGCCGGTTCACCGCGACGGCGCAGCGCCGAGCAGGTCCGCCACCGGCCGCTCGGCCGCCGCGGCGTCCAGGCGTGCGGCCCCTTCGGCGAGGCACCTGCACAGCGCGGCCACCGCGCGGTCCTCCACCACCGTCCGGTCCTGGTGGACGTAGAACGCGGGGGCCGGGTCGGAGGTGACGATCACCCACAACTGGCCGCGATAGCGGGCCTGCCGCTCGCGCCCGGGGCCGCCTCCGGCCAGCGGCCCGACCTCCAGGTCCGGCGGCGGTCCGCTCCCCGGGCCGCCGCGCATCGCGCCGGGCACGATGTTGATCGTCACGGGGGACACCGCGGGATGCCGGGCCGGAGCGGGCTCCGCCCCCGGGCCCGCCGCCCCCGAGCCCTCGGCTCCCGTGCCCCCGGCCTCGGGGCTGCCACCCCCCGGACCTTCCGCCGACCCGTCCGTCGCCGTCGCCGCCGCCGCGTCCTCCGCCTCCAGCAGCCGGCGCAGCCGGGGCAGGGTGAAAGGCGCGGCGGACCGGGCCGCGCCGTCCACCAGCCCCTGCTGGGTGCGCCGGGCCAGTTCGCCCCAGGTCACCTCGGGGCCCAGATCCGCGCGGACCAGGAACCGGCGGCAGTACATGCCGATCACGTCCCAGTCCGCCGCCGTGTCCCGGCCGTGGTACTGGTAGCAGGCGCGTACCGACGGCGTGTCGAAGGCGCGGGCCAGCGCGGCCAGGCACAGCGCGGTGACCGCGCTGGCGGACGTCACCCGCGCGGCCCGCGCGAACTCCGCCAGCCGCCGGGGGAAGCCGGCGTCCGGGCGGGCCGCCTCGATCTCGGCGCCGCCCCACCCGTCGGACGCCTGCGGCAGCGGGGGAGCGGTGCCGGCCGGCGGCCACAGCACCGGCTCGCGGCCGGCGACCGCGCGCCAGTAGGCGGCCTGTTCCCCGGTCAGCACCGGCCCCGACGCGGCCTGTTCGGCCGCGCGCACGGCGTACCGCCCCGGGGACGGCGGCAGGTGCGCGGGCGGGGCCTGCCGCTCCCGCCGGTAGGCATGCCACAGTCCCTTCCACAGCAGCCCGCCCGACCAGGCGTCCCAGGCCATGTGGTGCACCGTCAGCAGCAGTACGTGGTCGTCCGGGCCGGCGCGCAGCACCGTCGCGCGCAGCGGCGGCTCCCGGAAGGGGTCGAGTTCGGCGGCCCGCACCTGGGAGACCGCCCCGTCCAGTTCCTCCGGGGCGATCTCGCGGACGTGCAGGACCGCCGAGGCGGGCTCCCACGGCGGGAAGACCTGCCCGACCTCCCCGTCGTCGTCCCGCAGGCGCATCCGCAGGGCTTCGTGCCGCTGTGTCACCTCGGCCAGCGCGTCCCGCAGCCGCCCGGTGTCGAGGGGGCCGCGCACCCGCCAGCCGTGGGTCAGGACCCAGCGCTTCAACTTGTACGGGCTCAGGCCCATGCGCTGTTCGAGGGTCAGAGGCACCGGGACCGGCTCCCGGTCCGCCCCGCCGGTCACTGCGGGCCCGCCTCTCCGGTCACCATGTGCCCGCCTCCCGGGTCACCACGTGACGGGCAGTTCGTGGATGCCGTAGATCCGCATGGCGTGGCGGAACGGGATCTCCTCCTCCGGCACCGCGAGCCGCAGCCCGGGGAAGCGGCTCATCAGCGAGCCGAGCACCACGCGCATCTCCATCCGTGCCAGCAGCATGCCCAGGCACAGGTGCGGGCCGTGGCCGAAGGCCAGGTGGCGGTGCGCGTCGCGGTGGATGTCGAAGCGGTCGGGCTCGGGGAACTCGCGCGGGTCGCGGTTGGCCACGGAGTGCAGGACCAGCACCCCCTGGCCCTTGCGGATGAGCCGTCCGGCCACCTCGACGTCCTCGGTCGCCACCCGGGCCACCCCGCCGGTGATGGACAGGTAGCGCAGGAGTTCGTCGACCGCGCCGGGTATCAGCCGCGGCTCGGCGCGCAGTTCGGCCAGCGCCCGCGGGTTCCGGAGCAGGACGAGCACCCCGAGGCCGATCATGTTGACGGTGGTGACGTGTCCGGCGACGAGCAGCAGCCGGGCGATGTCGACCGCGTCCTCGAAGGTGCAGGTGCCGTCGTGCACCTGCTTGACGACGAACCGGCTGAGCAGGTCGTCGGTGGGGTGGTCCATCTTGCCGCGGACGATCTGTTCCAGGTAGTCGCCGAGGTCGTCGATGGCCTGGTCGATCTGCTGGTTGGTGGACTCCTTGCTCAGCGCGGCGGCGGTGCGCTCCTGGAGGTACTCGTGCTGGTCGTAGGGCACGCCCAGGAGCCGGCAGATGACCAGCGAGGGCAGCGGCATGGCCAGTTCGCGTACGAGATCCACGGGCGCGGGCCTCGCGGCCAGCCCGTCCAGCAGGTCGTCGGTGAGCCGCTGGACGTCCTCCTGGAGCTCGGTCACCCGCCGGCCCAGGAACTCGGAGGTGAGCATCTGCCGGAACCTGGTGTGGTCCGGCGGGTCGTCGCGGATCATCCGGGTGAAGGCCCGCACCAGCGGATAGCCCGGGGCGCGGGAGTCGGAGCTGAACCGGGTGTCCGCCAGGACCTCCCGGGCCTCCTGGTAGCGGGTCACCAGCCACACGTCCTGCCGCTTGCCCACCGTCATCCGGGCCAGCGTCAGCGGCTCCTCCTCCTGGAGGGCGACGTAGCCCGGGGCCGGATCGAAGGGATTCGTCCTGGCCATCGGGAAAGCGACGAGCTCTTCGGTGCCCAATCCCGGCCTCCTGAATCGGTCGTCGACTGCACGACTGTCCAGTGAAGCGGACCGCGGGGAGGAAGGCAATGGCGGATCCGTGCACGGGAGTTGGCGACCCCAAGACGGGCGGAAGGGAGTTTACAGTGACTATCCGCTGGGGTAGCGTCTGCCCGTCACGGACGGGCTCGGCGTTGTGCACCGCGGAGGTTCACGTGTTACAGGGGCGGGTCGCCGTCGTCACCGGCGGGGCACAGGGTATCGGAGCGGCGGTCGTCCGATTGCTGGTTTCCCAGGGCGCGCGGATTTGCGCGGCGGACCTCGACGCGGAACTCCTGGAGGATTTGCGCGCGGAGGTCGGCGGGGACCGCGTCCTCACGGTCGCGGGCGACCTCGCGGATCCGCTCCAGCCGCGGCGGGTGTTCGAGCGTGCCGTCGACCATTTCGGGGATGTCGACATCCTGGTGAACAACGCGGGGTATTTCTGGGACGCTCCGGTGCACCGCATGACCGACGACCAATTCACGGCGATGCTGGAAATCCACGCGCTGGTGCCCTTCCGGCTGATGCGCGAGGCGCTGTCGCGGTGGCGGCCGGTGGCCAAGAAGGAAGCGGAGTCCGGTGCGCCGCGCCGGCGCAAGATCGTCAACGTGTCGTCGCGGGCGGCCCTGGTGGGTCTGCCCGGCGCGGCCAACTACGCGGCGGGCAAGGCGGCACTGATCGGGCTGACCCGCTCCGCGGCCCGGGAGAACGCCCGCCTGGGCGTCAACGTCAACGCGGTCGCCTTCGGTGCGGTGGACACCCGGTTCGGCCGGCCGGTCCAGGAGGGGACCGTACTGGAGACCGGCGGACGGAGCGTCCCGCTGGGCCTGGGGGAGAACGCCCAGGCCCAGGCCGGCGCGCAGCGCAGGTACCGCAGCCAGAGCGGCCGGGCGGCCACGCCGGAGGAGGCCGCGGCGGCCGTGTTCCACCTCTGCTCACCCCTGTCGGACCTGATCAACGGCGAGGTCGTGCAGGTCAACGGCTGACACCGCGTCGAGCGGCCCGACACCGCCGGGAGCCGTCCGACGCCGCCTGGAGCCCGACTCCGCCGCAGGTGCCGCGGCATCCCGCCGCGAGGCGGCCCGCCGAAGTCCGGAAACGAGGTGCCCCATGCCCGACGAACTCCGCCCGCCCACGGCCGGCGACGACACCGTGCTCTACGCGCAGGACGGCCGGGTCGCCGTCCTGACGCTCAACCGACCGCACCGCGCGAACGCCTTCGACGCGGCCCTGCGCCGCCGGCTGCGCGAACTCACCGATCGGGTGGCCGGCGACGAGACGGTCGGGGCCGTGGTGCTCACCGGAGCGGGGCGGCACTTCTCCGGCGGGGCTGACCTGCGGGAGACACCCGAGCAGCGCGCGGCGGAGCGCGGCCGGCCGATCGGCCTGGACCAACTGCCGAAGCCGGTGATCGCCGCGATCAACGGCGCGGCCCTGGGCGGCGGTTGCGAGATCGCGCTGACCTGCGACTTCCGCTTCGTCGCCGAGGGGGCGACGCTCGGGCTCCCCGAGATCCGCTTCGGCGCGCTGCCCCAGGGCGGCGGCACCGCGCGCCTGCCCCGGCTGGTGGGGCCGGGACCGGCCCGCCGCATGATCATGACGGGCGATCCGGTGAGCGCCGACGAAGCCCTGCGGATCGGGCTGGCGGACCAGGTGCTGCCGCCCGGCGAACTGCTGCCCGCCGCGGTCGCGTTCGCCGCGCACCTGGCCGAACGCCCCGGATACGCCCTCGGCACCGCCAAGGCGCTGCTCAACGCCTCGCTGGAGACCGACCTGCGGACGGCGCTGGCCGCCGAACGCAGGCTGGCGGCGGAGATGGCCGGGCCCCGGGAACACGCCGCGGCCCGCGCGCGGGCGGCGCGGACCGCGGACGTCTACGCCCGTGCCTTCCGCACCGGCGCCCCGTCGCCGGAGGACTGACCGCACCACCGGCCCCGAACACCGGCTCCGGGCGGGGCCCGCGACGCCGCGACCAGAAGGCACAGGCAGGAGAAGCAGGCGTATGACCGATGGAAACCCGACCGCGGGCGGACGGATGCGGCGGCCCGAGGCATGGGTGCGCGACTGTCCCGACAAGCCGGCCGTCGTCGACGGCGAGCGCACCCTCACCTGGCGGGAGTGGAACAGCGCCGCGGACCGGCTCGCCGACTGGCTGGACCGCACCGTCCCGGACAACCCGGTGGCGGCGGTCTACCTGCACTCCCGCGTGGAGTGGTTCGTCGTCAACCTCGCGCTGGCCAAGCTCGACCGCCAGCAGGTCGCGGTCAACTGGCGGCTGTCGGTGTCCGAGGTACGGCACGTCCTGGCCGACAGCGGCGCCGGGGTGCTCTTCCTCGACGCCCCCGACCCGCTCGCGGGCGCCCGGCTGTGCGAGGGCCTCGACACGCTGGCGGTGCCGCTGCGGGGCGACGGCGCCGGCGTCGACCTGCCCACCGCGATCCGGCTTGGGCGCGACACGCCCCGGGTCAGCACCGGCCGCGCCCGGCCGGTGATCTACACCTCCGGCACCACCGGCCGCCCCAAGGGGGTGGTCAAGGCCAACGGCCGCGACGACACCGCGCCGCCCGCCGTCCTGGCCTACCTCGCCGCCCGGCGCAGGCGCTACCCGGCGACGGCGGACAACCGCACCCTGGTCTCCCTGCCCCTGCACCACGGGGCGGGGGAAGGCCAGGCCCAGCGCGCGCTGGCGGCCGGGGGCACCGTGTACCTGATGGACCGGTTCGACCCCGAGGGGGCGCTGGAGCTGATCCAGCGGCACCGGATCACCGAGTGGAGCACGGTGCCGACCATGCTCTTCCGCCTCCGCGCCCTTCCCGCGGAGGTGCTGGAGCGCTACGACGTCTCCTCGCTGGAGCGTGTCGGGGTGGGCGGGGCGAGCGTGCCGTACGCGCTCAAGGACTGGGCGATCGACTTCTTCGGCGAGGGCCGCCTCCACGAGGCGTACGGCGCCACCGAGGTCGGCACCATCACCTCCATGCCCCCGCACCTGCACCGGGAGAAGCCGTACTCCTGCGGGAAGGCGCTCGACCTGGTGGAGCTGCGCGTGGTGGACCGCCAGGGGAACACGGTGCCTGCCGGCACCGAGGGAGAACTCCAGGTACGCACACCGCTCACCATCGACCGCTACGTGGGCGGTCCCGAACTGGGCGGCGACGACCTCACCGAGGACGGCTTCTTCCGGGTCGGCGACCTCGGCCGGCTCGACGAGGACGGGTTCCTCTACGTCACCGGCCGGGCCAAGGACATGGTGGTCAGCGGCGGGGTGAACATCTACCCGGCCGAGGTGGAGCAGGCGCTGCGCGAGTGCCCCGGGGTGGTCGACGCCGCGGTGGTCGGGGTCCCGGACGAGGAGATGGGCGAACTGGTGGTCGCCTACTGCGAGGTGGGGCCGGGGTCGGACCTGACGCGGGAGGCGCTGCTGGAGCACGCCGCCGAGCGCCTCGCCGCCTTCAAGCTGCCCCGCCGGGTGCACCTGGTGCCGGAACTGCCGCGCAACGCGATGCTCAAGGTGGTCAAGAACACCCTGCGCGCGTGGGCGGCGGAGGAGCCGGAGTCCGCGCGGTGAGGCCCTGGGAGTACGCGGACGCGCCCGCCGCCGAGACGGCGGACCCGGGTGGGTCGGCGGCCGGGGCGGGAACGGCGGACCCGGGTGGGTCGGCGGCCGGGGCGCAAACGGCGCCCGGCCCCGTACCGGACTCCGGCGCCGAGCCGCCCGCGGGCGGCCGGGAGGTCGTCCTGCGCGCGGTACGCTGCCTGACCTGCCGGCACCTTTCCTTCCCCCCGCAGACCTACGGCTGTGAGCTGTGCGGTGCGTACGGCGACGCCCTCCAGCCCACCCTCCTCCCCGGGCGCGGCACGGTCCTGGCCGCGGTGGCCCTGCCCGGCGACTCCGACGCCGGACGCCCGGCGGCGCTGCTGGCCGAGGTCCGGCTCGCCGAGGATGTCGTGGTCCGTGCGCTGGCGGGAGCCCCGGCCGCCCCCGGCACGCCGGTCCGCGCGGTCGCCGGCACCTTCATGGGACGCGACACCGTCCTCATGGTGCCGGAGGAGGGCGTATGAGTTTCCTGAGTCAACCTCTATGCCGCCAGGGGGGCGTCGGCGGTCGTGTTGATCTTGTTGTTGGCTTGGTGGATGTCGGGGTCGTAGCAGGTGCCGGTGCGCCAGCAGGCCCACATCACCCGGAGCCAGGATCGGGCGAGGATTCGGACGGCGTGGGGGTGCCGCTTTTTGCGGGCCCGGGCGTCGTCGTAGATCTTGGCGGCCCACTGGCTGCCGTGTCGGCTGTTGTCGGCGAAGGTCGTGAGCGCGACGCGGGCTCTGCGGTTGGTCGCGAAGCGGAAAGCGACTGTGCGGGACTTGCCCGAGGCGCGGGTCACGGGGACGACGCCGGCTTCGGCGATCAGCTGTTCGCAGGTCTGGGCGCGTTCCAGGAGCGGGCCGATCTCGCCGATGACCTGGCCGAGGCTGATCGTGCCGATGCGCGGCAGGGTGGCGAACAGCGGCGCGTAAGGGTGCGTGGCGGTGGCCTCGGTGATGGCCTTGTCCAGGGCGCGGATGGTCGCGCGTATGCCGTGCACGAGCTGGACCTGGACACGGATGAGGTGCTCGACGACCGTCTCGCTGAGGCGGGAGGCGGCTGTGGGGGCCGAGCGCAGGCGTTCGATGAGGACGCTGCCGGGCTTCTTGCCGCAGTAGCCACGGCGTTTGCACCAGGTTTCCAGGCGCCCCGCGGTGAGCTTGGCGGCGGAGGCCGGGGTCGGGTAACGCTCCAGGAAGGCCTGGGCGATGTCGCTGTCGAGCTTGCCGAAGACTGCCTTGCCGCCGGGCCAGTGTTCGTCCAGGAGCGCGGCGAGTTGGTTGACGGCGGCGATGCGGGCCTCGATGTGGTCGGCGCGCTGGCGGGTGAGGGCCTGCAGGTCGAGAGTGGCCGGCTCGGTGGGCTCCAGCCGGGGCAGCAGGTGGCCGTCGGTGCGCAGGTAGTCGGCGAGTTTCATGCTGTCGCCGGCGTCGGTCTTGGCTTTGGAAGCGCCCCAGCGTGCCCGCATCGCGTGAAAGGCGTTCGGGTGCACCGGCACCACCGGGTGCCCGGCGGCCAGGAGCCGGTCGACGGCCAGGCCCCTGGTGGTCTCGATGGCGACCGGCAGGTCCGCGGGATCTCCGTGCTTGCGCAGCCGGGCCAGGGTCTTGGCGAACCCTTCCTCGGTGTGGGTCAGTTCCCACCGGTCGATGCGTTTGCCGGTGTCGTCCATGACCGTCACGTCGTGCGTTTCGGTCGCCCAGTCCCATCCGATGAACACGTGCGTCGTACTCCTGTACCGCTGGCGGAGCACCTGCCCGGTGGTGAGGTCGTCTGCCGGGAGCTCATTAATCGGCCCTCTGCGGGGCGTGTCCCTGAAGCCGATCAGACGGCCTCGGCCCGGCAGGGCTGGCAGAACTCACGCTGGCCGTCGAACGGCTCGCGACGATGGCCATGCACCCGCCGGGACCGAGAGGTCACAACCCTACCGAAGAGGGCTGCAGAAGGGATGGTCCTCTAATGAGCGGCCGGCCCGTCATGGGGGCCGGCCGGTTCCGCACCGGGCACGCACGTCCCCGGCGACCGCGCGAGAAGGAGTGACCGTGGCTCTCCCCGGAATACGGCCGGTGTTCGTGGCGGGCGGCGGGCTGCACGCCTACCAGCGGGCCTCCGGCACCCCGTACGTGCAGTTGGGACTCACGGCGGTGCGGCGCGCGCTGGAGGACGCCGGGCTGGCCTGGCCGTCGGTGGAGTCCGCGTACGTGGGCAGCGCCCAGGTCGGGATGGCCGCCGGGCCCGTGATGCTCCGTCACCTCGGCGCCACCGGCCTGCGGGTGGTGCAGGTGGAGAACGCCTCGGCGTCGGGTTCCTCCGCCTTCCGGCAGGCCGTGGTCGAGGTCGCCGGCGGTTTCGCCGACGTGGTCCTCGCCGTCGGGGTGGACACCCCCGACCCGCGTCCCGGCGGGCCGTCCAAGTCCGCCGTCCGCGACCTGGTGGGCCGGCTGGGGACTCCCGCCGCGCACCTCGCGCTGGCCGCGGAACACCACCTGCGTCAGACGCCGGCCACGCCCCGCCAGCTCGCGCTGGTGGCCGTGAAGAACCACGCCAACGCGGCCGCGAACCCCTACGCACAGCGGCGGCGGCGCCGCACCCTGGAGGAGGTGCTGGCCTCGGGAACCGTCGCGGGCTGCCTCACCCGCCTCCAGTGCGCGCCGCGCGGCGAGGGCGCGGCGGCGGTGCTGGTGGTGTCCGAGGAGGCGATCGGGCGCTACGGGCTGGACCGCGGCGGGTGCGTGCGGGTACTGGCGTCTGCCTCCCGGACGGTGGCCGGCCGCACCGGCCCGGGGGCCGAGGTCCGGGTCACCGCCGACACCGCGGCCGAGGCGTACGCCCAGGCCGGGGTCGGGCCGCGCGACCTGGACGTGCTCGAACTGCACGACGCCTTCAGCGTCGAG
Source organism: Streptomyces sp. SN-593 (assembly GCF_016756395.1). Classification (NCBI taxonomy): domain Bacteria; kingdom Bacillati; phylum Actinomycetota; class Actinomycetes; order Kitasatosporales; family Streptomycetaceae; genus Actinacidiphila; species Actinacidiphila reveromycinica. The sequence continues at coordinate 8,060,235 of NZ_AP018365.1, forward strand.
GAACTCGTCTACCTGGAGGCAATGGGGGTGTGCGCCCCCGGCGAGGCGGGGGCGCTGCTGGAGCGCGGCCGGTTCGACATCGGCGGCGAACGCGCGGTCAGCCCCTCGGGCGGACTGCTGGGCATGGGGCACCCGCTGGGGCCCACCGGCGTCGGCCAGGTCGTGGAGGTGCGGCGGCAGCTCCTGGGCCGGGCCGGAGCACGCCAGCACCCGGGTGCGCGCACCGCCCTGGCGCACATGGTCGGGGTGGGCGGGGTCTGCCTGGTGCACGTGCTGGGCCGCTGACCGCTGACCGCTGACCGCTGACCGCTGACCGCGGAGCCGGCACGCGTGAGCCGGCACGCGCACCACGGCCGCCCGCGGCGCCCCTCCCGTCCAGGGGCGTCAGTCCGAGGTGACGGCGTTCAACTGCCGCAGCACCTCGATGGCCGCCGGCGTCTGGAGCACCGAGACCAGGGGGAGCAGCCGGTTGAGGTCCCCCTCGACCGTGATCCGCCCGCTGATGACCCCGCTCACCGCGTCGATCTCGCCGCACAGCATGGCGAGTTCGACCGAGCGCTGGTACCGGATCACCGCGTGCGGCGTCGGGTGGACGCCCAGCCGGCTGTCGGTGAGCCGGCCCTCCCGGATGTCGTCGAAGTACCGGGCCGGGCCCGCGTCGCCGTGCACCTCGTGCTGCACGACGGCGGTGGCACCGGGGACGACGGGCAGGGCCGAGCCCAGGCGCAGGCGTTCGGCCAGCCACTCCTCGGACAGCAGCCGCATGACCGCCCCCGTCAGGACAGCGAGTTGAGCGTGAAGGAGGAGGTGCCCAGCCTGGCGCCGGGGGTGAACCCCACCTCCAGGCCGCGGGAGATCCGCGCCTCCCAGTTGGGCGCCGGCCGTTCCTTCCCGTCCTCGGCCCGCCAGTTGTCCTCGACGATGCGGTAGTCCGGAATCCGGGCCAGCACCTGCTGGACCATGGTGGTCGCCTCGGACTTCCCCAGGGAGCCGCCGATGCAGAAGTGCGCCCCGTGGCCGAGGCCGACGTGCCGGTTGGGCGACCGGTCCATCCGCACCGCCTTGGGCTCCTCGAAGACCGCGGGGTCGCGGTTGGCCGCCGCGTAGGCGATGGCGACCCGGTCGCCGGCCTTGATGTCCTTGCCGTAGAAGCAGACGTCCTTGGTGGCCGTACGCGACAGGAAGGGCACCGGGCTGTAGTAGCGCAGGAACTCCTCCATGGCGGCCGGCAGCCGGGACGGGTCCGCGACCAGGGCCGCACGGCGGTCCGGGTGGGCCGCCAGGTAGGACAGCGCTCCGAGCGCCAGCCGCGCGGTGGTGGCCATGCCGCCGATGACGAAGGTGAAGCAGATCTCCACGAGCTCCATGTCGGTGAACTTGCGGCCGTCCACCTCGGAGGCCAGCAGGTAGGAGACGAGGTCGTCCTCGGGCTTCTGCCGGCGGGCGACCACGGTCTGCGTGGTCCGGGTCAGCAGCAGCGACCAGGCGCTGTTGAGCTCGAAGCGGTCCTCGCCGCGCACGTGGACGGCGTCGGCGAAGATCTCGGCGTCCTCCACCGGCAGCCCGAGCAGGTGCAGGGTGGTCATGGCCGGTACCAGCTTCGCCAGGCCGTGGAAGAGGTCCGCGCGTCCGGACTCGATGAACTCGTCGATGCACCAGTCGGTGTACTCCAGGAAGCGCGGGGCCAGCTTGCGCACCGCGCCGGGGCCGAACCGGTTGTTCAGGAGCTTGCGGTACTCCTGGTGCAACGGCGGGTCTATCTCGATCGGGACCGCGCGCACGGGGGTGGAGGGGACCATGACGCCGGCGTAGGGGCTGCCCCCGTTGGGCAGTTCGTGCCGGGAGGAGAAGGTCTCCGGGTCGCGCGCCGCGGCGCAGACCGCCTCGTAGCCGGAGACGATCCAGCGCCCGCCCTCGTAGTCCCACCAGGTGACGGGTTCGTCGCCCTGCGGGCCCTCGTGGAACCGGTCGTACCGCTCATCCTTGACGAACTCCTGGGTGGACATCCCTGCGTCAGTCATGTTGGGCACCTTTTCTGGGCGGTTCCGGAAGGGGTCCGCCGCCGGCCTGGACCAGCCGGGACGCGCAGCCGTCCGGGCCGGTCGACGGGAGGAGGAATGGTCGGTCCCGGTGAACGTCCGTGCAAGATCACGCGTGCGGGAAGGAAGGAGGAGAAGCGCTTGCCGGCCTGGAAATGCGGGGGAATCCCCGTCCGCCCGGACTACGTCTGACGGAAACCATGGTGCACACGGCTTGTGGCTCCGAATACGGTATCCGGGCACTTCTTCGGCGTCAAGAAGCCCAGTGGGAAGGTGAATTGTGAAATGGCGTCGATTCGCCTCGGGAGACCGGGCCCGCCGATATCGGCAAAGGAAAGGCAAAGCCCGTGAGTTGGGGGCCCGTGGGTGCTACACGGGTGAACCGGACGGGTGTTGACTTCCCGTTTGTGTTCGATTACGCTGACATCCGCACTGGTCAGTACCATGTCTGCCCCATTGAACAGCAAGTCGAACGGTTCTCTGCCCTTCGGATCTGCCGGGGCGACGCGCACGGGATTCACCCGAAGCCGTTCCCTCACCCTTTTCCCGCCGAGCCACGCCATGAACTGGCCGGCCGTTCAGAGTTGCAGGAATTGCGTTTCGAGCGGAGGTTCACGTGCGGGGACGGGTTCTCGGGTTCAGCGGCTTCGACGGCTCGCGTGACTTCAAGCGCCGGCGCCTCGCCGGCCTCACCGACCAGGAGTACGCCGTTTTCCAGGGCGCGGACGCCGCCGCCGCGCTGGTGGCCGACGGGCAGGTGGTGGCCGCCGCGGCCGAGGAGCGCTGGGACGGGCTCAAGCACTCGGAGCGCTTCCCGAGCGGAGCCGCCGACTACTGCCTGCGCGCCGGCGGACTGGACCCCGCCGCCCTCGCGTCGGGCGCCACGGACCTGCTGGTGGCCCACAGCTTCGATTTCGCCCCCGAACGCGACTTCCTGGTCGGCCAGTCCGACTACTACCGCGAGCTGTACGACGCCGTGCTCGACCCCGCCGCGGTGCAGGAGGTGGCCCAGCGGGCGCTGGGCTGCGACCTCACCGACCGCTTCGTGCCGGTGCCCCACCACCTGGCCCACGCCACGGGCGCCTACCTGCCCAGCGGCTACCGGGACGCGCTGGTGGTCGTCTCCGACGGCCTGGGCGAACGCTGGTCGGCCACCGCGCTGGCCGCCACCCCGGAGGGCTTCGAGACGGTCTGCGAGATACCCGCCCACGACTCCCTCGGGCTGCTCTACGGGCTGTTCACCATGTACCTCGGCTTCCGCTTCGGCGACGGCGAGTACAAGGTGATGGGCCTGGCGCCGCACGGCGACCCCGAGCGCCACCTCGCGGTGCTGACCGACCAGGTCCTCCAACTCGACACCGCGGGCCGCTACCGCACGCCGATCCTGCTCAGCAACGTCAGCACGCTCGACAAGGAGACCTACCGGCCCGCGCTGGCCCGGCTGGAGGAGCTGTTCGGCCCGCGACGCGCCCCGGGCGACCCGCTCGACCAGCGGCACAAGGACATCGCCGCCTCCCTCCAGGCCGCGCTCCAGGCCGCCCAATACCACTTCCTGTCCCATCTGCGCGAGTCGACCGGGCTGGACCGCCTCTGCCTGTCCGGGGGGGTCGCCCTCAACTGCGTCGCCAACGGGACGCTGCTGCGCAGCGGGCTCTTCTCCGACATCCACGTGCAGCCCGCCGCCGCCGACGACGGAGCGGCGCTGGGGGCCGCGCTCTGGGCCGGCTGGCAGCGGGGCGAGAGGGCCCGGCCGGTCCGGCACACCCTGCTCGGCCCCGGCTACGGTCCCGCGGAGTGCGAGGCCGCCGCCGCGTCCGTCCAGGGGGTGACCGTCACCCGCTTCACCGACGACAAGGCCCTCACCGACCACGTCGCCGGACTCATCGACGAGGGCGCGGTGGTCGGCTGGTTCCAGGGGCGGATGGAGTTCGGGCCGCGGGCGCTCGGCAACCGCAGCATCCTCGCCGACCCGCGCCGGCCCGACATGCGCGCGCGGATCAACGCCCTCGTCAAGAAGCGCGAGTCCTTCCGCCCGTTCGCGCCGGCGGTCACCGCCGAGGCCGCCGCGGAGCTGTTCGAGATCGACCCCGAGGACGTGTCCCGCTTCGCCGAGATGCTCTTCGTCTGCTACGTGCGGCCCGAGCACGCCGACCGGATGCCCGCCACCACCCACGTCGACGGGTCGGCCCGGACGCAGACCGTCAGCAGCGCCGACAACGCGCTCTTCCACCAGCTCATCCAGGCGTTCGAGCACCGCACCGGGCTGCCGGTCCTCCTCAACACCTCCTTCAACCAGGCGAACCAGCCGATCGTGCGGACCCCGCAGGAGGCCGTCGACACCTTCCTGGCGGCGGGGCTGGACGCCCTCGTGCTGGGCGACCTGCTGCTCCTGCCCGACGGCCGGCCGGACGCCGCCGACGCCTCTGACGCCGCCGATGCCGCCGATGCCGCCGCCGCCAGCGCCGAGGGGAAGGCCGAGGAGCGCCATGCCGACCGCTGACCGCGCGCCCGCCGGCACCGACGAGGGGCAGCTCTCCTTCCCCGCCCTCGGCGCGCACGTCTCCGTCCCCACCCGCCGGCGCGGCACCCACACCGCGCCCGGACCCTCCGATCCGGCCGAACTGGTCGCGGCGCTCGCCCTGTTGCTCGCCCGCCACACCGATGCGGACACCGTGACCGTCGGCCTCGTACGGCGCGAGGACGGGCGGTGGGTGCTCCGCCCGGTGCGGCTCGACCTGTCGGAGCCCTCCTGGGCCCGCGCCCTGGCCGCGGTCCGGGACCAGGCCGCGGCGGCGCCGTCCGCCGCAGCCGACCGGCCGCTCCCCGCCGCGGTCCCGCCCGTCGTGGTGGTGGAGGGCGCACCCGGCGCGGGCGAGACGCCCGAGGTCCGCCGGGCGGTCCGCGCCGCGCAGGTGGCGGTGCGTACCGAACCCGGCGGCGGGGACGCCCGGTGGGAACACGACGCCGACCGCCACAGCACGACGGACATCGCCCGGCTGGCCGCGCAACTGCGCCGCGTGGCCGCCGCGGGCCGTGCGGAGCCGGACCTCCCGGTCGGCGCCATGGACCTGCTGGAGGAGCCCGAGCGGGCCGAGGTGCTCGCCGCGTCCGGCCCGCGCACCCCCTCCGACGGCCGGGACCGGCTCGACCTGATGTTCGCCCGGCAGGCGGCACGCCACCCCGAGCACATCGCCGTCACCACGGCCGAGGGCGATCTCACCTACGGCCGCCTCGACGCCTGGTCGCGCGCCGTCGCCGACGCGCTGACCCGCCGGGGCGTCGGGCCGGGCGACCGGGTGGCCGTCCGGCTGCCGCGGTCCGCGGCCCTGGTCGCCGCCCTGCTGGGGGTGCTGCGCACCGGCGCGGCCTACGTCCCGCTCGATCCGGCCCAGCCGGCCGGGCGCCAGCGCCGCATCACCGACGCGGCGCAGCCGGCCGCCCTCCTCGTGCCGGAGGGCGACGACGCACCCGGACCCGGCACGCCCGTCGTCAGCGTGCCGCCCCTCGCGGCCGCCCCGCCGGCGGCCGGCGGGACCGCGGGTACCGGGCCGCTGCCCGCCCCGGACCGGGCCGGCGGCCAGGACGGTCCCGACGCACCCGCGTACGTCCTGTTCACGTCCGGATCGACCGGGCAGCCCAAGGGGGTCGAGGTCCGGCACACCAACGTGGTGCGGCTGTTCGACACCACCCGGACGCTCTTCGCCTTCGGCGACCGCGACGTGTGGCTCAACGCGCACAACTTCGGCTTCGACGCCTCGGTCTGGGAGGTGTACGGAGCGCTGCTCCACGGTGGGCGGCTGGTCATCCCGGACACCGCCACCCTGCGCGACCCCGACGCCCTCACCGGGCTCGTCGCCCGCGAGGGCGTCACCATGCTGGCGCTCTCGCCCACCGCCTTCGAGGGCTTCCGGGACAGCGCGGTGGCGGCCGGCCTGCGGATGCCGGCCCTGCGGCACCTGGTGCTGTGCGCGGAGGCGCTCGCCCTGGGCTCGCTGGCCCGCTGGTACGAACACCTGGGCGACACCCCGACCCGGGTCTGCAACATGTACGGCATCACCGAGACGACCGTGCACAGCACCCACCTCCCGCTGACCCCGGCCGACGTGCGCGACCCGCGCCGCCGCATCGGCCGTCCGCTGCCGGACACCGCCCTGCACGTCCTCGACGCGCAGGGCCGGCCGGTGCCGTTCGGCGTGCCCGGAGAGATCTGCGTGGGCGGCCCCGGCGTCTCCGGCGGGTACCTGCGTCCGCCCGAGGACGGCCGCGACCCCTTCCTCCCCGACCCCTTCTCCGCCCGCCCCGGCGCGCGTATGTACCGGTCCGGGGACAAGGGGCGCCGGCTGGCCGACGGCTCCGTCGAGTACCTCGGCCGCTTCGACCACCAGGTCAAGATCCGCGGGCACCGGGTCGAACTCGGCGAGGTGGAGGCCGCGTTCCTCACCCTGCCCGGCATCCGCAGCGCCCGGGCGTGGACCGTGCGGCGCCCCGGCCGCCCCGCGGTCATCGCGGTGGCCGTGGTCCCCGCCGGGGACGCCCGCCCCGACACCGCGCAGTTGCGCGCCCGCGCCGCCGAGCGCCTGCCGGCCTACATGGTTCCCGCGGCGGTCGTGGCGGTGCCGGCGCTGCCCCGCACCCCCAACGGCAAGCTGGACGTCGCCGTCCTGCCCGACCCCTTCGCCGAACCGTCCGCGGACTCCTCGGCCGAACCGTCCGGCGGCCCCTCGGGTGGCCCCTCCGCCGAACCGTCCGCGGACCCGTCCGGCGGTCCCGAGGCCGCCGATCCGGCGCTGCGGGCGGTGCGGGACGCCTTCCGCGAGGTCCTGGGCCTCACCGGCGACGTGGACGCCGGCTTCTTCGCCCTCGGCGGGGACTCCATCACCGCGCTGCGCCTGGTCGCCCTGCTGCGCTCCGCCGGGCACGACGCGTCCGTCGCCGACGTCTACGCCCACCGCACCACCCGCGACCTCGCCGCCGCGCTGTCCCCGCGCGACCGCGCGTCCGACGAGGACCTGCGCCCCTTCGCGCTGCTGGCCGGCACCGACACCGCGCGGGTGCCGGCGGACGCCGTGGACGCCATGCCGGCCACCCGGCTCCAGCAGGGCATGCTGCTGCACAGCCTGCTGGACGGCGAGCACATCTACCACGACGTCCTCGGCTACACCGTGGCCGGCGCCCCGGACGAGGACACGCTGCGCGCCGCCCTGGACGCCGCCGTCCGCCGCCACCCGGTGCTGCGCACCTCGTTCAGCACCGAGGGCACCGACGCGCCGCTCCAGATCGTCCATCCCACCGCGCGGATACCGCTCCACGTCCGGGACCTGCGGGCACTGCCGGAGCCGGAGCGGCAGGACCGGATGGCGCGGTGGGTCCAGGAGGAGCGCCGCACCCCCTTCGACTGGACGGTGCCCGGACTGCTCCGGGTCTTCGCCCACCGCACCGACGACGACGCGTGGGTGCTGTCGCTCTCGGTCCACCACTGCATCCTCGACGGCTGGAGCGCGGCCACGCTCGTCACCGAACTGCTGGCCCCGGACACCGCCGCGCCGGACCGCCCCGAGGACGCCGACGCCCCCGGCCACATGGCCCGCTACGGCAGACTGGAGCGGGCCGCCGAGTCCGACGCCGCCTCGCTGGCCTACTGGCGCGACTACCTGCGCGACGCCGAACCGACGTCCCTGCCCGGCGACGAGGCGGCCGCGCCCGGGACCGCCGCCCCCCGGACCGCCCCCGGCGGGGAACCCGCCGCCGACCACGCCGCCGACCACGACGTCGACACCGTCACCGTGGCGATCCCCGCCGAGGCCGTCCGCGCGCTGCGCGAACTGGCGCGCGCCGAGGGCGTCCCGGCCAAGACCGCCTACCTCGCCGCCCACACCGCCCTGCTCGCGCACACCTGCGGCCGGCCCGAGGTGCTGACCGGGGTGGTGACCAGTTGCCGGGTCGAGGAGGAGGGCGGCGACCGCGCGCTGGGCCTCTTCCTCAACACCCTGCCGCTGCGCGTGCGCGGCGGCGACCAGACGTGGCGGGAACTGCTGCGCGAGGTGTGGCTGAACGAGTCCCGGAGCCACCCGCACCGCCGCGTGCCCTTCGAGCGCGTCCAGGCCGCCTCCGCGGCCGCCCGGCTGGCCCCCACCGCGTTCAACTACACCGACTTCCACGTGTACCACCGGCTGGCCGCGGCCGGAGTACGGCTGGAGGCCACCGACTACCGCGAGGCGACCGACTTCCGCCTGCTGCTGACCGTCGCCGAGGAACCCGTCGGCGACCGCGTCACCGTGACCCTGGCCTACGACCGCGCCGCGCTCGGCGCCGAACAGGCCGCCGCCTGGGGGCAGCGCTACGCGGACCTCGTGCACCTCGCCGGCCGGGACCCCGACCTCCCGGCCGTGCGCGCGCTGGCCGAGCGGGTCGCGGCCGAGGGGGCGGCCTGCGAACTGCCCGCGACCCCGCCGGCCGCTCCCTACCGGCCGCTGACCGCGCGCGTCGCCGAGCGCCTGCTGCGCGAGCCGTCGGCGGTCGCCCAGTCCGCCCGGGGCAGGGAGCAGACCTGCGCCCGGCTGGCCGTCGCCGTCCAGCACCTGCGCGACGACCTGGCGGCCGCCGGGGTGCGACCCGGCCAGCGGGTCGCCTGCTTCCTCCAGCGCGGACTCGACCCGCTCACCGCGCTCCTGGGCGTGTGGGCCGCCGGAGCCGTCTACACCCCGGTCGATCCGGCCCTCCCCGAGGCCCGGCAGCGCGAGATGACCGCTCGGGCGGGCTGCGTCCATGCCGTGAGGTCCCAGGGCGTCCGCGCCGAACGGGTGGCCTGGGACGGGCCGCAGACGGTCCTCGGCCCGGCACCCGCCGGAGGGCGCGCCGACCCGGCCGGCTGGCACGCCGCGCGACCCGGTGAGGAGGCGTACGTCCTGTTCACCTCCGGCTCCACCGGCGTCCCCAAGGCGGTGGCGATGCCGCACCGGTCGATCGCCGCACTGGTCGCCTGGCAACTGGACCAGCCCGAGTTCCGCACGCCCAGCCGGATCGGCCAGTACGCCGCCTTGTCCTTCGACGTCTCCGTGCAGGAGATGCTCACCGCCGCGGCCGGCGGCGGCACCCTGGTGGTCGTCCCGGACGAGGCCCGGCGGGACGCCCAGGCGCTGCTGGAGGTGCTGGGGCGGGAGTGGGTCGAGGTGCTGTTCCTGCCGCCGGCGATGCTCGCCCAACTGGGCGTCGGCCACCGCGCCTTCGGGACGGTCCCGACCGCCCTGCGGGCGGTGCTGACCGCGGGCGAGGCACTGGTGGTGACCGAGGAGGTCCGCGACCTGTGCCGGGCCGGCCGGATCGCGCTGGTCAACCAGTACGGACCCACCGAGACCCACGTCGCCGTCGCGCACCGGCTGACCGGCGATCCGGCCGACTGGCCCGAACGTCCCCCCATCGGGCGGCCGGTGGCCGGCGTCGCCGTATCGGTGCGCGACCCGCTCGGCCGCCCCGTCCCCCGCGGCACCCCGGGGGAGCTGGTGATCGGCGGCACCGCCCCGGCCCTGGGCTACGTGGACGCCGCCGGGACCGACCCGCGGACGGCCGAGCGCTTCACGACGTCCGCCGACGGCGCCCCCGCCTACCGCACGGGCGACCTGGTGCGCTGGGACGGCACCGTCCTCGACCACCTGGGACGGCTGGACGACCAGCTCCAGATCCGCGGATTCCGGATCGAGCCCGGCGAGGTCGCCCCGCGGCTGCTGGAGCACCCGGCGGTCACCGCCTGCGCCGTCATCGGCGAGCCCGGCCCCGGCGGGGCCCTCGTGCTGGCCGCCTACCTGGTCGCCGACCCGGCGCTCCCCGCCCCCACGGCCGCCGACCTCACCGCACACCTCCGGGCCCGGCTCGCCGACCACGCGGTGCCGGCCCGCTTCACGCTGCTGACCCGGCTGCCGCTGACCGCCAACGGCAAGCTGGACCGCGCCGCGCTCGCCGCCGACCCGTCGCTGCGCGCCCGTGCGGCGGAGGAACCGCCGGACGCGGCCTTGAGCGCGACCGAGCGCCGGCTGCTGTCGGCCTGGCAGGAGGTGCTCGGCCACCCGGTCGCCTCGGCCACCGTGTCGTTCTTCGACGCCGGGGGCACCTCGCTGCTCCTGCTGCCGCTCTACCTGACGCTGAGGAAGTCCTTCGCCGACGCGGACCTCACCCTCAACGACCTCTTCCGCTTCCCGACCGTCCGGCAGTTCGCACGGTACGTCGACGGCGACGGCCGCCGGCAGCCTGCCGCCGCCCCCCGCCCCGGCCGCGTACCGGCCCACATGCTCGCCGCCGCACGACGCAGCAGATCAGCCCGCGGACAGGAGAAGACCGATGAGTGAACCGGACCCCACGACAACCGAGACGGATGTCGCCATCATCGGGATGTCCTGCCGCTTCGCCGGCGCCCCGGACCCGGAGACCTACTGGCAGCGGATCTGCGAGGGCAGGGAACTGCTCACCCGCTTCACCGAGGAGGACCTGGCGGCGGCCGGCACCAGCCGCGAACTGCTCGACGACCCCGCCTTCGTCCGGGTCAGCAGCCTCATCGAGGGAGCGGGCGCCTTCGACGCCGACTTCTGGGGGATCTCCTCCAGCGAGGCCGCGCTGATCGACCCCCAGCACCGGCTGCTGCTGGAGCTGAGCTGGCACGCCCTGGAGGACGCCGGCTACGACCCCTCCCGCCACCCCGGCGACATCGGCGTCTTCGCCGGCGGCGGCCGGCACGCCTACCTGCGCTACATCGAGCCGGACTTCCGCGCCACCGAGCACCTCGACGGCTCCATCCGGGGCCTGCAGTCCGACCTCGGCAACTACGGCGACTTCCTGGCCACCCGCGTCTCGTACAAGCTCGGCCTCACCGGGCCGGCGCTCAACGTGCAGACGGCCTGCTCCACCGGCCTCGTGGCCGTCCACCTGGCCTGCCAGAGCCTGCTGCTCGGCGAGAGCGACATCGCCCTCGCCGGCGCGGTGAACGTCCACACCCCCCAGGTCAACGGATACGTCTACGAGGAAGGGTCGATCTGCTCGCCCGACGGGCACCTGCGCCCCTTCGACGCCGACGCCAGCGGGTCGGTCTTCGGCAACGGCGGCGGGGTCGTCGCCCTCAAGCGGCTCAGCGACGCACTGCGGGACAACGACCGGGTGGTCGCCGTCATCAAGGGCTCGGCGATCAACAACGACGGCGCGGACAAGATGAGTTTCACCGCGCCCAGCATCAGCGGGCAGGCCGACGTCATCCGCCGGGCGCTCCAGGCCGCCGGGGTCGAACCCGGCGGGATCGGCTTCGTGGAGACCCACGGCACCGGCACCGCCATGGGCGACCCGATCGAGGTCGCGGCCCTGACCGCCGCCTACGGCACCGACACCGCCGCCCGCCGCTGCGCGCTCGGCGCGGTCAAGGCGCAGATCGGCCACCTGGGCAACTCCGCCGGGATCGCCGGTCTGATCAAGGCCGCGCTCGTGCTCGAACACGGCGTCATCCCGCCGGTGGTCAACTTCAGCACCCTCAACCCCGCCATCGACCTGACCGGTTCGCCCTTCTACGTGCCCGTCGACAGCGAGCCCTTCGAGGGCGTGCGCCGGGCCGGGGTGAGCGCCTTCGGCGTCGGCGGCACCAACGCGCACGCGGTGCTCGAACAGGCCCCGCCCGCCGCCGCCCGCCGGGCGGCCGAACAACCGGCACCCACCGCGCGCCCCCTGCCCTTCGTGCTCTCCGCCCGCTCCGCCGAGGGGGTCGCCGCGCTGCGGCGCGCGCACGGCACCGCGCTGCGCCCGGCCGCCGCGCCGGACGCGGTCGACGCGGCCTACGTCCTGGCCACGGGCCGCAAGGGCTTCCGGTACCGGACCTTCACCGTCGCCGCCACCGCGGCCGAGGCGGCCAGGGCGCTCGCGGCCTCCGCCGAGCCGCCCGTGGTCTCCGCCGGGACCGACCTGCCGGTCGTCTTCGCCCTGCCCGGTGAGGGAGCCCAGTTCGTCGGCCTCGGCCGGGAACTGTACGCCGCGGACCCCGACTACCGGCGGCATGTCGACGCGTGCGCCCGGGTCCTGGAGGAGTTGGAGGGCTACGACATCCGGGACCTGCTGTTCCCCGATGCCGAGGACCCGGCCGCCACGGAACGCGCCACCACCCTGCTCGCCCAGGCGCCCTGGGCCCAACCGGCCACGTTCATCACGGAGTTCAGCGTCGCCCGCACCCTGATGGAGGCGGGGGTGGTGCCGGACGTCCTGGTCGGCCACAGCCTGGGCGAGTACGCCGCCGCCTGCCTGGCCGGGGTCTTCAGTGTCCGCGACGCGCTGCGGGTGGTCTCCGCCCGCGGCCGGCTCATGCAGTTCAGCACGCCCGACGGAGCCATGGCCGCCGTCGGGCTGGACGAGGAGGAACTGCTGCGCCTGCTGCCGGACGACCTGGACCTGGCCGGGGTCAACGCCGTCGGCCAGTGCGTGGTGTCCGGGACCGCGGAGGCCATCGGGCGCTTCCAGGAGCGGCTGGACGAGGAGGACATCCGCAACACCCGGCTGGCCACGTCCAACGCGGCCCACTCCCGGCTGATGGACGGCATCGCCGCCGAGTACCGGGAACTGGTCGCCTCGGTGGAGAAGAACAAGGCCGGCCTGCGGATCGTGTCCACCGTCACCGGCCGCGAGATCGCCGCCGAGGAGATGACCGACACCGAGTACTGGCTGCGGCACCTGCGCAGCCCCGTGCGCTTCCGGGCGGCGGCGCTCACGGTGCTGGAGGGCGGCCACGCGGTGGTCCTGGAGACCGGCCCCGGCCGCGCCCTGACCCGGATGTTCGAGAACAGCGGCAGCCCGGTCGGCAGCTACGGCGTCACCCCCTGGCTGAAGGACCAGCCCGGGCCCGGCTCCACCGCGGAACTCGTCGCGCGGATCTGGGCGCACGGCGGCCGCGTCGACTGGGAGCGGTACTTCGCCGGGCTCGCCCCGGCCCGGGTGGCGCTGCCCGGCTACCCCTTCGAGCGCAACGACTACTGGATCGACGTCGACCCGGCCGCGGTCCCCGCCGACCTGCCCGAACTGCGGCGTTCGGCCGGGCTGACCGGCTGGCTCCAGGCACCGAGGTGGACGGCCGCGCCCCTGCCCGTGGAACCGGCCGCCGTCCGCCGGGTGCTGCTGACCGGGGCGGCGTCGCCCGCCGCGCTCACCGACGCGGTGGCGGGAGCGCTGGCCGCGGCCGGCCACCACGTGGTGCGGCACGACGGGCCCGCCCTGCCGCCGGACGCCGTCGACACGGTGGTGCACCTGGCGGCCGGGCCCCGCTCCGAGCCCGCCGCCGGGACCCTCGGCACGGCCGTCGACACCCACTTCTGGCCGCTCCTGGAGACCGTGCGGGACCTCACCGCCCGGCCGGGAACGCAGGACCTGGACGTCCTGGTCGTCACCTCGGCGCGGCACGCCGTGCTGCCCGGCGACCTGGCCGACCCGTACGCGGCGCTGCTGACCGGTCCGAGCCGGGTCCTGCCGCAGGAGTACCCCACGGTGCGGCTGGCCGAGCTCGACCTCGCCGACCTCCACGGCCCCGGCGCCGCGGGCGACCTCTCCGGCCCCGGCACCGCGGCCGAGGCCGCCGACCTGGTGACCGCCGAACTGGGCCACTTCGTGCCGAACTCCGTGGCCGCCCACCGCGCCGGAGTGCGCCATGTGCGCGACTACCGGGCGCTCCCCAGCCTGACCGCCCCGCCCCCCTGGCACGAGGACGGCAGTTACCTGGTCACCGGCGGGCTCGGCGAGATCGGCCTGGCCCTGGCCGCGGACGCCGCCCGGCACGCCCGGGTGCGCCTGGTCCTCACCCACCGCTCCGAGTTCCCCGCCCCCGAGGACTGGGCCCGGGCCGCGCAGGACCCGGCCACCGGCGCGGACACCCGGCGCCGGCTGGAGACACTGCTGGAGATCGCGGCCGGCGGCAGCGAGGTCGTCTGCGCCCGCGCCGACGTCACCGACCGCGACGCCATGGCCCGGCTCCGCGCGCTGCACGGGCCCTTCCACGGCGTGATCCACGCCGCCGGTGTGCCCAGCGGACGGCTCGCGGGGACCCTGGACCGCGAGCACGCGGACGCCGTCCTGGCCCCCAAGGTGCGCGGCACCGTCGTCCTGCACGAGGCCGTCGCCGACGAGCACACCGAGTGGATGGTGCTGTGCTCGTCCATGGCCGCGGTCGTCGGCGGCCTGGGCCACGCCGACTACGCCAGCGCCAACGCCTTCATGGACGCCTTCGCCCAGTGGCGGGACGCCGGCGGCCACCGCACCGTGTCGGCGAACTTCGACTCCTGGACCGACGGCGGCATGGCCGTCAAGGAGGCCGAGAAGCGGCACACCGCCCCCACCGGCGACACCGAGCGCTGGGAGCCGCTGGACCACCCGCTGTTCACCGCCAGGGCCGCGGCGGGCGCCGCCTACCGGGGCGCCATGGCCCGCGGCACCCACTGGATCCTCGACGAGCACCGGGTGGGCGGCACCCCCCTGGTTCCCGGCACCGCGATCCTGGACCTCCTGGGGGCCGCGGCGGAGCTCCACCTCGGCCACGACCGCTTCGCGCTGACCGAACTCGACCTGCTGCGCCCGCTCACCGGCAGCGGCGGCCGGGTCGAGTACACCGTCCGGTTCGTCACGGCGGACGACGGCACCGACGGCCCGGACGGCCCGGACGGAGCCCCGGACCCGGCCGGCGCGCAGGACGGGTCGGCGGGCGTGGTCACCGTCACGGTGAGCGGACTGGCGCCCGACGGCTCCTGGTACCAGCAGGCCGTCGGCCGGCTCGAACCGCTGGAGAGGTCCCCGGAATCCCCGGAATCCGCCGAAGCTCCGGAGCACGCGACCGGCGCCGAACCGTCGGAACCCGCCGCGGACGCCGCGGACACGCCGCCCGCCGCCCGCTCCGACCTGCTGACCTTCGGGCCGCGCTGGGACAACCTGCGGGCGGTCCGGCGGGTCGGGCCGGACGAGGTCGAGGCCGTGTGCGTCCTCGACGACGCCTTCCGCGCCGACCTCGACACCCACCGGGTGCACGCCGCCCTGCTGGACACCGCCGCCGGCGCCATGGTGCCGCTGGTCAGCGACCGCGTCCACCTGCCCCTGTCCTACGAGCGGGTCGTGGTCCACAGCCGGATGCCCCACCACGTCGTCAGCCGCATCACCCGCAGGGACAGCGACGAGAGCGACGCGCTGGTCTTCGACGTCGCCGTCCGGGACGCCGGCGGACGGCCGGTCCTGGACATCGAGGGGTACACGCTGCGGGCGGTCGATCCCGCCCGGCTCGCCGACGAACTCGCCGACGACCCCGGCGGCGAGGGCGCCGCCCGGCCGCAGAACCGCCGCCTGGTCACCACCGATCCCGGCGACCTGTCGGCCCTGGGCATGGTGCCGGCCGCCCGCCGGGCGCCCGGTCCCGGCGAGATCGAGATCGAGGTCAGGGCCACCGGCCTGAACTTCAAGGAGGTGCTGATCGCCGCCGGGATGCTGGACGCCCCGACCGCCGACCACTCCTTCGGCCTGGAGTGCGCCGGCCTGGTCACCGCCGTCGGCGAGGGCGTCGGCCGGCAGGTGCGGGTCGGCGACGCGGTGATGGGCGTCGGCGCCTCCTGCTTCGCCGACTACGCCGTGCTGAAGGCCGCACTGACCTGCCCGATCCCGGCGGGCATGACCTTCAGTCAGGCCGCCTCGATCCCCGTCGCCTTCACCACCGCCTACGACAGCCTCATCGCCTCGGCCGGACTGGGCCGCGGCGAGCGCATCCTGATCCACGCCGGCGCCGGGGGAGTGGGACTGGCCGCACTCCAGCTCGCCACCCACGCGGGCGCCGAGGTCTGGGCCACCGCCGGCAACGAGACCAAGCGCGACTTCCTGCGCAACCTCGGCGCCACCCTTGTCGCGGACTCCCGCAGCCTCGACTTCGAGGCCGCCGTCACCGGCGCCGGCGGGGTCGACGTGCTGCTCAACTCGCTGGCCGGCGACTTCATCCCCGCCGGGCTGCGCTGCCTGCGCCCGCGCGGCCGCTTCGTGGAGATCGGACGCCGCGACATCCTCGCCGGCACCGCGCTGGACCTGTCGCTCTTCGCGGAGGGGCGCACCTTCACCGCGTACAACCCGGAGATCGACGGAGACGCCTGGGAACGCGCCTGGCGGCAGGTCGTCGGTCTGCTCCGGCAGGGGGCGATCACCCCGCTGCCGGTCCGCACCTTCCCCGTCGAGGAGGCCGACGAGGCGTTCGCCTTCATGTCCCGGGCGCACCACATCGGCAAGGTGGTCGTCGCGCGTCCGGGCGCCCAGGAACCGGCCGCGCCCACCGGCTCGGCGGACGCCACCGGTGAGGTGCAGGGGCTGACCACGGCCGTCGGTGTGCGCACCTTCCTCGACGCCCTGGGCGCCGGAGTGCCCCAGGTGCTGGTCAGCCGCCGCTCGGTGGCCGCCGCCGGCGGCCAACTGGTCGTGGCCGGCCACGTCCTGCAGGAGACCGGCGGCAGCCGCACCAGCGCCCGGCCCGACCTGCCCTACCCCTACGAGCCCCCGCAGACCGAGACCGAGGAGCGACTGGGCGGTCTGTGGGGAGCGCTGCTGACCATCGACCCCGTCGGCCGGCACGACCGCTTCCTGGACCTGGGCGGCGACTCCCTGTACGCCACCCAGATGGTCGCGCGGATCCGCAAGGTGTTCGGGGTCCGGGTCGCACCCGCCGACATCCTGGGCGGACTGGACCTCGCCGGCCTCGCCGACGCCATCGACCGCCAGGTCGACACCGCCCTGGAACAGCGGTGAACCGCCACCGCCCGGCCGCGGCCGGGCCGCTTCCCGGGGGACGGGCATGAGCGGGGACACCGGCTCCGCCCGGCCGAAGGCGGGCCGGGTCGGCCCGGCGGCCCCCAACCAGCAGCGGTTGTGGCTGGCCGGCCGCCTCCACCCCGGCAACTGGTCGTACCACATCGCCAGTTCGCTGGAGCTCACCGGCGACCTGCCGGTGGCGGTGCTGCGCCGGGCGCTCGGCGACCTGGTGCGCCGGCACGACGTCCTGCGCACCACCTTCGAGGAGGCCGGCGGAGAACTGCGGATGTGCGTCGCCGACTCGGCCGCGGCGCGTCTCGACGTCGTCGACCTGCGCTCCGAGCCCGATCCGGAGGCCGCCGCCGAGGAGGCGACCGCGGCGGTGCGGCGGGAGCCGACGGACCTGGAGACCGGGCCGCTGTTCCGGGCCCTGCTGTGCCGTACCGCGGACGACCGGCACGTCCTGACCCTGCACGTCCACCACATCCTGGCCGACGGCTGGACGCTGGGCCTGCTCTGGGAGGAACTCGGGCTGCTCTTCGGCCGCCGGCTCGGCGAGGTCGTGACGCTGCCGCCCACCGGGGTGGCGTACACGCAGTGGGCGGCCGAGCGGCACGCCGAGCAGGGGTCGCCCGCCGCGGAGAAGGAACTGCACGAGTGGCTCCACCGGCTCGGCGGGCTGGACAGCGACAACTCCCTGCGCACCGACCGTCCGCGGCCGGCCGTGCCGTCCTTCCGGGGCCGCACCCTGCAACTGCCGATGCCGACCGGCCTCACCGCCGCGCTGCGGGAGACCGCCCGGAGCCGGGGCCGCAGCCTCTTCATGCTGCTGTGCGCGGGTTTCGCCGCGACCCTGGGCCACTACGACCGGCGGGAGGAGGTGGTGGTCGCCGTCCAGAGCTCCGGCCGCGCCGACCCGCGGGTGGCGCGCACCGCCGGGTTCTTCGTCAACACCCTTCCGATGCGCTTCGACCTGGGCGGCTCGCCGTCCCTGGGCCACCTGGTCGAGCAGGCCCGCGAGGGGACCCTCGCCGTCTCGGCGGCCGAGCACGTCACCTACGAGCAGCTCACCCAGCGCACCGGCGCGTCCGGTGACCTGTCGATGAACCCGCTGGCCCAGGTGGCCTTCCAGCTCATGAGCGTGCCCATCCCGCCGGTGCGCTTCCGCGGGCTCCGGACCCGGCGCTGGTGGGACACCACCGCCGCCGCCAAGTTCGACCTCGGCCTGATGATGGTGCCCGCCGCGGGGGACGACCTCACCGCCCTGTTCAGCTACTCCGAGGAACTGTTCGACGAGAGCACCGTGCGGGAGATCTGGCAGGCGTACCTGCGCGTGCTGGCGGAACTGGCCGCCGACCCCGGCACCGCGCTGTGGGAGGTGCCGCTGCTCGGAGCCGACCGGCGCCGCGAGGCGGCCGCCGTGTCCCGCGGCCCGGCCCTGCCCGCCGCCCCGCCGAGCCGCCCCGCCCGGCTGCTGGCGGCCCTGGCCGAAGCCGCCCGGACGCCGTCCGACCGACCCGCGGTCACCTCCGGCCCGCGCAGCCTCACCCGGGCCGACCTGTGGGAGCGCGCCGGCCACCTCGCCCGGGCCCTGCGGGCCGCCGCGCCGGGCAGCCTGCCGGACCCCGCCGCGCCGGGACTCCTGCCGGACCCCGCCGACGGCTCCGCGTCCCCGGACCGGCCGGGACCGGGCGGTCCCGGGCCGCACCCGGCGCCCGGCGGCGGCTCCGTGGCCGGCGGACCCGCCCGGGTCCGCGCACCCGGCGGCGTCGTCCTCGTCTCCTGCCCGGACCGGATGGACACGCTCACGGCCGTGCTCGGCGCCTGGCGGGCGGGTGCCGCGGTGCTGGTCGCCGAGGAGGGCCCGGCCTCGCCCCGCACCGTGGACCTCGTACGGCGGCTGGGCGTCGCCCTGGGCGTCGGAACGCCGGACACCGACCCGCGCGGCCTCGACGGCGTCCGGTGGCTGGACGTCGCCGACCGCACCGGCGACCCGTCGCCGCCCCCGGACGACTGGGCCCTCGGCGACGACGACACGGCCTACGTGATCAGCACCTCCGGCACCACCGGCCGCCCCCGCTCCGTCCCCGCCCGCATGGGCGCCTTCGGCGGGTACGTCATCCGCCAGGCCGCCGCCCTGCCGGCGGAGGCGACCGTCGCCCAGGTGCCGCCGCTCGGCTACGACCCCGGCATGCGCGACACCTTCACCGCGCTCGCCGCCGGAGCCCGCCTGGTGATCCCCGAGCGGATCGCCTCCGACCCGGTCGAGGCGCTGGCCGGCGTCCTGGCCGAGGGCGGGGCCGACACGGTCCTCGCCGTGGTGCCCAGCATCCTCGAAGCCGTCTGCCGCAGGCTCGACGAGCAGGGCGCCGCACCCCGCACGCGCCTGCTGCGCTGCTGCGGCGAGGCCCTGCCGCGGGCCACCGCGGTGCTCGCCCGGCGGGTGCTCGGACAGGTGCCGCACAACGACTACGGCCCCAGCGAGGCCACCATGGTCAGCGTCAGCGGGCACACCGACCCGGACCGGGCGCACGGCTCCCTGATGCCGATCGGCCGCCCGGAGCCCGGCGTGCGGGCCCTGGTCCTCGGCCCCGGCGGCCATCTCCTGCCCCCGGGCTTCACCGGCGAGATCCATCTCGCCGGGCCGCACCTGGCGCCGGGTTACCTCGACTCCGCCGACCCGTCCGACAGCCCCTTCCTGGCCCACCCGGACGGGCCGCTGTACCGGACCGGCGACCTCGGCCACCACGACGCCGACGGCCTGCTGCACTGGTCGGGCCGGGCGGACCGCCAGACCAAGGTGCGCGGCGTACGCGTCGACGTCGTCGAGGTCGAGACGGCCCTGCTCACCCACCCCTCGGTGCGCGACGCCGTGGTCGCCGTCCGCGGCGACGGCCCCGGCCGCCGGCTGGTCGCCTACGCCGTCGCGGCCGACGGCACCACCGGGACGGCGCTGCGCGACCACCTGCGCGCCCTGCTGCCCCGGCCCGCCGTCCCCTCGGTCGTCGAACTGCTGCCCGCCATCGAGCGCGGCCCGCGGGGCAAGGTCCGCTGGTCGCTGCTCCCGGAACCCACCGCCGCCCCGACCGGACGCCGCCCGGCGCAGGACGCCACCGAGCGGCGGATCGCCGAAGTCTGGCAGGAGGTGCTCGCCACCGAGCACATCACCGGGTCCGACGACTTCTTCAGCCTGCTCGGGTCCGACGACGACTTCTTCGACCTGGGCGGCCACTCCCTGGCGGCCATGCGGATGGCCGCCAGGGTGGCCGAACTCACCGGCTGCCCGGTCACCGTCCAGCACGTCTTCGAGCACCCGACCCTCGCCGAGTTCGCGGGACTCGTCCGCTCCCTCACGAGCGACGTACCCGCCCCCGCCCCCGGAGCCGACCGGTGATGACAGCAGACAACGGCACCCCCGCCCCCCGCCTGCTCTGCCTGCCCTACGCGGGCGGCAGCGGCGTGGCCTACCGCCACTGGTCGTCGGCCTTCCCCCGCAACGAGGTCGTCGCCTTCGACTACCCGGGACACCTGATGCGGCCCGGCGAGCGCCTCGCCCGCACCATGGACGCCCTGGTCGGCCGGATCGAGGAGAGCGTCAGCGCCCACTGGGACCGCCCCTTCGTCCTCGTCGGGTCCAGTCTCGGCGCGCTCGTCGCCTACGAGTTGGCGTCGCGCGCCGAGCAGCGCGGCACCCCGCCGGCCGCGCTGGTCGTCCTGGCCTGCCCGGGGCCGGGCCGGCTGTGGAAGCACCCGCCCATCGCCGGACTGGACGACGAGCGCTTCTCCGCCGCCTTCGGCACCCGCTACGGCGGACCCGCGGCCGGACTGCTGGGAGACCCGGACCACCGGGAACTGCTCCTGCCCATCGTGCGGGCCGACATGGAGCTGTTCGAGGAGTACGCCGGAGGGCGGCACGAAGCCGTCGGCTGCGATGTCATCGCCGTCACCGGCACCGAAGACGCGGCCGCGCCCGGCGAGGACGTGGACGCCTGGCACGACCACACCAGCGGCGCGGTCCACGTCCTGAACGTCCCGGGCGGCCACTTCGTCGTCGAGGAACCCGGCCGATTCGCCGGAGCGCTCAGCAGCCTGCTCGACGGCAGGCCGGCCGCCCCGCTGCTTGGGCCGGCCGCAACGCCGTCTCCGTCCCCCGACCCGAGGACTCCGAGATGATGGACTTCGGCCCGTTCAACGTCAGCATGCTCGACCCGGACCTGCTCGCCAGCCTGACCCGCGGCATGGCCGCGGTGAACCTGGAACTGCGGCTGGCGGCGGAGTCCGCCTACCCGCCGGTCACCGAGGTCTCCCGCTACCTGATCGACGCCGGCGGCAAACGCTTCCGGCCCGCCCTCACCCTCCTCACCGCGCACTACGGTGACGCCTCGGCGCCCGGCGTGGCCGCCACCGCCACCGCGTGCGAGCTGACCCACCTGGCCACGCTGCACCACGACGACGTCATGGACGAGTCCTCGCTGCGCCGCGGAGTGCCCAGCACCAACGCCCGGTTCGGCAACCTGGTGGCCGTCCTCAGCGGCGACTACCTCTTCTCCAAGGCGTCGCAGATCATGGCCGGACAGGGGCCGGAGGCGGTGATGATCCAGGCGTCCACCTTCGAACGCCTGGTGACCGGGCAGATCCGCGAGTCCACCGGCCCGGCCCCCGGCGAGGACCCGCTGGAGCACTACCTCAGCGTCGTCTCCCACAAGACCGCCTCGCTGATCGCGACCTCGGCTCGGTTCGGCGCCCTGATGGCCGGCGCGCCGGCCGGAGTCGTCGAACGCGTCACCGAGTTCGGCGAGTACGTCGGCACCGCCTTCCAACTGGCCGACGACATCCTCGACATCGCGGGGGACAGCCGGGTGTCGGGCAAGCGCCCGGGCACCGACCTGCGCGAGGGCGTGGCGACCCTGCCCACGCTGTACGTCCGGGCCGCGCCGGCGCCGGGGGACAAGCGGCTGATCGAACTCCTCGACAGCGACCTCACCGACGACACCCTCCACACCGAGGCGCTCGGCCTCCTGCGCCGCCACCCCGCCCTGGCCCAGGCGCAGCAGGAGTGCACCGCCTACGCCGAGCGCGCCCGCGACCTGCTCAAGCCCCTGCCGCCCGGCCCGGTCACCGACGCCCTCGACACCCTCTGCGACCTGGCGGTCCACCGGGTGAGCTGAACCGTCGGACCGTCGGACCGTCGTCCGGCCGTCGTCCGGCCGAGCACGCCTGCTCGGCCGGACGGCTCCGGCCCCCGCAGCGACAGGAGGAGAGCCGGGATGACCGGGGAAGAGAGCCGCTACACCCTGCCGGTGCACGTCCACGTCCTGGTGCGCTCGGGCGACCGGGTGCTGCTGCTGCGCAGGTCCGACCAGCTCCCCGGCGGCGGCCGGTGGCAGTTGCCCGGCGGACACCTGGAGGAGGGCGAGTCGGTACCCGCGGCGGCGGCACGCGAACTCGCCGAGGAGACGGGGCTGTTCGTCCAGGAGGCGGACCTGCGCTTCGTCCACGCCACCCACTACCGCACCTCCATGGGCGCCGGGCGCCTGGCGCTGTTCTTCCTGGCCGGGCACTGCACCGGAAGCGTGCGCAACCTCGAACCCGACCGCTGCCGGGAGACGGGGTTCTTCGCGATGGACGACCTGCCCTCCGGCCTGCTCCCCGACACGGCCCGGGCGCTCGCCGCCGGGGGCGACGCCTTCAGCACGGCGGGCTGGGACCCCGCGCCGGACCCCGCGCCCCGGTGACCGCCGGTCAGGGGCGGCCGACGTACCCGTACGTCCTGGGGCTGGACCTGGACCTCACGCTGGTCGACACCCGGCCGGCCACCCGGCTGGCGCTGCACCGGGCGGGCGGGGAACTCGGCCTGCGGATCGACGTGGAGCGCGCCGCGGCCGCCACCGGCGCGGCCTTCCGGGACACCGTCCGGCCCTGGGTGCCGCCCGACGCGCTGCCCGCTTTCGCGGCGGCCTTCCGCCGTGCCTTCCTGACCGAGGGGATCGCCCTGGTGCGCCCGATGCCCGGGGCCGCGCACCTGTGCGCGGCGGTCGGTGCGGCCGGCGGGCGCTGCGCCGTGGTCACCGGCCGGCGCCCGGACACCGCCACCGCATGCCTGTCCGCCTGTTCCCTGCCGGTCGCCTCGCTGGACGGATCGGTCGTCGGCGCGGCCAAGGGCGCGGTGCTGCGGCGCCGCAGCGCGCGGCTCTTCGCCGGCGACCACCCGCTCGACATGGTGGCGGCCGCCACCGCGGGGATACCCGCCGTGGGCGTCACCACCGGTGCCCACGACGCGGCCGCGCTCCGGGCCGCCGGAGCCGACACGGTGGTGCCCTCGTTGCGCGCCCTCCTCGCCCTCCTCCCCACCGACCCCTGAAGACGGCGCCGCCCCCACGGCGTCACGCCCGCCCTCGGCGACACCGCGCGGACGACGGCGCTGTGGGCCGTGCGGACCGCCCGCGCGGCCGGCGCGGCCGTGATTCCCGGGGCTGCGCATCGTCGCCACGGGGGCGTGACGCCGTGAACGCCGCGTCCTTCCTCCAGGCCGGCGCGCGGGTGGTCGCCCTCGGGTCCGCCCTGTCCGACCCGGCGCAGCTCGACCGCGTGGCCGCGCACGTGCGTCGGCCTCAGGAGCGGTGACCGGGCCGCGGGTCGCGCCCGGTCATCCCGCGTTCCAGTCGGCCCGTCCTCCTTTTCCCAGCACACCAGCGCCCCGGTGCCGCTCGTCCGGGGACATCCCGGCGAAGGAGCGGCGGGCGGCGCGGGCGACGAGGTGGGGGAGGAGCGGCCGCAGGGGCTCCACCAGGCGCAGCCACGGCGGGGCGTACACCGCGGCCGAGCGGCGTTCGACGCCACGCGCCAGCCACGCGGCGACCTGGGAGGCGTCGTGCACCCGGCGGGCGGGGCCGGGCTGGTGCCTGCGCAGTTCGCGCAGGACCACGTGGTCGTCCAGTTCGCCGATCATGTCGGTGCCCGTCCAGTGCAGGTACGCGATGCCGACACCGACCCCGTCCGGTTCCACCTCGGCGCGCAACGCCTGGGCGAACGACTCGACGCCCGCCTTGGAGGCGCAGTACGCGCTCATCATCGGCGCGGAGCCGAAAGCGGCGGTCGAGGCGACCTGGAGCAGGTAGCCGCGGGTCCGCACGAGCTGCGGCAGGAAGACCCGGGCGGTGGTCGCGCTGCCGGACAGGTTCACCTCGATCACCCGGTTCCACAGGGCCGCGTCGCATCCGCTGAAGGGACCGGCGACGGCGATCCCCGCGTTGGCGACCACGACGGAAGCCGGCCCGAAGTGCGCGGCGGAGCTGCGCGCGACCTCCCGCATCGCCGCTTCGTCGGTGACGTCCGCCTCAAGGGAGTACGAGTCGCCCGGCAGGCTCCGGGCGACCTCGCGCAGCGTCTCCCGCTCCCGTCCGAGCAGCACCACGCGCAGACCGCGGGCGGACAGCTCGCGCGCGACCGCGGCGCCGACTCCACGGGCCGCTCCTGTGACGACGGCGACCCTCCCGTCCGGGTACCCGGCTGCCATCTTCCACCTCCCCGCGCTACCGGCCCGGCGTCGTGCCGCGCCGGGTCCAGCCGACCACGGCCCCGGGGAAGCGACCGCCCGGCCCGCTCCAATCGAGTGGTCCTCCCGGACGCCGTCGCGGCGGGGCGGCTCCGGCGGCTTGAGCGGCTCCGGTGGCTCCGGTGGTCCCGGCTCCGGTGGCTCCGGTGCTCCGGGTAGCTCCATTGGCTCCGTGCGCCGGGTGCCCGCGGGTGCACCGTGGCGTGCATGTGCGTAAACCGAGGACGATCGGGCATCGAGGACGACATGACCGAAGAGCACGCCGCCGGGCCGGACCCCCGCCACCGTCCTCCCGAGGGCCTCGGCGACGAACTGGTCGAGGCGCTGGGCACCCTCTCCAAGGCCCTGGAGACCGTGGAGCGGGCACGGGGCCGGCTGTACGACTTCCACCAGCTCATGGGCGGCGCGGACCTCACGCTGGGCAAGGCGGTCGACCAGTTGCGCCAGGCCGGGGCCCGTGCCGAAGCGGACGCGCTGGAACGCGAGATCGTGGGCCGCAACGTCCTCCCGGGCATGTGGACGTTCCAGATCGTCGAGGTGTACGACGACTCCTACTACCGGCCGTTCTCCGACCTCGAACGCCAGGTCCGGGAGCGGTTGGCGGACGGACGCCGCCACCTGTACGAGGCGCGGATGAAGGAGGAGCGCCGCACGCCCGGCCACCCCGACCACACCGCGCGGCCGTGATCCCGCGGGCCGGCGCGCCGGTCGTCGCGTGCCGTGCGCCGCGTGTCGCGGGTCGTCGTGGCGGGGCCCCGGGTCCTGCCGACACCGGCGGTCAGGTCCGGTAGGGTGAGCCGTCATCTTGTGTCGTACAGACATTCGCTGACGGGGAGCCGCCCCGGGCCGAGCCCGCGGGACCGGTTGCCCGCTTTGCCGTGCGTGGACGTTGACGGAAAGGGGATCCGCCCATGGATGCCACGACAGGCGGCGGGGCCGGCGAAAAGGCCGCCGTGGGCGGGGACAAGGTGTCCGGCGCACCTTCGCGCGGCGCGTACGAGGCGGACGAGCCCGAGCTCAGGCAGCTCCTCGCGGGTCTGACCGCGGTCCGTGACGGCGACTTCGGCATACGGCTGCCGGACGACGCCGAGGGCCTGCTCGGCGAGATCGCCGCGGTCTTCAACGGCATGACCGACCAGCTCTCGGTGTTCACCTCCGAGGTGACCCGGGTCGCGCGGGAGGTCGGCGGCGAAGGGCGGTTGGGCGGACAGGCGCAGGTGTCGGGAGTCGCCGGTGTCTGGCGCGACCTCACCGACTCGGTCAACTTCATGGCGGGCAACCTCACCGGGCAGGTGCGGTCGATCGCCGAGGTGACCACCGCCGTCGCCCAGGGCGACCTGACCCGCAAGATCGACGTGGACGCGCGCGGGGAGATCCTGGAGCTGAAGTCGACCATCAACACGATGGTGGACCAGTTGTCGTCCTTTGCCGACGAGGTCACGCGGGTGGCGCGGGAGGTCGGCACCGAGGGCCGGCTCGGCGGCCAGGCCGACGTCAAGGGGGTCTCGGGCACCTGGCGGGACCTCACCGACTCGGTCAACTCCATGGCGGGCAACCTCACCGGGCAGGTGCGGTCCATCGCCCAGGTCGCCACCGCGGTCGCCATGGGCGACCTGTCGCAGAAGATCCGGGTGGACGCGCGCGGGGAGATCCTGGAGCTCAAGACCACCATCAACACGATGGTGGACCAGTTGTCGTCGTTCGCCGACGAGGTCACGCGGGTGGCGCGGGAGGTCGGCACGGACGGCCGGCTCGGCGGCCAGGCCGACGTGCGCGGCGTCTCCGGCACCTGGAAGAACCTCACGGAGTCCGTCAACGTCATGGCGGCCAACCTCACCGGGCAGGTGCGGTCGATCGCCGAGGTGACCACCGCCGTCGCCCAGGGCGACCTGACCCGCAAGATCGACGTGGACGCGCGCGGGGAGATCCTGGAGCTGAAGTCGACCATCAACACGATGGTGGACCAGTTGTCGTCGTTCGCCGACGAGGTCACGCGGGTGGCGCGGGAGGTCGGTACCGAGGGCCGGCTCGGCGGCCAGGCCGAGGTCGAGGGCGTCTCGGGCACCTGGAAGCGCCTCACGGAGAACGTCAACGGCCTCGCGGGCAACCTGACCCGGCAGGTCCGGGCGATCGCCGAGGTCACCAGCGCCGTCGCCGAGGGCGACCTGACCCGGTCCATCAGCGTCGAGGCGTCCGGGGAGGTCGCCGACCTCAAGGACAACATCAACGCCATGGTCCGCTCCCTGCGCGAGTCCACCCGCGCCAACCAGGAGCAGGACTGGCTGAAGTCCAATCTCGCGCGCATCTCGGGCATGCTCCAGGGCCACCGTGACCTGTCGCTGGTCGCGGACCTGGTCATGCAGGAACTCGCCCCGCTGGTCGGCGCGCACTTCGGGGCCTTCTACCTCGCGCAGGACGCCCCCGGCCGGACCGAGCTGGTGCAGATCGCCGGCTACGCGTGCGGCGACGAGGCGCCCCGCCGGTTCCGCTTCGGGCAGTCGCTGGCCGGACAGGCCGCCGCCGGCCGGCGGACCATCACCGTCGACGACGTTCCCGCCGGCTACGCGACGATCTCCTCCGGGTTCGGGAGCATGGACCCCGTCTGCCTGATCGTCCTGCCGCTGGTGGTGGAGGACCAGGTGCTGGGGGTGATCGAGCTGGCGTCCGTGCACCGGTTCACGCCCGTGCAGAGGGACTTCCTCGGACAACTGCGCGAGAGCATCGGCGTCAACGTCAACACGATCATCGCCAACGCGCGTACCGACGAACTGCTGGACGAGTCGCAGCGGCTGACCGCGGAGCTCCGGGCACGCTCCCAGGAACTACAGGCCCGGCAGGAGGAGTTGCAGTCCTCCAACGCCGAACTGGAGGAGAAGGCGGCCCTGCTGGTCATCCAGAACCGCGACATCGAGACCAAGAACCTGGAGATAGAACAAGCCCGCCAGGAACTGGAGACCCGCGCCCAGGAACTGTCGCTGGCCTCCAAGTACAAGTCGGAGTTCCTGGCCAACATGAGCCACGAGCTGCGCACCCCGCTCAACAGCCTCCTCATCCTCGCCCAGTTGCTCGCGCAGAACCCCGGACGGAACCTGACCGTCAAGCAGGTCGAGTTCGCCGAGATCATCCACTCGGCCGGCTCGGACCTCCTCCAACTGATCAACGACATCCTCGACCTGTCGAAGGTCGAGGCCGGCAAGATGGACGTCGCGCCCGAACGGGTGCCGCTGCGCCGGCTGCTGGACCACGTCGAGGTCACCTTCCGGCCGATGACCAGTCAGAAGGGCCTCGGCTTCGAGGTCGTCACCTCTCCCGGCGCGCCGGTCGACCTGCTCACCGACGACTCACGGCTGCGGCAGATCCTGCGCAACATGCTGTCCAACGCGGTGAAGTTCACCGAGTCCGGCCGCGTCGAGCTGCGGGTCGAGCCCGCCCCCTCCGACGAGGTGCCGCCGGCGGTGAGCCGGCACGGCGCGGCCGTGGCCATCCGCGTCGTCGACACCGGGATCGGGATCGTCCCCGCGCAACTGGAGACGATCTTCGGAGCGTTCCAGCAGGCGGACGGCACGACCAGCCGCAAGTACGGCGGGACCGGACTGGGGTTGTCCATCAGCCGCGAGATCGCCTACCTGCTGGGCGGATCGATCACCGTCGACAGCACGCCGGGCGAAGGCAGCACCTTCACGCTCTTCCTGCCGATCGCGCGTCCCGACTTCCAGGAGATCACCGCGCCGGCCGCCGCCGCCGCGCCGGCGCCCGGCGCCGTGCCGGTGCCCGCCCCCGCGGCCGGGAGCACCGGTACGCCCCGAGTCGCGGCCACGCCCGCCCCGGTGCCCGCCCCCGCGGCCGCGGAGCAGTCCGTCCCCCGGCAGCGCCGGCTGCTCGTCTTCGAGGACCAGCCGCGGGGACTGCTGTCGATGGTCGCCGAGAGCTCCAAGTCCCACCTCGTGGGCGACGCCTTCGCGTCCCCGGGGGCCATCGACATCGTCGCCGCCGCCGACAGCCAGGAGGCCGCGTCGGCGCTGGCGGCCCGGCCCTGCCACTGCGTGGTGCTGGACCTGGACATGGCCGACGGCGCCGCGGTGCGCTTCATCGAGGCCATGGAGGCCGATCCCGCGCTGCGCAGCGTGCCGGTCCTGGCCCACAGCACGCGGCGGCTGGACGCCGAACAGGAGGAGAGGCTGCGTTCCTGGGCGGCGGCCCGTCCGCTGGAGCGGCTGTCCGGCCTGGACGAACTGCGCGAGCGGATCGCCCTGCACCTGACCGCGGACCGGCCCGGCGACGTGCCGTCCTTCACCAGGGCGGAGCACGCCGCGCAGCCCGCCCCCGTCCGCGACACCCCCCAGGACGCCGCGCTCGCCGGCCGTACCGCGCTCGTGGTCGACGACGACGCGCGCAACCTCTACGCCCTCACCGGCATCCTCGAACTGCACGGGATGACCGTGCTGCACGCGGAGAACGGCCGGGAGGGCATCGAGACGCTGACCCGCAATCCGCAGATCGACGTGGTGCTGATGGACGTGATGATGCCCGAGATGGACGGATACACCGCGACGGCGGCGATCCGTGCCCTGCCCCAGTACGCCGATCTGCCGATCCTCGCCGTCACGGCCAAGGCCATGCCCGGCGACCAGGACAAGAGCATGGCCTCCGGCGCGAACGACTACGTCACCAAACCGGTGGACGCCAACGACCTGATGGCCCGTATCCACCGCTGGCTGAACCGGTGAGCGCCGGCCGTGAGGACGGGCCGGACGGCGACCGCGCGGACGGCGTGCTCGTGCGGGACGGCGCGCCCGCGCGGGAGCAGGAGGCCGCCGACCCCGACGCGCCCTCGGCGGAGTCGGGCCTGGGCCGCCTGACCGCCACCGTGGCCCGGCTGCGCGAGCAGGTCCGCCGTGCGCACGCCGACGCCGACGGCCGCGCGCTGCTGGAGATGGCCACCGGTGTCCTGGTGGAGCGCCTGCACTGCGGTCCGTCCCACGCCGCGCGGCAGTTGACCGACCTCGCGGAGAGCGCCGGGGTCCCGCCGCTCGAACTGGCCGCCGACATCATCGACCAGGCGGCCCAGGACCGGCTCAGCCAGACGGCGCGGGAGTTCCTCACCCGGCTGGGAACCGAGACGGCGGACGGCCTCGCGGCACGGCCCGGGACGGGGATGCCCGGCGCCGGGCAGGGCGGGGACGGCCCCGGCGCGGCCGTGGCGACGCCCGCGCTGCGGCTGCGTACCGCGGAGAGCCGCGTCCTGGCCGCCGACGACTGCCAGACGGTCGCCGAGTCCATCCTCGAACACGCGCTGGCGCCCCTCGGCGCGACGGCCGTCGCCATCTGGGCGACCGGCCCGGGCGCCTCGCTGCGACTCGTCGGCCACGCCGGACTGCCGGCCGAGGAGGCCGGCCTGTGGCACTACGTGCCGCCCGGCGTGATCAGCCCGGCCATCCAGGCCATGACCGCCCGTCGCCCCGTGTGGATCGACTCGCTGTCCGAGGCGGGCGTACCCTCCATCGGCCACCGCAGCTTCCCGGACGGCGGCCGGGTCGCGGCACCGGCCGAGATCGCCGGCCGTATCCACGGCGTCCTGGAGATCTGCTGGCCCGACCGCGTCGAGCCGCAGCCTCCGCCGATCCACCGGCAGGTCGAGGCGCTGGCCGAACTCGTGGCCCACACCATCGAGACCGTCCCCGCCGACTCCTACGGCGGGACCCCCGCCACGCGTGAGGCGCCCGACACCACCGAGTTGATCGACCTCGTCGACGCGCTGCACGACCCGGTGCTGCTGCTCCTGCCGCACCTGGACTCCGCCGGGCGGCTCGTCGACTTCCGCATCCACCACGCCAACAGCGGTTTCGCCGACCCGGGCGGCCGTCCCCGCAGCCTGATCACCGGCGCCCTGCTGCTGGAGGCGTACCCGGAGATGGCGGACGACAACGGGCTCTTCGACGCCGTCTCGCGGGTGCACGCCACCGGGGAACCCTTCCGCGACGCCGCCATGCCGCTGACCACGGTCGTCGGCCAGGTCCGGGTCCCCACCCGCTGCGACGTCGGCATCACCCGCCACGGCAACGCCGTCGTCCTGGTCTGGCGGGTCGAGGACGAGACCGCGCGCCTGGCGAACCTGTTGCAGCACGCCCAACGCCTCGGCCGCATCGGCGGGTTCGAGGAGGACCACGTCACCGGCCACATCACCTGGAACAGCCAGCTCTACGACCTGTACGACCTGCCGCGCACCACCGCGCCCCTGCCCCTGGACCAGTTGCCCGCCCACACCCACCCGGACGACACCGCCGCCGTCGGCCGCTTCCTGCGGTCCGTGGTCCACCACCGGCGGCCGACCTCCGCCGCGTTCCGCCTCCAGCGGCCCGACGGGGTCACCCGGTACGTGCGCCTCGTCGCCGAACCGGTGGTGGACGCCGACCAGCGGCTCGTCGCCGTCCGCGGCGCCTACCAGGACGTCTCGGCCCAGCACTGGACCGAGGTGGCACTGGCCGTCACCCAGGACCAGTTGGCGCACAGCGAGCAGCAGACCGCCGCCCGCAACCGCCTCGCCAAGCAGCTCCAGCACGCGATCATGCCGCCCGCGCACGAGGGCGTGGACGCCCCCGACCTCGACGTGGCCGTGCGCTACCGCCCCGCCGAGGACGAGCACCTGGTGGGCGGCGACTGGTACGACGCGGTGGTGCTGCCGACCCGGCAGGTCCTGCTGTCCGTCGGCGACGTCGCCGGCCACGGCATCGACGCCGCCACGGGCATGGTCGCCCTGCGCAACGCCCTGCGCGGCCTGGCCGCCACCGGTGCCGGACCCGCCCAGATCCTGACCTGGCTCAACGTCGTCGCCCACCACCTCACCAAGAACGTGACCGCCACGGCCGTCTGCGCCCTGTACGACCCCCCGACCCGGACACTGACGTGGGCCCGGGCCGGCCACCTGCCGCCGGTCCACATCCGCGACGGCCGTGCCGCGCAGGTGCCCCTCGCCAACGGCCTGTTGCTCGGCGCCATCGGCGAGGCGGACTACGAGGAGCAGCAACTGGTCCTGGAACCGGGCGACATCCTGCTGATGTACACCGACGGGCTCATCGAGCGGCGCGACCGTTCGCTCCAGGAGTCCCTCGACCAGCTCGTGGCCACCGCCGCGCACGCGAGCGAGACCCTCGACCAGCGCCTGGACCACCTGCTGACCCACAGCACCTCCGACACCGACGACGACACCTGCATCGTGGGCATCCAACTGCCGCTCGCCGCAAGGGCGTTGGCGGTTCCGACCGCGGGCTGACCCGCGCGGCGGGAGAGCAGGTGTCCGGCGGTCGGGGCAGGGCAGACGACGGCCATGGGAACGGTGAGGAACGCGACGGTCCGGCGGTCGCGGGCGGTGGCGGTGGGGGTGGCCGCCGCGGTGGTGGCCGTCGTCGTCGGCCTGGTGGCCGGCGGCCACGCGGGCGGGCACGGCACCGGTCTGCCGACGCCGCCCGCCACGTCGGCAAGCGGCGCCGGCACGCGCTTCACGGCCGCGGCGCCGCGCACCCTGGTGCTCGACGGGGTCTCCGGGAAGGTGCGGGTCACCGCGAGCGGTGCCGCGCACGCGGTCAGCGGGACCTTCCGGCGTGACGACGGGGCGCCCGCGCGGGCGCGGTGGTCGGCGGGCGACGGCGGCGCACTCGTCCTGGGCTGCCGGGACGGCTCCGGCGCGGCCGTCCCCTGTGCCGGCGACCTCGCGCTCACCATGCCCTCCTCCGTCGGGCTGCGGTTGCGCCAGACCTCCGGGGACACCGTCCTGGCCGGTATCGGCGGGCCGCTGACCGTCGCCGCCTCCTCGGTGCGGCTGACCGCCACCGGGCTGCGCCCCGGCAGCGCCGACGTCCAGGTCACCTCGGGCAGCGTCGACCTGGCCTTCGCCGCCGCCCCGGCCGACCTCGCCGTGCGCGCGGTCTCCGCGTACGCCGCCCTACGGCTGCCCGCCCGTCCCTCCGGGAGCTACAGCGTGGCCACCACCGCGGCCTCCGCGGACGTACGGGTGCAGGTCCCGCACACCACGGCAGGCGCGTCGCCGGACGGTGCGCCGCCCCGGCACCGCGTCACCCTCGACGTGGTCTCCGGCTCCGTCGCCGTGCTCCCGCTGTGAGCCGCCCCCCGGCCGCCCGGCGCGGCTCCCCACCTCCGAAGGCGTCCTGACGCCGAGCGGGCACACCGGGTGACGCCCGACCGCGGACACGGCATCCGGGCGGACGGCGCCGGCCGGTGCGCCGCGTCCGTGGCGGCCCGTGATCCCGGCGGCGAAGTTGCAGGCGGACCCGGACGGTGCCCAGCATGGGAGGAGTGTCCGGTACGCCGAGCGAAGGACCACCGAGATGGACACCAGGGAAGCCCACCGAGCCGTACCGCCCTGGCCACGGCTGCGCGTCGAGGACTGGGGCGACACGCGGGAGACGCTGCACATGTGGGTCCAGATCGTCGGCAAGATCCGGCTCGCGCACGCACCCCTCCTCAACCACTGGTGGCAGGTGACCCTCTACCCCAGCCCACGGGGGCTGACCACCTCCGCGGTTCCCTACGGCGGCGAGGTCTTCGACGTCGAGTTCGACTTCGTCGACCACTGCCTGCGCCTGCGCAGCAGTGACGGCGGACTGCGCACCGTTCGCCTGGAGGCCATGACGGTGGCGGACTTCGCCGCGCGCGTCCACCGGGCCCTGGAGGAACTGGGCCTGCCCACCACCATCCAAGACCATCCGAACGAGGTCGAGCCGGCGATCCCGTTCTCGGAGGACCACCGGCACCACACGTACGACCCGCATGCGGCGCACCTGTTCTGGCGCCAGCTCCTCCAGGCCGATCGCGTGATGGGCGCCTTCCGCGCCCGCTTCGTCGGCAAGGCCAGCCCGGTGCACTTCTTCTGGGGTGCCATGGACCTGGCGTGCACCCGCTTCTCCGGACGCCGCGCCCCCAGGCACCAGGGCGGGGCCCCGAACTGCGGTGACTGGGTCATGGTGGAGGGGTACTCGCACGAGCTGAGCAGTTGCGGGTTCTGGCCCGGCGGCGGTGAGGAAGGCGCCTTCTACTCCTACGCCTACCCCGAACCGGCCGGCTTCTCCGCAAGCCGTGTCACGCCGTCGGACGCCTTCTACAGCCGGCAGCACGGGCAGTTCCTGCTCCCGTACGAAGCGGTGCGCACGGCCGGCGATCCGGACGCGGCGCTGACCGGATTCCTGCAGAGCACCTACGAGGCCGCCGCGGAGGGGGCCGGGTGGGACAGGGCGTCGCTGGAGACCGATCCGGGGCGGTGGGCCCCGGCGGGCGGGCGTTGAGGAACGGTCCCCCCGCCTCCGACACCGACCTGACCCCTTCCCCCGGACCCCCGGCCCGCAGCCTGGCCGTGGCTGCGGGCTGCGGGGCCGGTCACTCGGACGAACGGGCGACGAGCTGGGTGGGGTTGACGAAGCGGAGCGCGATCAGCAGGAGCACGGCCATCGTGCCGGTGTAGAGCACGGCCATGGCGTCGATGGACTGGGTGCTGCGGATGCCGGCCGAGTTCACCGCGGAGAACAGGGTCACGACGAGGGTCTGGCTGGTCGGGCCGGCGGTGAGGAAGGTGAGCTCGAACATGCCGAAGGTGCGCACCAGCACCAGGATTCCGGCCGCCAGGATGCCCGGCAGCAGCAGCGGCGCGAGGACGCGGGTCAGCACGGTCCGGGTGGGGGCCCCGCACATCCGGGCCGCCGCCTCGATCTTCGGGTCGACCTGCTCGATGAACGGCGTCATCGTGAAGATCACGAAGGGGATGGACGGCACGAGGTTGGCCAGTACCACCCCGGTGATCGACCCGGCCAGGTGGAACTTGTACAGCACGGTGGCCATCGGAATCCCGTAGGCGATCGGCGGCACCAGGATGGGCAGCACGAACAGCGTGGTGAGCAGCTTCTTCCTGGGGAAGTCCCGGCGGGCCAGGGCGTAGGAGGCCGGCACCGCCAACACCAGCGACAGGAGGACCACGAGGAAGGTCACCTCCACGGTGGTGCCCAGCACCCGGCCCAGGCCGAACTCCTTCCAGGCGTCGCTGTACCAGTGGCCGGTCCACCCCGACGGCAGCCAGCTCGCGAACCACCTGCGGCCGAGGGAGTCGACCAGCACGGTGCCGATGACACCGAGCAGGTTGACGAAGAAGAACGTCAGCACCGCCCAGGTCAGCCAGGTTCCCGGCCGCAGGGAGAGTCCCCGGGGCCGGTCCGCCCCGGGACCGGCCGTCCGCACGCTCGCGCTCATCCCTTGCCTCCGGTCGATCCGCGGTAGAGCCGGGAGCGCAGTGCGGTGACGGCGACCAGGACGACCAGCATGAGCGCGGTCATGATCATCGCGTCGGCGCTGCCCTGCGCGTAGTCGAAGCGCTCCAGGGCGGCCTGGTACGCCTCGATGGAGATGACGTGGGTGCTGCCGTTCGGGTCGCCGACCATCATCGCCGAGGGGAAGACGGCGAAGGCCATCACGAAACTCAGACTGAAGGTGGTCATCAGCCCGGGCAGCAACAGCGGGAAGGTCACGTGGCGGAACCGCTGCCACCAGCCGGCACCCAGCGTGGCCGCGGCCTTCTCCAGACTGGGGTGGATACCGGAGAGGTAGGAGTGGGTCAGCAGGTACGCGAAGGGGAAGCCGCTGATCACCAGGGACAGCAGCACGCCCGTGTAGTTCATGGTGAGGTGCATCGGGGAGGCGGTCAGCCCCAGCAGGTGCAGGGTGCGGTTGAACCAGCCGGCCGGACCGTAGAACTCCAGGATGCCCTCGGCGGTGAGCACCGTGCCCAGGGTGATCGGCACGACCAGCAGCGCGAGCAGCAGCCGCTTGCCGCGGAACTCCCGCCGCATCCGGTACGAGATCGGCACGGAGACACCGACGTTGATCAGCGAGGCCGGCACGGCCAGCGAGAACGTGGCCCAGATCGACTTGCGGGAGAAGGGTTCGGAGAAGAACTGCCGGTACGCCCCGAGCGCGCCGCCCCTGGTCGGCTGGAAGGAAAGCTGGAGCCCGTACAGGAACGGATAGCAGAACAGCGCGATCACCGCGAGGGCGGCGGGCAGCACCAGCAGCAGTGTCCGGTCCACGCCGCGTTCGGCCAGCCGGTGGCGCAGGGCGGCTCTCGGCCGGGCACCGGCGGGGGGCGTCGGGGCGGTCACGGGGGGAGCGCTCACCGCGATCCCCCCTGCCCCGCCCCGTCGGCGTCCGACGGGGGCTCGGCGCCGGTCGGGGAGTCGCCTTCGGTCCCGGCGCCGACGGGACGGGCGGCCCCGTCCGCGGCGGCTCCCGCGGCGAAGACCAACGCGCGTTCGGCGTCCACCGCCAGGGCGAGCGCGTCGCCCGGCCGTACCTCGCGGCCGGTCCGGAGGTGGACCCGGTCGCCGTCGGAGGTGACGGCCTCCACGTGCAGCACCCGGCCGTGGTACTCCACGATCTCGGCCACGGCCCGCGCGACCTGCGGCTCGTCCTGCTCGGCGATCCGCACGTCCTCGGGGCGGATCGCGACGGTGGCCTCCTGCCCCGGCGTCGCCTTCGCGCCGCCGACGGCGGTCCCGACCAGCCGCACCCCGCGCCGTCCGAGGACCGTCCGCGCGCCCTGCACGGAGACGACGTCGAGCGCGAGCAGGTTGCGGTAGCCCATGAAGGCGGCGACGTGCGGGTCGGCGGGGTGCTCGTAGAGCTCGGCGGGGGTGCCGATCTGGCTGACCCGGCCGGCCTCCAGCACGACCAGCCGGTCGGCCAGGGACAGCGCCTCCTCCTGGTCGTGCGTCACGTAGAGGGTGGTCAGCCCGAACTCCTGGTGGATCCGGCGGATCTCGCTGCGCATCTCCAGCCGCAGCGCGGCGTCCAGGTTGGACAGCGGTTCGTCCATCAGCACCAGCGGCGGCTCCATGACGATCGCGCGGGCGATGGCCACCCGCTGCTGCTGGCCGCCGGACAACTGCCCGGGGTGCTTGTGCGCCTGCTCGGAGAGCCGCACCACGCGCAGCACGTCGTCGACCCGCCGCGTGGTCTCGGCCTTGCCGACACCGCGCATCTTCAGCCCGAAGGCCACGTTGGCGCGCACGGTCAGGTGCGGGAACAGCGCGTAGTTCTGGAACACCATGCCGAAGCCGCGCTTCTCCGGCGGCACGGTGTCCATCCGCCTGCCGTCCAGCACGATCTCGCCCGCGGTCAGCGGGAGCAGTCCGGCCAGGCAGTTCAGCGCGGTGGTCTTGCCGCACCCCGAGGGGCCGAGCAGGGCGACGAACTCGCCCCCGGTGACGGTCAGATCGAGCGGGTGCAGCGCGGTGTACGCGCCGTACGCGCGGCTGATGCCGTGCAGCCGCAACTCGCCGAGTTGGGACCCGGGCCGGTCCCCGCCCGCCCTCGCGGCGGGATACTTCGCGCCGGTGGTCATGTCGCTCACCGCGCTCACTTGGTCGAGCCGATCCGCTTGTCCCAGAGGTCGAACGCGGTCACCTGGGCGGTGGCGGGCAGCGAGTTCTTGATCGGACTGCCGGAGATCCAGTCGGCGAAGCGCGGGTCGCCGTACGTCGCGATGGTCTTCCGGGACGCGGCGGGCGCCTGGTCGATACTGACGTCCTTCACGGCGGGCCCGGGGTAGAAGTACCCCTGGTCGTAGGTGACGGCCTGCTGCTCGGGGGTGAGGACGAACGCCAGCAACCGCAGCGCGGCGATCAGTTCGTCGTTCGAGACCCCCTTGGGGATGACGCCGTACTGCGCGTCGCTGACCCAGGTCATGCTGTCGAACTTGGCGACCCGCATGGACTTCGGCACGGTGCCGAGCGCGCGCGGGTTGATGTACCAGCCGGTGGTGGTGGCCATCAGGTGCGTGGTGCCCTGGGCGATGTTCGTCATCGTCGCCGAGGTCTTGGACGGGTAGGAGGCGGCGTACTTGTTGAGTTCGGTCAGGTACGCCCAGGTCTTGGACCAGCCGTTGGTCGGGTCGGTCGGGTCGGAGTCCCCGAGCAGGTACGGCAGGCCCATCAGGAAGGTGCGGCCCGGCCCGGAGTTGCGCGGCTGGGCGTACTGGAACCTCCCCGGGTTGGCCTTCGCCCAGTCGAGCAGCGCGTCCGTGGTGGTGGGCGGGTTCGGGACCTTCGCGGGGTCGTACTCCAGCAGCGGCCCGGAGGGGTACCACACCAGTTCGATGCCCTGGTCCTGGGCGAGGGTGGCCATCGACGCCGCCGAGGGCTGGTAGTTGGTCATCAGGTCCGGGAAGAAGGTGGCGTAGTACGGCTTGAGGTCGTACCACAGGCCATTCTGGATGCCCGCGGACAGGCCGTCGGTGCCGGTGAGGACCAGTTGGATCTGCACGTTGCCCGCCTGCTGCTGCGCCTGCACCTTGGGGGCGAGTTCGGGGGCGGTGCCGGTGGTCGTGGTGATCTTCGAGACGTAGCCGGGGTTCGCGGCCTTGAACGCGTCGATGATCGGCTGGGTCAGGGCGAGGTTGCCGGCGACGTCCAGGATGTTCAGGGTGACGGGCTTGGACGGCTTGGTGGCCAGCGCGGTGGGAGCCGGCTTGTCGGAGGTGCCGCCGCTGCTGGGCGCGCCGCACGCGGCGAGCACGGGGCCGGCGGCGACCGCGCTGGCGAGGGTGCCGAGCACCCGTCGGCGGGGCAGCCCTCGCGGGCTGTCGGCGGACGTTCCGAGTGGTGAGGTGCCGGTGGGAGACATGTCCGGTGGAACCCTTCGGTCGCGGGAAGCGTGCGGTGGCCTTGCTCCGATGGGGATCTGGGATGCGGGGGCGTGGGGGGCGTGGGGCGTGGGGGCGGGGAGGCGGGATGCGGGGGAGGGGACGTCGGGTCAGCCGGGGTCGGGCGCCGGGTTGTGCCCCGGCCGGGCGAGGAAGTCGAAGTCGCAGCCTTCGTCGGCCTGGGTGATGTGCTCGGCGTACAGGGCGCCGTAGCCGCGTGCGTAGGGGGCCCGCGGGGGTTGCCACTCCCGGCGCCGGCGGGCCAGTTCGGCGTCGTCGACCTCCAGGCGCAGCAGACGGCGGGGGACGTCGAGGGTGATCAGGTCACCGGTGCGCACCAGCGCCAGCGGGCCGCCGACGTGCGACTCGGGCGCCACGTGCAGCACGCAGGTGCCGTAACTGGTGCCGCTCATCCGGGCGTCGGAGATCCGGACCAGGTCCTTGACCCCGCGGGCCAGCAGGTACGCCGGGATCGGCAGCATGCCGTACTCGGGCATGCCCGGCCCGCCCAGCGGACCCGCGCCGCGCAGCACCAGCACGGTCTCCTCGGTGACGCCGAGCGCCGGGTCGTCGATCCGCTCCTGGAGTTCCCGGTAGGAGTCGAAGACCACGGCGGGACCGGTGTGGGTGAGCAGCCCCGGGTCGGCGGCGAGGTGCTTGATCACCGCGCCGTGCGGTGCCAGGTTCCCGCGCAGCACGGCGACCCCGCCCTCCCGCGCCACCGGGTCCCCGGCGGTGCGGATCACGGTGGACTCCCCGCCGTCGGGCCCGTACGCCTCGGCCTGCGCGTAGTACGCGCCGAACTCCTCGCCGGTGACGGTGATCCGGTCCGGGTGCAGCGCTCCCGGCACCTCGGAGAGCCGGCGCAGCAGCGCGGGCAACCCGCCGGCGTAGTGGAAGTCCTCCATCAGGAAGGCGCCCACCGGGCGGACGTCCGCGAGCACCGGGACCCGGCGGCCGATCCGGTCGAAGTCGTCGAGCGACAGCTCCACGCCCAGCCGGCCGGCCATCGCGACTAGGTGGATGAGGGCGTTGGTGGAGCCGCCCAGGGCCAGCACCGTGGTCGCGGCGTCGGTGAAGGCGTCCCGGGTCATGATCTTCGCGGGGGTCAGGTCCTCGCGCACCGCGGCCACCGCGCGGGCGCCCGAGGCGGCGGCCATCCGGTGGTGCCCGGAGTCCACGGCCGGGATGGACGAGGAGCCGGGCAGGGCCATGCCGAGCGCCTCGGCCACCGCGGTCATCGTGGAGGCCGTGCCCATCGTCATGCAGTGCCCCGGTGAGCGGGCGAGCCCGCACTCCAGTTGCGCCATCTCGCACTCGCCGGTCCGGCCGGCCCGGTACTCGTCCCAGTACGCCCACAGGTCGGTGCCGCTGCCGAGGGTGGTGCCGCGGTGGTGGCCGCGCAGCATCGGGCCCGCCGGCACCACGACCGCCGGCAGTCCGGCGCTCGCGGCGCCCATCAGCAGCGCGGGCACGGTCTTGTCGCAGCCGCCCATCAGCACGGCGCCGTCCACCGGGTAGGACCGCAGCAGTTCCTCCGCCTCCATGGCGAGCAGGTTCCGGTAGAGCATCGGGGTGGGCTTCTGGAACGTCTCGGACAAGGTGGCGACCGGGAACTCCAGCGGGAAGCCGCCGGCCTGCCAGACACCGCGCTTGACCTGTTCGGCGCGCTCGCGCAGGTGCATGTGGCAGGGGTTGATGTCGGACCAGGTGTTGAGGACGGCGATGACCGGCTTGCCGAGGTGCTCCTCGGGCAGGTAGCCGAGCTGCCGCATCCGGGAGCGGTGGCTGAAGGCGCGCAGCCCGCCGCCGGTGGCGTCGCCCTCGCCGAACCAGGCCGCGCTGCGCAGCCGCTTCGCGCCGGCGCCGTCCGCGGGGCCGCTCACAGCCAGCCCTCCCGCCGCCACTGCTCGACCAGCTCCGCGATCCGCTCCCGCAGGTCCGGCGGCAGCACGCGGGAGGGCGGGCGCACCGCGCGTCCGCACAGGCCGAGGTGCGCCAGCGCCTCCTTCACCACGCTGACGTTGTCCGCGGACGCGTCGGCGGCGCGCAGCTCCTCGAAGGCGCGGGCGGACTCCCACACGGCCATCGCCTTCCGGTAGTCCCCGCCGCGCAGCGCCCGCAGCAGCGCGGTGGACAGCCCCGGTGCCACGTTCACCAGGCCCGAGGTGAACCCGGTGGCGCCCACCGCCCAGTAGCCCGGCGCGGACAGCTCGGCCAGTCCGGCGATCCAGACGAACCGGCGCAGCCCCGCGTCGCGCGCGACACCGGCGAAGCGCACCGGGTCGGGCACGGCGTACTTCACGCCGATGACGTTGGGGCTGTGCTCGCCCAGGGCGCGGATCTGCGCGCCGCCGATCCGCGGGTCGCGGACGTAGAGCACGACGCCGAGTTCCGGCACCGCGTCCGCGATGTTGCGGTGGTACTCGATCCACCCCTCGGCGGACCGGTAGGGGTGGACCGGCTGGTGCACCATGAGCGCGCCGGCGCCGGCCTCGCGGGCGTGCCGCGCGGCGAGCACCGCGCTCTCCACGTCGAGGCCGACACCCGCCATCACCACGGCCGCGCCGTCGACGGCGGCGACCGCCGACTCCACCGAGCGCCGGGTCTCGGCCTCGGTGAGCGTGTAGAACTCGCCGGTGTTGCCGTTCGGCGTGACGGCGTCCACGCCGTGCCCGACCAGGCGCCGGATCAGCGCGGTGTGGTGGTCCCAGTCCACGGCGCCGTCCGCGCGAAAGGGCGTGACCGGGATCGCGATGATCGTCGCCAGCCGGGTGCGCAGTGCTTCCAGGGGGGTGGGCGGGTCCTGCGTCTCCAAGATCACGGGTACGCCTCGTTTCCGCTTGGTGGGTGGCAGTCGCGCGATCGGCGACGGGCGGCCTGCTCGGGCTCAGGCTCCGTCCTCGGGGAAGTTGCGGGCCGCGAAGGAGCTGATGTGACTGCGCATCAGGTCGCGCACCAGCTCGGAGTTCCCGTCCTCGGCGGCCCGCAGGATCGCCCGGTGCTCGGCCGCCTCCTGCTGCCAGGAGGGCTGCCTCGACCAGGCCGCGCTGGACAGCAGCGCGGTCTGGTCGCGGAGTTCGTCCAGCGACCGGACCAGCAGGGGGTTGCCGCAGCCGGAGTACAGCGCCCGGTGGAAGGCCCGGTTCGCCAGCGAGCGCTCCGCCGTGTCGGCCGCGCGGTCCGCCCGCTCCAGCGCCTCCTCGGCGTGCTGCCCGATCCGCCCCGCCGCGGCGCTGCGGGCCGCGGCGGCGGGTTCGAGCAGTAGCCGCATGTCGTACACGCAGCGCGCGTGCGCCTGGTCGACCTCCCGCACGGCGGCGCCCTTGTACGGGCTCATGATCACGAGTCCGGAGCCGGCCAGCGTCTTCAGCGCCTCCCGTACGGGGGTCTTGGAGACCTCCAACTGCTCGGCGAGTTCGGCCTCGACCAGTGCCTGACCCGGCTTCAGCTCACCCGTCAGGATGCGGTGCTTGATGGACTCCAGCACCGCCTCCGTACGGGACGGCAGGGGGCGGGACGGGTTGCGGTGGGCGAGCGTGTCGGACACGTCTTCCTGCTCCCGGGGTCGCAGCCGGCGAGGCCCTGTCGTCGCGGCCTCTCATATACGATGTGCGCCGACGTTAGAGTCTGGGATATGGGCGGTCAAGAGGGTGCGCGGCAACCCGTGCGGCCTCTCCCGGCAGGCGAATCCGGCGGTTTCGGCACCTTCCGGCATCTACCGCGCCCCGGTGGGCGGCGGCCGGGTGCGGGGCGGGGCCGCCCCCGCTGATATCTGATCCGCGGTCCCGGGGCGGTCCCATGGCGGTCTCGCGGCGCCCCCGTGACGGCGCCGTGGCGGCGGTTTTCGGCCACCCTGGCCCGGGGTGGCGGCTCCGCCCGAGTGCCGCGGGTCAGGGCGCGTCGCCCACGAGGGCGAGCGCGCGCGCCTCGGGGACGCCCAGCATCAGCAGGGTCGTGATCGTCGCCGCTCGCGCGTCGAGGGTCTTCCGCGACACGGCGCCGTCCGCGATGGCGAACACCACGCCGTAGGCGGTCTGGCTGAGGACGTCCGGCGGCAGATGCCGTGCGAACACGCCGCTGTCCTGGCCCCGCCGCACGAGGTCGGCGAGGAGTTCGTCGACCGGCCCGAGCAGGCGGTGGATCTCCTCGCCGTACTCCCCGCGGCGCAGTGCCAGCAGCACCCGGTACCGGTGCGCCACCGGCCAGACGCGGGCGACGAACTCGACCCACCCCGCGTCCGCGCCCGCGTCGGAGGCGCTGATCCCGGTGAGCACGGCGGTCATCTCGGTGACGGCCCGTTCCGCGAGCGTCCGGACCAGGTCGAGGCGCGAGGGGAAGTGCCCGTAGACGGTGCGGC
This sequence comes from Streptomyces sp. SN-593, assembly GCF_016756395.1. NCBI lineage: Bacteria > Bacillati > Actinomycetota > Actinomycetes > Kitasatosporales > Streptomycetaceae > Actinacidiphila > Actinacidiphila reveromycinica. The sequence continues at coordinate 8,102,657 of NZ_AP018365.1, forward strand.
GGACCACCCCGGCGGCGGAGGCGATGTCGCCCATTCCGGCGTCGGGGTCGTCTCCCAGCACGTCGAGGGCGACGCCGAGGATGCGCTCGCGTGTCTCGTTCGTGGAACGCACGCGGGAGGACTCTGTAGCCATGAGGCCATGGTTGCACAGTGGTGTGCAATGACGTACGTTGCACAGCAGTGTGCAACGAACGGTTGTGCCGTGCCGCCAAGCCCAGGAGAAGAGGAGAAGGCCATGAGCGCACCGACGCCGACCTCAGCCCTCGTCCGCCCGTTCACCGTCTCGATCCCGGACGCGGAGATCGACGACCTGAAGCAGCGACTGGCCAGGACCCGGTGGCCGGATCCGGAGACGGTGGGCGACTGGTCGCAGGGCGTCCGCGTGGAGAACGCCCGGTCCCTGGTCGAGTACTGGGAGCGCGATTACGACTGGCGGCGCTTCGAGTCCGACCTCCGCCGCTTCCCCCAGTTCCTGACCGAGGTGGACGGGCTGGACATCCACTTCCTCCACGTCAGGTCCGAGAACCCCGGCGCGATGCCGCTGATCCTCACGCACGGGTGGCCGGGCTCGATCGTCGAGTTCCTGAAGCTGATCGGACCGCTGACCGACCCGGTCCGCCACGGCGGGGACGCGGCCGACTCGTTCGACGTCGTCGTTCCCTCGCTCCCCGGATTCGGGTTCTCCCAGAAGCCCGCGCGGACCGGGTGGACCGTGGAGCGCGTCGCCGGCGCGTGGGCGGAGCTGATGAAGCGCCTCGGCTACACGCGGTGGGCCGCGCAGGGCGGCGACTGGGGCGCCGTGGTCACCACCGTCCTGGGCGCCATGCGTCCTGAGGGGCTTCTCGGCATCCACCTGAACACCCAGTACGCCTTTCCCGCCCGGGTGCCCGAGACCCTGTCGCCCGAGGAGCGCCACGCCGTGGACACCCTCGCCCTCTACATGGGCGATCTCGGGGGGTCGAACCACCTCCAGGGCACGAAGCCGGAGACCGTCGGATTCGCCCTGGCGGACTCTCCCGCGGGCCAGGCGGCCTGGATCTACGAGAAGTTCCAGTCCAAGACCGACAACCAGGGGCTCGCCGAGGACGCCCTCAGCAGGGACGACATGCTCGATGCGATATCGCTCCACTGGTTCACCAACAGCGCGGCGTCGTCCGGCCGCATCTACTGGGAGAACAGGTCGCGCACCTTCGCCGGCCCGAAGCTGACGCTCCCGGTCGCGGTGACCGTCTTCCCGAAGGACGTCCCACGCCTGCCGCGCAGTTGGATCGAGGACGCCTACAGCGATCTGATCCACTACGGCGAGGCCGACCGGGGCGGGCACTTCGCGGCCCTGGAGCAGCCCGGGATCCTGGTCGAGGAGATCCGCACCGGCCTGCGCGGCCTCCGCTCCTGACCCCGCCCCGCCCCTTCGGCTCCCTGCTCTCCTGCTCCGGCGGAACCCGCCCGGCCGCGCCCCGCCCGGCCGCGCCCCGGCCCCCGCCCGCCCTTCGCGTCTGCTCGCGCGACGCCGGGCGGGCGGGGGCCGGGGCGCCCCACGGAACGGGGATCAGGTGGCGAGGAAGCTCGCCACCGCGCTCAGGGTGACCGTGTCGGTGAGGTAGCCGATGTGGTTCTGGCAGGCCACGAGGTGGTTGTCCGCACCGCTCAGCTCCGTGCTGGTGTACGGCAGGATGATGCCGTCGCACGGCGAGTACCACGTCGCGTACTTGGTGGCGCCGGGCGTCTCGTCCCCGGCGTTGACCGTGCTCAGGAAGGCCGACCCGGGGTACATCTCGACGCAGGAGGCGTAGACCAGGCAGGAGCCGGCGTAGGTGGTGCCGTGGTTCGCGCCGGCGATGGAGGCGAGGTGGCGGACGTACGGCTGGCCGCCCAGTTGCTTGACGTACCAGTCGCTGACCAGGCCGCCCATCGAGTGGTTGACGATGTCCACCTGCTGCGCGCCGGTTCTGGCCAGCACCTGCTGGACGTAGGCGGCCAGGCTCGCCGCGCTGCTCTTGTTGGACTGCGTCCAGTCGTACTGGAACGCGTAGAGCTCGTCGCTCGTGTACCCCCTGGCGGCGAAGGTGGCCTCGGCGGTCGTCCAGTTGCTCGCGCTGCCGCTGAAGCCGTGCACGAAGACCACCGGAGTGTGCGCGGTGGCGGCGCCGGCCGGGGCGGGCTGGGCGAAGACGGCCAGCCCGATCGCGGCGAGCAGCGCCACGAGGACGGCGGAAATCCGTCGCATGAAGACTCCTCTGTCTCGGATGCCCCCCGAGCTGTCGTCGGGGGACGGTCGGAGTGTCGGCGACCGCGGCCCGGCGCGGACCGGTGGAATCACCGGCCCTCTGCGGCGCCGGACCGCGCCGGTACGGCCCGGGGCCCGAGCGGCGTCCGGAGTGCGCGCAGCACCCTTCCGTTGCCGCTACCCACGCGTAACACTGACGTGATGGACCCTCAGGAGGACTCCTGCGTCACACGGTCGGGTCCGCTGTACGGACGTGACCACGAGCGGGCCGAGATCGCCGGCCTCGTGGCCGAGGCGCGCACCGGGCGGGGAGGCGCGGTGTCCGTCGTCGCGGATCCCGGCTCCGGCCGCTCGGCGCTGCTGGACGCGGTCGCCGCGGACGCCCCCGACTTCGGGGTGCGGCGGATCGGCGGCGCGGCCCCGGAGGCCGGTGTCCAGGGGGCCGGCCTGCACCGGCTGCTGGTGCCGCTGGCGGGCGAGGTGGCCGCGCTGCCCGCCGCGCGGCGCGGGGTACTGGAGGAGGTGCTGGCCGGGGCGGTGCCCGCGGCCGGTGAACTGCCGCTGGGCGCCGCGCTGCTGGGGCTGCTGGCGTCGCTCGCGCGGCGACGGCCCCAGTTGTGGTGCGTGGACGACGCGCACTGGCTGGACGCGACCTCGGTACGCGCCCTGGGGTTCGTCGCCCGGCGGTTGGCCGAGGTGCCGGCGGCGCTGGTGTTCGCGGCCGATCCGCAGTCCCGGGCCGGCGTGGCGCTGGACGGCCTCCCCGTGCTGGGCCTGCGGCCGCTGACCGCGGAGGAGGCCGGCCGGCTGGTGGCCGACCTGGGGTGCGGGCCGCCCGGCGGCGGAACGGCCGACGAGATCGTCGACCTGGCGGCCGGCAGCCCGTTGGCGCTGGTGGAGCTCGGACGGGCGGCGGGCGCCCGGCAGCCCGCCGCGCCGTGCCTTCCGGCGCCGGAAGGCCGGCTGCGCACCCGCTGCCGGCGGCGGCTCGCGGGGCTCTCGCCCGCGGCGCGCACGGTGGTGGCCCTCGCCCTGGCCGGAGCGCCGCTGCCCACCGGCGTGCTGATGGCGGCGGCGGGAGGGGCCGGCCTGGCCCGGGAGACCCTGGCCGCCGCACTCGACGAGGCGCACACGGCACGCCTGGTGGCCACCGGGAGCGGCCACGTCAGCGTTCCGGGACGGCTGCTGCGGACCATGCTGTCCGCGGAACTGCCCTGGGCCGAGCAGGTGTCGGCCCACCGGGCGCTGGCCGCGCTCACCGGACCCGGCGCCTCCCGGCCGCGCCAGGCCCTGCACCGCCTCGCCGCGGCCGGGGGGACGTGGCCGGAGCCGGTCGCCGAACTGGAGGCCGCGGCCGGGGCCGTTCGGGCGACCGGCGACCCCGCGGAGGCCGCGGCCATCCTGGAGCAGGGCGCCGACTTCACCGTGCAGGGGCCGGTACGGGCCCGCTGGCTGGTCACCGCGGCGGCCGACCGGCTCGCGGCCGGCGATCTGCGCCCGGTGCGCGGGCTGCTCGCCCGGGCGCCGTCGCACGGCGGTTCCGCGTCGACCCAGGGACTGCGCAGGCTGGTCCAGGGCGAGATCGAACTGCGCGACGGCGTGCCCGCGCTGGCCGGCCGCCATCTGGTGCGGGCCGTCGACCACTTCGCCGCCGGCCGGGGGGAGACGTTGGCCAGGGCGCTGATGCTCGCGGGCGAAGCGACGTGCCTGGCCGGGGACTTCAACGGGTACTTCGCGCTCGCGGACCGGGCGCGGAGGCTGCGGCGGGACGACGACCCGCCGACGCTGCGCCTGGTCTTCGAGCACTTCGCCGGGATGTCGGCGACCTTCCGCGCGCACCACGAGGAGGCGAACCGCGCCCTGGGACGCGTGGTGCGGCTCGCCGGAGCGTCCGGCGGGCCCGAACCGGCGATCTGGGCCAGCCAGGCCGCGTACACCCTCGGTGACGCGCGCCGCGCGTACGAACTGGCCGTCTCGGCGGCGCACGGCGCGGGCGAGCTGGGCGCGCACGCCCTGGTGCCGGCCGCGCTGGTCTACCAGGCCCTGTCCGCGCTGATGCTCGACCGGCACGCGGCGGCGGAGGCCGCCGCCCTGGAAGGACTGGGGCTGGCGCGGTCCACGGGACAGCGGAACCTCGCGGTGGACCACCTCTCCCTGCTGGCGCTGCTGGCGGCGCTCCAGGGGGACCGGGCGGCCGTGTCACTCCGGCTGGAGGCAGCGGCACACGAGGTCGCGGCACGCGAACTGGGCCGGCCCGGCGCCTTCAACTGCTGGGCGTCGGCGTGTCTGGACCTGGTGGAGGACCGACCCGCGGACGCGCTGGCCCGCTTCCGCCACATGGCCGCGGGCGCGGGCCAGACGAACCTGGCGATCCGGGGGATGGCCGCCCCGCACTTCGTCGAGGCGGCAGTCCGCTGCGGGCGCCGGGACGAGGCGGCCTCGGCGCTGCGCGGCTTCGAGAGCTGGGCGGCCAGCAGCGCCGCACCGGGCCGACTGGCGCTGGCGCACCGCTGCCACGGCCTGCTCGCCGAGAGCGAGACGAGCGCGGAGGAGCACTTCAGGGAGGCGCTGCGGCTGCACCGCGACGACGACGCGGCGCTGGAGATGGCCAAGACCGAGCTGTTCTACGCCCACCGGCTGCGGCGGGCCCGCAGGCCGCGCGCCGCGCGGGGCCTGCTGAGGGACGCGCTGGCGATCTTCCAGCAGTACGAGGCGCCGCCGTGGGCGGCGCGGGCCGCGGCCGAGCTGCGCGCGGCCGGCGACCGCGCCGGCCCCGCCGTCCAGCCGGTCGAACGGCAGCTCACCGCGCAGCAGATCCGCATCTCCGGGCTGGTCGCGCGCGGCGCGACGAACCAGGAGATCGCCGAACTCCTCGTGCTCAGCTCGCGCACGGTGGAGTACCACCTGCGCAACGTCTACAGCCGGCTCGGCGTGCGCTCCCGGACGGAGCTGGCCGCGCTCTTCGCCGAACCCGTCCCACGCGCCGGCCCCGCCACCCGCGGCTCGGGACGGGCGGTTTCCGGCTGACGCCCGGGCAGGACGGCGCGGCTTCCGGAGCGGTGCACGTGCACAGGGCCGCGGCACCGACGACCGGTCCCGGCCGCCCCGGTTCCGGCGGGGGCGCCCCTTCCTGCCGGTGGGCGCGATCCGGGGCGGTGGGCCGCGGCACGACCCGCCGGACGGGCCTCAAGCGGACGGGTGCGGGGGGTCGCGCGGGGTGGGCGGCTGTTCGAGGGCGGCGATGAGGTGGCCGAGGTCGCGGCGGTGGGAGCCGGCGTTCCACACCGCCCAGGTGCGTCGGACGACGGGGTGGTCCGTCAGCGGGAACCAGGCGACGGTGCCGGGCAGGGGCTGGGACCAGCCCGGGGGCGCGAGGGCGAAGGCGTGGCCGGCGCTGACGGAGGCGAGCTTCACCTCGGCGATCAGCGGCGGTCCCTCGGGGGCGGGCGGTCCGGGGTCGATGCCGTGGCTGCGCAGGATGGCGGTGAGCTCGTCGTACCAGGCGGGACTGCCCTCGCGGGGGAAGCCGACCCAGTGCAGTTCGCTCAGCGCGTCCAGGCGGATACCGTCGGGTCCGGTGAGCCCGACGGCGCGTTCCGTGGCGAGCAGGACGCCGAGGCGCTCCCGCACGACGAGCATCGCGTCGAACTCCCTGCCCGGTGGGCGTTCGCGCAGCAGGCCCAGATCGAGGTCGCCGGTCCGTAGTTCCGCGATCTGCGCGGCGGTGGACAGGTGCCGTGCCTGGACGCGGGTGGCCGGGTGTTCGGCGGCCAGGTCGAGCAGGGCTCCGGACAGCAGGTCGGCCGGCAGTTCCAGGGGGATGCCGATGCGCAGGGTGCTGTCGGCGCGGGCGGTGTGCGCGGCCATGACGGCCTGGGCCTGGTCGTAACGGGCCAGGACGGCGCGGGCTTCGGCGAGCAGGACCCGCCCGGTGTCCGTGGCCCGCACACCGGTGGAGGAACGGACCAGGAGCCGTACCCCGTACTCGCGCTCCAGCGCGCCCACCGTCTGGGACAGGGAGGGCTGGCTGATGTGCAGCCGCCTGGCGGCTGCACATCAGCCAGCCCTCCTCCACCACCGCCACGAAGGCGCGCATTGCTCGGATCTCCATGCCCCTATCGCACCACGGGTTCCCGACGGCCGGCCGCGGCCCCTGCCCGCCACCCGGAGGGGCGTCACGTTCGGTGACGTCGGTGAGGGGGCCGCCGGGCGGTGGAAACGGGAGGCGGCCCCGGCGGACCCCGCGGCCGTACGGGCCCTTCCGCGATCCGGATCCGGCGTGCGGCGCGGGGCCATCAGCAATCCTTATCGCGGCCTTCGGCAACTGCTCTGGCCTGGCACTATGCGGATCGGCGCGGCGGGAGTTGAGTAGAGGGCACCAGGCGGAACGGCCGCCCGGCACCCAGATGAAGGAGCTCGTCGTGTCCGAGCAGAACCCGTCCTACTTCACCGCGTTCGAGAACCTCGCGATGAGCCGCACCTCCACCGGTGTCCTCACGCTGCGTTTCCACACCGGCGGCGGACCCGCCACGTTCACCGGCACCACCCACACGGACTTCCCCCGCGCCCTGTTCGAGATCGGCGAGGACCGGGACAACCGGGTCCTGGTACTGACCGGCACCGGTGACCGCTTCATGACCGACATCGACGGACCGAGCCTGGGCGACATCACCAAGCCCGCCCAGTGGGACCGCACCGTCGCCGAGGGCCGCCGCGTGCTCCAGCGCCTCGTCGACCTGGAGATGCCCGTCATCGCCGCCGTCAACGGCCCGGTGTCCGTGCACAGCGAGTACGCCCTGCTCGCCGACATCGTCGTCGCCGCCGACACCACCGTCTTCTCCGACTTCCCCCACCTGACCTTCGGGATCGTCCCCGGCGACGGCATCCAGATCGCCTGGGAGGAGGCCCTCGGCGTCAACCGCGCCCGCCACCTCACCCTCACCCAGGGCTCCTTCACCGCCGAGCAGGCCGAACGCTGGGGCGCCGTCGCGGAGGTGCACCCCCTGGACAAGGTCCTGCCCCGCGCCCAGGAACTCGCCGAGACGCTGGCCGCCAAGCCCCAACTGCTCACCCGGTACCTCGCGGTCACCCTGCGCCAGCGCATCAGCCGCCGCATGGCCGAGGGCCTCCAGGTGGGCATGGCCCTGGAAGGGCTCACCGCCGCCGACCTCGCCCACCACAGCAACTGAAGGGCCGGACCATGACCGCCCCCACGCCCACCGCCGGTCCCACCGACGCCCTGCACCCCTGGCTACAGGCCCTGCACGCCAGTTCCGCACGCCTGGCCGGCACCGTCGTGCCCCTGTCCGAGCAGGACCTGAGCCGGCCCTCGATGGCCGACGGATGGACCGTCGCCCAGGTCCTGTCCCACCTCGGCAGCGCCGCCGAGATCTCCACCACCCTGCTCGAACGCGGCATCGCGGGCGACGGACAGGGGCCGAGCCGGGAGGAGGCGCAGCCGGTGTGGGAGCGGTGGAACGCCCTGTCCCCGCCCGCGCAGCGGGAGGCATGGCTGGCCGCCGACGCCCGCCACCTGCGCCTGCTGGACTCCCTCGACGCCGGTCGGCGGCAGTCGGTACGCGTCCCGTACTTCGCCGGGCCGCTCGACGTCCCCGCCTACGCCGGCTACCGGCTGTCGGAACACTCCGTGCACGCCTGGGACGTCGAAGCCGCCCTCACCCCGGGGGCGACGATCCCGCGGGCGGAGGTGGAACTGCTGTGGGAGCGGCTGGACCTGGTCGCCACCCGCTTCCGCGACGCCGACACCCTCACCCGCCTCGGCCCCGCGCAGTTCACCCTCCACCTCACCGACCCCGGCCGCACCGTGCTGCTGGACCTCGGAGCCGAGGTCCACCTGTACCCGTGCGAGCCGGCCGGGCCGGCCGGCTCCCTCACCGGCACCGCGGAGGCGGTCCTGCGGCTCGTCTACGGGCGCTCCCGCCCCACGGACGCCCTCGCGGCCGCCGGAGCCGTGACCCGGGCCGACCTCCAGGCGCTCTTCCCCGGGTTCTGACCCGGGTTCCGACCCGCCCACGGCCGACCGCCCACCTCCCGCCGCCCGAACCGCGGGCGCCGACCCGCGGTTCACCCGGTGGGGTGCCGCGCCCCCTTCAGGGCGATCCGGGCGTGGACGCGTTTGCCCCCGGGGACGGCTTCGGCCTCGAAGGCGGAGCACAGGCGCGCGACGATCTCGATGCCGTGGCCCCCGATGCGGTCGGGATCGCGGGGGAACCGCTGCGGGAGCTGGGAGCTGGTGTCCCAGACGGTGACCTCCACCTCCCTGGCGGTGCAGGCCAGGTCCAGCAGGCGGGCGCCGCTGTCGTGGCGGGCGGCGTTGGTGACCAGCTCGCTCACCACGAGCATGACGTCCCCGGCGGTCTGGTCCGAGAGCGCGGCCGCCTCCTCGGGGATGTCCGCCAGGAAGGCGCGGGTCAGGTCGCGGGCCGCGCCGATGCTGTCGGGGACGTCGCCGTACGCGGCGCGCCGGTGCAGCACCAGGTCGGGGCGTTCGGGCAGTGGGACCCGAGCGAAGGGATGGTCGGTCACCGGCGTCGCCCCAGCCGTCTCGTCGGAAATGCCGTGATCGCCATGTGCCTACCCCCCGGAAGTCGTTTGCCACGGTACGCCGCCGAGCAGTCTGACTGCGAGCCGCGCCGGCACCCCGTTCCCTCGAACACGAGAGCGGCTCGCACGGGCGCCAGGGGGTAAGATCACGGGCGACCGATCCATGATCAGCCAGATGGGGAGAGCGTCTGCATGGGGCAAGTCGACGAGCTCGGAGCGGCCGGCGACCGCGCGCGGCTGACGGTGTCCGCCCGGAGCACCGAGGACGGCGCGCAGATCGTCTGCGCCGCCGGCGAGCTGGACCTGGAAGGCGGCGCGGTCCTCGAACCCGTCCTGGACCGCGCGCTGAGCGCCGACCCCGCGCCCCGCCTGGTGGCCGTGGACGCCACCGGGGTCACCTTCTGCGACTCCAGCGGACTGAACCTGCTGCTGCGCATCCGCCAGGAAGCCGAGGAACGCTCCGTCCCGCTCCACCTGGCCGGCCTCACCGACCCGGTCCTGCGCGTGCTGGAGATCACCGGCGCCGACTCCCTCTTCTCCATCCACGCCCAGCTCGACCAGGCGCTGGCCTGACCGCCGGCCGCCCCGCGCGGCAAGCGGCGCCCGCCGGGCGCCGCAGGGGCGGCTCCCGCCCCCGGGACGATCGCCAAGGGCACCGACGCGTCGGGGCCGCCGCGGTCCTGGACGACCGGGGCGAGTCGCCCGAGCGGCGAACCGGTCTCGCGGCTCATCCGTGCCCGCGCCCCGCGAGAAGTCTCCCGGCGCCGGCCGCCGCCGTCAGGCAGGCCGCCGCCGCGACCCACAGGGCGACCGGCGTGCCGGTGCGCAGTCCGCCGGCGACGAGCGCGCCGAGCAGGGCGACGCCGATGACGCCCCCGGTCTGCCGGGCGGTGTTCAACGCGCTGGACCCCATGTTCCTGTGCTCGTCGGGGAGGTACGACATGACCGCGAGCGTCTGTGCCGGCGCGACGAGGCTCTGCCCGAACGCGAAGACGGCGAGCCCGCCGGCGACCACGGGATACGGCGACGCGACGGCGCCGGCGCCCAGGACGGCGAGGCCCAGCGCGCAGACCACCATGCCGACGCCGATGGCGGCGCGCGGCCCGTACCGGTGGACGAAGCGGCCGCCGACGAACGCGGAGGTGACGGTGGCGACGACGGTCAGGGGCAGGAAGGCCAGACCGGTCGTCAGCGGTGTGTAGTGCCGTAGGCGCTGGAAGTCGAAGGTGCAGACGATCAGCATGCCGTAGAGGGTGAAGTTGTAGACGGCGCCGCCGAGCAGTCCGGCGAGAACCGGCCGGGCGCGCAGGACGGACGGCGGCACCAGCACCTGGCGGCCGGTGTGTGCGCCGTGCGACTGGACGGCCAGGAAGGCGCCGAACACCACGGCCCCGCCGGTCAGGGCGACGATGACGAGCGGGGAGGCCCAGCCGTAGAGGGCGGACCCGACCAGTCCCCAGACCACGGCGCCCAGGCTGACGACCGCCAGCGCCTGGCCGGCCGGGTCGAAGCCGACACGATGGCGGGTGGTCTCCTCGACATGGCCGAGCAGGAGCCGGGCGGTGAGGAGGGTGACGGGGACGTTGAGGAGGAAGACGCTGCGCCAGCCGAGTGTGTCGACCAGGACGCCGGACAGCAGCGGCCCCACCATGAAGCCGATGCCGCCGGCGCTCACCCAGACCGCGACCGCTCTCGCCCGGGCCGCGGCGTCGGTGTACGCACGGGTGATCAGCGTCAGCGGTGCGGGAGCCAGCAGCGCCGCGCCGACGCCCTGCGCCGCACGCGCGGCGACCAGCAGCGCCGCGGACGCCGTCACCGCGCAGACCAGCGAGGCCACCGCGAAGACGCCCAGGCCGATCAGGTAGGCCCGCCGCGCGCCGATGCGGTCACCGAGCCGCCCTGCCGACAGCAGCAGCACGGCGAACACCAGGGTGTAGGCGTCCACGATCCACAGTCCGGTCGCCGGTCCCGCGTGCAGGTCGGCGCGGATGGTGGGGACCGCGACGTTGACGACGTTGGCCTCCATCACGATCAGTGCCGTGCCCAGGCACATCCCGGCCAGGCCGAGCGCCGGCCGTCGCCCGAGGGGGACTGCCGCAGGCTGCTGCTGGGTGAGGTCTGCCACCACCGGTGGGTCCTTTCCGTGTCGACGCCGCGCCGGATGCGGGACGGCGATCCGTCGGCCGGCCGCGCCTGCGGCCCCGGGCCTACCGGTCGGCGAGTCGGAGCAGGGCCAGAGCGCCCTGGACGGCCCGTTCGTACGGCTCGGCGGACGCCTCCGCCCGTGCGAGGGTGTAGCCGCCCTGGACGACGGCCGCCAACGTGCTCGCCGTCCGCACGGCGTCCAGGTCCGCGGCGAACTCCCCGGCGTTCCTGCCGTCCTCCAGCGCGGACACCAGGCACTCGTGCAGGACCGCGAAGGTCTCGCGCGCGGGCTCCCGCAGCCGGCCGTCCGCCGCGATCTCGGGGTCCGCCACCAGACGGCCGACGGGGCAGCCGCGCAGCGCGTCGCGCTCGCGCAGCAGGTAGGCCGAGATGCGCTCGTAGGCGGAGCCCTCCTGGGCGAAGCACGCCCTGATGTCCCGCTGCATCTGCTCGGCGCTGCGCTGTTCGGCCGCCAGGACCAGGTCCGGCTTGCCCTGGAAGTGGTGGTACATGCTGCCCTGGCCCACGCCGGAGGCGCGCCAGATCGCGGTGGGACTCGTGCCGACGTAGCCCCGCTCCCAGAGCAGTTCCCGGGTTCCCTCGATCAGACGCTCACGGGCGTCACGTGGTGGTTCCGTCACGGCGTCACCATACATACATGTATGGATGGACGCCAGCCGCCCGATGCCCGCGGTGCGGCGAACCACGGGAAAACGGTCGAAAAGGGGTTCGGCGTCCTCCTGTCGGGCATGCGCGGGATGCGCGGGGGCCCGAGGGGCCTTCACCGGAGCCGTGGCGGCGGCTCCCGGCCCGGAGGCCGGACCGGGAAGCACGGTGCCGGCCCGGGGCCGGCGGTCTCGTCGCCACAGGCGGCCCAGCGCGCGACGCGACACGACAGAGGACGGGGCGGGCGCCCTCGGTCCGACCCGGTCCGGACACGCACCACACAGGAGGACATCATGGCGTCAGCCAGCAGCATGACCGCACGGGACATCATGTCCGCCGAAGTCCAGTGCGTCGGCGAGCACCAGTCGCTCCTCGACGCCGCCACGACGATGCGGGACCAGCAGGTCGGCTGCGTTCCGATCTGTGGCGACGACAACCGTCTCAAGGGGTTGATCACCGACCGCGACATCGTCATCGGCTGCGTCGCCGAGGGCGGGGACCCCGCGGCGACCCCCGCCGGCAGCCTCGGCGGCGAACTGCACTGGATCGACGCGCAGGCCCCCGCCCGGGAGGCGCTGGAGATCATGGAGGGGCACCGGATCAAGCGGCTGCCGGTCATCGACGTGGACGACGGCCACCGCCTGTGCGGCATGATCACCGAGGCCGACCTCGCCAGGAACCTCTCGGACGAGCAGATCGCGGAGTTCGCGAGCAAGGTCTACGCCACCGCCGGCTGACCTGCCCGCCGCTTGCGCGGAGGGGCCGGCGCGCGCACCGCCGCCCGGGTCGCCGGTCCGGCACGGTAGGCCGCCGGACCGGCGACCCGGGCTCCCCTGAAATCGGCGACCGCTCAGTCCACCGCCAGGCTGTCGATGTTGACGCTGCCGGAGTCGGCGGAGCCGACCGTCAGGGAGATCGGGTCGTCCCCGGCCGGCAGGTCGACGGGAACGGTGACCGTCGACCAGGTCTCCCAGCCACCGGTGACCGGCAGCTCCACCTGCTGATCAGCTCCCCCGGCCGTGAGGGTGATCGTCCGGGTGACGTTCTCCAGCGGCGGGCGCTGACCCCCGAGGGAGTTGGCGTAGCGGATGGTGACGGCGCGGGGGCCGGCGGCCGGAACATCCACCGCGACGGTGTCGGAGGCCCCGGTGTACCAGCCGGCCACGAAGCCGCCGCCGGTGTAGCCGCCGTGATCGCTCGCCACCTGCGCGCCACCGCTGAGCGCGCCGTCCTCGGCTTCGACGGTCGAGCCCAGCGGCGACGGCGTCACGACCGGGAGGACCGTGGCGGCCGTCTGCGTGTCCCGTCCGGCGGTGCCGTCCCAACTGGTGGTGGCGGTGAGCCGGGCGGCCGTGGTCGCCTGCCCCGCGGGCGGGGTGACCGTCCATCCGAGGTCGGCGTGGCCGTCCCTGGCGATGGTGACCGGACCGGGGTCAGCGCTGACCTGCCAGCCGTCCGGCACGCGCAGCCTGCTCTCCACGCGGCGTGCGTCGGTGCCGCCGACGGAGGTGAGGGCCAGGTGCACGGTGGCGGTCCTTCCGGGCGAGGTGCCCTCGGCCGTCAGCACCGCGGTGAGGTCGGCCGCCTGCGCCCGGGGCACGGACAGCGTGGCGACCGACGCGGGCACCGCGCCGTCGAACGACAGGCGCACCGCGGTGGCCTCGGTCCGGCTCCACCGCGCCACGAGGTCGCCCAGCGCCGGAACGGCGCCCTGGTCCACCTGGTGCCAGGTCGTGCCCGAGCCGTCCTGGACCTCGACGGTGTACGTGTCCGGGCGCCCGGTGCCCCACCGCACACGGAGGTGGTCGGTGAGGCTGCGGCCGGACAGGGCGACCTGGAGGGACGAGGAGCCGGCCGAAGCCGTCCACGTGGTGGTGTCGTTGCCGTCCACGGCGCCGGCGGGGGGCATCGCGGGTTGCGCGGACGCGGCCGATGCCGTCTGGCAGCGGGCGAGGTCGTCGGTGGCGGCCCGGTCGGGACGCGCGGTCGGAAGGGACAGCGGCCGGCCGCGGGTGAGGCGCTCGGCACCGTCGGGCGTGCGGACGGTGACGGCCCGGCCCGACGTGAGAGCCACCGTGGTGGTCCTCGCACCGATGCGCACGTCCAGCCGGCTGCCGCGGTACTGGATTCCGGCCAGCGTGACACCGGAAGCGAGCTGCGGGGGAAGGGTGGGTGCCAGCGCCAGGCCGTCGCTGTTCCACCGGATGCCGCCGAAGCCGTTGAGGAAGGTCTGGAGGAAGCCGCCGGCTCCGGTGGCGAAGGTGAACGCCGGTCCGGTGCCGCCCCCTTGGAGCGGCACGTCGCCCTGGGTCTCGGAGAACTGGCGGAACGGCCCCTTCACGTAGGGCTGGTAGGAGTTCTCGAACAGCGTGTAGTCCAGGCAGCCGGGCTGCTGGATCTGCGCGGCGACCACCGACTCCACCGAGTCCGTCATGGCCGGGCCGTTGACGTCGGTGACCGGCATGTAGCGGTCGAGGTCCGCCGCGGCCGACGACGGGTCGGTGACGTAGCCCAGCGGGTAGGCGAGCATGACCGTGTCGGCCTGTTTGACGGTCTGGTCGGTGTAGCCGGCGTACTCGGGGTGGCTGCCGTCGGCGTCCGTGGGCACCGCGATGCCGTCGGCGATCGTCGCCCACGCCGGGTCCGGCCTCTGGTGCAGCACGGCGGCCGCGGCCGCGGCGTTCCTCAGGGCGAGAACGGCGCCCGCGTTGGTGGTGGCGTTGTCGTCGACGTGCTCGTGGTACTCGTCGGGGCCGGTGACGCCGTCGATGTGGTAGCGGCCGTCCGCTCCCTTCGTGGCCCGGCTCGCCCAGAACGCGGCGACGTCCCTCAACACGGGGTAGCCGTGGTCCCTGAGCCACTCGGTGTCCCCGGTGGCCTGGTAGTACTGCCACTGCGCGAGCGCGATGTCGCCCTCCAGGTGGTCCTCGAAGGTGACGCACATCGGGTGGCCGAGGTCGCCGCAGACGCCGCCGGGCCCGTTGTCCCAGGCCCAGATCCCTCCGGCGTAGCCGTTGCTCCGCGCGTCGGCCTCGGCCTGTGCCCGGGTCCGCGAGCGGAACATCACGATGGACCTGGCGAGTTCGGGATGGAAGGCGAGCAGCGACGGGAACATCCAGGTGTCCGCGTCCCAGAAGATGTCGCCGTTGTAGTCCTGGCTGGTCAGGCCGGCGGGCGGGATGCTCCACGAACTGCCGGCGCGCAGGCTGGAGTACAGCGTGTAGAACGACATGTCGATGTCGGCCTGCAGGTCGGTGTCACCGGCCGCCAGGATGTTGGGCCTCCACAGCGCGGCCCAGTCCGCGTCGTGCCGCGCGGTGAGCTTCGACCAGCCCTCGCGGACCGCGTCCCGGACGGTGGCGGCCGCGGTGGCAGCCGGGTCACCGGGATCGTCGGAGGTCGCGATCCCGACGTACTTGGTCACCGTGTAGGTGGCGCCCGCGGTGACGGGCAGCGTCCACTTCTCGCCCGCGGTGGCCGCGTCGTCCGAGGGCTGCGCGGCGGTGCGGGCGGAGACCGTCGTGCCCGGGCCGGCCACGAGCCGCTGCGTCTCCGCGACGCGGGTGTCGTCGCCCGGCGTGGTGAGCTGGACGGTCGCGGTGTCCGCGGCGGTGTCCACGGCACGGGAGGTGGCGTTGACACCCTGGGCGCCGGCGCCGTCCAGGAGCGCGGACAGGTCCAGGTCCCCGGTCCACCGCGGGGTGACGGTGAGGCGGACCTGCCCGAGGTGTTCGAGCGAGCGGTTGGCGAGCACGTCGACGCGTACGCCGGTGGCCTTGCCGTCCTCGGGTGTCCAGGTCATCGAGGTGTCGACGGCGCCGTGCGCGAGGTCCAGGCGCTGCCGGTAGCCGCTGATCCGGTCCTGCGGCACGGCGGCGTCCAGGGTGTGGCCGTCCACGCCGAGGGCCATCGTGGTCCAGGTGGGGAGCGAGGCCATGTACTCCATGCCGGGCACGGAGGAGGTCAGGCCCTTGTCGTAGACGCCGGCGACCATGGAGGTGGTCAGCCGCTGCTTGGGCTGCTGGTCCAACTGGTAGCCGGCCGGCCCGAGGTCGCCCTGGTAGCCCTGGCCGACGGCGGGCAGGCGCTCGCCCAGGTAGCCGTTGCCGACGAAGGGCGTCCTGGTGATGTCCTGGGCCGCGTAGGAGTTGCTGGTCAGCGTCCACGGGTCGCCGGTGGCCGTGGGGCCGTGGGGCGGCCCGGCCCCGGTCGGGGGCTGGCCGGCCGCGGCCGCCGTGCTGGAGGTGGCCGCCGTCGCGATCAGCGCGGCGGCGATCGCCGCGGCTCGGCCGGCTCTGCGCATCACGGTTGTTCCTCCGGTTGGGTGAAGGGGCGGCGTCCGTGAGTGCGCGGACGCCGTGCACGGGGCGGCACGGTCACGCGGTGATCGGGCCGCCCCGAAGTTGACGGGCGTGGAACAGCGGGCGGTCAGGTCTGCGGGTGGTACTGGCCGGCCACGTCCGCGGCCGACAGCGCCCGGTTCCATGCCTGCACCTGGTCGATGCCGCCGGGCCACGGATCGCTGGTCCTCCCGCCGGAGACCGCGCGCCCGATGGCGAGCGGGCCGTTCGCGGCGTCCCCGGTGGCCTGACTCCACACGGTGGTCTGCGCGACGCCGTCGACGTAGAGGGTGTAGGTGCCGGCGTCGGCGTCGTGGACGCCCACCAGTTGGTACCAGCGGCCGGTCTGCGGTGTCCGGTCCGACAGCGCGCGGCCTTCGCCGGTGGAGAACGCGAACCGGTCGTCGGCCGAGGAGTACTGCAGGTAGAAGCCGCTGCTGGTGGTGCCGTCCTGGCTGACGGCGGTGGCGAAGGACCCGGTGCGGTCCAGGCGCACCCAGGCGGAGACGGTGAAGTCGCCGGTGGTGTCCAGGACCGGTCCGGCCGTCTGGGCGTACTGGTCGGAGCCGTCGAGTTGCAGCGCGGTGCCGGTGACACCGGGCACCCAGGCGGGCGCGCCGGTCAGCGTGGCGTCGTGCGAGCCGGAGCTGTCGTGGGCGGTGCCGCCGGCACCCTCGTCGAGGGCCCAGGTGCCGACCGGGTCCCGCTGGCCGGCCGGGTAGGCGATGCGGAGGTTCTGCAGACGGTGGGTTGACTGCCGCTGGCCGCCCGCGGGCCGGTAGGCGGCGGTGGCGGTCAGGGCCGCGGCGCTGCCGGGGGCGGCGCCCGGGGGAGCGTGCAGGGTGTAGGTCCACACCGCGGACCTGCCCGGGCCGATCGCGCCGGAGGGATGCCCGACCGGGTCGGCCGACCAGCCCGGTGGCAGAGCGAGGTCCACCTGCGCGGAGGTCAGCGGCCGCCCCGTCGTGTTGCGTACGGTGACGCCGATCGGTGTGGACGGTGCGACGGTGACCAGGCCGGCGGCGTTGGCGGGCCCGACGCTGACGGCGGCGTCAGGACTGGAGGGCGCCCATGACTGGAACTCGGTGACGCCGACGAAGGCACCGGGCGGATTGGTGAACACCAGTCGGACCTTGCCGGTGGTGAGCTGCGGGAAGGTGACGCGGTTGGTGCCGTTGCCCACGGGGCGGGCCGGGCTGTGCACCTGGCCGGGCACGTCCTTCCAGGCGGAGCCGTCCCAGAACTGCAGGCGGTAGTCGGCTGCCGGCCGGACCCCGCCGCCGTCGTCGTAGCCGGACCAGCGGATGTCGCTGACAGGTGTGGGGGCGCCGAAGTCGACGCCGTAGGAGTCACCGCTGTTCGGCGAGCCGTAGTCGGTCCAGCGGGTGTCCTCGGGCACCTCGTCGTACCAGGTCTTGCCGTCCAGGGCGTTCCAGGCGTTGTCGTTCGGCCAGGTGTAGGAGGCGAGGGGCTCGGGGTAGCCGGTGCGCAACGGGTTGGCGGCGTCGTCGACCAGGCCACCGGACCGGACCGTCGTCGTGCGGCCGACCGCCACGGTGGTGTCGCGCAGGGTCGCCGAGCGCCGCACGAGCTGCCCGTCGACGTACAGGCGCATGCCGGCGCCCTGGTGGTAGTGGCTGCCGTCGCGGTCCCACAGCACGGTGACGTTGTGGCCGTGGTAGGGCACGTTCTCGGCCGCGAAGTGGTCCCAGGAGGCGGGGACCAGCGGCTGCACCTTCAGCGAGTCGCCCTGCTGGGGACGCAGGCCGATGAGCCCGGACAGCACCAGGTCGTCGAAGGTGGAGTGGTTGTAGTCCTCGCTGTGGTCGGAGGAGTCGTAGATCCAGGCGTCCTTGTCGGGGTCGTGGGCCTCGGCGACGTACGGCTCGCCGTCCTTGGTCTGGGTCTCGGCGTAGGTGGCCAGGGCCGCGGCGTAGTCGTCCCCGGTGATCGACGCCTGTGCCGGGTAGTCGTCGAGCAGGTCGGCCAGGCCGGTCAGGGTCTGCGACGTGGCGAAGGGCCAACTCGGCCCGTCCCAGCGGCAGCACGCGCCGGCGTCCTTCATGAAGTACGGGCTGCGGCGTTCGGCCGTGGTCGGCCCGTAGGCGGCGGCGAAGCCCTGCGGGTCCAGCAGTTGCGACCACGCGCCGGCGTCGGACGGCTGTGCGGCGCCGAACATCCAGGGCAGGTAGCCGATCTCCTCGCGGGTGTCGGACAGCCTGTGGTCGGGATTGTCGTCGCGCGGCATCGTGTAGTAGAAGCCGCGGCTGGGGTCCCACAGCCACTTCTGCATCGCCGAGGCGAGCTTCGCGGCCCGCCCGGCGTACTCCCGGGACAGCGCGGTGTCCCCGGCCAGCCGCGCGATCCGGCTGATCGCCTCCGCGTCGCCGTACTGGTACGAGTTGAGCGTCGGCCGGTAGCCGGCGCCGCCGTGGTAGGGGTCGCCGGAGGCGTAGGAGGACGCGGAGAACTCCATGGCGTCCCACACCGGCACCGACCAGTACAGGCCGAGGCTCGCGTTGAACTGCCCGTCCCAGCCGCGGTACTGGCGGACCAGTTGCGGCAGCAGCGAGACGACCTCGGAGTAGTCGCCCGTCACCTCGGCCTGCTGGTAGGCGGCGGTGGCCAGCCACACGCTGTACTCGTGGGCCCAGTCGGTGGTGTCCGCGTTGACGTCGTCGGTCGCCGGCTTGGCGCCCGCGCCGGGCCCGGTCAGCCAGAACCTGATGTAGTCGTCGTCGTACGTCTGGTCCCTGACCCAGCGGCCCTCGGTGATCTGGTGGCCGGCCGCCGCGTCGATCGCCTGGTAGGGGGCGGCGTAGCCGCAGCAGTCGAGGAACTCCGTGGAGATCCAGCCGTCCTGCGGGTCGGTGTAGCGCAGGTGCTCCTTGTACGTACGCCAGCGGTAGTAGTAGACGCTCTGCACGGTGGCGTCCGGCAGGTCCACGAACGGGATGTTCGACTCGTACCAGTCCGGGTCGGCGAAGCCCGGCAGATACGACGCGTCGTCCAGGAAGTGCGTTCCGGCGCCCACCGCCGGAACCGGGGGCTGCTGCCCGGGACCCTGGTACGTGCCGGCCGCCCGGGCCGGTGACACCGGGCTGACCAGCGCGAGCAGGACGAGGGCCGCCAGTCCGGCGGTGAAGGCGAGCCAGCGGCTCCTCGACACGCTGATCGATCGCGGCCCGCACCCGCCCGAGGACAACAGTGCTGGGAGCATCCGACAGATCCTCTCGTCATCGTCGTACAACGATGTAACGCCCCAGATTTCCCCACCGGCACACAGGAACCGTCAAGCCTTTCGACAGGAGTTGGTGCAGAACGCCGGTTCGGACGGACGGTCACCACCGCTGTGTGCGCAGCTCGCACCCACCGTGCGGGCGGGTGGCATCCGGTCCGCCCGCGCGGCGGCGAGTAGGGCCCGAGGGTCGGAGGGAACGCCGGTCCAGGAGGCCGCGTGGCCCTTCGGGGCGTGGATTTACATCGTTATACACGGGCGCGCGTCGGTGGGGCGCCCCTCGGGGCACGGCGGCGTCACCCGGTGCCCGCGGTCTCCTTGCCGGTGGCGGTGACGCCGTCAGCGAAGGAGATGATCTGCTGCTTGGTCAGACGGAGTTCGTCGGGGACCTGCACCTGGAGCCGGTGCCCGGCTGCGTCGGACCACATCAGCCAGACGGCCTTCCCGTCCTGCGTGGCGCCCAGTTGTCCGGTCCGCCCCGCCACCTCGACCTTCTCGGGCCGCTCGCCCGCGGGGAACCGCGCGTCTCCCGCGAGCACCACGGCGATGGCCCGGTCGAATCCCCCCTGCGCGGCTGCTCCGTGGGCGGCGACGCCGCTCGTGTCCGTCCCGGGCGGAACCGCCAGGAAGGCGTCCGGCGTGGACGCGATCACCCTCCAGCCCCGCGGAACGGCGCGGACCTCGAATCCCGCCGGCTGGGCGCCGCGGTAGGAGGTCAGCTCCACGCTCACCGACGCCTGGGGCCCCGCCGCGGTGACCCGGGCCTTGGACGGTGCCTGGGACGCCGTCCGGCCCCCCGTCGGCACCGTCACCGCGAGGGTGGCGGCGGCGGCCACCGCCACCACACCGGCGCCCGCCAACCGGCGCCGCCGGCCGGTCAGGGCCCGCCGTCCGCGCGCGAGGTCCGCCTCGACGACCGCCGGGTCGACCGGCTCCGCCCCCGAGGCGTCGGCGACCCGCAGTTCGCTCAACATCTCCGCCATGTCCCGCACGACTTCTCTCCTCATTCCTTCGGCTCATTCCTTCGGCCCGCAGCGGTCGTCATCGGTCGTCATCGGTTCGCATGGGTTCTCATCGGTTCTCGTCGGTTCTCACCGGTCACACGAAGTCGCGGGCGTGCTCCGGGAACATCTCGCGCAGGCGCTCCAAGCCGCGGGCGGTCTGGCTCTTGACGTTGCCCTCGCTGCACCCCATCGCCGCGGCGGCCTCCGCCGTGCTGAGCCCTTCGACGCAGCGCAGCACGACCGCGACCCGCATCCGCTCGGGCAGCCGGGCCAGCAGCGCCGTCATCGACGAGAGGTCGCGGTCCTGGGCGTCGGGCGCCTCGACCTCCGGCACCTGCGAGGACACGTGTTCCCGCCGGCGGAACGGGCTCCGCCGGTGGTCCGTCACCGCGTTCACCACGCAGCGCCGGGCGTAGGCCTCCACGCTGTCCGGGCGCAGCCTCGGCCACCGCAGGTACAGACGCGTCAACACCGTCTGCACCACGTCCTCGGCCTGGGCCCGGTCGCCACCCAGCAGCAACGCCGCGACGCGCACGAGCGAGGCACGCTGTCCCACCACGAACTCGGTGAACCCACCATCCCGCTCGACAGCACCCTTCACGGACATCCACACCCTTCGCTTCGGCTCCGGCCGGCCGCACACCCCTTGTACGAAGCCGAGGGCCCCCCGCGTTGCACGCCGACCGGCTTTCCTTCCACCCCGACCGCCGAGCGGCCCCCGACGTCCCGGGCCTCCGGTCACCGGGCGCACCGCCGAGCTTCCCGGCCCACGCGGCGGTGCCCTCGGTGCGGTGTCCACCGAACGGGGGACACCGCACGGTCCTTACGGTCGACCCTCCCTCCGCCCGACCGCTGGGAGGCTGGCCGTATGACGCACTACGCGGTACGGGTACGAGCGCTCCGCAAGCGGTACCGGGAAACCGTCGCCGTGGACGGGGTCGATCTGGACATCAGGTCCGGCGAGGTGTTCGGCATCCTCGGCCCGAACGGAGCCGGCAAGAGTACGACGGTCGCGCTGCTGCGCGGGCACCGCACCCGTGACGGCGGTGAGGTGGCGGTGTTGGGCGAGGATCCGGAGCGGGCCGGCCGTGACTGGCTCGCCCGGATCGGCGTCGTCTGGCAGGACGAGTCCGCGGCCGAGGAGTTGACGGTCGCCGAGACCGTACGCCACTTCGCCCGCTACTACCCGCGGCCGCGCGACCCCGACGAGGTGATCGCGCTGGTCGGTCTCGAAGCCGAGGCCGACAGCCGCTCCAAGCACCTGTCCGGTGGCGGTCGCCGTCGCCTGGACGTCGCCCTCGGCGTGATCGGCGACCCCGAGTTGCTGCTGCTCGACGAGCCGACGGCCGGCCTCGACCCGGTCGCCCGCCGCCGCTTCCAGCGCCTGGTCCGCGCGCTGGCGGACCGCGGGACCACCGTCGTGCTGACCACGCACGACCTGGAGGAGGCCGAGCGACTGGCCGACCGCCTTGCGGTGATCTCGGCGGGACGGGTGCGCGCGGTCGGCGCGCCTGCGACCCTGGCCGGCCGGGACGAGCGCGAGGCGGTCGTGCGCTGGAGGGAACCGGACGGCGCCGAACGCGAGGCCGTCACCGGCACGCCGACCTCCGAGGTCGCCGCGCTGGCCGCGCGGTTCGGCGGCGAGGTGCCGGGGCTGCGGGTGAGCCGACCGACGCTGGAGGACGTGTACCTGCGACTGGTCGGGCAGGACGGGCAGGACGGGCAGGACGGGCAGGACGGGCAGGACGGGCCGGCCCCAGTGGTGCCCGGCTCGGGCGCGGGGGAGTGGGCGCCATGACCACCGTCGGAGCCGGCCGCGGCGCCGCCACCGGGACGGAACCGCCGCCCGGGGCCTGGCGAGTGGGGCTGCTGCGCGGCGCCATGGAGCTGAGGCTCTTCTTCCGCCAACGCGAGCAGGTGGTCTTCACCTTGGCCCTCCCGATCGTCCTTCTCTTCCTCCTCGCCTCGATCTTCGGCGATGACATGCCGGGCACCGGGGCCACCGCCTCCCAGTACTACGTGGCGTCGATGACCGCCGCCGGGATCATGTCCACCAGCTTCCAGTCGCTGGGCGTGTCCATCGCCGTCGAGCGCGACCAGCACGTGTTGCGGAGGCTGCGCAGCACCCCCATGCCGCCCAGCGCGTACTTCCTGGGGAAGATCTGGCTGGTGCTGGTCACCGGAGCGCTGGAGACCGTGTTGCTGCTGGCGTTCGGCACCGTGGTCTACGGCGTCGAGCTGCCCGCCGACCCGACCGGCTGGCTCGTCCTCGGGTGGGTTCTCGTGCTCGGCACCGCCGGCTGCGCGCTGCTCGGCATCGCCGTGAGCAGCGTGCCGAAGTCCGCCCGCAGCGCCACCTCAGTGGTCGTGCTGCCGTCCCTGGTCCTGGAGTTCGTCTCCGGTGTCTACATCCTGGTCGGCACCGTGCCAGGCTGGATGCTCACCGTCGGGGCGTTCTTCCCGCTGAAGTGGCTCTGCCAGGGACTGCGCGGGGTGTTCCTGCCACCGGCGGCCGCCGCGCTGGAGCCGGCGGGCAGTTGGGAGTACGGGCGGATCGCGCTGGTACTCGGGGCGTGGTGCCTGGGAGGGCTGGTGCTGTGTCTGCTGACCTTCCGCTGGGCGGGACGGGACGAGCGGTGACAGAAGGCGGCGGTGCCGCCGCGGACGGCGGGACGGAAGGATCCGGCGCCCACGCCTGGGAGCGGACGTTCCTGCCGTGGGACTGCTACTTCGCCGTGGTGTGGGCCGCGACCGTACTGTTCGCGCTCGCCGCCCAGAGCCCGGGACTGAGGGTACGGGCGGCCGCTGTCGGGCTCCTCGCGCTTCTCGTGCCCTGGTACCTCGCTGCAGGTCGGCCGCTGATGATCGCGCGGACGGCCGGTGGCCGCCGCTCGTCGCGGTACGTGGCCGTCGTCGTCGTGATCTTCCTCGCGGCCGCGCCGCTGGTGGGTGAAGTGCGCCTGGGCGCCTTCGCGGTGGTCCCGCAGTGCTTCATGCTGCTGCGGCTGCGCACAGCCCTGGTCGCCGTGGCGGTGGTCAACGCCGTGCCGGTGGCCGGATGGGCGCTGCTGTGGCGGCCCGGCGAGCACGACCTCTACGCCAACTCCGTGTTCGCCGTGGTCACCCTGATGTTCTCCATGGTGGTCGGCGGCTGGATCATCCGGATCATCGAGCAGAGCACACAGCGCGCCGAACTGCTCGCCGAACTCCGGGCCAGCCGCGCGGAGGTGGCCCGGCTCTCGGCAGAACGAGGCGCCCTCGCCGAACGCGAACGCCTCGCCCGGGAGATCCACGACACCCTCGCCCAGGGCTTCACCAGCCTGCTGATGCTCGTCCAGGCGGTGCAGTCCGACATCGAGCGCGATCCCGCGCAGTCCCGCCGCCATCTGGACCTGATGGCCCGCACCGCCCGGGAGAACCTCGCCGAGGCCCGCGCCCTGGTGGCCGGCAGCGCTCCCGCCGACCTCGCCGCGGGCTCGCTGCCCGACGCGCTGCGCCGCATCGCCGCCCGGCACAGCGCGCAGTCCGGGGCGTCGGCGGAGGTCGAGGTCACCGGGACGGTGCGCCGCCTGCCACCCGCCGTCGAGGTGGTGGCTCTGCGCGCCTGCCAGGAAGCGCTCGCGAACGTCCTGCGGCACGCCGGCGTGCGCGTCCCGGTCACGATCCGACTGGCCTACGGCGACGGCGATCTGGTCGTGACGGTCCGCGACGAGGGCTGCGGCCTCGACACCGGCGAGGCCCCTGCGAGCGGTTACGGACTGCCCGGACTGCGCGCCCGCGCGGCCGAGTTGGGCGGCCGGGCCGAAGCGACCGGGGCACCGGGCCGGGGCGTCACCGTGTCCGTGACACTGCCCGCGGAGGAAGTGCGGTGATCCGCGTCCTCCTCGCCGACGACCACCCCGTGGTACGCCAGGGGCTTGCCGCCATGCTCGGCACGGAGGCCGACCTGCTGGTGGTCGGCGAGGCGTCCAGCGGGCCGCAGGCGGAGGCACTGGCGGCCGCGCTGCACCCCGACATCGTGCTGATGGACCTGCGCATGCCCGGCGGCAGCGGTGTCGAGTCCATCGAGCGCCTCACCGCCGCCGGCCTCCCCTGCCGGGTCATCGTCCTGACCACGTACGAGACGGACGGCGACATCCTGCGCGCCGTCGAAGCCGGTGCGGCCGGCTACCTGTTGAAGGACGTCGCCCGCAACGAACTCGTCGACGCCATCCGTGCCGCAGCCCGCGGCGAGACGGTCCTCGCCCCCTCCGTCGCCGCCCGCCTTGTCGCGCACCTGCGCACCGACCGGCGGCAACCCCGGCTGTCCGACCGGGAGACGGCCGTGCTGCGGCTGGTGGCGGACGGCTGCACCAACGCGGACATCGGCGGCCGCCTGTTCATCGGCGAGTCCACGGTGAAGACGCATCTGCTGCGCACCTTCACCAAGTTGGGCGTCACCGACCGCACAGCAGCGGTCACCTGCGCCATGCGCCTCGGCCTCCTGTGAGGTGGTGACGGCCTCCTGCGACGTGTGGCGGCCGGCGTGAGGGCGACTTCCGTGCACCGGCGAAGGGGAACGCAGGCCGTACCGGGGAAAGGCCGGTGCCGCGGGCCTCGACGAGAGCGGAGCGGCGGGCAACCGTCGCGGGTGGCGGTGCGGGGGTGTTCGCAGAGGGCCGGCGGCGGCGGGGGGTCGCGGGGATGCTGTATAGTCGATCTTGAGGAGTTCGGGCCAACTCGGCCCGTACGACGCTGCGTTGGTCGTCCAAGGAAAGACACCCCGCTTCCTGTGGGGAAATGCAGGTGCAAGGCCTGCCCAGCGCTCCGAAGGGGCCCGTCCGCACGAACACAGCGGACGGGCCCCACTGCTTGCCCGCCGGCTGACGAGACGTGCGCGCGGGACGTACAACCGTTCGCGGTGGTGGCATGTCTGAGGGGATGGCGGGCATTCCGGGCCCCGGAGGCCCTCGCGCCGAAGGGGGAGTCGTATGTCCGGACCCAGGCAACTCCGTTTCCGCTCCATGGTGTTGGCGGCCGCGGTCGCCGCGGTGAGCGCCGTCGTCGCCCCCGGTGGGGCGGCCCACGCGGCCCCCCTCGGCGGCCGGACGCCCCCGGTGGTGGACTTCGACGGCGACGGCCACGCCGACCTCGCGGTCGGGGCGCCCGGCGGCACGGTCGGCGGCGGGGCCGGCGCGGGCTACGTCTCGGTGGTCTACGGTGCCGCCGGCGGCCTCGACGCCGCCAGACACGTGAGTTTCAGCCAGAACACCGCGGGGGTGCCGGGAGGGGCGGAGGCGGGCGACCGCTTCGGCGCCAAGGTCCTGCCGGTCGACCTGAACGGCGACGGCTACACCGACCTGCTGGTGGGTGCACCCGGCGAGGACGTCGGCACCGCGGTCGACGCCGGCATGATCACCGTGCTGTGGGGCGGCCCGACGGGTCTCGCCACCGCGACGGCCGTCGACACCGGCGCCGTCCCCGGCCTTCAGACGGGGCGGACGCTCGCCGCCGGCGACTTCGACGGGGACGGCACCGCCGACATCGCCTACCTCACCGGCGTCGACGTCCAGGTCCTGTCGGGCGTCGGCACCGACGGGCGCCCGGCCCACCGGGGCACCATCGTGACCTGGTACGTCATGGGCACCGCGGGGATCACCACGGACGACCTGGCCGCGGGCGACGTCAACGGCGACGGCACCAGCGACCTGGTGGTGATCGGCAGGGGCGTGGAGGACGCGGACGACGGGGAGGCACCCCTCTTCCTCGGCGGCTCGCACACCGAGGACGCCGTCGGCGGCCTCGCCTACGCGGAGAACCTGCGGGACGCCGCCGGCTACTGGCTGGAGGGCCAGTCCGTGGCGATCGGGGACCTCAACGGCGACGGCTACGGGGACGTGGTCGTCGGCCACACCCACGAGGGCTACTTCACCGACTCGCTGCTCCCGTCGAAGGGCGGTGCCATCGGGGTGGCCTACGGAGGGCCCGACGGAGAGAGCCGTACGGTCCCGCCGGTGTGGATCAACCAGGACAGCGCGGGCGTGCCCGGCGTCGCCGAGTCCGGCGACGCGCTGGGGGCGACCGTCGCGGTCGGGGACGTCAACGGTGACGGCTACGCGGACGTGGTGGCCGGCGCCCCGGGCGAGGACCTCTCCGGCGTCACCGACGCCGGCGACCTCCTGCTGTTCAAGGGCGCGGCAGGGGGCCTGACCGGCGCCGGCTCGCAGGCGTTCAGCCAGGACACCGCCGGGATGCCGGGTGTCGCCGAGGCGCACGACCGGTTCGCCGGCACCGTCGCCGTCCTCGGCGCCACCGGCACCGACCGCGCGCAGGCGGCCGCCGGCGACCCGGACGAGAACGCGGGGAACGGTGCGGTGTGGGTCCTGCACGGCGCCGCGGCCGGCCTGACCGCCACCGCGCCGGCGAACTTCGGGGCGGCGACCATGCACACCCCGGTCACCGGGTCGGCCTTCGCCGCCACCCTCGGCTGACGCCCGGCCCGGCCACGTCCGGCCCCGACGCGCCGCTACCGGCCCTGCCCGCCGCCGGCCCCGTCCGCCGCCGTCCGGGCGCGCGGTCGCCAAGCCGTCAGGTTCGATCCCGCCCGGGCGGAGGGCCGTCCGGGCGAGCCGGGGCGGCGGGGGCGGCCTTCCGCGTCGCCGGGTCCTGGCGCAGTCCGGCGAGCAGGAGCGCGATCATGCGGCGGGTGTACTCGGCGTGGTCGGCGGCGACGTCCGCGTTCGCACGCCTCGACGCCATCGGCCGCCTGGAGAGCAAGTGACCACCGCGCCCGTTCCCGACTGGTTCACCGCCGCGCTGGACGCGGCACGGTGGTCGTCGGCGACGACGTGCCGATCGAGCTCAACCCGTACTCCGCCCGGCTGCTGAGCGCGGCGGGCGGCAACTGACGCGGATCGGCGGGGCCTTCGCCGCCGCGGGCGCGTCCGGTCGGGTCGCACCCACGGCGGCGATACGGGTGGCGTGGGGGATCGTCTACGACGGGCCGTCCCCGGGGTTCCCGCCGGGGTGGGGGTCCAGGCGGCCGACCGCCTGGTCGCTCCACGCCCGGATGACCGTCGCCTGCTCGGGTGTCAGCACGTCGAAGAAGTGGCGGCGGATGTTGCCGCCGTGCACGCGGACGGCGTTCCGGGCGGCGCGGCGGCCGTCGGCGGTCAGCCCGATCCCCGCGCGGCGGCCGTCGGCCCCGTACCGGGTGCGCTCGACGAAGCCGCGCTTCTCCATGCGCGTGAGCTGATGCGAGACGCGGCTCTTGTCCCAGTCGAGCGACTCGGAGAGCTCACCGACACGCATCTCGCGGCCGCCGGCCCGCCACAGAGTCATCAGCACGCTGAACTCGGGCTTCGAGATGTCGCAGTCACGTTGCAGGCCGCGTTCCAGCTCTGTGGTGAGCAGGCGCTGGGCGCGCATCCAGACGTCCCAGAACTCCCACTCCTCCGGTTCCAGCGATCGAGACTCCGTCATGGTGTTGATGATACCGCCACCAGCGGAGTTGTCACTTCAACTCCTGTCGATCTAGAGTTGACGTATCAACTCACCCGGAAGGAAGACCATGACGCTGCGTATCGCGCTCATCCTCGGAAGCACCCGCCCCGGACGCAGGGGCGACCAGATCGCCGCCTGGGCGCTGGAGGCCGCCCGCGCCCACGGCGGCGCCGACTACGAACTCGTCGATCTCGCCGACCAGGGCCTCGGCAACCTCGACGAGCCCGGCAACCCGAACTTCCAGCAGTACCAGCACGACCACACCCGGGCCTGGGGCGCGCTCGTCGACAGCTTCGACGGCTACGTGTTCCTCGTCCCGGAGTACAACCACTCCTACCCCGGGGCACTGAAGAACGCCCTGGACCACGTCTACCGGGAGTGGAACGACAAGGCCGCCGGGATCATCAGCTACGGCGGGTGGGTCGCCGGGGCCCGGGCGGCGGAGGCGCTGCGGCTCGTCCTCGCGGAACTCCAGGTGGCCACGGTGCGCGCCCAGCCCACCATCTCGACCCACCCCTCGTTCCACACCGGCGCCTTCGTGCCCCAGGAGGGCCTCGACACCGCCGTGGCCGGCATGCTCGACCAGGTGATCGCCTGGTCCGGAGCGCTGCGCGAGGTACGCCGGGCCAAGTCGCTCGCGGCCGAGGCCGCATGAGGTCCCGTTAGGCGCTGAGCACAGGGTCGGACGGGTCGGGCGCGGCGGGCCGCGGCTGCTGCGCACCCTGGCCCGCGGCGCGCACACCACCACCGAGCCGGCCCACGCCTGGGAACTCTCGCCCCGGAGGTCTCCCGCCACCTCGCCGTCCTGCGCCGCGCGGGCCTGCTCACGGCCCGGCGGCAGGGGCGCTACGTCTGCTGCACCTCCAACCCGGCCGATCCGACGGCGCTGGGCGGCGACCTGCTGGCGGCCGTCCTGCGCTGAGCGGCTCCGGTCGGCCGGAGGTGCCCGTCAGCCGGTGGCGAGGAGTCGCTCCAGCCAATTGTGGCGTGCCGCGACGGCCGCCCCGCTGATCCGTGCGTCGGGAACCTCCTGGTCGAAGACGTGGAACCCGCCGGGCCACACGTGCAGTTCGGCCGAGCCGCCCGCCTGCCAGATCCGGCCGGCGAAGGCGACGACCTCGTCGCGCAGGCACTCGGCGGAGCCGACGTCGAGGAACGCGGGCGGCAGGCCGGCCAGGTCGGTGGCGCGGGCGGGCGCGGCGTACGGCGGTACGTCCGCTCCGCCCCGGAGGGCCCCGAGCAGCGAATCCCAGCCGAATCCGTTGTAACTGCGGTTCCAGACGTCGACGTCGTCCATCTGCACGGCCGACGCGCTGTCGTTGCGGTCGTCGAGCATCGGGCACATCAGGAGCTGACCGAGCAGGCGGGGACCGCCCTTGTCCCGCACGGTCAGGGCGAGCGCGGCGCTGAGGCCGCCGCCGGCGCTGACGCCCGTGACGACGACGCGGTCCGGGTCGACGCCGAGTTCGTCCGCGTGGGCGGCGGCCCACAGCAGGCCGGCGTAGGCGTCGTCGACCTGGGCGGGATAGGGGTGCTCGGGTGCGAGCCGGTAGCCGACCGAGATCAATGTGGCGCCGAACCGTTCGGCCGTCTCCAGCAGTTGGTCGAGCCCGGTGCGGTGGTCGTTGCAGAAGAAGCCGCCGCCGTGGATGGAGTAGAGCAAGGGCCTCGACGCGGGCGCCCCGGCGGGAGTGCAGATCAGCAGGGGGATCTCCGGGTCGCCGTCCAGGCCGGGTACGGAGGGCTGGGAGACGGTGAAGCGCCCGCCACGGCTGAGGTCGTCGAGCGCGGCGACCTCGGCGGCGACCTCCGCGCGGATCGCCGGCAGCAACTCGGCGCTCATCCGCGCCGAGCCGGGGTCCGCCCCCCGGAGGGCGTCGAGGGCGACCTGGAGTTCAGCGTCGAGCGGAACGGGCGCGGTGGGCGCGGTCTTCTTCGGTTCATGACTCACCCGCGCACGCTAGCGCTCCCGTTCCGCACGCGCACCTCGATGTGACCACCCGCTCCGGCCGGAGGTCCGCGGGCTAGACGATCTCCAGGAGCACGGCGGGGAGTTCGGCCTCCAGAACCCGCCCGCGCGGCAAGGAGAGGCCGAAGCACCGTTCGATGATCCGTAGCGCGGTGCGGTGCACCTCACGGCTGGGCACGGTGGCGTCGGGCAGGCCGGCGCCGGCCAGCAGCTCCTCGACGCGTCCTGCCGGCTCGCGATCACCGGTCACGCCGTCGTATCCCCAGGAACGGTCGAGGTGGAGGTTGAAGGAACACATCAGGCGGTCGTCATGGCGGTAGGAGAACTGAGGCGGTACGGGCTTGCCGTTCTCCTCGTCGAACTCCAGCCGGAAGACGTGTGCGCCACCCCGGGACAGGGGTGGCCGTGGGCCGAACTCCGCCTGCCAGCCCCCGTACTTGACCACGAAGACGAAGTCGCCGGTCTCTCCGTACCGCAGACCTATGGCAGGGCGGGGGGGTCCAGGGTCCCTGCTCCACGACGTCGATCAGGTCCCCGCCGGTGAGGCGGCCCAGTGCACGCGCTGTGCGTGCCGGCCCCGACACCGAGGCCGTCAGCCGGGACACCAGCTCTTCGGCGTCCAGACCCCGGGCGAACACCACGCCGTAGCCTCCGAAGGCGATCGACTGGGGAGCGGCAAGCCACGCGAGTCCGTCGGTCATGGAGGCCATCGTGACGCATCTCGGCCGCCCATGGCCGTCCCAGCCCTGATCCGCTGGTCGCAGGCGGGGACGGCCGGTCGGCGGGGCGGGGGTCTCCCACCGTCCGGGGCCACCGCCATGGTCCGGGATACGGCGCAGGGCGACCAGCTCGGCCCGCCGCGCGGCCTGGGCGCAGTACAGCAGGAGGGAGAGGACGGCGCCCAGGACGATGCCTGTTGGAGGGGGAGCCGGGTGGTGGCCAGGAAGGTGAGGACCATCGCGGCCGGCGACGGGTCGTCACGGCGACGGAGCGCCGCTCGCCGCCTTCGACCGCAGCGGACCCGGTCACGGCGCGGACGCCGACCGGAGCGGCGAGGGGGACGACGTGGGGGTCGGGGAGGAGGACGAGGTGGGGGACGGGCGCGGCGAGGTCGCCGGTGTTCCGCCAGGCGGGGCCGGGGTGGTCGGATGCCAGGGGGCGAGGACGACCACCACGCATGCGGCGGCCGCGGCCAGCCCGGCCAGCCCGACGACGGTCCGGCGGAGCCGGACCCGGACGCGGGACCGGACGGGGACGGTGGGCGGGGCGGCGGGCCTCAGGTCGTTGGGGCCGACGGAGTAGGCCCGGGCCTCCAGCGCGTCGCGCAGCCGCGCTTCGACCGGCTCGTGGCCGGTCCGCCCGCGGCTCATTTCCGGCTCCTCGTGGTCATCGGGGGCCCTCCAGTTGTCTGCCCAGAGCGTCGAGCGCCCGGCTGGCGGTTGACTTGACCGTCCCACGGGAGATCCGGAGGCAGTCGGCGATCTGGGCCTCGGTGAGGTCCGACCAGTAGCGCAGGACCAGGACATCGCGCTGCCGGCGGGTCAGGTGCCGCAGCGCGTCGATCACCTCCTGGTGGGTCTCGGCGAGCAGCACGTCCCGGTCGGCCGACGGGGCGTGGCCTTCCCGCTCGGGGATGTGGGCGCGGACGGTACGCCGTCGGCGCAGCACCGAGCGGGCGGTGTTGACCACGCTGGTGCGCAGGTACGCCTCGGCGTCGTCGAGACCGGTCAGCCGCCTGCCGTGTCTGCGCAGGAGGGCCGCGAAGGCGTCCTGTACGACGTCCTCCGCCGTCGGCAGGTCGTCCACCAGGAGCAGGGCCAACCGGACCAGCCCCAGGCGGCGATGCCGGTAGAGCTCGTGGAACCCGGGTCTGCCGTCGTCGACGGTCGCGGTCGCGGTGCCGGGGCCCGCGCCGTCGTCCGCTCCTCCTGTGGCCGCGTGGCCGGCCCGCGAGCGCAGCGCGAGCCGGGCCCGCACACGGCGCGTCAGGTCCGCGGGACCGCGGACCAGACCGCGCAGCGGACCGGGAACGGCCCCCGGCGGCCGGAAGGCCGAAGGGGCGGTGGCTGGGATCGTCACTGTCGTCACACGTTTCCTGGACGTCTTGGTACCCGGACCGCCCGCCCCGGGGCTTTGCGGGGCGGGCGGCCTCCATGTCTGC
Source organism: Streptomyces sp. SN-593 (assembly GCF_016756395.1). Taxonomy (NCBI): domain Bacteria; kingdom Bacillati; phylum Actinomycetota; class Actinomycetes; order Kitasatosporales; family Streptomycetaceae; genus Actinacidiphila; species Actinacidiphila reveromycinica. The sequence goes on from NZ_AP018365.1 coordinate 8,134,453, forward strand.
CGGGCCGCCGGAGCGGCCCGGGATCAGCCGACCGACTGGGCGGAGGTGGAGGGGATGGGCTGGGCGGAGGTGGAGGGGATGGGCTGGGCGGAGGTGGAGGGGACCGGCTGGGCGGAGGTGGACGGGACGGGCTGGGCGGACTTGGACGGGACGGGCTGCGCGGAGGTGGCCGACGCGGCGTTGGCGGCCGCGGCACCGCCGATGACCAGCGCAGTGCCCGCGGCGGAGACGCCCAGGACGGTCCGGAACCGACTGCGGCGGGTGGTGGCGTGACGTGCTGACATGTCAGTCCTCGAATCTCGGTACGTGTCGGTGGGGCTGGCCGTCCGGCACAGGCGGTTCCGTGTGCGGCGGCCCGGCGCTGGAGGCGCCTGCATCCCGACAGACGTGCGAGGCCCCTTGAGGTTGCGAGTCGATCGGCGACAATGCGGCGGCGTCCGAGTGATCCACGTCACGCGGACGGTGCCGCTCTCGACGGGCCTGTCCCCTCGGGCCGGTAGCGTCGCACGGCGGTCTTCGACGGGCGCGCGAGCGCGCTCACCGCCGGTGGGGACCGCCGTGTGGGGGAGCGGGACGCCACCGGAGTGCTTTCAGCGGATCCGGGAGCGTGAGGAGCCGGCCTGTGGCCGATGGCGCGCACCCCGAGCGGTCCGCCGACGGTCATCCACTCGATCAGCCCTGACGGTGGATGACTTCCCCTAGACTCACCGTGACATCTGCGCCTACGACATCGAGCACTGGGGCTGCGCCTCGGACGGCGGCCCGTGGGGGAGTGAGACGATGCGCCATCGTACCCTCGGAGCCGGCGGCCCGGTCGTCAGCGAGGTCGGCCTCGGAACCTGGCGCCCCCTGTCGCGGGACGGGCGGCGCGGCGCCGCCCGGCTCGTGGGCGCCGCGCTCGACCTCGGCATCACGTTGTTCGACACCGCCGGCTCGTACGGTGACGCGGAGGAGGCACTGGGCATCGCCCTGAGGGGTGTGCCGCGAGAGGCCTACGTGCTGTCCACCAAGGTCTACTACGAGCCCGGAGGCGCGGTGGCGGGGCTGTCGCGCGCAGCCGTCAGAGCAGGTGTCGAGCGCAGCCTGCGGGCTCTTCGCACCGAACAGGTCGACCTGCTCAGCGCCCACCGGTTCGATGACGGCACCCCCCTGGCGGAGACCGTCGCGGCTTTCGGGGAACTCCTCCAGGAAGGCAAGATCGCCCACTACGGATTCAGCGAGTGGACGGCGCACCAGATCACCGCGGCCTGTGCGGTGGCGACCGAGATGGGTGTCCGGCCTCCGGTGGCCAGTCAACCGCAGTACAACATCCTGTGGCGGGTCCCGGAGCAGGCCGTTCTGCCGCTGTGTCAGGACCTCGGCATCGGCACGGTGGCCTTCTGGCCGCTCGCCCAGGGCCTGTTGACCGGCAAGTACGCGCCCGGCGAACCGCCCCCGGCGGATTCCAGGGCCGCGGACCCCACCGGGAGCCGCCTGATGGACCACCTCATGGCGGAGCCGCTCCTGGAGCGGGTGCAGCTCTTCGCCCGGCTCGCCCGGCGCGAGGGCATGACGCCTGCCCGGCTCGCGGTGTCGTGGGTGCTCAACCGGTCCGGAGTCACTTCGGCACTGGTCGGCGCCTCCACCCCGCAGCAGCTCGCTGAGACGGCGTCCGCAGCCGGGGTGCTCCTCCCGGAACCCACCATGGAACTCATCGACAGGATCTTCGCCGGATGCGTGTACGACGATGTCGCCGGCACGGGGTGAGGACGCCCCGGCCGTGGCCGACGCCACCGAGCTGAGCGGTTGGAGGGGTCGAACCGCCGGCGGCCGCCGACCCGCACGGACCAGGGTTTCGGCGAGAACTCCGTTGCGTGGGACGCCGCCCGGGTGCCGTCCGGATTCCGCCGTCCCCGGGTTTGGAACGATCCGGTTGCGGGATGATGTCGAGGACCGCCGCACCACTGTTGGCGCGTTCGGCGGGCGATCTTCGCCGATCGCCTGAGCCTGGGAACGCCATGACTGACATCTTCCCGCCGTCCGACTGGGACGTGGCCCGGATACGCGCAGCGGTACCCGCCGACGCGGGACGCCTCCACCTGCTGGCGCTTCCGTTCATGCGGGCCGGCTTCCTGCGCCACCGGCATCCGGCCGTCTTCGGCGAGCGCGTGGCCGACTTCCTGGTGGCCGAGCACGACGAGCGCCTGGTCGCCTGCGCGGGGGTGCAGCAGTTGGCCGACCAGTTGACAGCCGCGGTGCTGTACAGCTTCTGTGTCGACGAGGAGTTCCAACACCGGGGCATAGGCGCGCAGTTGTTGGCCGGCAGTGTCGAACACGCCAGGGCGGGCGGCGCGCGGCGGCTCTACACCGCGACGATCCGCCGGGACGGGTGGTTCGAGCGCTTCGCCTTCCGGCGGGTGGAGCGGACCGACGTCCCGGCCTCCTGGGCGGCCCGGCTCAGCCCGTCCCGCGGCTCCCTCCTCTACGTCCGCGACCTCGCCTGAGCGGGTCGCCCGTCACAGGTGCAGGGTGGTCCCGCGGCCGGTGTCGGCGGTGCACGCGCCGAGCAGCGCCTGGTCGCCGACCAGCCGGACGACGGGCACCCCCGACCGCAGCGCGGTGAGGGCCCCGGACAGCTTCGGCAGCATGCCGCCCAGCGGCGGCCGGGCGCTCAGCAGCGCCGCGAGGTCGTCGCCGCTCATGCGGGCGATGACCGACGACGGGTCGGCCGGGTCGGCCATCAGCCCCTCCACATCGCTGACGTACACCAGTTGGTCGGCCGACAGGGCCGCGGCCAGCGCGGCGGCGGCCGTGTCGGCGTTGAGGTTGTGGGGCAGTCCGTCGGCGTCGGGAGCGACGCTGGCGACCACCGGTACCAGGCCCTTCTCGCACGCCGTGGTCAGCACCTTCGTGTCCACGGCGTCGACCTCGCCCACCCGGCCGAACCTGGCGACGCCGTCGACGCGCAGCGTGCGCGCCGTCATCATCCCGCCGTCCTCGCCGGACAGGCCGATCGCCGGTATCCCGACGCTTCGGAGCTGACCGACCAGGTCCTTGTTGATCCGGTCGACGAGCACCATGCGGACGACGTCCATCATGTCGGCGTCGGTGACCCGCAGGCCGTCGACGAAGCGCGGGGTCAGCCCGCGCCGGGCGGCCTCCTCGGTCACCTCCCGACCACCGCCGTGGACGAGGACCAGCCGCCGGCAGCCGCCGACCAGCACGCTCAGGGCACGCACGGCGGCGGCGGACAGCCGACCGCCTTTCATAGCCGCGCCCCCGTACTTGACCACGAGCGCCGGCTCGGCCGCGGTCACCGCCCCTCCCCGGCCCGGTGCTCGGTCACCGCGGCGACCAGCCCCCCGAAGGTGGGGGAGCCCACCGGCAGGTCGAGCGGCAGCGAGCAGTCCAGCTTCTCGCCGAGCAGCAGCATGAGTTCGGCGGCGAGCAGCGAGTCGCCCCCCGTGGCGAAGAAATCGTCGCCGTCGGCCGGCGCCTCGGCGTCGAGCAGCAGCCGCCACAACCGGCGGGCGTGCTGACGGACCGCGGGATCGCCCGCCGGAGGACGGACGTCCGCCGCGACCGGCACGGAAGCGACACCGGCCGGAGCAGAGGGCGGAGCAGCGGCCGGAGCGGCGGTGGCGACCGGCCCGGGCTCCTGGGACCCGCTCGGCTCCGGCGTCCCGCCGGGGGCGACCGCCCTGGTCGGCCACGGTTCCCGCGACAGGCGTTCCAGCATGCCTCCCAGCCCCGCCGCCAGCCGCGCCGCCTCCGCCGGGTCGATCAGGTCCGGCGCGTACTGCACCCCGCCGCGGATCGTCCCGTCGGGCTGCGGATCGAGTTCGACGGTCAGGTCGTTGCTGCTGGACAGGGCGGCTGCCGGGAGCACCGTGACCTCGGCGCCGGCCAGCCGCAGCGGCCGGCCGAGGCCGTCGCGCAGGGCGACCAGCACCTGGGTGAGCGGGTTGACCGGCAGGTTGCGGGGCAGCCCGATCTCCTGCATCAGCAGCGGGAACGGCACGTCCTGGTTCTCGATCGCGGCGAGCATGACCGATCGGGTCTCGTCGATCAGCCGGGCGGTGGCCCCGGATTCCACCGGGATGCGCAGCGGCAGGGTGTTGGTGCTCAGCCCCACCAGGCGGTCGAACTCGGGCAGTGACCGGCCGGCCGTCGACATCCCGATCACTGCCTCCCCGAGACCGGTCTCCTCGGCCAGCCACCGGGCGGCCGCGGCGATCAGGACCGTGGACAAGCTGGTGCGCGCCGCGACGGCGAGCCCGCGGGCGGCCCCGGTGACCGAGGCGTCACAGAAGATGTCCACCCATCGGCCCTCCGAACTGCGGACCGCGGGACGCGGTTTGAGGAAGGGCAGCGGGGCGGGGCCGGTGATGCCCGCCAGCCGCTGCTTCCAGTACGCGATCTGGTGGTCGAACCGCCCGGTGTCGAGCCCCTCCTGCTGCCACGCGGCGAAGTCGGAGAACTGCCGGTGGACCGGGGGCAGCGGGTCGGGTCGCTGCTGGAGGAACGCCTCGTAGCAGGCGGCGAGTTCCTCCCGGACGATGCTCATGCCCCGGCCGTCCACGATGACGTGGTGCGTGGTCAGGAGCACGGTGTGCCGCTGCGCGGCATGCCGCAGGACCCGGCAGCGCACCAGCGGACCACGGCCGAGGTCGAACCGTGTGGTCGCCTCCTGTCGGGCCAGTTCCGCCACGTCGGACCCGGCAACGTCGTCGATGAGGTCGAAGCCCGGCGGGAGCTCGGGGTGGATGACGCGCAGCAGCTCGCCCTCCCGCAGGGTGAACGTGGTGCGCAGCGCCTCGTGGCGGTCGGTCATGGCGGTCAGCCCGGCGTGGAAGGCCGCCGGATCGAACGGCCCGTCGATCCGCCAGGCGTAGGCGAGGTTGTAGGCGGGAGTGTCGCGGGCGTACTGCGTGGTCAGCCACAGCCGCCGCTGCAGGGGGGTGGCCGGCGGGTGGAAGGGCAGGGTGTGCAGCCGGGCGCTACGCATCGGGCGGGTTCCTTTCGGACGGGTACCCCGTGATCCGCGGACGCGGCCGGGGCATCAGGTCGCGGGACCCGGCCACCGGGTGCGCCGCTCACCGGTACGCCTGACGTTGCAGTGCGTGGAGCTGTGCGTACGAGCCGTCGAGCGCGAGGAGTTCATGGTGGGTACCGGTCTCGGCGATCCGGCCCCCGCGCACCACCAGGATCAGGTCCGTGTCGCGCATGCTGCCGAGCCGGTGCGAGACGAGCAGGGTGACCGCGCCGGTGGCCTTGCCGATGGCGCGCGCCGCGGCGGCGTACCGGTCGAGGAGGACCTGCTCGGCGGCCGGGTCGATGGCCGCCGTCGGTTCGTCGAGCAGGAGCAGCAGCGGGTCGTCGTGCATCATGGCGCGGGCGACGGCGAGCTTCTGCCACTGCCCGCCGGACAGGTCGGTCCCGTCGTCGAAGCTGCGCCCGAGCGGGGTGTCCAGCCCCCCGCCGACGGAGTCCGGCAGCGTCTCGGCGTCGGCGGCGCGCAGGGCCGCGGTGACGGCGAGGGTGTCGTCGATCCGGGGAAGGTCGCCGATGCCGACGGTCTCGCGCAGCAGGAACTGCGGCTTCGCGAAGTCCTGGAAGCCGGCCGTGATCCGGGAGCGCCACCCTGCGAGGTCGAGGTCGCGCAGGTCGGTGCCGTCGATGAGGATGCTGCCCTGGGTGGGAGTGGCCAGGCCCGCCAGCAACCGGACCAGGGTGCTCTTGCCGGCCCCGTTGTCGCCCACCACGCCGACCACGCTGCCGGCCGGCAGGAACACGTCGGCGTCGGCGAGCGCGTCGTGGTCCGCGCCGGCGTACCGGTAGCCGAGGCCGCGCAGCTCGATGCCCCGGGTGAGCCGCCGCGGCGCCGGCAGGGTGCCGGTCCACGCGGCCTCGGCCGCCTGTGCCCGGGCCCGCAGCCGGAGCAGCCGGGTCCCGGCCTCCTTGCTGTTGTCGACCGCGTTGCCGAAGCGGACGGTCTGCGCCATCTGCTGGCTGACGCTGGCCACCAGGGTCAGCGTCAGGACGACGTCGCCGAGGCCGATCCCGCCGGTGACGGCCTGGCGCGCGACGAGGATCACGGCTCCGGCATAGCCGATGGCGAAGACCAGCCAGCCGCCGGCGACGTACGCCGTGCCCAGCAGGCCGGCCCGGTCCAGTCGCGCGTCGGCCGCGAGCAGGTGGCGCAGGTGGCGGCTGCGGAACTCCGCGCGCAGGCCGTAGATCCGCAGTTCCTTCGCCGGGCCGGCGTTGGTGGCCTGTTCGAACAGGAAACGCGCGTGCCGCTGGTCGGCGGCCGTCTCGGTCAGCGCCCGTTGACGGAGCCGTTCCATCCGGGAACCGGCTGCCAGCGAGGGCCAGGCGAGCAGCGGCAGGAGCAGCAGGAAGGGGTTGACGAAGGCGAGCGCGACTCCGGTGGCGACCGCCCGCAGCACGGCACCGATGAGCAGCGAGGTGACGTCGCAGCCCTCGGCCAGGTGCATCCGTTCGGCGGCCAGCAGGTCGAGTTCGTCGAGCCAGCCGGAGCGTTCGGCGGGCTCGATCGAGGTGGTCGACAGCCGCACCAGTTCCCGGTCGACCAGGTGGGCGGTCTGCTCGATGAGGGGCACCGCCAGCCGGATCGCCACCGAGCCGGCCGCGAAGCCGAGCGCGTTGATCAGCGCGATGACGGCGGCCAGCCGGATGGTCGAGCCGAGGTGGTGGGCCTGGATGGCCTGGACGGTCAGCTTGAGCCCGTAGGCGGAGGCCACCAGGGTCAGCGGGCGCAGGCTGAACAGGATGGTGAAGGGGAGGGCGCGGGCCCGGTCGGCGCGGAAGGACAGGGCGAAGGCGGCGGCGAGACCGCGCAGCGACTCAACCACGCGCCCCACCTCCGGCGCGCGGGCCGGTGAACCGGTCGGCCTGGATGCGGAACATCCGGGCGTAGGCCCCGTCCGCGGCCACGAGTTCGTCGTGGCTGCCGCTCTCCAGGACCGTGCCGTGTTCGAGGACGACGATGCGGTCGGCCCGGCGGGTGGTGGAGAAGCGGTGCGAGATGAGCACGGAGGTCACTCCCTCGGTGAGCGAGAGGAACCGGTCGTTGAGCTCCGCTTCGGCGCGTACGTCGAGCGCGGAGGCCGGTTCGTCGAGGATCAGCAGCCGGGCGCCGTGCCGGACCGCGAACAGCGCGCGGGCCAGCGCGAGCCGCTGCCACTCGCCGCCGGACAGGTCGCGGCCGCCCGGGAACTTGCTGGACAGCATGCTCTGCCAGCCCTGGTCCAGCCGGTCGATCAGCTCCGTGGCCCCGGCCCGGTCCGCGCAGAGCCGCAGGCCGTCGAGGTCGCCGAGGTGCTCGACGGCTCCGAGCCCCACGTTGTCCGCGGCGCTCAGCTCGTAGTGGACGAAGTCCTGGAAGACCGCGCCGATCCGGCGCTGCCACCGGCCGGTCCCGGACTCCGCCAGCGGGACGCCGTCGATCAGGATGCGGCCGGACTGCGGCCGGTACATGCCGGACAGCAGCTTCACCAGGGTGCTCTTCCCCGCGCCGTTGACGCCCACGACGGCCAGCGACCGGCCGGCCTCGATGTCCAGGTCGAAGCCGCTGAAGACCGGTTCGGCGCGTCCGGGGTAGCGGAAGGAGACCGCCTCGAACCGGACGGTCGGGGCGGGGCCGCCGACGGGGGCGGGGGCCGTGGCATCGGGGCCGCCGGACGGCAGGGCGCGTTCGAGCGCGCGGACCAGCGGGATCGCGGCGGCCCCCTGGTCGATCTTGACGTTGTCCGGGCTGACGCCCATGACGGCGCTGAGCCCGAGCAGAGCACCCGCGTACGCGGTGAAGCGCCCCGCGCTCAGGTCGCCGTGGGATGCGGCGAGCCCCAGCACGGTGAAGCCCCAGAGCTGCATGGCCATCACCCCGGCGCTCAGCAGGGGCATCAGGAGGCGGCCGTCCCGGCGGCTGCGCCACAGGCCCGCCATCGCGATCCGCCACTCCTGGTGGAAGCGCAGGTCGAGCCAGTCGCGCAGGCCGAAGACCCGGATCTCCTTGGCCGCCTCCGGCTCCCGTGCGAAGTCGCGGACGTACGACGGGCGGCGCAGCCTCGCCGGGGTGCCCATCAGCGCCTGATGTCCCCTCCGGTAGTCCGCGACGACCCCGGTGGTCAGGATGCCGAAGCCGGCCAGCAGGGCCAGGGCGAGCCACCAGTGGAAGACGGCGATCAGGGCCGCGCAGGCCACCGCCTGGAGGCGGGCCACCCCGATGTTGGCGGTCGCGATCAGGGCGTCGCGCGGGGTGAAGCCGGCGGTGCCGACCCCCTGCGCGCCCGTCACCAGGTCGAGCGTGTCGGTGTCCTCCAGGTGGCCGACGCCGGCGGGGCCGAGCGAGGCGGCCATGACACGGTCCCGCAACTGCCGGGTGAGCCGCCGCCCGAGGGCGTCGGCCGCCTGCTGGGCGACCGGGACCAGTAGCTGCTGGAGCAGGAACCCGAGCGCGATGAGGACGCCCAGCATGGTGACATGCCGCAGCGCGGCGGCCTGGCCGTGGACGGCGGCGCCCGACACCACGTCGACCAGGCGGCCGTTGGCGATCGTCAGGGCCACCGGCGCGAGGGCCGCCCCGACCAGTGCGAACAGCAGCAGGCCGACCAGCGGGAGGCTCTGGGACGGCAGCATCCCGAGCATCGCCAGGAGCGGCGACCGGCGCCGGGCGGGGCGTTCGCCTCCGGGGCCGGGCGGCTGCGAGGGCATGCGATCGTTCTCCTTCCCGTCTCCCGGCGGAGACGTGTGCTGGCCCGGTGACGGTCCGTCAGATGAGGCGGAGCGGCGGCACCGGGTTGTGGGCGCGTACCCAGCGGAAGGCGTCGCTGGTGGCCTGCTGGCCGCCGTGGACCGGGAGGGTGACCCCGGAGATCCAGCCCGCCTGGTCGCTGCACAGGTACAGCACCGCGGCCGCCACGTCGGCGGGGCAGCCGAACCGGCCCAGCGGGTAGAGGGAGGCACGGTCCTGCCGGTCGTCGTCGTCCGCCAGCCACGGCTTGGTCATCGCGGTCTCGATGAGGGCCGGGGCCACCGCGTTGACCCGGATGCCGCTGGACCCCAGTTCGTACGCGAGGGCGCCGGTCAGGCTGATCAGGGCGGCCTTGGCGGCCCCGTACAGAGCCTCGCCCGGGGCGGGGAACAGGCCGTCGATCGAGGCGGTGGAGACGATGGCGCCGCCGGTGCCCTGGGCCGTCATCACGCGGGCCGCGGCCATCATCGTGAGCAGCGGGGCCTTGACGTTCATCCCGAACACGGAGTCGATCGCCGCGGCGGTGGCCTCGGTCAGCGGACCGGCTGAGCCCGGCACGTCGCCCCAGCCGCCGACGTTGCCGACCAGGACGTCCAGCCCGCCCATCCGGTCGGCCGCCTCGGCCACGGTCCGTTCGGCGGTCGCGGGATCGGCGCCGTCGGCGGCGATCCAGTGCGCGGTGCCGCCGTCGGCGCGGATCTCCCCGGCGACGGCCTCGACGTCGGCGGCCGTGCGGGCGACCACGGTGACCTGGGCGCCCTGGCGGGCCAGCAGCAGCGCCACCTCGCGGCCGATGCCGCGACCGGCACCGGTGACCATGGCGCGTCCGCCGTCGAGACGAAAGGGTTCCGACACTCGTTTCTCCTCGTGGATCTCTCGGTCGTTCGGTGATGCGTCGGGCAGGGCGGCGACGACGGGGGTGAACGCGGGCCTCCGCGCGGCGCACGACGCGGTCCGCCCGCCGCCGGACCGGTCCCCGCAGTTCGTCACGGTGAACGGGGAGGGGTGCGGGGTGTCACGCCTCTCCCGGCGGGATCGGTACCAGCCGTGTGGTGGCGCCGCCGGTCGGCGGCGGGTCCAGCGGCCGGGGGGCGGCGGTGAGCCAGGCGGTGAGCTGGTCGCTGTAGAACGGGCTGCGCGGGTCTCCGGACTGGCCGCCCGGAAGGTTGAGGAGCGCCTGCGCGGGCCGGCCGGGGGACGCGGCCAGCCGTACGGCCGGGCCGAAACCGGGCCGCGCCGCGCAGACCGACTCCGGGCAGCCCGGCATCTCCTCCTGGGGCGGGTCCAGGAGCGCGGCCAGTTCCGGCGCGAGGCGCGACATGGGGTGGCGGATGCCGGTGGGGTTCAGCGCGCCCCACCGCAGCGCCTCCGGTCCGGTTCCCGGCGCCAGGTGGCGCAGCAGCCCCCCGCAGACGTCGAGTTCGAACAGCAGGAAGCTCCGCTGGTCGCGGTGCGGCGGGGGGAAGAGCGAGGCGTCGCCCAGCATCGCGCGCAACGGGGCCTCGTGCGAGTGCCAGCAGTAGACGAAGCCCTCGTCGCGGGCCGTGCAGCGGCTCAGCAGCGCGGCGAAGAGCGACTCGCGCAGGAGTTCGCGCCAGGCGACCAGCACGGCCAGCCCGATCGCGTCGGTCCTGGCGGTGCCGTCCCAGGCGCGGACCGCCTCGCGCAGCCGCCCGCGCTGCTCGTCGGCCCGTGTCACGGGGTCGGTGAGGACGCCGAGTGCCAGGTCGCGGTAGAAGGCGTAGAACTCCGCGTCGGTGTCGGCCTGGAGCGCCAGCAGCCGGTGTTCGTCCCAGGTCCCGCCGGCGTCGAGCAGCTCGCCGATGCGCGCGGCCCGCCGGGCGGAGAAGTGGTTGGCGGCCAGGCCCGGGACCTCGCTGAGCTCCCGCACCCCGTTGTTGGCGCTGACCAGCCGCCCGGAGGCCGGGTCGGTGACGTGCGGAAGCTCCTGCGGGCGGCGGTGGGCGGTCCAGGCGCGGTCGGGCGTGACCGGCCCGGCGCCGTCCCGCACGGGGAAGCGGCCGGAGACGGTCCAGGCGATCCGACCGCCGGAGTCGGCCAGCAGGATGTTCAGCGGCGGGCCGCCGGACCGCCGGGCGGCCCGCGTACCGGCGTCGACGTCTCCCGCGGTCATCAGCGCGCCCAGCCCGAGGTCGACGGCGCCCGGGTCCCGGCCCACCCAGTGCCGGGCCAGCAGGACACCGTCGGGTCCCGGCCCCTCGACCGGTCCCCACGGGCTGTCCTGCACCTCCACGTCGACCGGGTCGCCGTGGAGCACCTCGACCCGTTCGCGCCGGGTGGTCAGGTGCGCGCGCCCCACCTCGACCAGCTCGACCACGTCCGCCGCCAGCCGGGTCGCCCCCCAGGCCAGCGTGCTGCTGACGCCGGTGACGAAGACCGGCAGGCCGGGGACCGTCACGCCGTCCACCCGGCCGCCCGGCCAGCGCAGGCCGGCCCGGTGGAAGAGGGTGGGCGCGCCCAGCGGCAGATGCATGTCGTTGGCGAGCAGCGCACGCCCGTCGGTGGTGTGCGAGCCGGCCAGGGCCAGGGCGTTGGAACCCCAGGGGCGGTCGTCCGCGGCCACGACCTGGCGGTCGCCGCCCGACGGGCCCGGCGCCTCGGCGAGCAGGGCGCGCAGCGCCCGGACCGGCGGGTCGGCCTTCCTGCCGTCGGCCGGTCGGCCGTCCAGCCCGACGAGATAGGGGTCGGACGCGCAGAGGAGGAAGTCGACCACGTCGGGGGACAGCGAGCGGGCCATCAGCGCGCGCATCCGGTGGTGTTCGCCGTCGCCGCTGAGCATCTGGGCCAGCAGCAGGGCCACCAGCAGCGAGTCGCGCGGCCGCCACGGCTCCATGGCCAGGCCGAGCACCTCCAGTTCCAGCGGCGGCGGCGCCGAGGCGATCACCGCGTTGACGCCGCCGGTGTAGGCGGTGAGCACCGCCCGCTGGTCGGCGGGCAGTTCGCCCAGCGCCCGATCGGCGGCGGCGGTGAGCCCCGCCCGGCGCTGCGCGATGTCCTGGGCGACGGCCGAGGCGCCGAAGAGCTCGGCCAGCCGGCCGGCCGCGCCGCGGCGCAGGAGGTCGAGATGGAAGAGGCGGTCGGCGGCAACCGCGTGGGCGAGGCCCGCCCAGCCGTCGGACAGGCAGGAGGCCCGGACGGTCGGCACGCCGCCGGCCGCGTAGTCGATCGTGACGTCGGCCCGGAGTCCGCGCAGGCCGTGGACGGCTCCGGTCACCACAGCGCGCCGGTGCTGCGGGCGACCGGTTCGCCGGGAGACGTCAGCAGGCGGTCCAGCACCAGCCGGACCTCCTCCAGCAGGTGCCGGGCCGGTTTCTCGTCCAGTACCGATCTGCTGACCTCCAGGGTGAGCCGCACATCGTCTCCCTCCTCGCGCACGACGAAGGACGCCGCGGTCGAAGACGGCAGCACGCCGGCCTGCGATTCCTCCGAGGACCGGTGCACCTCGAAGCGGGTCGGGCCGACCCGGTGGGGCGGACGCGGCGGTTCCCAGGCCACGCCGACGTGGAACGGCGGCTGCCCCGGCGGCAGCGCGTCGAACGCGAGCTCCACCGGGGCGCGCTGGTGCGCGAAGCTCTCCAGTACCTCCGCGCGGGCGGCGGCCACCAGCGTGTCGAAGTCCGCGGCTGGGTCCACCGGCACGTCCAGCACCAAGGTGGTGCTGAACAGGCCGACTGCGTGTTCCCAGGCAGCGTCCTCGCGGTTGGCGGTCAGGGTGCCGAGCCGCACCGGCGACAGGGCGCTGCGGGCGTGCAGCGCGGCGGCGAGCGCGGCGGTCAGGCAGATGAACGGCGTGGCGCCCCGAGCCGCGGCGAAGTCCCGCAGCCTGCGCCCGAGTGCGGCACCCAGCGCGACGTCGGCGGTGACGAAGCTGAACGGGTCGGCGCCGTCCGCGGGGCGGGGACCCCACCGCGGTTCCGGCACCGGGCGGCTCAGTTTGGCGGCCCAGTACGCCAGGTGGCCGGCGTAGCGTCCCTGCTCCAACTGGGCCCGCTGGCCCGCGGCGTAGCGCAGGTGCAGGGGGTCGGCGCCGGGGTCGGCGCCCACCCCGCCGGACAACCGCGCGCGGTACGCCCCGGCGAGGTCGGCCAGCACGACGTGGAGCGACACCCCGTCGCAGAACAGGTGGTGGACCGCCAGCAGCAGGTACGAGCGGTCCGGTGCCAGCCGGACCAGCCGCGCACGGAGCACCGGCCCGCGCACCGGGTCGAGGGGCTCGGCCAGCAGGCCGCGGGCCTGCCGGACCACCGCCTGCTCGGCCGACCGCCCGGCCAGGTCGCCGAGTTCGGTCACCGGGCAGGGCGGCGCCGCGGCGGGGGCGACCGTCTGGGTCGGCTCGCCGCCGTCGGTGCCGGGGACCACGCGGCCCCGGAGCGCCGGGTGCGCGGCGACCACGTCGCCGAGCGCCGCGGTCAGCACCCGCACGTCCAGCGGTCCGTCGACGAGGACCGGCAGGAGCGCCGTGTTGAAGGGCGTGCCGGCGAGGAACTGCTCGGTGCGCCACAGCTCCTGCTGCTGTACGGACAGCGGGCAGGGCGCGTCGGCGTCCCGCCGCGAGCCGTCCGCCTCGCGGCGCGGCAGGCCGGCGATGGCCGCCGCCACCGCGCGGACCGTGCGGTGCTCGAAGATCACACCGACGTCCACCGCGCGGTCGAGTCTCCTCGTCAGCCGGCCGGCCGCCTGGACGGCGAGCAGGGAGTGGCCGCCGAGCGCGAAGAAGTCGTCGTCGGGCGAGGTCGCGGGCCGGTCCATCAGCCCGTTCCAGACCTCGGCGACCTGCTCCTCCAGCGGGGAGCCCCACGCCTGCGGCCCGGCGGAGGGCGGTTCCTGCCGTGCGGCGTCGGCGGCGATGGCCGCCCGGTCCACCTTGCCGTTCGCCAGCAGCGGCAGCCGGTCGTAGACGCGCAGCGAGGCCGGCACGAAGTGGCCGGGCAGGCGGGTGGCCAGCTCGGCCAGCAGGGCGGCGGACAGGTCCGGGCCCACCCGCGCGGACTCCACACCCGCGGCGAGCACGACCGCGCCGCGGCTGTCCGAGGTGACGGCCAGCGCGGCACGGCCCACGCCGTCCAACGCCGCGAGGGCCGCCTCGATCTCACCGGGTTCGACGCGGTTGCCGCGGATCTTCACCTGGTCGTCCAGCCGCCCGCGCAGCCGCAGCGTGCCGTCGGGCAGGAGGGCGCCCACGTCGCCGGTGCGGTAGAGGCGGTCCGCTCCCGTGCCGGTGAAGCGTTCGGCGGTCTCGGCGGGTGCCCCGCGGTACCCGCGGGCCAGGCACACGCCGCCCAGGTGCACCTCGCCCTCGTCGCCCGCGCGGACCGGGCGGCCGGTGTCGTCCAGGACGACCACCCGGACGTTGTCGACCGGCCGCCCGACGGTCAGTTCGGCGCCGGCCGGTTGGAAGCCGCCGGTCACCTGGACGGTGGCCTCGGTGGGCCCGTAGACGTTGGCCATCGCGCAGCGCGGCAGCAGCCGGCGGGTGCGCAGCCACAGGTCCTCGCGCACCCGGTCGCCCCCCAGGAACAGGCTGGAGAGGGCGGGCACGGGGACGGTGGCGGACTCCAGGACCAGCAGGAGCTCCTCCCACAGCGCGGGCACGCAGTGCAGTCCGGCGCCCGGGCGGGCGGCCAGCTCGCCCAGCAGGCGCTCCGGGTCGAGCCGCAGGCCCTCGTCCACCAGCCACACCGCGTCGCCGCGGGTGAGCGGAGCGATCACCTGCTGGAGACAGGCGTCGGAGGTGAGCCGGGTGGTGGCGGGCAGCAGGGCGACACCGCCGTCGACCCGGTTGGCCCGGGCCACCCAGCGGCAGTAGTTGACCAGACTGCGGTGCGTGACCTCGACTCCCTTCGGCACGCCCGTACTGCCGGAGGTGAACATCAGGTAGGCGAGGTCGTCCGGCTGTACGGGGACGTCGGCCTGCTGTACGGGGACGTGGTCCGGCCGCCCGGGGACGTCGGCCGGCCCGGCAGGACCCGACCACAGGTCGGGACCGAGCACGACCGAGGGCGTGTCCTTGCCCGCCCGCAGGGCCCACTCGGCGGACTCCTCCTGCCCGCACAGCGCCGCGTCGGGGCGGGCCTGCTCCAGCAGGGCCCGGGTGCGCTGCGGCGGGTCGGCGGGGCCGAGCGGCAGCCAGGCGGCGCCCGCCGTGAGCGTGCCGAGTATCCCGGCCATGAGTTCGGGGGTGGCCGGTCCGAAGACCGCCACCAGCGATCCGCGGCCGACGCCCACCGAGCGCAGCCTGGCGGCCACCCGCTCCGCCGACAGCAGGAGTTCGCGGTAGCCGACGGTCCGGCCGGGCGCGTGCAGCGCGACGGCGTCGGGACGGCGGCGGGCGTGTTCCGCGACCAGGTGGTGCACGCAGGCGCCGGTCACAGGGCTGCCTGCTCGGCGACGAGCGGGCCGACCGCTGTGCACGGCTCCTCGGTGACCGTCCGCAGGATGCCGTCGAAGGTGGCGACCAGCGCCTTGATCACGTCGGGCGGGTAGCGGTCGGCCTTGTAGGTGACGTACCCGCAGAGCGCGGGCCCGTCCGCGCGCAGTTCCATCGTCAGTCCGAAGGTGGTGGGGTCGAGTTCCTGGTCGTCGCCGACGGCCAGACCGGACGCCTGGCGCAGGAGACCCCCGGGCACCGGGGTCTCGGGCACCCAGGGGTCCTGGAGCGCGAAGCCCACCTGGAGCAGGTCGGCGAGGTCGATGCCGTCGCGCTCCCGGAGCGCGTCGACCACCTCCTCCAACGGGACGTCCTGGTGGTCGAACGCCTCCAGCAGGGCGGCCCTGACCGTCCGCAGGTACGCCTCGAACGGGGCGGCGGGGTCGATCGGAGCGCGCAGCACCAGGGTGTTGGAGAAGAGGCCGACCAGCTTCTGCGTCCCGGGCCAGCGGCGGTTGGCGACCTGGATGGCGGCCATCGTCTCCGGTGCGCCGCAGCGGGAGGCCACCGCGAGCAGGAAGACCGCCAGCAGGACCGTGAAGTCGGTGGTGTTCTCCCTGCGGGCCAGCCGGGCGACCGAGGCCAGCGCCGCGGCGGGCACGGCGACGGGCTGCGTGGCGCTGCGGTACTCGTCCTCGTCGTCCAGCGCCCCGGGCAGCCGCAGGTCGGGGTAGGGCGGTGCGAGCCGGTCCAGCCAGTAGGCGCGGGACGCGTCCATCCCCCCGGCCGCCCGGTGGCCCGCCTGCCAGGCCGCGAAGTCGGTGTACGTGTAGGCGAGCGGCTCGGGCGCCGCGGTGCCCTCGACCCGGGCCCGGTAGTGCGCGGCGACGTCGGCGACCAGTTGGCCGCGCGACCAGCCGTCGAAGGCGATGTGGTGGGTGACGACCAGCACCGCGCTGCGGGTCGCGGTGAAGCGCAGCACCCTCAGCCGCAGCGGGATCTCGCGGACCAGGTCGAACGGCAGCCGGGACTCGGCCTTGGCGGCCCGCCGGATCACCTCCTCGCGCGCCGCCTCGTCCAGGTCGCCGTACTCGCGCTGCCGGACCGGCACGGTGAAGTCGGGGCGTACGGTCTGCCGGGGGCCGTCGGGCCCCTCCTCCAGGGTGGCGCGCAGGACGTCGTGCCGGCGTACGGTGCCGCGCAGCGCGGACATCAGCAGGCGTCGGTCGAGGTCCCCGGTCAGGTCCACCCGCATGACCTGGTTGAAGAACGCGGCCTGCGGCAGGACGCGTTCGACCTTCCAGAAGCGCTCCTGGAGCGGGGCGAGCGGAGCACCGTACGGGCGCAGCGGGGGGTGGGCGAGCCGGACCGGGCCGTCGGCGGGCGCGTCGTCCGCGGCGCGGGCGCCGGTCTCCCGCGTCCGCTCCCGGGCGGCGTCGACCAGCACGCCCAGGCTCGCCAGGGTGGGATGGTCGAAGACGTCCCGCAGCCGCAGTTGGACGCCCAACTCCTCCGTGATCCGGCCGATCAGCCGGGTGGCGATGAGCGACTGCCCGCCCAGGCTGAAGAAGTCGAGGTCCTCGGCGCCGGCGGGGTGGTCGAGCAGTTCGTTCCACAGGTTCCGCAGGCGCTCGGCGGTGTCGTTCACGCCTGTGCCCCGGCGCCGCCGAGGGCCAGGACGCCGGCCGCTTCCGCGGCCTGCCGCAGCTCCTGAAGATGCACCAGGTTGGCCAGCACCTCCTGCGGTGGGACGCCGAAGTCCACCAGGCAGGCGATCTCGGTCACGCCCGAGGCGGCCAGTTCGCGGACCCTGGGCAAGGCGGACTCCGGCGTCCCGAACAGCCCGTTGGTGGTGAAGTAGCGTTCGAAGGCCAGCTCCGCCAGGGCCGCCCGGTCCGCGGCGCTCACCTTGGCGGGGTCGATGGCCACGTCCTTGCTGCTGGCCAGTTTCGCGAACAGCTCCATGTGCGAGCGCAGGTAGCCGACCAGGGGGGCGTGGACCGTGCGCCGCACGGCCTCCTGATCGGGGCCGACGAAGGTGTGGAGCATCGCGGTGACCGCGTGCTCGTCCGGATCGCGCCCCGCGGCGCGCAGTTCGTCGCGGTAGAGCGCTGCCTTCTCGGCGAGTTCCGCGGTGCTCTGCTCCAGCAGGGCGGTCAGGACGTGCAGTCCCTCACGGGCGCCGGTGCGCCAGGTCTCCGGCGAGGAGGACGCGGTGATCCACAGCGGGATCTCCGGCTGCACCGGGCGCGGCAGGGTGCCGATCCCGATGAGGGTGCCGGCGCCGTCCCGGCGCTCGATCGTGTTGCCCCGCCACAGCTCGCGCAGTTGCCGGATGCCCCGCACCGTCCGGTCCCGCCGGTCGGCGTAGGCGTCGGGGGACAGTGCGAAGTCGTTGGGGTGCCAGCCGGAGGCGAAGGAGACCCCGGTCCGGCCGCCGGACAGGTTGTCCACGACGGCC
This sequence comes from Streptomyces sp. SN-593, assembly GCF_016756395.1. Taxonomy (NCBI): domain Bacteria; kingdom Bacillati; phylum Actinomycetota; class Actinomycetes; order Kitasatosporales; family Streptomycetaceae; genus Actinacidiphila; species Actinacidiphila reveromycinica. Next base: position 8,152,060 of record NZ_AP018365.1, read on the forward strand.
CACTCCTCGGCCACCCGGATCGGGTCGTGCAGCGGGAGGACGACGCTGCCGGCCCGTATCCCCACGTGCTCGGTGACCGCGCTGACGGCGCCGGCCAGGATCGCCGGCGCCGGGTAGGGGCCGCCGAAGGAGTCGAAGTGGCGCTCGGGGAGCCAGATCGCCTCGAAGCCGTTGCGGTCGGCGAAGCGGGCGCAGTCCAGCAGGAAGGCGTAGTGCTCGGCGGTCGTGTGGTCACCGCCGGCCGAGAAGAAGAACAGGCTCCACTTCAACGGCTGCCCGCCGTGCCGTAAGCGGGGCGGGGCGGGAACCTGTCCGGGCGGCTCGGGGGGCTGGCTGCGGGCGGCCAGCCGTTCCTGGAGCAACCGACGCTGCTGCGGGGACAGGGCGCGTATACGGGCGTCGATTTCCACCACGGGCGGGAATGCCTCCATGAGACGGCCGGTAGGTGGTCCCACATCGGCAGGGGCTGAGGGACGGGCCCTGAAGGGGACGCACGGCACGGTGAGCCGGATGAATGACAGCGCGGGTCAGGTGGAGCGTCAGCGTTCACCCAAGGATCTGCACTCGGCACTCCGCCGTCAAGAGCGCTCGACGGGGGGCCTCTGGACGCCCCATGCCTGCCGTGGTCTTCTGGCATCCGACGCTTGGGAGGGACGAGATGGCAGGGGAAGCGCGAGCCGGCGCCGCGTCCGTGGGCGGCGCGGGCAACGACCTGGCCGGACGCCTGGAACGGCTCACCACGGCCCAACGGGCCCTGCTGAAGCGCCGGTTGGGGCAGCGCGCGTCGCCCGGACCCTACCGGCCGTCCGCGACGCAGTTCGGGATCTGGCTCTTCGAGCAGCTCAACCCCGGAACCTCGACCTACCACAACCCGGCGGCCGTGAGGCTGTCCGGGCCGGTCGACGAGGACCTGCTGCGCGCGGCGCTCCAGCGGGTCCAGGACCGTCACGAACCGCTGCGCTCCCGCTACCCGGCCGACGAGGACGGCGTGCCGCGCGCGTTCGTGGAACCACCGGACGCGCTGCGCCTGCCCTGGCGGGTGGAGGACGTCAGCGCGCTGCCCGACCCCGAGCAGGAGGCGGCGCGGATCGTGGCGCGGGAGGCGGTCACACCCTTCCGGCTCGACCGGGGGCCGGTGTGGCGCTGCCTGCTGGTGCGCACCGGCCCCGAGGAACGGGTGCTGGTCACCACCTTGCACCACATCGTCTCCGACGGCGGTTCGCTGGGTGTGCTGCTGGCCGAACTCGGCGCGCTGTATCCGGCCTTGGCGGCCGGCGAGCGGCCCTGCCCGGCCGACCCGCCCCAGGGGTACTTCGCGCTCGCGGCGAAGGACACCGTGCCGCCGGGCGCCCTGGAGCACTGGCTCACCATCCTCGACGGCGCGCCGGACCGGATCGACCTGTCCGCGCTGGCCGAGTGGCCCGGGCGCGGCGAGCCGCCCTCGCCGCCGGCGCCGGACGGGGGCTCCGCGCCGACCGGACCCGCGCGGGGCGCGGCGGTCGACCGGCGGTGGGCGGGCCGCGAGCTGACGCTACAGGTGCCGGACGGCACGGCCACGGCGCTGGAAGACCTGTGCGCGCGCCACGGTTCGAGCCTGTTCACCGGGCTGGTGGCGGCGTCGGCGGCCACCCTGTACCGGACGAGCGGTCAGGACGACCTCGTGCTGACCACCCCCGTCGACCGGCGCGGCCACGAAGGCCGCGCGCTGATCGGCTGCTTCGTCAACACGGTGGTCCTGCGGCTGCGGGTCGGTCCCGACGACCGGCTGGACACGCTGCTGGCGCGGGCCGCCGGGGTGGTGGCCGACGCACTGGCCCACAGCGGCCTGCCGTTCTCCCGGCTGGTCTCGGCGCTGCCCCGGCGCGGCGGCGGCCGGAGCCCCTTCGGGAACGTGGCCGTGGTACATAACAACGCGCCCATGGACGCCGTGTCCCTGGGCGGCCTGCGGCTGAGCCACCACCCCTTGCCGCCGGTCGAGGTCAAGCACGACCTCGCCCTCTCCTGGAACCGTCGGCGCGACGGGCTCACCGGCCGGATCGAGTACGCCGCGCGGTTCCCGGACGCCGCGGTGGAGCACCTGGGTGCGCATCTTCGGCACACCGTGGAGACGCTGGCCGCCGCACCCGCCACCCGCGTCGCGGACCTGCCCGGGCTCTCGGAGGTGGCACGGTGACCGGGGCCGCCGGGGCCGGTCCGCGGCTGTCCGGCTCGCCCTGGTTCCCCTACGCCGCCGAGGAGAGCGACGCAAAGACCCGGCTGTTCTGCCTGCCGTACGCGGGGGGCGGCTGGGCCGTCTTCCGGGACTGGCAGGAGCAGTTCGGGCCGGAGGTCCACGCCGTGCCGGTGAAGCTGCCCGGCCGTGCGGAGCGCCTGCACGAGCCCGCGGTGGCCCGCATGGACCACCTCGCGGACCTGCTCGCGGCCGAGCTGGTCCCGCTGCTGGACCGGCCGTACGCGCTGTTCGGCATCAGCATGGGCGCGCTGCTGGCCTTCGAGACGGCCCACCGGCTGGTGACGCGCGGACTGCGCGCCCCGCACCGGCTGTTCGTCGCCTCCTGCCGCGCGCCTCGGGAACCGTTCGACACGCCGCCGGTCCACGGGCTGCCGGACACGGCACTGATCACGGTGCTGGACCGGCTGACGGCCACCCCGCCCCAGTTGCTGGCCAACGCCGAGCTGATGCGGTTGGTCCTCCCCACCTTCCGGGCGGATCTGGCGTGCACCGAGACCTACGTGCGCCCCGACCGCGCGCCGCTGCCGGTCCCGGTGACGGCCGTCCGGGGGCGGGAGGACGACACGCTGACCGAGGCCATGGTCGACGGCTGGCGCGCCGAGACCTCCGCCGGTTTCGAGCAGGTGGAACTGGCCGGCGACCACTTCCTGGTCCACGGCGACCAGCGCGAACTGACCGCGCTGGTACGCCGGCGGCTGCCCCGGAGCGGCCCGGGACGGTAGTCCGCGAAGCGCGGGCGCGTCGGGCGCGGGGTGGCGTCGCTCCTCAGGAGCTCCGTCCACCCCGCGGCCCGGCCGGCCCGCCCCGGGGGGGGCGGGTGTCAGGCGTCCTCCTCGCCCTCGGCGCCCAGCGCGGCCTCGACGTCGGCACTCGACAGCCCCTCGATCTCGTTGAGCAGCGCCTCCAGTTCCGCCGAGGCGACCTCACCGACCTCCACGTCCGCGGCCGGCTCCTCTTCCGTGGCCGGCTCCTGCCCCGCCGCCGGGGCGGCCTTCGGCCCGCCGGCCGGCGGTGTCTCACCGGCGGCGCGGATGAGCTGGGCGATCGTGGCCACCGTAGCCTCCTGGAAGATCTCGCCGAGGGGCAGCTCGATTCCGTGGGCGTCGCGCAGCCGCCCCACCAGTTGCATGGCCAGCAGGGACTGTCCGCCCAGCTCGAAGAAGCTGTCGCGGACCCCGATCCCGTCGATGCCGAGCAGGTCGCGCCACAGGCCCGCGACGTACTCCTCCGTCTCGTCGCGGGGCGCGACGTAGGGCACGGACATCTTCGGCCGGGCCTTGGCGGTCCCGGCGGAAGGTGCCGCCGGCCCGTCGTCGGCCGGCCGCGCGGCGGCGCCGGCGCCGGCCTCGGCCTGCCGGGCCAGTGCCTCCCGCAGATCGGGGTCGGCCGCGCACACGGTGAACGGCCCGTCCTCGCGCACCGCGGTCAGCAGGCGGTAGAGCTGCCTCGCCTCCTGCGGTCCGCAGTCGGCGGCGTCACGCAGACCGGCGGTGTCGGCCTCCCGCCAGTGCTCCCACTGGACGTTGGTCCAGCGCCGGGCCGCGGTCCGGTTGCGCAGCGCCACGTAGGTGTCGGCGTACCAGTTGGCCGCCGTGTAGGCCGCCCCGCCCACTCCGCCCAGCAGGCTGGAGAGCGATCCGACGATCAGGCAGCGGTCGTACGCCACGTCCTCCAACGCCGCGTCGAGAGCGTGCAGCCCGGTCATCTTGGTGGCCATGTGCTGCGCGAACAGCTCGGGTGAGGAGTCCAGCACGGAGCGGATGCCCTCGGTGACGGACATGCCCGGGGTGTAGACCACCCCGGCGAGGCGTCCGTCCGGCCGCGCCGCCTCGTGGACCGCCGCGGTCAGTGCTCCGGTGTCCTCGGCGTCGCCCCGGCGCACGGTCAGCCGGTCGCCGCCGAGCGCGCGCAGTTCCTCCAGTTGCCGCCGCGCCGTCGGGGCGAGCGCGGCGGGGTCGGCGCGGTCGTAGAGCACGACGTGGGCGGCGGGGTCGCGCAGGATCTCCGCGGCCAGGGTGCGGCCGATCATGCCGAGGCCGCCCACCAGGAGATGGGTGCCCTGCGCGGAGGGGACCTGGTTGCCGGCGTGCACCCGGACGTGCGCGCGGACGAACCGGTTGCGGCCGCGGAGGGCCACCGGGGACGCCTGCGACGCCGTGTCGCCCAACTCGGCGAGCAGGTCCGCCACCGTCTCCGGCAGCCGCCCGCCCGGATCGCGCGGGTCGAGTTCGAGCACCCGGCAGTCCCAGGACGTCTCCTGCGGCACCACCCGGCACAACCCGACCGCGGTGGCCAGGCCCGGCCGCACCGGATCCTCGCCGGTCACGTCGAACACGTGACGGGTGACGTGGAGCAACCGAGGCGGCCGGGCCCCGCCGGCCGGCAGGATGTCGAGCAGCGACCGCAGACCGGCTGCCTGCTCCTGCTCGACGGTGTCCGCGGGAGCGGCGTCCAGCGCCCGCAGGTGCACCACGACGTCCGGGCGGGAGCCGGGCGTGTCCAGAGCCGTCTTCAGGGCGGCACCGGGGTCGGCGCCGGCGTCCACCAGCGTGACGCGGCTGCCCAGTGCGGTCAGCCGCTCGCCGAGCGCCGCACCGACACCGGACCGGTCGGACAGCACCAGGACGGCGCCCGGCACGGCATCGGTCCCGGTGGTCGCGGTGGTCCCGGTTCCGCCCGTCGCGCGCGGCAACTCCACCCAGCGCGGCCGGTGGATCCACTCCTCCGGCCCCCTGGGCACCTCCTCCAGCGCGACGGCCGCGTCGTCCGGTGCGGCGTCGATCCAGCACCGGGTGCGCTGGAAGGGGTAGGTGGGCAGCGGCACCCGCAGGCGGGGGTGCCGGTGGGTGTGCTCCCAGTCGATGCGGACACCCTGGTGCCACAGCTCGGCGAGCCCGTCGAGCAGGGCCGCCTGTTCGCTGCCGCGCTGGTCGGCGGCGGGCATCAGGGTGGCCACGGGCGCGGACCGCGCCCCCAACTCGCTGGCGGCCAGCGCCGACAACTGGCGGCCCGGACCGACCTCGATCAGGACGCGGCCGGGCGCGGCCACGGCCTCCCGCAGGCCGTCGGCGAACCGGACGGTCTCGCGCAACTGCCGTGCCCAGTAGCCGGGGTCGGTGGCCTGCTCATCGGTCAGCGGCATCCCGGTGACACCGGAGACCACCGGGATCGCAGGGGGGGTGAGCGCCGCCTTGGCCACTTCGGCGGTGAAGTCGGCCAGGACGGGGTCGAGCATCGCGGAGTGGAAGGCGTGGGAGACTTTCAGCCGCCGGCTCACCACGCCGTCGGCGCGCAGCTGGGCCTCGAAGTCGTCCACCTCCTGGTGCGTTCCGGCGACGGAGACCAGCGCCGAGCCGTTGACCGCGGCGATCGACAGTTCCCGGTCGCCGATCAGCTCGCGGACCCGGGCCTCGGGCAGCGGCACGCCGAGCATCGAGCCGCCCGGCAGGGCCGCCACCATCCGGCCGCGCGCGGCCACCACCGACAACGCGTCGGCCAGGCTGAAGACGCCCGCCAGGGTCGCGGCCACGTACTCGCCGATGCTGTGCCCGAGCATGGCCGCGGGTTCCACACCGTACGAGAGCAGCAACCGGGCGAGCGCGTACTCGACGGTGAACAGCGCGGGCTGGGCGAGGTCGGTCGAGGTCAGGCCGTCGGCCGAGGGGTCGCGGCGGGTCAGCAGCAGCGGCCGCAGGCGGTCGGCGACCTCGGCGGGCATCAGGGCGAGGCACTCGTCGACCGCGTCCCGGAACACCGGTTCGGTGCGGTGGAGTTCGGCTCCCATGCCGACGCTCTGGCTGCCCTGGCCGGGGAAGAGGAACACCACGGAACCGGCCTCGTCCGCGGTCTCCGAGCTGCGGACACGTCCCGAACCCTTGGCGCCCAGGGCGCTCGCGGCGTCGGCCAGGTCCCGCGCCACCACGCTGGCCCGGTACTCGTGCTCGGTCCGTCCGACCTGGAGGGTGTGGGCCACATCGGCCAGTACGGCGCCGGGGTTCTCACGCATCCAGCGGGCGGTCTGCTCCATCCGCTCGGCGAGGGCCGGCCTGCTGCGCGCGGAGAGCACCACGAGCTGGCTGCCGGGCTCCGGTGCGCCGACCACCGGGTCGGGGGCCTCGCGCAGCACCACGTGCGCGTTGGCGCCGCCCATGCCGAGCGAGTGCACCGAGGCGTAGCGCGGCCGGCCCGGCTCGCCCTCCATCGGCAGCAGCTCCGTCGGCACGTAGAACGGGCCGGACGCGAAGTCGATCTCGGGGTTGGGGGTGCGGAAGTGCAGCACCGGCGGGATGGACTTGTTCTTCAGGCACATGACGGTCTTGATGAAGCCGGCCACCCCGGCGGCGGCGTCGAGGTGGCCGATGTTGGGCTTGACCGAGCCTATGGCGCAGTAGTTCGAGCGGTCGGTGGTGAGCCGGTACGCCTTGGTGAGCCCGGCGACCTCGATCGGGTCGCCCAGCGGCGTTCCGGTGCCGTGCGCCTCGACGTAGTCGATGACGTCCGCGGTCAGACCGGCCGAGGCGATGGCGCCGGCGGCGGCGCGGGCCTGGCCGTCGACGCCCGGCGCGGTGAAACTCGCCTTGGCCCGGCCGTCGTTGCCGATCGAGGTGCCGGCGATGACGGCGTGGATGTGGTCGCCGTCGCGCAGCGCGTCGTCGAGGTGCTTGAGCAGCACCGCTCCGGCGCCGTTGCCCACCACGCTGCCGGTGGAGTCGGCGTCGAAGCTGCGGCAGTGGCCGTCCTCCGAGGCGGTGGCGTTCTGAAGGTAGCCGGCGTTGTGGGGCATCCGCAGCGACGCCCCGCCGGCTATGGCCATGTCGCACTCGCCGGCCAGGATCGCCTGCGCGGCGAGGTGGATCGCGGTGAGGGAGGTGGAGCAGGCGGACTGCACGGAGACGGCCGGACCCTGGAGGTTCAGCTTGTAGGCGACCCGCAGTGCCAGGTAGTCCTTGTCGTTGCCGATCATGGTGGCGTGGTCCCCGACCGCGTCCAGCATCCGCCGGTTGCCGATGAGGTTGACCAGCAGGTAGGTGTTCATGGTGGAGCCCGCGTACACGCCGACCAGCCCCGGGTAGCGGGCCGGGTCGTAGCCCGCGTCCTCCATGGCCCACAGGGCGCACTCCAGGAAGAGCCGGTGCTGGGGGTCCATCAGCTCGGCTTCGCGGGCCACGTATCCGAAGTAGTCGGCGTCGAAGTCCTCCGCCTCCTGCAGGGCGGCGGACGCCGGCACGTAGCGGGGGCTTGCCAGCATGTGGGCGGGCACGCCGGCGGCCCGCAGTTCGTCATCGTCGAAGAACCGGATCGACTCGACGCCCTCGCGGATGTTCTGCCAGTACTGGTCCGGGTTGTCCGCACCGGGGAACCGGCAACCCATACCGATCACCGCGATGTCGGCGGGGATCGCGTCGTTCTGCTTCTGACCGTTCAACTGCGCTCCAGAGTCGGTCCGGGCAAGGGGACGGAGGATCAGCCGAAGGTGATCCGGATGTGCTGGGCGCCGCGCCGCCGGGTGCGGCCGGTGACCACCGGGCGGTCCGTGTCGTCCGGACGCCCGGTGTGGAGCAGGATCTCCAGATGAGCCGCCAGTTCCGCGACGGTGGAGAACTCGAAGAGGAGCATCAACGGCAGTCCCGGCAGGTTCAGTTCCTCTTCGAGGCGGGAGATCAGCGGCGCCACCAGGAGCGAGTGCCCGCCCAGGTCGAAGAAGTTGTCGTGGGACCCGACGCGCGGGATGTCCAGGACCTCCTGCCAGACCTCCGCCACCCGGCGCTCCACGGCCCCGGTCGGCGGTTCTCCGCGGACCGGCGGCGCCGGACGGGCCGCCGCCAGGCTCTCGTCCAGCCGGGCCCGGTCGAGTTTGCCGTGCGCGGTGCGCGGAAGCGCGTCGAGCGGGACGATGCGGGTCGGCACCTCGTGCGCCGGCAGGTGCCCGGCGGCCCAGGCGCGCAGCGCGTCGACGCCGAAGCCCGGCCCCGGCACCACGCCCGCGGCCAGCCGGCGTCGGCTGCCGTCGCCCTCGACCACCACGACGGCGTCGAGGACGTCCGGGTGCCGCAACAGAACGGCCCGCACCTCTTCCGGCTCCACCCGGAATCCGCGGATCTTCACCTGATCGTCCAACCGGCCGAACAGGACCAGATCGCCGTCCGGACGCAGACTGCCGAGGTCGCCGGTGCGGTACCGGCGCCGCCCGTCCGGCCCGGTGGTGAAGGCCCGGCCCGCGGTCCCGGGCCGGTTGAGGTAGCCCGCGGCCACCCCCGGCCCGCCGATGACGACCTCGCCGAAGCCGCCCGGCACGGTCGGATCGTCCCAGGGGTCGAGGACACCGACCCGCGAACGGCCGGTCGGGGGCCCCACGGGCACGACGCCGCTGCCGGCGGCCGCCTCCTGCACGCCGATGAAGCGCATCGAGCAGTTGATGCTCGCCTCGGTCGGCCCGTAGCCGTTGACGAAGACCGCGTCCGGCGCCACCAGCGCGGTCAGTGCCCGGAGCGCTTCGTAGGTCAGCATCTCGCCGCCCAGCACCACTGTGCACACCGAGGGCATGTCCACGCCCGCCACGGCCAGTTCGGCGGCGAAGGACGGCGTCAGGTAGAGGATGGTCAGTCGCTCCCGCCGGACGAACCGGGCGTAGCCGGGGGCGGACAGCCGTTCGGCCTGCTCGGGGAAGTGCAGGGCGGCGCCGAACAGCACCGTGGTGAAGACCTCCTGAAGGCCGAAGTCGAAGCTCAGCGACAGCGTCTGCGGGAGCCGGACACCGGGGCCGAGGCCGAACCGCTCACGTTGCCACAGCAGCAGCGGCAGCACGTTGGCGTGGGTGATCGGCACGCCCTTCGGCGTACCGGTGGTGCCCGAGGTGTGGACCACGTAGGCCGGGGTGTCGGCACTCGGCGGGCCCTGGACACGCACGGCAGGCGGCGGCGCCGGGTCGTCGAGCACGACCACCGGGCGGCCCGGGGCCAGCCGGGCCGCGCGGGCCGCGTGCGCGCGGTCGGTGAGGACCGCGGCGACCCCGGCGTCCGAGGCGACGAACCGCAGCCGGTCCTCCGGGAAGGCGGGCAGCAGCGGCACGACGCAGCAACCGGCGGTGAGGGCGGCCAGCACAGCGGTGACGAACCGCGGCTCGGGCGGGAGCAGCACGCCGACCGGGGCCCCCGCGCCGGAACCGGCGGCGCCGGCCAGCCGGGCCGCGGCCACCGAGACCTCCGCACCGAGCTGGGAGTAGGTGACCGTGCGCCCCGCCGAGACCACCGCCGGTTCGTCGGGGTGGGCGGCGCAGGCGTCCGCGAAGCAGTCGGCCATGGTGCGCGACGGCTCGGGCCGGGGGCCGCGGCCCACGGTGAGCTCGGCCAGGCTCGCGCGTTCCCCGTCCGACAGGACGGTCAGGGCGCTGATCGGGGCGTCCTGGTCCGCCACCGCCGCCGCGGCCACCCGCAGCAACCGCCCGCCCAGTTCCTCCACGGTGACGTCGTCCAGTACCTCGCCGGCGTAGCGCAGCACCAGGGTCAGTTCGCCGTCGGACTCGGCGACGCTGACGTCGAGGTCGGCCAGCACGGTGGTGTGCGGCAGCGGTACGGCTTCCAGCACCAGACCGCCCACCCGGCACGCGCGGCCGGGGATCTCCTCCGCGAGCGCGGACAGGCCGTCCGGGGCGCCAGGAGGCGTCGCGGTCCAGCCGAACATGGTGGCGAACAGCGGGCCCCGCGCGGTGTCCCGGGCCGGCCGGACCGCGGCGGCGATGAGCGGCAGCGGATACTGCCGGGCGGCCAGGGCCCGCCGGAAGCGGGCGGCGGTGTCGCCGACCAGCCCGGCGAACGAGCCCTCCGCCGGTACCTCCAGCGGCAACGGCAGGGTGTTCACGCAGTAGCCCACCACCTGGCCGGAGCGGGCGTCGGGGCGCACGGCGGTCGGTACGCCCACCACGAACCGGCGCTCGCCGGACAGCCGCGCCAGCAGCACCGCGTGGCAACTCAGCAGTACCGCGAAGGGCGTGGTGCCCAGCCGGCGGGCGGTGGCCAGGACCTGCTCGCTCAAAGCGGTGCCGAACGGCAGCCGGATCAGGTCGCCCGACCAGGTGCGCGTGGCCGGGCGCGGCCGGTCCAGGGGCAGCCGCAGCTCGCTGTCCGCCCCGTCGGCCAGCAGGTCGATCCACTCCCCGCGCATCCGTTCGCCCGCGGGCCCGGTCAGCAGCCGGTGTTCGGCGGCGACCATCTCGGACATGCCGGGCGCGGGAGGCAGGGCGTCGGCGGTGCCCTCCGCCAGTTCGCGGTAGCGCTCTCCGGTCTGGGCGAGCAGCAGGCCGAGCGACCACAGGTCGGCGGCGATGTGGTGGACCGACAGCAGCAGGACGGGGTCCTGCCCTTCCGGCCGGATCAGGGTGATCCGGGCCAGCGGCCCGTGTTCCGGGTCGAGCGGGTCAGCGGCGCGGGCGGCCAGCAGCGCGTCGAGGCCGTCGGCAGGGGCGTCCAGGACGACCAGTTCGGGGACGGGCGCGCCTGACGGGTCGGCGGTCACCCGGCCGCCGGCCACCGTCCACCGGGCGCGGAGTGCTTCGTGCCGTCCCATCACCTCGCGCACCGCGCGGGCCAGCACCTCGGCGTCCACGCCGCCGCGCAGCCGCGCGGCGCGCGTCACGGCGTAGCGGGAGCCGCCGGCGGAGGAGTGCTCCAGGAACCACAGCGCCTGCTGCCCGGCCGAAGCCGTCGGCGCGGGCTCCCGGTCGGGGGCGCTGTCCTGGCCGGGAGAGGTGTCCTGGCCGGAGGGGGTGTGCCGACCCGTGCCGGGGTTCGGGACGGTGGCCGTACTCCCGGCGCCGGGTGACGGGTCCGGCCCGCCCGCCGGGCCCGGGTCGGGGGCGCCGGCGCGTACCGCTTCCGCCAGGCCGCCCACCGTGGCGTCGTACAGCAGTTCCTCCAGCGGGACGGTGCGGCCGAACCGCTCCTGGAGGGCGTGTTGGAGCTGGACCGAACGCAGCGAGTCCAACCCCAGCTCCGCCAGTGCCCGGCCGGCCGAGAGGCCGGCGGCGTCCGGCACGCCCAGCACCTCGCCCAGCAGCGCCAGGAGAGCGGCGTCCGGCCCGTCGGCCGGAACCACGGCGCCCTCGCCCGTCCCGCCCGCCCCGTCCAGCGGGGATGCCGGGGATGCCGGGGACGCGGGGGACGCCGGGGACACCGTCTGGAGGGCGCCGGAACGGTAGGCGTCCCGGCAGGCGCGGCGGCGGATCTTGCCGCTGGACGTCTTGGGTATGGTCCCCCGCGGGATGAGGAAGAGGTGGTCCAGGCGCAGACCGTGCCGACGGGCGACGTCGGCATGGACCGCGGACAGCTCGTCGGGGCCGGCGTCGCCCCGGACCTCGGCCACCACGACCAGCCGCTCGCCGACCGCGAAGGCCGCGACACAGCCCTTCCTGATCGCCGGGCACGCCTGCTCGACGGTGGACTCGATGTCCTGAGGGAAGTGGTTGCGCCCGCGCACCACGATGACGTCCTTCGAGCGCCCGGCGATGTGCAGTCGGCCGTCCGCCAGGAAGCCGAGGTCCCCGGTGCGCAGATACGGCCCGGCGCCGTCCGCCGTCCGGGCCGCGAACAGCTCGGCGGTGGCGTCGGGCCGCTCCCAGTACCCGGTGCCGATGCTGGGGTCGGTGGCGGTCATCCAGATCTCGCCCAGCTCGCCGTCGGGGACCGGGGTGCCGTCCGCCCCGACGATCAACAGCGAGGGCGGCGGGGCGCCGCAACTGACCGCCGTCTCGCCCTCGCCGCCCGGGACCGGCGCTGTGCCGGGGGCGTCGCCGGAGTTCTCGGCCGAGACCAGCAGGGTGCACTCCGCCAGTCCGTAGCTGGGCGTCATCGCGGCGGGGCGGAAGCCGGCCGCGGCGAAGTGCGCGGCGAAGGAGGCGACGGTCTCCGGCCGTACCGGCTCACCGCCGTTGATGGCTGTCCGCCAGGCCGTGAGGTCCAGTGTGCGCAGGTCGTCCTGCCCGACCTTGCGCACCGCCAGCTCGTAGGCGAAGTTCGGTGCCGGGCTGATCGTCGCGCCGAAGCGGGACAGGGCCCGCAGCCAGCGGACCGGGCTCTCCAGGAAGGACAGGGGCGAGAGCAGGACACAGGTGGCTCCCAGGTGGAGCGGGTGGAGCACCGAGCCGATGAGGCCCATGTCGTGGTACAGCGGCAGCCAGCTCACCACGACGCTGTGCTCGTCCTGCCCGTACGTCGTCGTCATCCGCCCCTGGTTGGCGACCAGTTGGCGGTGGCTGACGACCACCCCGCGCGGGGTGCCGGTGGAGCCCGAGGTGAACTGGAGCAGCGCGGACGCGTCGGTGTCGACGACGGGCGCGCTCCAGCCGTCCGGCGCCCGTTCCGCGCGGTCCAGCGGTTCCAGCACCACCGCATCGGGCGTCCCGGCCGTGATCTCCTCCATGGCCCACGGCAGATCGGTGAGAACGGCCACCGGCCGGGTCGCGGCGGCGATGTCCCGGGCGGTGTCGATCTCCCGTCGGCCGACCGGCGGGTAGACCGGCACGGCGACGAACCCCGCGTACCAGCAGCCGAGCAGGTCGACGACGAAGGACAGCCCCGGGGTGTGGGCGAGTACGGCCCTGTCGCCCGGTTCCCCCAGTGCCTCCAGCCGTGCGGCGGACGCGCGTGCTGCCGCGTCCAGCTCGGAGTACGTGAGGGAGTCCGTGACGTCCTCGCCGTCGCCGAGGAAGCGGAAGGCCGTCTTGTCGGGGCTGTTCCGGGCGTGGGCACGCAGCCGTTCGGTCAGCGTCGTGACGGACGGCGGAGGCGGGCAGGACGTCATCGGGGGGCTCCCGTCGGGGGCGGTCAGGAGGAGACAGGGTCGGGAAGCTGCCGTCGGGGGCCCGGCCCGGGTGCCGGCGACCCGGCCGGTCCCCTGGTCACCGGGGCGGCCCCCGGCGGACCTCACCCCGGGAGGGAGCCGCCGCCCGCTGTGAGGGCCGTCCAGCGGGCCAGCAGATCGACGGTGATCCGGTCCGGGGTGAGTCCGCAGGCGGCCCTCAGGTCCGGTACGGAGCCGTGCGGCAGATAGTGGTGGGCCACTGCGAACACCCGTACCGGGGTGTCGACGTCCTCGTCGGCGAGGTACTCGCGCACCGCGGCGCCGAGACCGCCGCGGCTCCAGTGGTCCTCGACGACCCCGACCATCCGGTGCTCCCTGGCCAGGGCGGGCAGGCGCGCGTCCAGAGGTTCGATCCAGCGGGCGTTGGCCGACCCGGCCGGCACTCCGGCGGCGCGCAGCCGGGCGGCCACCTCGGTGGCGCAGGGCAGCAGGTCGCCGGCGCCGATGACCAGGATGCCGCCGGGGGCCGGGTCCACCTGCCAGGCCGTCAGGTCGTCGTCCGGTCCGGCCGCCGGGTCATCCCCCTGGGGCGGCACGGGGTCGTCGATCGCCTTCCCGTAGCGGATGGCGACGGGTCCCGGGTGCCGCATCGCGGCCCGCAGCAGGCCGCGCATCTCGGCGGCGGTCGACGGGGTCGCTATCGCCATCCCGGGGATCTGGCGTAGCAGCGCGAAGTCCCCGAGACCGTGGTGCGAGGCGCCGTCGCCGCCGGTGATCCCGGCCCGGTCGACGACCACCACGACCGGCAACCGGTGCAGCCCGATGTCGAACAGCAGTTGGTCCTGGGCCCGGTTGAGGAAGGAGGAGTGGATGGACAGCACGGGGTGCCGACCCGCCATGGCCAGTCCGGCGGCGAGTCCCGCGGCGTGCTGCTCGGCGATGCCGACGTCGAGTAATCGGTCGGGGTAGCGCTCCTGGAAGACGTCGAGTCCCGACGGGCCGCCCATGGCGGGCGTGATCACCACCAGGTCCGGGTCCTCGGCGGCGAGTTCCACCAGGCACGGGCCCAGCACCGAACCGGCCGGCACGCGGCCCCGCGGCAGCACGTACTGGCGGCCGGTGCCGGCGTCGAAGGGGCCGACGCCGTGCATGTGCTCGGTACGGTCGTCGAGGGCGGGCTGGTAGCCGCGGCCCTTCTGGGTCCTGACGTGCACCAGCAGGGGACCGCGCTCCGCGCCGGCGTCGGCCAGAACCTTCTCCAGAGCACCCAGGTCGTGCCCGTCGACGGGTCCCAGGCAGCGGAAACCCAGCGCCTCGAAGACACCCGGCGCCACACCCGGCCGGGAGTCCCGCAGGTGCCGCGCCAGCGCGCCGGTGGTGGGCGCGTAGCTGCGGTTGTTGTCGTTGAGCACGATGGTGACGTCCAGCCCGCGGTCGCCGATGTCGTTGAGCGCCTCCAGCGCCATGCCCGTGGTGAGCGAGCCGTCGCCGGTCACGGTCACCACCCGCCGGTGACGGCTCGCCGGGCCGGCCGCGAAGGCGGTGGCGAGCCCGGCGGCGTAGGACAGGGACGTGCCGGCGTGCGAGTTCTCCACCCAGTCGTGCGGGCTCTCGGCCCGGCTGGGGTACCCGGACAGTCCGTCCAGCTCGCGCAGAGACTCGAAGGCCGGGGCCCGCCCGGTCAACATCTTGTGCACGTACGCCTGGTGACCGGTGTCCCACAAGATGACGTCCTCGGGACTGCGGAAGGCCCGGTGCAGCGCGATCGTCAGCTCGACGACGCCCAGGTTCGATCCCAGGTGGCCGCCGGTGGCCGAGACACTGCTGACGAGCAGTTCACGCACCCGCGCCGCCACACCGGGCAGGTCCTCCGGCTCCAGCCGACGCAGGGAATCGGGCGTCCACACGTCAAGGGCGGTCATGCAGCCGAACCTCCGTCGCCGGGTCGGGGATTCACGGGGCCTGTCGGCGCGACGCCGCCCTGCGCGTGTGAGGCGGGGAGGGGGCGGGTGGCGGATGGGCTCACAGGGGTCAGAGCTCGGTGGAGGTCTGGCCGGTGCCGGGATCGGCCGGCTTCTCCTCCGGGTCCTCGGCCTCGAGCTCCTCGACGTCCTGAAGCGCCTTCAGGTAGAGATCGCGCACCTTGTTCAGTTCCTCGTCATTCAGAAAACGAGAGAATGAGTTCGGCATGTGTGACTTCTCCTCGAATGTCCGTCGGACGTGCGAGAACAAACCAGCAGCCCGCGCCGCAGGTGTGACGGCGGACGCAGGGTGGGACGCTGCCTCAAGACCCCTGATCGAGTGCGCGGTCAGCGTAGCCCAGCGATCACCTGACTGTCTTTAGGCAAATCAAGCCACATAACGGGCTCGATCCGCCCGGAAGCCGGTTCCGGTTCCGGTTCCGGTTCCCGACGGGACCAGTGTCGTACCCGCGGACGTTCACCTGCTGCGGGTGCTGCGGGTGCTGCGGGTGCTGCGGGTGCTGCGGGTGCTGCGGGAGCCGGCCGCCCGTACCCGGGCACTGTGCCGGTCCGTCTCCGTCGCCGTGCCCGGCGAAACGGCCTCACTGGTCCCGCCGGGCACGGACGGGTCGCCGGGTACGCCGGCCCTGGCGCCTTCCCGCTGGTGCCGACCTCGGCGCGGCCGGGGAGCGCACCCGCGCCTGACGGCCGTCTACCGGCCGCCCACCGGGGGCAAGATCGTTCGCGGGGCGGGGAGGTAGCCCGACCGGTGGCCGTGTTCCAGGTAGCGCACCAGGACCTCGTCGGTCAGCGGCGGCAACTCGACCCCGAGCGCGGCCAGTGCGCGCGCGGTGCGGGTGGAGTCGAAGCTCCGCGGGTCCCCGGCCTCGTGCCGGGCGCGGTCCTCGTCCTCCCCGAGGAAGAGCTGGGCGGCGTTGTCGGCCTGGGCCGCGACCCGGGCCCGCCACTCGGCCAACGGCAGCCGCCGTACCCGGTGGCCGAGGCGGGTGGCCACCTCGAACACCCGGTCCAGCCGGGGCGCCCGGGGGTTGGTGAGGTGGTACGTCCCCTCGCCGACCGGTCCTGCCGCCACCGCGACGGCAGTGACCGCCGCGCTCACGTAGTCGACCGGTACCCAGTCCGTGGAGCCGTAGGGCAGGTCCGGCACCGACTCCGCCTGGAGACATCCCTTGATGAGCTGCCAGAGCAGGTCGCGGTCCTGGCAGGCGCCGGTCGCGGTGCTCCCACTGATCCGTCCGGGCCGGTGCACGGCCACCGGGAGCCCGCGGTCGCGGGCCGACGCCACCAACTGCTCGGCCACCCACTTCGTCTGCGCGTACCCGCCGTTCAGGGACTCCACGGGACCGGTCGGCGTCGACTCGGTGATCACGGAGGGGGCCGTGTCCGGCGCGGCCGGGAAGACGCTCGTGGTCGACACGTAGTGCAGCCCCGGCGACGCCGAGTCGGCGAGCAGGCGCAGCAACTCCTCGGTGCCGGCCACGTTGGGGGCGCGCAAATCGCGGTAGCCCGCCGCGAAGTTCACGCGCGCGCCGTTGTGGAGCACCGGGCCGAGGCGCGCCGCCAGGGCCGCCCGTTCGTCCCCGGGCAGGCCCAGCCCGGGGGCGGCCAGGTCGCCGGGCACGGCGTGGACCAGCCGGGCGTAGTGCGGACGCCACAGGCCGTACCGCTCCAGGTTGGCGCGGACCCTGCCGGCCGCCTGGTCCGCGCCGGCGGCCCGGACCAGGCAGTCGACCGGGCCGCCGGTGGCCTCCAGCAGGTCACGCAGCAGGAAGGCACCGAGGAAGCCCGACGCGCCGGTCAGCAGCGGTCGCGGGGACGGCCGCCGGCTGCGGGCGGGCGCGGGGACCGGCGCGGGGCGGGCGGCGGCGGTGATGTCCGCGGCCAGCCGCACCTCTGCGGTCGGGTCCCACGGCGCCGCCTCGGCGTCGGACGCGTTCGGGCCGGGCGCGTCGGCGCCCGCGGTCCCCGAGCCGTCCGCCTCGTCCAGCAGGCGGCCGACGCCCTCGACGGTGGGCGCGGCGAAGAGCTGACGCAGCGACAGCCGCCGCCCGCACCGCTCCTCGATCCGCTGGGCCAGCGTCACGGCGAGCAGGGAGTGGCCGCCCAGGGCGAAGAAGTCGTCGCCGAGGCCGACCTCGGCCACGCCGAGCGTCTGCGCGAAGGCGGCGGCCACCGCGCGTTCGCGTTCCGTGCGGGGCGCACGGCCGGCGACGGGCACACTCCGCCCGGGGGCGGGCAGCGCCTTCCGGTCGACCTTGCCGTTCGGTGTCAGGGGCAGGGTGTCCAGCCGTACGACGGCGGACGGGACCATGTGGCCGGGCAGGACGGTCGCCAGGTGCGCGCGCACGTCCGCCTCGTCCGGCGGGGCGCAGCCTTCCGCGGCCACGGTGTAGGCGACCAGCCGCCGGTCGCCGGGAGCGTCCTCGCGGACCACCGCACAGGCCGCGGCGATGCCGTCCAGTGCGGTGAGGGCGGCCTCCACCTCGCCCGGCTCGATGCGGAAACCGCGCAGCTTCACCTGGTCGTCGACGCGGCCGACGTAGACGAGGCCGTCCTGCCGGGTCCAGCGGACCAGGTCGCCGGTGCGGTACATCCGGGTGCCGGCCGGGCCGAACGGGTCCGGCACGAACCGGGTCGCGGTCAGCGCCGGGCGCCCCAGGTAGCCGCGGGCCACGCCGGCCCCGGCGACGTACAACTCGCCGGTCACGCCGTGCGGCGCGGGCGCGAGCCGGTGGTCCAGGACGTGCACCCGGGTGCCGTCGACCGGCAGGCCGATCGGCACCGTGCGGCCCGGGGCCCGGGGGCCGTCCGGCACGAGGGCACCGCTCATCGTGGCGCAGACCGTGGTCTCGGTGGGCCCGTAGGCGTTGACCAGCACCCGGTCCCGGGCCCAGGAGCGGGCCAGGGCCGGCGGGCACGCCTCGCCGGCGAGGACGACGGTGGTCGCGGCGGGCAGCGACCCGGCCGGCATCACCGCCAGCGCGGCGGGCGGCAGGGTCAGGTGGGTGACGCCGCGGGCGCGGACCAGCGCCGCGAGCGCGGAACCCGGCAGCAGCGCGTCCCGTTCGGCGACCTCCACGCACGCGCCGTTGAGCAGGCCCATGCACAGCTCCCAGAACGCGGCGTCGAAGCTCACCGAGGCGAACTGGAGCACCCGGCTGTCCGGGCGCACGCGCAACCGGTCGCGCTGTGTCGCCGCCATCGCGCCCACGCCCCGGTGGGTGACGACGACGCCCTTGGGCCGCCCGGTGGAGCCCGAGGTGTAGATGACGTACGCGGGGTGCTCCGGCCGCGGCGCCGTGCCGGGGCCGGGCGGGTCGACCGGTCCCGGCGCCGCCGCGAAGTCGGCGGCGTACAGGTGCGGCAGGTCGGTGCCGGGCAGCGCGCCGCGCACCTCGGCTGTGGTGAGCAGCAGCCGCGGGCGGGCGTCCTGGAGCATGTACGCCAGCCGGTCGGCCGGGTAGGCGGGGTCCAGCGGCAGGTACGCCGCCCCCGCCTTGAGCACGCCCATCAGCGCCACGACGAGCGTGTGGTCGCGGGGGAGGGCGACGGCCACCCGGTCCTCCGGCCCCACTCCGAGCGCGGCCAGCCGCCGCGCCAACGTGCCCGCGCGGGCGTCGAGTTCCCGGTAGGTGAGGGTGGTGCGGGCGTCACGGACCGCGGGTGCGTCCGGGGAACGCCGCACCCATCCGGCGAACAGCTCGGGCACGCTCCGCGCGGGGACCCGTTCGGCCGGACCGGTCCCGAGCACGGCGAGGCGGTCGCGCTCGGCCGGGGGCAGCGCCGTGTACGCGTGCAGCGGGCGGCCCGGGTCGGCGGTGACGTCGTCCAGCAGCAGGACCAGGCGCTCGGCGAGCGCACGGACGGTGGCCTCGTCGAACAACTCCGTGGCGTAGTCGACGACACCCCGCAGACCGGCCGGTTCCCCGGCCTCGTCGCGCGTCTCGGTGAGGGTGAAGGACAGGTCGAACTTGCTCACCGCGGGAGCGGCGGGCAGCCCGGTGACCTTCAGTCCCGGCAGGTCGAGCGGCGCGGCGGGGGAGTGGTTCTGAAGGACCAGCATGGTCTGGAACAGCGGGTGGTGGTTCTGCGACCGGGCCGGGTTGAGCAGCTCCACCAGGCGCTCGAAGGGGACGTCCTGGTGGGCGTACGCCGACAGGTCCGTGTCCTTGACCCGCTCCAGCAGTTCGCCGAAGGTGACGTCGCCGCTCAGATCGGTGCGCAGGACCAGGGTGTTGACGAAGAAGCCGACCAGGTCGGCCGCGGCTTCGTCGGTGCGCCCGGCGACCGCCGTGCCCAGCGGGACGTCGTCGCCCGCGCCGTGCCGCGACAGCAGCAGCGCCAGCGCGGCCTGCAGCACCATGAAGACGCTGCACCCGCCCTCCCGGGCCAGCCGCGCGATCGCGCGCGCGGTCGACGGCCCGACGGCGAAGGCGTGCGCGGCGCCGGAGTGCCGCGGCGCCGCCGGCCGGGGCCGGTCCCAGGGCAGTTCGACCAGGTGCGGGAGGTCGCGCAGCGCCTCCCGCCAGTAGGCGAGCTGACGGCTGACCAGGCTGTCCGGGTCGTCCTCGCCGCCGAGCAGGCGCCGCTGCCACAGCGTGTGGTCGGCGTAGTCCACGGGCAGTTCGGGCCACACCGGCGACGCACCGCGCACGCGCGCCCGGTAGGCGGCTGCGAGATCGGCGGCGAGCGGAGCCAGGGACGACCCGTCGGCCGCGATGTGGTGCACCACCAGCACGAGTACGTGGGCGTCGTGGCCCAGGCGCAGCAGGGTCGCCCGCAGGGGCAGCTCGTGCTCGATGTCGAGTGACGCGCCCGCGGCGGCCGCGATCCGCTCCCGCAGCAGGGACTCCTCGACGGCCTCCGCGGTGAGCGGCAGCCGCACCTCGTCCGGAGGGGTGACGTGCTGGCGCGGACCGTCGGCGCCGGCGGGGAAGGAGGTGCGCAACGCCGCGTGCCGCACCACCACGTCGTGCAGCGCCCGACGCAGCGCTCCGGTGTCCAGCGGGCCGTCCAGGCGTACCGCGAAGGGGATGTTGTAGGTGGCGGACGGACCGTCCATGCGGTGCAGGAACCACAACCGCCGCTGCGCGTAGGACAGGGGCAGCACCGGCGGGCGCTCCTGCCGCACGAGCGGGAGCCGCGGCGGTCGCGCCGCGGCCTGGAGAGCGGCGGCGAGCCCGGCGACGGTGGGGTGCTCGAACAGCGCGCGGATCTCGGTCTCGGTGCCCAGCCCGGTCCGGATCCGGCCGACCAGCCGGGTGGCGAGCAGGGAGTGGCCCCCGAGCGCGAAGAAATCGTCGTCGACGCCGACCCGCGGCACGCCCAGCACGTCGGCGAACAGGCCGCACAGGATCTCCTCGTGGGCGCCGCGTGGCGGCCGCCCGGACCCGGGGGCGGACCGCTCGGGCGCCGGGAGCGCCGCGCGGTCGAGTTTGCCGTTGGGCGTCAGCGGCAGCGCGTCCAGCGGCAGGACGCAGGACGGCACCATGTACGCGGGCAACCGCCGGCCCAGGTGCGCGGTCAGCGCGTCCGGGTCCGCGGACACGCCGGCGGCCGGCACGACGTAGGCGGTCAGCCGGGGGTCTCCCGGCCGGTCCTCGCGGACCATGACGCACGCCGCCCGCACCGACGGGTGGGCCCGCAGCACCGCCTCGACCTCGCCCGGCTCGATGCGGTGGCCGCGCAGCTTGACCTGCTGGTCGGCCCTGGCCACGTACGCCAGGTCGCCGTCCGCGGTCCAGCGGACCAGGTCGCCGGTGCGGTACATCCGCGCGCCCGCGGGCCCGAACGGGTCGGCCGCGAACCGCGTCGCGGTCAGCCCGGGCCGCCCCAGGTAGCCGCGGGCCACACCGGGACCCGCCAGGTACAACTCGCCCTCGGCGCCCTGGGGTACCGGGCGCAGCATCGCGTCGAGGACGTACGCCCGCGTGCCGTCCAGCGGGCGGCCGATGGGCGGCACGCCCTCCGTGTCGGCGGGGCGGACCCGGCGCAGTGTGGCGAACGTGGTCGTCTCGGTGGGGCCGTAGGCGTTGTGGAAGACGGTGCGCGGGTGGGCGGCGGCGAGGTGGCCGAGCACGCCGGGGGCCGCCGCCTCGCCGCCGCTGGCCACCAGGCGCAGCAGGCCGAACACGTCGGGGTCGGCCTCGGCGATCAGGTTGAGGAGCGCGGTCGTCACGAACGCCGCCGTCACGCCGTGCCGGGCCACCAGATCCCGGAGGACCGCCGGTTCCAGGGTGCCGGGTGGGGCGACGACGACGCGGCCGCCGTGCAGCAGGGGGGTCCAGATCTCGAAGGTGGAGGCGTCGAAGACGTAGGCGGAGTGCATCAGGACGGCGTCGGCGGCGCCGTTCCAGGCGGAGTCCGCGGCGAGGGCGGCGATGTCGGCGTGGGTGACCGCGACGGCCTTGGGCAGGCCGGTGGAGCCGGAGGTGAACATCACGTAGGCGAGCCGTGCGCCGCCCGCGGCGGGCGGCAGCGCGCCCGCAGTGGGCGGAGCCCCGGCGGTCACCCGGCCGGCGGCGTCGACCGTCACCACCGGGACACCGGCACCGAGCCCGCGTACCCAGGGATGCGCGCCGCGCGCTTCGTCCACGACCAGGGCCCGCACGCCCGCCGCCCGCGCGACGTGCTCCAGCCGGTCCTGCGGCCACTCCGGGTCGAGCGGCACGTAGGCCCCGCCGGCCCGCAGGGCCGCGAGGGAGGCGGTGACCGTGGCCGCCGACCGGCCCAGGAGCACCCCCACACCGTCCTCGGGCCGCAGCCCCCCGCCCGTGAGGGCGCCGGCCACCTCGTCGGCGGCACGGACGAGTTGGCGGTAGGTGAGCTCTTCTCCCGGGCCGGACACCGCCACCGCCCCGGGGTGTTCCCGGGCCCGCCGTGCGACGGCCTCGCCGATGTCCGCCGTGCACACGCCCGGCGGCAGCAGCGCGCCGCGCCCCCGGGCCAGCAGGGCGTCGCGCTCGGCGTCCAGGAGGAGGGGGAGGGCGACGACGGGTGCGTCGAGGTCGGCGGCCATCGCGGTGAGCAGGCGCTCCATCCGGGTGCGGGCGTCGGCGACGGCGCCGCCGTCCAGGACGGACGCCCGGTGGCCGAAGGTGACGCGCAGCCTGTCACCGGGGGCGATGGTGAGGGTGAGCGGGTAGTGCGCCGCGTCGGTGCCGTCGAAGCCGACCACGGCGAGACCGGGCAGGCCCTGCCGGGCGGACCTCAGGGCCTCGGCGTCCATCGGGTAGTTCTCGAAGACCGCGAGCGTGTCGAACAGCTCGTCGAGTCCGGTGGCCCCGCGGATGTCGGTGAGCCCCACGTGCTGGCTGCCGATCAGGCCGGCCTGCTCCTCCTGGAACCGGGTCAGCAACTGCGCCACGGTGTGGCCGGGGCGGATCCGCAGCCGTACCGGGAGGGTGTTGATGAACAGGCCCACCATCGACTCGACGCCCGGGACCTCCGGCGGGCGGCCCGAGACCGTGGTGCCGAACAGCACGTCGGAGCGCCCCGTCAGGTGACCGAGCAGCAGCCCCCAGGCGCCCTGCACCAGCGTGTTGAGAGTGAGTGAGTGGGCACGCGCGGAGCTCCGCAGCCTGGCCGTCGTCGCCTCGTCCAGCTCCAGGACGAGGGTGTCGGGCAACTCGCCCGCCCGGCCGGCCACCGGTGCGCGCCCGGCCAGGAGCGTCGGTGACCCGACGCCGTCCAGCGCGGACCGCCAGACGTCCAGAGCGGCGGCCCTGTCCTGCCCGGCCAGCCAGGCGAGGTAGGTGCGGAACGGGGTGACGCGCGGCAGCGCGGCGTCGTCGCCGTGGCGCGCGTACAGCTCGAACAGCTCGCGCACCAGCAGCGGCATCGACCAGCCGTCGAGCAGGATGTGATGGCTGGTCATGACCAGCCGCAGGTGGCGCGGGCCGGTGCGCACGAGCGTGAACCGCACCAGGGGCGGCGTGGCCAGGTCGAACCTGCGGGCCCGGTCCTCGGTGAGGAACGCGTCCAGCCGCGCCTGGACGGTGCCCGCGTCGTCCGCGGCGGTCAGGTCGCGCACCTCCAGCGGCACGGGCACCTCGGCGGCGATCGCCTGCACCGGCTCGTCGAGGTCCTCGTGCAGGAACCCGGCGCGCAGGTTGGCGTGCCGCCGCAGCAGCGCCGCGACGGCCGCGTGCAGCGCGCCGGGGTCGACCTCGCCCTCCAGGGTGAAGACGAACTGCGAGGTGTACACGTCCACCGCGCTCGCGTCGTACAGCGCGTGGAAGAGCATCCCCGCCTGAGTCGGCGTCAGGGGAAGCACGTCCTCCAGACGGAACCCGGTCACTTGCGTCCACCCCACTTGTTCTGCAGTCGGTCGAGTTGCCCCTGGTCGAGGGAGACCAGGGGCAGGTCGGACGGCGTCCAGCCGCCGGCCTCGGGACGGTCCGCCAGTTCGGCGACGGCCCGCAGGGCGCGGGTGTGGAGCGCGGACAACTCCTCCACGTCCTGCTCCGCGAGCAGGGCGCCGGCCCAGGTCCAGCGGGTCACCAGGCAGGGGCCGTCCGGCAGGTCCTCGGTGTGCGCGTTGACGTCGAGGACGTGGTGCGCGGGCATGCCCGGGTCCTGGCCGCGCGGGCCGCCGCCGTCGAGCACCGGCTGCCAGTCGGCCGCCGGACCGCCGCCGGCCGAGGGCGCGGAGTACCGCCCCAGGTAGTTGAAGCCGATCTGCGGCTGCCGGAAGGCGGCGAGCCGGACCCGGGCCGCGGGGTCGAGGTGGCGCAGCACGCCGTAGCCCAGGCCGTGGTCCGGAATCGCCCTCAGCTGCTCCTTGACGCGCTTGAGGGCGCGCTCGGCCAGTGCCGCGCCGAAGGGCCGCGGGCCGTGCGGATCGACCGGTCCGGGGTGCAGCCGCACCGGATACAGGCTGGTGAACCAGCCGACCGTCCGGGACAGGTCGACGTCGTCGGTGAGGGGTTCACGGCCGTGGCTCTCCAGGTGCAGCAGCACGCCCGCGCCGTCCCGGGCGGAGACCTCCCCCCTGCCGGCCCGCCAGGCGGTCACGGCCAGGGCGAGGGCCGTCAGCAGCACGTCGTCCACTCCGGCGTGGAAGGCGGCCGGCACGCGGGTGAGCAGCGGCTCGGTCCACGTGGCGGGCAGCCGCCCGGTCAGCGTGCGGGAGCGCTCCGCGGTGTCCAGGCCGGGATCGAGGGGCCGGTGCCCGAGCTGCGGGTCGGGCGCGTCCAGGACGCCCTCCCACAGCGGGAGTTCGGCCAGGCGCCGCGGGCTTCCGGCCTGCGCGCGCAGCAGCCGCGCCCACTGCGGGTAGGAGGTGCCGGTGGGGACGAGGTGCGCGTCCCCACCGGAGCCGTCGTCCTCCTCCTGGCGCCACGCGGCGGCCAGGTCCTCGGCGATCACCCGCCAGGAGACCGCGTCGACGGCCAGGTGGTGCACCACCAGGAGCAACCGCCCCTGGGTACGTGGCCCGGTGTCGCACCACACCGCCCGCAGCACGTCGCCGCGTTCGGGCCGCAGCAGGGCACGCGCCCGCTCGCCCTCCTCGGTGACCGCGGCCCGCAGCCCGGCCTCGTCCAGGCCGGCGGCGTCCACGCGGACCAGCCGGTCCCGGGCCGTCACCGCGCCGGGCGGCAGCACGTCGAGGACCGGCGTGTCCCCGGCGCCGCGGTCCAGCCGCAGCCGCAGGGTGTCGTGGTGGTCGACCAGCCGCTGGAGGCACGCGGCGAGCGTGTCCCGCGTCGCTCCCGCGGGGGTGCGCAGCACCGCCGACTGGTTGTACCCGTCCGTGGGGCCGGGCCGCTCCAGGAACCAGGCCGCGATGGGTGTCGGCGGCATCGGGCCGGTGCTCGGCGCGGACGGCACGGCGGTGCGTTCCGTCGCGGTGGCCACGGCCGCGATCGCCCCCGGGGTGCGGTGCACGAACACGTCGCGCGGGCCGATCCGCAGCCCCGCCTCGCGGACCCGGCTGACGAGCTGGATGGACATGATGCTGTCGCCGCCCAGCGCGAAGAAGTCGTCGTCGGCGTGCACGTCGGTGCGGCCCAGGACGGACCCGAAGGCCGCGCACAGGGCGCGTTCCCGCGCGGTGCGCGGCGCCGCCCCCGGCCGGGCGGCGGGCCGCGGCGGTGCCGGCAGCGCCCGCCGGTCGGTCTTGCCGTTGGGCAGCAGCGGCAGCGCGTCGAGCGGCACGAACACCGACGGCACCATGTACGGCGGCAGTGCGGACGACAGGTGGGCGCGCAGCGCGGTGTCGGGCGGCGGGTCGGCGGGCTGCCCGGCGACCGTGTAGGCCACCAGGCGGCGTTCACCCGGCCGGTCCTCGCGGACCACCACGCAGGCGGCGGAGACGCCCTCCAGCGCGGCGAGCGCCGCCTCGATCTCGCCGGGCTCGATGCGCAGGCCGTTCAGCTTGACCTGGTCGTCCGCCCGGGAGACGTAGCTCAGCAGCCCGTCGGCGGTCCGCCGGACGAGGTCGCCGGTGCGGTACATCCGCGCGCCGGGCGGCCCGTACGGGTCGGCCACGAAGTGGGCCGCGGTCAGCGCGGGGCGGTGCAGGTAGCCGCGGGCCAGACCGTCGCCCGCCAGGTACAGCTCGCCGGTCACACCGGGGGGCACGGGGCGCAGGCGCGCGTCGAGCACGTAGGCACGGGTGTTGTCGACGGGCCGCCCCAGTGGTACGCCCCGCTCGCCGCCGTCCCCGGTGGGCCCGTCCCCGGTCGGCCCGTCTTCGGGAGACCCGGCCGCGGACAGGTCCCGCGTGGACAGGTCCCGCGCGGGCGGGAGCCCCGACGCGCACCGGTACGCGGTGGCGTCGACGGTCGCCTCGGTCGGCCCGTACAGGTTGTGCACCCGGGCCCGCCAGGCCCGGGTGACCCGCGCGGCCAGCCGCACCGTCAGCGGCTCGCCGCCGCACAGCACGGCGCGCAGCGCGGGGGGCGGCGCCTCGGCGGCGGTCTCGGCCAGGACGAGCGACAGGTGCGAGGGCACGAACTGGGCGATCGTCACCCCCGCGGTCCGCATCCGGGCCAGCAGCCCGGCCGGGTCGTGGTTGAGGGCCGGGGGCACCGGGCAGGTGGAGCCGCCGTGCAGCAGCGGCAGCCACGTCTCCCACACCGAGGCGTCGAAGCTCGGCGAGGTCCGGGCGAGCACCCGGTCGTCGTCGGTCAGCGCGAGGTGGCCGGCCATCCACGCCATGTGGTTGGTGAGCGAGGCGTGGGTGACGGCGACCCCCTTCGGGCGGCCGGTGGAGCCGGAGGTGTAGATGACGTACGCCAGGTCCCGCGGATCGGACGGGACCCGCGGGGCGGCGGCGCCGGTGGACCAGCCGGCCCGGTCGGCGAGGTCCAGCACCGGCACCGCCGAACCCGCCGGGACGTCCGGTGGCGCACCTCGCGTGACCAGCACCGCGGGCCGGGCGTCGTCGAGCATGTGCGCGATCCGTGCCCGCGGGTACTCCGGGTCGACCGGCAGCGCCGCCGCGCCCGCCTTGGCCACCGCGAGCATGGCGACCACCTGGTCGGCGGTGCCGGGCGCGGCCAGCGCGACGAGGTCGCCGCGGCCCACACCCCGGCCGTGCAGATGGTGTGCCAAGTCGTCGGACTCGGCGTCGAGTGCGGCGAAGGTGAGGGTGCGGGCACCGTCCCGCACGGCCACCGCGGCGGGGGTCCGCGCGCACTGCGCGCGGAAGGCCGCCGGCACGGTGCGCTCCGGCACCGGCCGCCGTGCGCCGCGCGCGGCGCCGCCGAGCGCGGCCTCGTCCGCGGGGTCCAGCACCGGCACGGCGTGCACCCGTCGCTGCGGATCGGCCGCGAGCACCGCGAGCAGCCGGGTCAGCCGGGCGGCCAGGGCGCGCGCCGTGCTCTCCTCGAACAGTTCGGTGGAGAACTCCAGCACGCCGTGCAGCCCGTCCGGTTCGCCCGCCGTGTCCCGGGACTCGGTGAAGGTGAACGTCAGGTCGAACTTGCTGATGCCGGTGTGCACCGGCTGCTCGGAGACCGTGAGGCCGGGCAGGTCCACCGCCGCCGCCTCCTGGTTCTGGAGCGCCAGCATGACCTGGAACAGCGGGTGCCGGTTCTGCGCCCGGTCCGGGCTCAGGGAGTCCACCACCCGCTCGAACGGCAGGTCCTGGTGCGCGTACGCGGCCAGGTCGAACTCCCGCACCCGGTCCAGGACGTCGGCGAAGGTCGGGTCGCCGGTCAGATCGGTGCGCAGCACCAGGGTGTTGACGAAGAAGCCGACCAGGTCGTCCAGCGCCTCGTCGGTGCGCCCGGCCACCGGCGTGCCCAGCGGGATGTCCTCACCGGCCCCGTGCCGGGACAGCAGCACCGCCAGGGCCGCCTGGAGGACCATGAACAGACTGCACCCGCGGGCCCTCGCCAGAGCGGCCAGCGACCGGTGGGCGGCGGCGTCCACGGCGAAGCCGAAGGCTTCACCGCGGTAGCCGGTGACGACCGGGCGCGGCCGGTCGTACGGCAGGTCGAGTTCCTGCGGGACACGTGCCAGCGCCGAGCGCCAGAAGGCGAGTTGGCGCGCGGCGAGGCCGGCCGGGTCCCGCTCGTCGCCGAGCAGGTCGCGCTGCCAGAGGGTGTAGTCGGCGTACTGCACGGGCAGTTCGGTCCAGCCCGGTTCCTCCCCGCCGGTGCGGGCCCGGTACGCCGTGCCCATGTCGCGTACCAGCGGCGCGAAGGACCAGCCGTCGCCCGCGATGTGGTGCAGGACCAGCACCAGGACGTGGGAGTGCGGCGACAGCCGCAACAGGGCCGCCCGCAAAGGGGGTTCGGCGCTCACGTCGAAGCAGTGCGCGACCTCCGCCTCCAGCGCCGCGTCGAGCCGGTCCGGCCGGACGTCGCGCGGCGCGAGGCCGGGTGCGGCCAGGTCGGGGTCGAGCACCTCCTGGCGCGGCACGCCGCCGGTGTCGGGGAACACGGTGCGCAGGCTCTCGTGCCGCGCCACGACGTCCGCGAGCGCGCTCCGGAGCGCCGGCGCGTCCAGCGGTCCGTCCAGGCGCAGCACGAGCGGCACGTTGTACGTGGCGCCCGGCCCCTCCAGCCGGCCGAGGAACCACAGGCGCCGCTGCGCCGCGGACAGGGGCAGCGGGTCCGGCCGGTCCGCGGCCCGGCCCAGCGGGGCCCGCGCCTGCTCGGCGGTGTCGAGCGCGGCCGCGAGCCGTGCCGGCGTGGGGTGCTCGAAGACCGTTCTGACCTGGACCTCCACCCCGAGCAGGGTGCGCAGGCCGGCCGCGAGCCGGGTGGCGAGCAGCGAGTGCCCGCCCAGCGCGAAGAAGTCGTCGTCAGGGCCTGCCGCCCGGACGCCGAGGAGTCCGGCGAACAGGCCGCACACGATCTCCTCGCGGGCGGTGCGGGCGGTCCGCCCGGCCGCCGGGGCGTGCGCGCGCGGTGCCGGCAGCGCCCGCCGGTCCACCTTGCCGTTGGGCGTCAGCGGCAGCGCGGGGAGCAGCACGAACTCCGTCGGCTTCATGTAGGCCGGCAGCGACCGGCCCACCACACGGGCCAGGTCCGCGGGCGCGGGCCGCGCCCCGGCCGCGGGCACCACGTAGGCCACCAGTCGCGGGTCGCCGGGGACGTCCTCGCGCACCGTGGCGAACGCGTCCGCGACGCCTTCGCTCGCGGCCAGCACGCTCTCGACCTCACCGAGTTCGATGCGGTGCCCGCGCAGCTTGACCTGGCCGTCGGCGCGGCCCACGTACGCGACCTGGCCGTCCGGCGTCCAGCGGACCAGGTCGCCGGTCCGGTACATCCGCGCGCCGGCGGGGCCGAACGGGTCGGCCACGAAACGTGTCGCGGTCAGCCCCGGGCGGCCGGTGTAGCCGCGCGCCACGCCGTGCCCGGCGAGGTACAACTCGCCCACGACGCCCGGCGGGACCGGGCCGAGCCGCTCGTCCAGCACGCGCAGCCGCATGCCGTCCAGGGGGCGCCCGATCGGCGGCGGACCCGAGGGCAGGTCCGCCGCCACCGGAAGGCGGGTGGCGAAGGTGGTGGTCTCGGTGGGGCCGTACACGTGCAGGACCCGTAGTCCCGGCACCGTGCCCGCGATCCGCTGCATGGCGTCCGGGGACGCGAGTTCCCCGCCGGCGCACAGCAGGCGCAGCCCGCTGAAGACGCCCGGGTCGGTCTCCGCGAGGACGTTGAACAGGGCGGTGGTGAGGAAGACTGCGGTCACCCCGTGCTCGCCCAGGACGTCGCCGAGCACGCTGGGCTCCAGGGCGCCGGGCGGGGCGACGACGACGCGGCCGCCGTGCAGCAGGGGGGTCCAGATCTCGAAGGTGGAGGCGTCGAAGACGTAGGCGGAGTGCATCAGGACGGCGTCGGCGGTGTCGTCCCAGGCGGAGTCCGCGGCGAGGGCGGCGACGTCGGCGTGGGTCACCGCGACCGCCTTGGGCAGGCCGGTGGAGCCGGAGGTGAACATCACGTAGGCCAGGGCCGCGGGGGAGGGGACCGCGGGCGGTGCGGCGGGAGCGGCCGCCTGGGGGCGCCCGCCGGCGGTGCGCAGCACCCTGCCGGCCGCGTCCACCACCACGACCGGCGTCCGGCGGGCGGCCGCGGTCGCCCAGGGCGAGGCCGCGGCGCTCTCGTCGACCACGAGCACGCGCACGTCGGCGATCCCGGCGACCTGGTCGAGCCGGTCCGACGGCCAGCGCGCGTCCATCGGCACGTAGGCGCCACCGGCCCGGACCACGGCGAGGGACGCCGAGACCACCGCGGGCGAGCGCTCCAGCAGCACGCCGACACGCGTCTCGGAACCCGTGCCCGACGCCCGCACCGCGGCGGCGAGTTCGGCGGAGACACGGTCGAGTTCGGCGTAGGTGAGGCTGCCGGCGCCGGCCGGCGCGACGCCGTCGGCCGCCGCGACCGCCACGGCGTCGGGCGTGCGGCGCACCTGGGCCGCGAAGAGCGCGGGCAGGGTCGTGTCCGCGGCGCCGGCCGGCAGGGCGCGTCCTTCGCTCCAGCCGCGCACCCGCTCCCGTTCCGCGGGGGCGAGCAGGTCGTAGGCGGCCAGCCCGCGGTCGGGGTCGGCCGCGACCTGCTCCAGCAGCCGCAGCAGGCGCTCGGCGAGCGCGCGCACGGTGCCGCGGTCGAACAGGGCCGTGGCGTACTCGATGCCCGCGGACAGGCCGCCCTCGCCGCCGGGGCCCCAGGCCGACCGGCCGTCCCCGCCCTCCTCGGTGAAGGCGAAGGTGAGGTCGAACTTGGTCAGACCGTTGTGGACGAGCCGGTCCTCGACGGCCAGCCCCGGCAGGTCGGGGCGGGAGACCTCCTGGTTCTGCAGCACGACCATGGTCTGGAAGAGCGGGTGGTGGTCGCGGGCCCTGACCGGGTTGAGCACCTCCACCAGCCGCTCGAACGGCACGTCCTGGTGCGCGTACGCTGCCAGGTCGAAGTCCTTGACACGGCGAAGCAGTTGACGGAACGTCGGGCGGCCGGACAGGTCGGAGCGCAGCACGAGGGTGTTGACGAAGAAGCCGACCAGGTCCTCCAGCGCCTCGTCGGTGCGCCCGGCGACGGGGGAGCCGAGCGGGATGTCCTCGCCCGCGCCGTGACGGTGCAGCAGGGTCGCCACCGCCGCCTGGAGGACCATGAAGAGCGTGGCCCCCGATTCGCGTGCCAGGCGGGCGAGTCCGGTGTGCAGGGCGGCGGGGACCTCGAAGTCGTGCACCGCTCCCCGCGGGTCGGCGACCGCGGGACGCGGCCGGTCCAACGGCAGGTCGAGCAGTTCGGGCAGGCCGGCCAGGGCGGTACGCCAGTGGCGGAGCTGCTCACGCAGCACGGGTGTCCCGACGTCGCCGGCGCCCCCGTTCGCGCCCGCGCGCGGATCCGGGCGCCCCTGCCCGCCGGCGCCCCCGTTCGCGCCCGCGTTCCCGTTCCCGTGCCCGTTTCCGTGCGTGTTCCCGTCCCTGTCGGCGTCGCCGAGCAGGGCGTATTGCCACAGGGTGTAGTCGGCGTACTGGAGGACCGGGACGTCCGGTCGCCGCGGCGGCCGGCCCGCCAGGCGCGCCCGGTAGGCGTCGCCGAGTTGCCGGGCGAGCGGAGCCAGCGACCAGCCGTCCCCGGCGATGTGGTGCAGGACCAGCACCAGGACGTGGTGCTCGGGCGCGGACCGCAGCAGACGCGCCCGCAGCGGCAGGTCGGTGCGGACGTCGAACGGCTCGCGCACGGTCGCCAGGACGAGGTCCTCCAGCGCTCCCGGTGCGACGCTCTCAGCCGCAGGTGCCGGCGTGGCCGCCTCGGCGGGCAGGACGCACTGGTACGGCACGCCGTCCCGCTCCGGGAACACGGTGCGCAGCGCCTCGTGGCGGGCCACGACGTCGCCGAGGGCGGAGCGCAGCGCGCCCGCGTCCAGGCTGCCGCGCAGTTCGAGCACGAGCGGGATGTTGTAGGCCGGGCTCGGGCCGTCCAGCCGGCCCAGGAACCACAGGCGCCGCTGGGCGAAGGACAGCGGCAGCGGGTCGGGCCGCCGTTCGGCGACCGTCACCGCGGGCCGGGCCCGGCCGGGGGCGTCGAGGGCGCGCGCCAGGCCGGCGACCGTCGGGTGCTCGAAGAGGGTGCGCACGGCGACCTCGGCGCCCAGCACCGCGCGCACCCGGCTGATCAACCGCATCGCCAGCAGGGAGTGGCCGCCGAGGTCGAAGAAGTCGTCGTGCGGCCCGATCGACGGGCGGTGCAGCACCTCGGCGAAGAGCCCCGCGAGCAGGTCCTCCTGCGGGGTGCCGGGACGCGTACGACTCGTCCCGGCGCCGGTGTCCCGGGGCGGCTCGGGCAGGGCGCGCCGGTCCACCTTGCCGTTGGGCAGCAGCGGGAGGGCGTCCAGCAGCACGACGGCGGCGGGCACCATGAAGTGCGGCAGCACCTCGGCGACGGCCTCGCGCAGCGCCCCGGCCCGGACGCCCGTCCCCGTGGCGACGGCGTAGCCGACCAGGCGGCGCTGCCCGGGCCGGTCCTCGCGGATCACCGCGCGGGCGGCCGCGACACCGGGGTGGGCCAGCAGCGCCGCCTCCACCTCGCCGAGTTCGATGCGGAAGCCGCGGAGCTTGACCTGGTCGTCGGCGCGCGCGACGTACTCCAGCAGCCCGTCGGTGTTCCAGCGGGCCAGGTCGCCGGTGCGGTACATCCGTGCGCCGGCCGGGCCGTACGGGTCGGCGACGAAGCGGGCGGCGGTGAGCGCGGGACGGTTGAGGTAGCCGTGGGCGAGGTTGGGGCCGGCCAGGTACAGCTCGCCGACGGCGCCGGACGGCGCCGGGCGCAGCCGGCCGTCGAGGACGTAGGCGCGCGTGGAGTCCACCGGCCGGCCGATCGGCACGCGGTCCGTGCCGCGGGGGCCGCCGGGACCGGCCCGGTGGGCCGTCGCGTCGATCGTCGCCTCGGTGGGGCCGTACAGGTTGTGCGCCTCGGCCCCCCACACCTCGGTGACGGCGTCGGCGAGCGCGCGCGGCATCGCCTCGCCCCCGCACAGCACGGCCCGCAGCGCGGGCAGCGGCCCGCCCCGTGCCGCCTCCGGCAGGACGATCGCCAGGTGCGAGGGCACGAACTGCGCGACCGTCACCTCGAACCGGCGCATCCAGGACACGAGATGCTCGGGCTCGTGGTTGGCGCCCTCCGGCAGCACGCACACCTCGGCGCCGTTCATCAGCGGCAGCCACACCTCCCACACGGAGGCGTCGAAGCCGGCGGAGGTGCGGGCCAGCACCCGGTCGGCCGCGGTCAGGCGCAGGTGGCGGGCCATCCACGCCATGTGGTTCGCCATGGCCCGGTGCGGCACCACCACGCCCTTGGAGCGGCCGGTGGAGCCCGAGGTGTGGATGACGTAGGCCGGGTCCTCCGCGTGCGGCGGCGCGGGCAGCGGCGCGGCCGGGTCCGCGGGGCGTGCGGCGGCGTCGTCGATCGCCAGCCACGGCAGGTCTCCCGCGGGCAGGCGGGGACGCAGCGCCGCGGTGGTCAGGAGCAGCGAGGGCCGGGCGTCGTCGAGCATGTGCCGGACCCGGGCCGCGGGATAGACGGGATCGATCGGCAGGTAGGCGGCGCCGGCCCGCAGCACGGCCAGCATCGCCATTACCGTCCGCGCCGACGGCGGCGCCGCGAGCGCCACCACGTCCCGGCGCCGCACCCCGCGTTCGCGCAGGAGGCGTGCCCACGCGTCCGCGCGGGCGTCGAGTTCGGCGTACGTCAGGTGCGAGCGGATGTCGCGCACGGCGGGCGCGTGCGGGGTGCGGGCGGCCTGCTCCCGCACCGTTTCGGGCGCGGTGCGGGTGGGGAGCGGCCGGTCCCGGCCGCGCCCCTGCGCGAGCAGGCGGGCGCGTTCGCCGGGGGCGAGGGGGTCGAGCCGGCCGACGGCGCGGTCCGGGTCGGCCACGGCCTGCGCCAGGAGACGGGTGAACCGGTCGCACAGGGCGCGCGCGGTGGCCTCGTCGAACAGGTCGGTGGCGTACTCCAGGTAGCCGGTGAGACCGGCGGCGGCCGTGTCGTCGGCGGCTGCGGGACCGGTGTCGGCGGCTGCGCCACCGGCCGGTGCGGTCCGGTCGGGCCGCGTGCGGCCCGCGTCCGTCCGGGCGGCCTCCCCGTCGCCGGAACCTGCCTCGGTCAGGGAGAACGTCAGGTCGAACTTGCTGACCCCGGGATGACGGGTCCGGTCGCGCACGGCCACGCCGGGCAGGTCGAGGGCCGCCCGCTGCTGGTTCTGCAGCACCAGCATGGTCTGGAACAGCGGGTGGTGTCCGCCGGACCGGTCCGGGTTGAGCTCCTCCACCAGCCGTTCGAACGGCACGTCGCCGTGGCTGAACGCCGCGAGGTCGAACTCCGCCACGCGGCGCAGCAGTTCGCGGAAGGTCGGGTCACCGGACAGGTCGGTGCGCAGGACGACGGTGTTGACAAAGAAGCCGACGAGGTCGTCCAGCGTCTCGTCGGTGCGTCCGGCCACCGCCGTACCCAGCGGGATGTCCTCTCCCGCGCCGTGGGCGTGCAGGGTCGCCGCGAGGGCGGCGTGCAGCACCATGAAGGGGGTGCAGCCCGAGGCGCGGGCCAGCCGGACGAGCGCGGCGTGCACCGGAGCGGGGACCGAGAACGGGTGCGCGCCGCCGCGGTGGCTCGGCACCGCCGGCCGGGAACGGTCCGCCGGCAGGTCCAGCACGTCCGGGGCGCCGCGCAGCGCCTCCCGCCAGAAGGCGAGCTGACGGCCGGCCAGGCTGTCCTCGGCCTCGCCGAGCAGGTCGCGCTGCCAGAGGGTGTAGTCCGCGTACTGTACGGGCAGCGCGGGCCAGTCGGGCGCACCGCCCCCGGTCCGGGCGCGGTAGGCCGCGCCGAGGTCCCGGCACAGCGGCGCCAGCGACCAGCCGTCGGCGACGACATGGTGCAGGACGAGCACCAGCAGCCCGCGGCCGGGGGCCGTGCGCAGCAGGTGGGCGCGGACGGCGGGGTGCTCGCCCGCCAGGTCGAACGGGGCCGAGGTCAGCAGGCGCACCCGCTCGTCGGCCCAGGCGCCGGCACACCGCGCGTCCGCCCCGGCCGGAGGCTCCTCCACGGCCAGGCGCGTCGCCCGTGCCGCCCGCTCCGGGTCCAGGACCACCTGGTGCGGGACGCCGTCCCGCTCGGCGAAGACGGTGCGCAGGCTCTCGTGCCGCGCGAGCACGTCGGCCAGCGCCTCCCCGAGGGCGGCGGCGTCCAGCGGCCCGTCCCACGCCAGCACGAGGGGGACGTTGTAGGCGTCGTCGCCGGAGTCCTCGGCGCGGTGGAGGAACCACAGCCGCTGCTGCGCGAAGGACAGCGGCAGCACCTGCGGCCGCGGCCGCGGGGCCAGCGCGGGGCGGGCGCCCGCAGCGGTGTCCAGGGCGGCGGCGAGCGCGGCCACCGAGGGGTGGTCGAAGACGGTGCGCAGGTCCACCTCGGTGCCGAGCGCGGTCCTGACCCGGCCGATGAGCCGGGTGGCGAGCAGCGAATGGCCGCCGAGCGCGAAGAAGTCGTCGTCGGCGCCCACGGCGGCGACCCCCAGCACGTCCGCGAACAGCCCGGCCAGCACCTCCTCCCGGGCGCCGCGCGGGGCGCGTCCGGTCGGCGTGGCACCGCGGGGGGCGGGCAGCGCGCGGCGGTCGACCTTGCCGTTGGCGTTCAGCGGCAGCGCGTCCAGGACGACGTACGCCGAGGGCAGCATGTACGCGGGCAGCGCGTGACCCAGCCGCCGTGCCGTGGCGGCCTCCCGCGGCGCGGCGGCGCCGCGGGCCGGCACGACGTACGCGACGAGGCGGCGGTCGCCGGGGACGTCCTCGCGGACCACGGCGCACGCGGCGCCGATCCCCGGGTCGGCGAGCAGTGCCCGCTCGATCTCGGCGGGCTCGATGCGGAAGCCGCGGAGCTTGACCTGGTCGTCGGCGCGCGCGACGTACTCCAGCAGCCCGTCGGTGTTCCAGCGGGCCAGGTCGCCGGTGCGGTACATCCGTGCGCCGGCCGGGCCGTACGGGTCGGCGACGAAGCGGGCGGCGGTGAGCGCGGAGCGGCCGAGGTAACCGCGGGCGACGCCGGCGCCGGACACGTACAGCTCGCCGGCCAGGCCGGGCGGCATCGGGCGCAGGTCGGTGTCCAGGACGTACAGCGCCGTCCCGTCCAGCGGGCCGCCGATGGGGGGCACGCCGGCGGCGGTGGCGTCCACGGGATGGCGGGTGGCGAAGGTGGTGGTCTCGGTGGGGCCGTACACGTGCAGGACCCGGGTGTCCGGTACGGCCGCCGCGACCCGCTGCATCAGGTCCCGGGAGGCGGCCTCGCCGCCGGCGCCCACCACGCGCAGCCCGGCGAACGCGGCCGGGTCCGCCTCGGCGACCACGTTGAACAGCGCGGTCGTCAGGAACACCGCGGTGACCCGGTGGCGGGCGACCGCCTCGCGCAGGTCGCGGGCCTCCAACATCCGGCCGGCCGCGACGACGACCCGGCCGCCGCGCAGCAGCGGCGCCCAGATCTCGAAGGTCGTCGCGTCGAACACGTAGGCGGAGTGCAGCAGGACCGCGTCGGCGGCGCCCCCGCCCCACGCGGAGTCGGCCGCCAGGGCCAGGACGTCGGCGTGGGTCACGCCGACCCCCTTGGGCAGGCCGGTGGAGCCCGAGGTGAACATGACGTAGGCCAGCCGGTCGCCGCGCGAGACGCCCGGCACCCGGCCGGGCCGTGGCGGCGCGCCGCGCACCACGGTCCCCCGGGCATCGACGACGATCACCGGCAGCGCGGTGGCCGCGCGCACCCAGGGGGCCCCGGCCGTCGTCTCGTCGACGACCAGGGCGCGGAGCCGGGCGACGTCCGCGACGGCGTGCAGCCGATCGTCGGGCCAGGCGGCGTCCAGCGGCACGTAGGCGGCGCCGGAGAGCACCGCGCCGATCGTGGCGGTCACCAGGGCGGTCGTGCGGCCGACCAGGACGCCGACACCGTCCTCGGCGGCCACCCCCCACCCGCTGAGCGCGGCGGCCAGGTCGTCGGCGGCATGCTCCAGTTCGCGGTAGGACACGGTGCTCCCGCCGTCCTGCACCGCCGGTGCGTCCGGGCTGCGCCGGCACTGCGCGCGGAACGCCTCGGGCACGCTCGCGGCGAGCGGCGGCAGGTCGGCGCCGCGCCCTCGCGCGAGCGGCCGCGCGGCGCCGGGGCCGGCGTCCCACGGGACGGCGCGCAGCGGGGTGTCGTCATCGGCTGAAGCCAGCGCGGTGACGAAGGAGACGACGGCCTGCTGCTGGAGCCGGACGTCGTCCGGGTGGTACAGCTCGGGGGAGGCGTCGAGGCCGATCAGCGGCCCCCTCCCCTCCGATCGCTCGGACACGAAGAGCGAGACGTCGTCCACCGGTCCGATCGACAGCACCCGCGACGAGGCCGGACTGCCCGCGAAGTCGAGGTCGTAGTCGTAGCCCATGACGTTGACGACGATGTCGGTGAGCCGCGCCGGGCCGCCGGCGGTGCGCAGTTCGCGGGCGAGCTGCTCGCGGGAGAACCGGCGGTGCCGCAGCGCTCCGCGCATCTCGGCGGCGGTGGCCCGTATCAGGCCACCGAGGGTCGGGTGCGCGGCGAGGTCCAGGCGTACCGGCAGGATGTTGGCGGTCATCCCGACGGCGTGCCGCATCCCGCCGTGGCGGCCGGTGGAGGCGATGCCCACGGTCACGTCCCGGCGTCCGGTGGCGCGTCCGACGTAGGCGGCCGCAGCGCTCACCAGCACGACGCTCCAGTCGGTGCGGGCGGCGGCCGCCAGGCGTCTGAGACGTTCGAGGACCTCGGGCGGTAACGTTTCTCCGTCGTGCAGCCGGACCTCCGGCGCGCTGGAACCGCTGTCCGCCGCGGACGCGGACGCGGACGCGGAGCGGCGCCGGAGCAGGGGCCGGTCGTCGGAGTCCGCGCCCCGCCCGTCGGCCAGGTCGGCGAACCTGCCGGTCCAGTAGGCGCGGTCGGCCGCGTAGCGGTCGGAGGCCAGGTAGGCGCGTTCGTCGGCCACCAGTTCGCGGACGGAGGCGGCCGGCGGACCGGGCACGTCGAGATCCTCTCCGCGGACGGCCCGACCGTACGCCTCGGCGACGGCGCGGGCGACGGTGGCGCCGCTCAGGCCGTCGATGGCGACGTGGTGGTACCGGGTGTACCAGTAGTGCAGCCGCGGGCCGAGCCGGAGCAGCGCGAAGTGGTGCCGCGGCGCGGAGAGTTCGTCCACGGTCGCCATGTCGGCGGCCATGTACCGCTCGGCCTTCGCCGCGGCGTCCGCGGGGTCCGTGCCGTCTGACAGGTCGACGAACCGGAGCCGGTCCGCCGCGGCGGGGGAGGGGCGGTCCACGCACTGGCGGACACCGCCCTCCCGCTCCTCGAAACGGAGACGGAGGCTGTCGTACCGGGCGACCACGTGCGCGACGGCACGTGCGAGAAGGGAGACGTCCAGGTCGCCGCGAATCACCAGGCATTCCGCGATGTTGTACTTAGGACTGTCAGGATCGACCCGCTGCCCGTACCACACACCCTGTTGGGCCAGGGTGAGTTCGAAGAACTCCGGCGGGAACTCGGAAGGCAGTGAATTCGTGGGGACGGAACGCTCCTCGAGCATGGCGGAGGCACCTCTTCGCGACATGGTGAACGGGTTCGATGAGAGCGGCACGGCTCGATCAGGTCATGCCGGCGCGTGGATATCGGGTGGACGCCGACCGGCGAATAGCGGGCGGAAACCGCCCGGCCGGGAAGGAGAAGACGGAGAATGCCACACCGTCATATGCCCGCCGCATACCGCGAACCCGCCAGGGGGTTCCCGTCCGCCCGGCACGGCCCCAACGGCAGGGGCGGTGCGGGGAATTCGACTGCGGCGATCGGGGTTGCGGAAGCGGCCCGTCCGCCCGGGACGCGCGGCGCGTCCCGGGCGGACGGGGTCAGCCGGCCTCGTTCTCCATGGCCCGGACCAGGCTGGCGGGCCGCATGTCGGTCCACACCTTCTCGATCGAATCCAGACATTCCTGGCGCGTCCCCTCGGGACCGTCGGCGATCCAGCCGTCCGGGCGATCAAGGTGCGCCGGCCACAGCGAGTACTGCCGTTCGTCGTTCACCAGAACGACGAAGGTGCCGGACTCGTCATCGAAAGGATTGGTCATGTCCCCTCCCCGTATCTCTTCTCCTGCAATCGCATTAACGGCCGTGCCGTCCGTCTGCCCGGCGTGCGCCGACGTATTGCCGGCGCACTCGGGCGGCGCGGTCGTTAATCCGCCACTCGCCGCATCCCCTCCGCGGCCTGGTCAGCGTACATGAGCGCGCATCGTGAGTCCGAAAGACTGATTATTCCTTCGGGGTTGGCCGATTCCATGCTG
Source organism: Streptomyces sp. SN-593 (assembly GCF_016756395.1). Taxonomy (NCBI): domain Bacteria; kingdom Bacillati; phylum Actinomycetota; class Actinomycetes; order Kitasatosporales; family Streptomycetaceae; genus Actinacidiphila; species Actinacidiphila reveromycinica. Next base: position 8,190,839 of record NZ_AP018365.1, read on the forward strand.
GTGGATCGGGCGTCGCACGGTGTGCCGGAGTGAGGGCGGGGACCGGGGAACCGGGCCTTCGTACGCGGGCGAACCCCTTTTCGAATGCGTGCGAAGGAAGCCCGCATCTGCGGTTTTTCCCGCGGCCGTTCGATGGGTTCCGAGAAGCGTGCATTAATCATTGGGCAATGCTTCACTACTGGTCCGGGCCGGCGGGAGGGAGCACCGCGCCCCCGCCCGGCCGCCCCTCCTCGAATCGGCCGCAGCGTGGCCGATTCCCGCCCCTGCCGGAGGTGGTACGGCGGAGCCGGATGCGTAAGCGGAGCGTGGAGTGCGCCGGGGGAGTGGGCCCGCGCGGTGGCGGGCGGGCTCGCGCGCGGTGGTGCTCCGGGAGCCGGGGCGGGACAGGCGCTCGGCCGGAGAAGGACGGCCGAGCGCCTGGACCCGCGTGGCTTCCGCTGTTTCCGGCTGGCCGGGGCGGGAGGTGCTACGGCAGGTTGCCGGCGGCGGGCGGGTTGCCGGCCTTGCCGACGACCTTGGCGATCCAGGCCATCGCCTCCGGCACGTCGTAGTTGCCGGCGTGCGGTTGGTTCCAGGCGAGTTGGTAGTTCACGTCGCGGACCTGGGGGTCGGCGGCGAGTGCCCGGTCGAGGTTGATCGAGACGGTGAACGAGGTGTCCCGGTCCCGGGTGCCGGCGCGGACGTACCAGTTGGGCGCGGTGTCGGCGGCCGTGGAGCCGATGAAGTCCATCGGGTCGATGAGGTGGACCTGGTCGTCGACGGTGGTGCTCTTCCTCGCGGTGTACTGCTTCCAGGTCAGCCCGGTGTCGTCCAGGCCGCTGCCGTCGCCCGCGACGTCGTTGTGGTCCCAGCCGAACTCGGTGTAGTTCATGTACGTCCGGGTGGACGGGCCGAACAGGTTGGTCTCGGTGCCGCTGGTGGTGTTGCCGTGGACGCCGACCGCGTCGAACGCCGGTGTCGTCTTCAGGGCCTGCTGGGTGGCGACGAACTTCAGGTAGTTCGTCATGTCGACCGCGCGCACGGTGTCCGCCGCGTTGTCGACGTCCAGCCAGTCGTTGACGTACGACGTGGTCGTGCCGCCGCCGGGGCCGGGGGAGGTGATGACGAAGTCCTCGCCCAGTGCCGGGATGGTGCGGGCGGGGTCGGCCCTGAGGTAGGTCTCCGCGGAGCGGACGACCTCCTTCTTGATGGTGTCGAGCATGGTGGCCGCGGTGAGGGGCGAGCCGTCGGGGTTGCGCAGGCCCAGGCCGTTCTCGTACGCGGCGAACTTCGCCGCGATCGTCGCCGCGTCCGCCGGCTGCGGGTTCTGGCCGGTCGCGTCGCGGGTGCCGAGGACGGTGTACAGCCACTCGTAGGCGGTGTCGGCGTTGCCGAGGTCGGTGATCGGGCAGTAGGCGTCGACCGCGAACACGTCGTCGCGCAGCGTGCTGCGGCCTGCCGCGTCGATGCCCGCCGCCCCGATCGCCGCCAGGTACGGGTCGTACTCCCTGTCGTTGCCGGAGGCGCCCAGGATCGAGGCGAGCGCTCCGCCGCCGCTGGTGCCGTTGACGACGATCCGCTCGGCGCTGCCGGGCATGGCCGCGTCGTTGAGGCGGAGGTAGCGCACCGCCGCCTTCGCGTCGACGGCCGCCGCCGGGGCCTTCCCCGGGGAGGAGCCGTCCGCCCCCACGAGGCCGCGGCTGCGGTTCGCGACGTCGACGAGGACGTAGCCGGCCTTGAGCGCCGCGCCGACGTTGCTCGTCGCACTGCTGTAGGACGCGCCCTCGGTGATGCTCGGCCTGATGTAACTGGCCATCCACCCGCCGTTGTTCACGGCGAAGTAGATCGGCGCCCGCTGGTCGCCGAACGCGCTCTCCGGCACGAACACGTTCATGGACTCGTAGCCGCAGCGGGTGTTCTGGATGGTGGTGGTTCCGCCCAGGCCGGGTTGCTGCGGGGCCGCGGCGACCGGGTCGGCGACGTAGCAGATCTCCTTGTAGTACCGCAGGTTGACCGGCTGGCCGTCGATCGTGACGGTGATCGGCGTGTAGGAGGCCGGGTCGAACGCGAGCGCCGCGTCCTGCGCGTCCACGACGTGGCCCGGCACGTGCGGGGTGGACGCGGCGGCCAGCGACGCCGGCGTCACGACCGCCGTGAGGGCGAGAGAACCGGCGATCGCGATGCCGCGCAGGGAGCGCCCGCGGACCGGGGCGCGTCGTGCCGGGGGCCCCGCGGGGGGAAAGGGGGTGCGTCCCAAGGACGCGTGGAGCCGCTGCATGGAGTCTCCTCATCGAGTACCAAGTGCTGCGCCGATGCCTCGGGTCAAGGCGTCGAGCACGCTACAAGATTGGTGACAATGTGGACATCGATTTCACGTCATCTTTTTGTTGACGATTCCTGGCCGCGCTCCGTCGAGCACGAGGGGGAGGTGGTGGCGTGCTTCGGTCGGGGCGGACGCGGTCCGGATGGCCGTCCATGCGGAACGCTGCGGGTCGGCGCTACCATGCGTTACCTTGTGTGTTCCAACGGTCACCTCGGGCTACCGGGTGGGTGGCGGGATCACGGGGGTAGGGGTCATGCCGGACGACGGGGACGAGATCGCCGGCCGCTACCGGCTCGTGCGGCGCATCGGCAGCGGCGGCATGGGCGAGGTGTGGCTGGCCTACGACAGCGGGCTGGAGCGGCAGGTGGCCCTCAAGCGCGCCCGGTCGCAGGAGGGCATGGCCGTCAAGCGGCTGCGGAAGGAGGCACGCAACGCCGCGAGGCTGCACCACCCGCACATCACCTCGGTCTTCGATCTGGTGGACTCGCCGGGGGGTTGCTGGATCGTCATGGAGTACGTGGCGTCGCGCAGCCTGGCCCAGACGCTGGCGGAGCGGGGGACGATGCCGCCCGGTGAAGTGGCCTCGATCGGCTGCCAGTTGGCCGTCGCGCTGGAGGTGTCGCACCGCGCCGGCGTCGTGCACGGCGACGTCACCCCGGACAACGTGCTGATGGCGGAGGGGGACTTCGCCAAGCTCACGGACTTCGGGATCGCCCGCGCACTGTGGCGGGAGGACTCGCGCAGTTGGAACGGCGGCGTCTACGGCAAACCGCGTTACATGGCCCCCGAGGTGGCGCGTGGCCAGCGGTTGACGGCTGCGGCGGACCTGTTCTCGCTGGGCGCCACGCTGCACGCCGCACTGGAGGGGCGGTCGCCCTACGGCACGGCGGAGGACCCGGTGGCCTACCTGGAACTGGCCAGGAAAGGACGTGTCGTGCACAGTGGCCGGGCCGGCGCGCTCTCCGCACCGCTGCGGGCGCTGCTGTCCGGCCGGCCGGAGTCGCGGCCCAGCGCCGCCGAGGCCGCGCGGCAACTGCACGAGCTGGCGGGCGGCGCGTGCGCCTGTGTGCGGCCGCCCGGGGACGGCGACAGACCGCCGGTCCCCCCGGGAGGACAGGCGTGGACCTGGCGCCGCGCCGCGGTGGCGGGCACGGCGGCCCTGGCGCTGGTGGCGGCCACCGCGACCGTGGTGACCGTGGCCCAGCCGTTCCGGGGCCGGGCCGGCTCCTCGGGGGCGGGTGCGCCGGCCGACCCGGGGCGGAACCCCGGCGGGCCGGTCGGCGACGTCTACTCCGCCGATCCGTGCAGCCTGCTGGCACCCGACTCGCTGGCCCGGTACGGATCGGTCGAGATCGACCCGGCCTACGCCAACTTCGACCGCTGCGACCTGCTGGTGGACGAAACCGGCGGTGCCGGGGGGAGCGCCGTGGTCGTCGACGTGTCGGCGACCTTCCTGCTCGCCGGGGCACAGGAGCCGTCCGCCCTGGCGGAGGTGGAACGGGTCGGCTCGGTGACGGTCGTGTCGGAGCCGCTGGAGGACGAGGAGTGCCAACGGCTGCTGCGGACCTCGCAGGGGGCGTGGGTGAGGGTGGTCGCGAAGGCCGCCGCGGGCAGCCCGACCCGGGTGTGCGCGCTCGCCGACACGGCGGCGGACCGGGCGACCGGGGTGCTCAACCGCGGTGGGGTGGCCCGGCGCAGTCCGGTGGCGGCGGCCGACCGGTCCTCGCTGATCCGATCGAACGCGTGCGCGCTGCTGAACGCCGCCGCCCTCGGCCAAGTCGCCGGTCTGGACTCCCGGCACGTGGAGGCGGGGGTGGGCGGTTGGAGCTGCGGATGGCGCGGGTCCGGGAGTTCCGCCGAGGTGGACCTCCGCTTCGACCAGGGGCAGCCGCCCACCGCCGACGACGACGGCCAACCGGTACGGCTCGGCGGACGACAGGCGTTCGTCCGGGCGCAGGGCGGTGAGACGGGCGGTTCGTGTACGGTCAAAGTGCTCTACCGCACGTACCGGGGCGCCCACGGCCTCATCTCCGAAACGCTGCTGCTGGACGTCTCAGGTCCCGGCTCGGCCGCGCAACAGCGCGCCAACGCGACGGCCCTGGCAACCGCGGTGGCCCGCAGCCTGCCCACCGCCGACTGATCCCGACTGATCCCGACCGATCACCGCGGATCGTCGGCCCGGGCTCCGGTTCCCACGGCATCGCAACCCGCCGGACCTTCCCGGCCGAACCGCCGTCCGGCACACCTGATCAGCCCTCGTCCGCCCGCGCCGGCGTCGGAACCACCGGCCCGCGGCCCGACGGCACTCCACCGGGGAGTTCCGTCTTCTCGCCCAGCGCGGCCGGCAGGGATGCCGCCGCAGCGGGACGGCCCTCGGTGAGATGCGCCAGGGCCCGGACCACGGGGGTGAGGACCTCGCGGAAGTCGGCGCGCGCGGCAGCTCCGGGCGGACACGGCCTTCTCCGGCGCCTTGTCCAACGCCCCTGCCGCGAGGGGCGGTTGCGCGTCCGTAGGCTCCTCGGTTCGTCAGAGGAGGGTGACGTCGGTGCGCCGGTGGTCGGGCTTGAACGGGAGCGAGGCGACCACCGCTCCGATGGTCTGCTGCGGGGTGCCGGGCCGGCCCCAGATCACATCGACCGCGGTGCCGGGCGCCGCGTGGGCCCGGTCGATGACGCAGAGCGAGATCGTCGCACGGAGGGCGGGGCTCAGGGTGCGTCCGGTGGCGACCCCGACGGGGGCGCCGGCGATGGTGACCTGGTCGAAGTGGGGGCCGGGCGCGCGGGGGACGTCCATCTGGTCGGGGAGTTCGCCGTCTCGGAACAGGGACGTGAGGACGCCGGCGACATCCTCGGGGTTCCACACCAGGCCGACCAGGACACGTGCGGGTCCGCCGCGTGCGGCCTGGGCGGCGAGGGCGTCGCGGCCGACGAACCGGCGGTCGGGGACATCGTTGCGGAAGCCCCAGCCGAGTTCGCCGGGGGTTCGGAAGTAGTCGGTGAGGCCGTTGGTCGGGACGAAGCTGCCGCCGGGGGTTCCGCGGCGGAACTGGCGGGGGGCGCCGGGGGTGGGGATGGACGCGGGAAGGTAGTCGAGTCCGTTGGTGGCGATGCCGGCCTCGATGTGCTGGACCGGCTGGGAGCGGAAGCCGAGCTGGCGGATGCCGTGCTCCTCGCCCGCGGACAGGACAGCCGTCCACACCGCCTCGGCGTCGTCGGTGGCGCCGTGCAGTTCGTAGCCGAGTTCGCCGGAGATGCCGGTGCGCAGGATGACGACGGGGATGCCGTTGACGTGGGTGGGCCGGCCGCGGCCGAAGTCGATGTCGCGGAGGCCCTCTCCGGTGGCCTTCTCCAGGACCGGCAGGGAGCGGGGGCCCTGAACGCCGAAGATGAACCGCTCGGCGCTGATGTCGGTGGCCTCTGCGTCCCATCCTCCGAGGGAGAGCTGCCACAGCAGCCAGTCGCAGCTTCCGGCGGTGTAGACGAACTCCTGGTCGCCGGTGCGGGTGAGGACGCCTTCGGAGGCGACATAGCCGTTGTCGTCGAGTTGGACGTGGTGCTTGATCCGGCCGGTCCCGAAGCGGGAGAGGTCGCGCATGCCCAACTGACTGAGGAAGGCGAGAGCCTGCGGCCCGCGGACGCGGACCTTGTGGAGGGAGGTCCAGTCGCCGATGTAGCAGGACCGGACGTGGGCGGTGGCTTCCTCGGTCCAGTGGGTGTACTCCAGGGGCAGCAGGATCTGCGCGAATCGCCCGTAGGTGCCCCGTACGTTCAGGATGTCCTGGGCTGCGGCGGCCGGGCTGAACAGCGCGGGCCGTTCGGTCAGGAACGGCCCGTCGGCGCCGCTGGCGGCGAGGGCCTCGTACGCGGCGCGCTGCCTGTCGACGATGCTCATGGTGGGCTCCGGTTCTGGTGCGGGTTGCTGGTGGTGGGCCGGTCGTGTCCGCGGTCGGCTCGCCGGCTGCCCCGAAGGGGGTGATCCGTGCGGTGGGGCGAGGGCCTGTCCGGCGGATCCTGCCGGGCCCGCGGCGCTCGGCGCGCAGAGAGCCGGCCCCGTGACCTGGGGGACTCGGGGGCTGCGGGGCACGACATCGTTCCTTCAGCGGCGGGAAGCCGCGATCAGCGGGTGCGGGGGAGAAGACGGCAGGCCCTCAGGGACCGTGCCGGTCCGTCCCTCCGCGAAGTCGGCCGCCAGCTTCGCCTTCGACGGACGGAATCGCCAGCGATCCGGCCTGCTCCGTCGGAGAAACTCCACCGCGGTCCGGCACCGTGTGATGATGCCTCCATGACGGACGACACGGACAGGAGGATCATCCATTCCCTCCGGTGCGCTCCGCGTGCGGCCTTCCGCCGTATCAGTGAGGTGATCGGCGCGTCCGAACAGACGGTGGCCCGTCGGTACAACGCGCTCCGCCGCGACGGCGTCCTGCGCGTCGTCGGCCGGGTGAACCCGGCGGTGGACGGCCAGGTCGAGTGGGTCGCGCGCCTGCACTGCCGGCCCGGCCGCGTCGACCCGCTCGCCGAATCGCTCGCCCGCAGGCCCGAAATCACCTATGCCAGCATCGCCTCCGGCGGTTCGGAGATCATCTGCATCGTCCGCTCACCCTCGGGCGAGCGTCGGGAGGACCTGCTCCTGAGCCGTCTGCCGCAGGTCGCCTCCGTCCTCGGCGTCAGCGTCGACCTGCTCCTCCACTCCTTCAATGCCCCGGGCACCACGGGCTGGACCGGTCACGAGGCCTCCCTCACCCCGGAGCAGGTGCGGCGCCTCACCGTGGAGCGGCCGGTCCCCGCGGGGCCGGCTGTCGTTCCGACCGCCGAGGACGCCCCACTCCTCGACGCACTGGCGGAGGACGGCCGTGCTTCTCAGACCCGCCTCGCGGAACTCACCGGCTGGTCCACTCCGCGGGTCGCGCGCAGACTCCAAACCCTCGAATCCTCAGGCAGCCTGACCTACGACGTCGACGCTCTACCCGAACGGCTCGGATACGAACTGAACGCCACCCTCTGGATCCGGGTGGACCTGACCGACCTCCACCGCGTCGGCGACGAGATCAGCCGGCACGACGAATGCGCCTTCGCCGGGGCCATGAGCGGGCGGCACAACATCATCGCCGTCATCGTCGCCAGGGACACGGCGGACTTCTACCGCTATCTCACCGGCCGACTCGCCCGCGTCGACGGCATCAAGGGCTACGAGATCAGCATCCGTGTACGCCGCCTGAAGCAGGCCGCCTCCCTCATCCACCACGGCCGTCTCGTCAGTCCGGCCCACGCCTGACGCAGGCCGTTCCTCCGACGGGGCAGGAGCCGGCGCGGTTCGGTGGTGTCGAACTGACCGCCTGGCGGAAAGCGGCGGCGGGTTCACCGCAGACGGACGACGTCCAGGTCGCCGCCGACCAGTACCTGCCCGTCGTACCCCTGCCGGGCCCAGCGCTTCCACTTGCGCGGGTCCAGCGTCTGCTCGGCCATGTCACCGATGTGGCTCAGCACCAACCGGTCCGCCTCGGCGCTCTGCGCGACCTGGCCGACCTCCTGGACTTCGACGTGGCTTTGCAGGAGGTGGTCGGCGAGCGCCTCGGGACCGGACCCTCCACGCACGTTGATGGCCTCGTGGACCAGCACGTCCGAACCCCGGGCCAGGGTGACCACGTTCTCGTGCCGGGCGGTGTCCCCGGAGAAGGTGACCGAGCCGTGGTCGGTGTCGAAGCGGTAGGCGAAGGCGGGGAAGGCGGGGCCGTGCGGCACCAGCACGGCCGTCACACGGACGCGATCGTCCTCCATCACGACGAAAGGCCGCATGACGGGGGACGTGTGCTGGAAGTCCGCGTGCACGGGAAGGGCGATCTCGTGCACGTCGGCGAGGCCGCGCGTCTCCCGGATGCCCGAGTCACGCATGAAGACGTTGGTGCTGTACGCGAAGGCGGCGTTCGCGTGGTCGAAGAAGCCTTCGAGTCCGGGCGTGGGGTCGTGGGGGCTGGTCGTCGGCGACTGGCCTCCCCCGTACGTCGGGGGCAGACCTCCGGCGGGCCCCGGACCGTACACGGGAAGCGGTCCGGTGAGGGTGTCGCCCTGCCCGGGGAGGACGAAGCCGCCGAGGAGGAACACCTGGAACAGCTCCGCGACGTGGTCCGCGTGCAGGTGCGTGACGAAGACCGCTTGCAGGTCGGCCCACGCGAGGCCGGCCCCGACGTACTGCGAGACCGCCTTGCGGCCCGCATCGACCAGGTACGTGGCGCCGTCGACGACGAGGGCCGAGGCGATGCCCGCACGGTTCCTGTCCGGAGGCGGTCCGCCCTGCGTCCCGAGGAGCACCACCGACGTGCCCCGGCGGGCAGGTCCTTCCCGTTGGACGGACGTCTGTGCGACGGCTCGGCCCGCGGGGAGCACGGCGGCGGTGAGGCCGACGCCGCCGGCCGCCGCGAGGAGTCCGCGCCGACTCGTCGCCCGCTCGGGGGTTCGGGCAGCCGTGGCATCGCTCGCCGGGACTTCCGGGCAGCAGGACTTCATGGACATCGCCTCCACGACGCAACACCGGGTCGGGTACCAGGCAGAGCGAGCCTTCACCGCGGACGTCACCGCCGTTGGCCGGCATTGCCGTGGCCGTCACTGCCGTTGGACGTCTCGCGCGGGTGAACGCGTCGTCGCAGCAGGTGCGCCTCCTGCTCGCTCCGACGTGCGGACCGTAACAGTGCCTCACCTGCCTCGGGAGGGGGTCGTTTGTTGCGGACAGTGCAAGCATCGCGTGCATCCAACGCCGCCTTCCGCCGGCGCAACGGGTCCGGGAGCACGCAGGATGCCGGGTTCCGGCGGGATGCCGGGTTCCGGCGGGACCTTGCCCCGGGAGCGGTCAGGACACCGCCGCCGGCAAGCGGGACGTGGAGCAGGACGTGGAACGACCTTCCGACGGCAAGCGGCCGCCCGGAAACATGTGCTGGCGCCGACCCACCCAGTGTCGACGCCAGCGGAACCCGTGCAGTCAGGAAGTGACGGGGTGGGACTTACAGGTGATCTTGAGGCCGTTCCTCTGTGCACAGATCGTCATGTCGTACGTGTGGTTTTCGGGAAGGTTCGGTCCCACCCACGGGCTCACGTACACGGCCGTGTGGCCGCTCGTGGTCGCCACCCGGTTGTCGGCGCTGAGGTAGCCGTAGACGGCGTACCCGTCGGTCAGCGTGTCGGCCACCCTCAGGGCGTCCCCCGGCTGCCCGTTGTAGGGGTCCTGGCTCCACTCGCCCCAGCCCATCACCTCCCCAGTGGAGTTCACGACCACGACGAGCGGGTAGTCCTCGCTCGATACGGCCGTGATCTGCAGCGTCGGCACAGCAGCGTCGGCTGCGCCCCCTCCGGTAGCGAGCACCCCGCCGGTCAACACGGCGACCGTGGCAGCTAAACCGACCATCCTGATACGCATCGTTGCTCCCCCTCCACCTCGCTCGGAACCCTTCCGGCGAGGACACCGCCTTCCACGCAGCGACAGATCCGTCCGGTTGGCGCCGTATTCGGCCAACCTCTCGCCTCCCGTCGTGAGCCGTTCGATCCGGCCCGTCGTCCTGTGCCGTCGGCACGTGGTCGACGGGCCGGGCGACGCCTTGATCCGGCCGTCATCCTCGGTTCGGGTACCGGTGCCGAGGTCCGCTGCGGCGACGTGGTGCGGCCGGCGGCCCCAGCGGCCGGCCGGGTTCTGCCCGCGAAATCCTTTGTCCTGGGTACGTCACAGGAGCCTGGCAAGTGCGGACGCCGGAGTGCCTCGCAAGTAATTTGGAAGTGCCGGACACGTGTGCACGATGCGACGCATGATGCGTGTGCGGCCGACGACATCCAAGGGGGGACGATGACGGACTTCGCGGGTGTGAACCCGCAGCGATTACGGCAACTGGCCGACCGGCTCAAGGATCTGGCGATGGCACTGGCCTCGGACGGCGGCACGATCCGGACGAACTTCGACCGGTGGGGCGGCTCCCTCCCAACGGCGTCACCAACAAGGTGGTCACCAAGGGCTTCAAGTACTCACAGACGCTCGCCACCTGGAGCCGATCCGTCAAAGCCCCGACCACCGACCCGTTCTCCACCGGCAACGCCGCCGCGCAGCAGGCCGTGAACTCGGATGACGCCAAGGACGTCGAGAAGGCGTACTCGCCGGCGCTGGCCCAGGGACTCATACGGTCGGGGAGGGTACCGGCGCCCACCGACCAGTCGTGGTACGACCCCAAGACCCGAACCGTGTCCCCGGACGCTTGGCAGAACACCGATTTCGCCAGCTGGTTCACCGGCACGAGCATCGCCTCCACGACGGACGGCGTCATGGGCGCCCTCGACAGCGGTTTCAGGACGTATGAGGGGTCACTCGATGGCAACTAGCCCACGGCCCGGCACCCGGACCAAGCGGTATCTGGCAGCGGCGGCGGTGCTCGGCCTGCTGGCCGGGTGCTCGGGCGGCGGCCACAAGGCCGACCCGGCCGGCCTGCCGACACCCACCGCGGGGAAGGTCGCCGCCTTCGACCTCGGTGCGCTCAGCGACCGGTACGACCTGAACGAGGAGGTGATGTCCGGCGACACCCTGGTGACCACCGCCGGGTCGGGCGACGTGTACCTGCTGGAATGGGACGGCGCCGACCATCCCGACGTGATGCGGATGACCCCGCGGGGTGTCGTCGGCAAGTACGTCCAGGTCGACCACCGGGTGGACAACGGCTCCATGGTGGTCCGCTCCGACGGCTCCGTCGTCTTCGGCGTCCTCAAGCAGAACCCGCCCACCCAGGTCCGGGAACTGCCCGTGACGGACAAGGACGGCCGCACCACCGCCCTCGCGGTCCCGCCGACCTCCGACAACGCGGTGCCCATCGGCGAACGCCCGGACGGGTCACTCGTCATCAGCGAGGGCGGCGACCTCTGGGCGGTCGAAGCCGGCAAGTCCACCCGCCTCTACCACCAGTCGAAACCGATCTTCACCGGCGCCGTGGTGGACCCGGCGGGAACGGTTTACTCCGCCACCGGGGACCTCTCGGACATCGTGGCGATCCCGGTCGGCAAGGCGCCCCGGCACCTGCACGTGTCCGGCACCCTGCCCGGCGCCCACACGGCGATCGCCTCGCTGCAACTGTCGCACCTGGCACCCGCGGGTGGCGGCGGCTTCTACGCCCTGGCCCAGAACGTCTCCCACTCGTCGGCGGCCGTCGTGTACGTCCACGGGGACCACGCCACGGTGCTGGCGGAGACCCCGAACGACGGCCACTCCTGCACGCCCGGCAAGCAGTACCCCGCCCTGACCAGCACCTGCGGAACGCAGGCGTACATCGCCCAGAGCGGCAAGCACGTCCTGCTCATCGGCAACCTGGTCCACCACAGCCCCGCGGATCCCGCACTCGCACTCGACGCGCCCGTCTCATGAGAGCCGCAGCGTGACGGCCTGGGACGGACGATTCTCCGAGGAGGACACATGAGTTTCCTGAGTCAACCTCTATGCCGCCAGGGGGGCGTCGGCGGTCGTGTTGATCTTGTTGTTGGCTTGGTGGATGTCGGGGTCGTAGCAGGTGCCGGTGCGCCAGCAGGCCCACATCACCCGGAGCCAGGATCGGGCGAGGATTCGGACGGCGTGGGGGTGCCGCTTTTTGCGGGCCCGGGCGTCGTCGTAGATCTTGGCGGCCCACTGGCTGCCGTGTCGGCTGTTGTCGGCGAAGGTCGTGAGCGCGACGCGGGCTCTGCGGTTGGTCGCGAAGCGGAAAGCGACTGTGCGGGACTTGCCCGAGGCGCGGGTCACGGGGACGACGCCGGCTTCGGCGATCAGCTGTTCGCAGGTCTGGGCGCGTTCCAGGAGCGGGCCGATCTCGCCGATGACCTGGCCGAGGCTGATCGTGCCGATGCGCGGCAGGGTGGCGAACAGCGGCGCGTAAGGGTGCGTGGCGGTGGCCTCGGTGATGGCCTTGTCCAGGGCGCGGATGGTCGCGCGTATGCCGTGCACGAGCTGGACCTGGACACGGATGAGGTGCTCGACGACCGTCTCGCTGAGGCGGGAGGCGGCTGTGGGGGCCGAGCGCAGGCGTTCGATGAGGACGCTGCCGGGCTTCTTGCCGGAGTAGCCACGGCGTTTGCACCAGGTTTCCAGGCGCCCCGCGGTGAGCTTGGCGGCGGAGGCCGGGGTCGGGTAGCGCTCCAGGAAGGCCTGGGCGATGTCGCTGTCGAGCTTGCCGAAGACTGCCTTGCCGCCGGGCCAGTGTTCGTCCAGGAGCGCGGCGAGTTGGTTGACGGCGGCGATGCGGGCCTCGATGTGGTCGGCGCGCTGGCGGGTGAGGGCCTGCAGGTCGAGAGTGGCCGGCTCGGTGGGCTCCAGCCGGGGCAGCAGGTGGCCGTCGGTGCGCAGGTAGTCGGCGAGTTTCATGCTGTCGCCGGCGTCGGTCTTGGCTTTGGAAGCGCCCCAGCGTGCCCGCATCGCGTGAAAGGCGTTCGGGTGCACCGGCACCACCGGGTGCCCGGCGGCCAGGAGCCGGTCGACGGCCAGGCCCCTGGTGGTCTCGATGGCGACCGGCAGGTCGGCGGGATCTGCGTGCTTGCGCAGCCGGGCCAGGGTCTTGGCGAACCCTTCCTCGGTGTGGGTCGGTTCCCACCGGTCGATGCGTTTGCCGGTGTCGTCCATGACCGTCACGTCGTGCGTTTCGGTCGCCCAGTCCCATCCGATGAACACGTGCGTCGTACTCCTGTACCGCTGGCGGAGCACCTGCCCGGTGGTGAGGTCGTCTGCCGGGAGCTCATTAATCGGCCCTCTGCGGGGCGTGTCCCTGAAGCCGATCAGACGGCCTCGGCCCGGCAGGGCTGGCAGAACTCACGCTGGCCGTCGAACGGCTCGCGACGATGGCCATGCACCCGCCGGGACCGAGAGGTCACAACCCTACCGAAGAGGGCTGCAGAAGGGATGGTCCTCTAATGAGCGACGTGGACGACTGCAAGAAGGACATGACCGCGGTGGAGACCGCCGAGGGAAACATCAGGTCCGCTGTCGAGAAGGTGAACCAGATGATGACCGGCACCTGGGTCGGGGCCGCGGCAGACAAGTGGGGCACCGACTTCCACGGCCGGATGAGCACGCTGAGCAGACTGTTCGACCAGTTCCCGGCGGAGGAGCAGCGGCTGATCGACAAGGCGCAGAAGGCCGACAAGACACCCAAAGGGGCCTCCTGACCTCGCGGCACCGGCACGCAGCCCCATCGGGCGTGGTACAGCGAAGGGCGCCCGACCGCCGGAGATTCCGGTCAGGCGCTCTTCGCGGGGGAGGGACTGGAGGAAACCCCGCGCTTCCGGGGAGTACGAGACGAGGAGGTTCTTGGTCTGCTGGTGGTACGGCGTCAGCGGCTCGCTGACCTGCGCGTACGGCAGCCCCGGAAGCCCTGTCCGGGCCACCGGCCCGGAGACTGCCCGGATCTTGTACCGCCTGACCGTGGCCCGTCGACTCCGTCCGGCAAGGTGCAGCGCGCCGCGCGGCAGATGGGCGGTGCCCGTGTGAAGTCCCCCGCGGGTGCGGGGACGACCATGCGCGTCCGTGGGCGCGGGCCTCGGCTAGCGGAAGGCCCCCGCGGGTGCGGGTACGCAGCACACCGCTCGACCTCATCGACGCCCCCACCGACAACGACCTCGACGAGACCGAACGGACCATCGCGACCCTCCTGCGCACCGGCATGACCGACGACCAGATCGCCCGCAGGATGTCCATCACCCGTCGCACGGTGCAGCGCCGCATCCGCAGCCTCATGGACCGCCGCGGCGCACGGAGCCGATTCGAACTCGGCATGCACCTCGCCCCGCTGATCGAAAACGCTCTCCCCGACTCCCTGGCACGTCTCCGGTGACCCTCCGCGTCGTTCGGGCCGCGCTTGGTAGGTTCGCTCGACGGATGAGTACCTGTACGGATACATCCCGACGGCCCCTGCTCCTACGGTGAGGGCATGAGCTGCCCGCATCCGCCGTTTCCCGCCCAAACAGTCCCGGAGACATGCCCGGATCCCGCCCGGCACAAGGTGGCGCGCGCGTACGCCCGGGTGGTCGCGACGATCGCGGTGGCCGTGGCCATCACCTATACCGTGCGGTTCCGCAGCACCGACGGCGACCCGGCTGACCGCTCGTTCACCTGGCTGCTGGCCGGCCCCACGTGGTGTATCGGCGCCATCACCGTCGCCAGCATCGCCGCGCTCTTGCTGCCGGCAGATCTGCACCACACGCCGCTTCGGTGGATCGGCCTGTCCGCGGCCGCAGGCGCCGCGACCGTCCTGGCCGGGCTGACAGCCGAGTTCGGCGGATACGTCCTCCTGGACCTGCTCCACGCGGCATCGTAAGCCACACCCACACGGCCCCGATGACGCGCAGAAGCACCACCTACGCGACCAGCACACCGCGAAGAAGACGGTGCCTTGATGGCCCGAGGCTGCCAGGCGCACCCAGGCGCGCAGGAACGATTCGCACCACCCGGTGAACCTATGCGGTCACAGCACCAGCGAGGACGCTGGTCATGCAGGAAGCAGCGAACCGTCTCGCGGACGCCGTATCCACGCTGACCCGTCGGTGGAGCAAGGGCCACGAGGCCCCCCAAGTTGGCCGTTGGTGCCCCGTCCCGGGAAGCCTGGCCGCAGGTGGCACGATCCTCCGCCTCGCCCGCCCCCGCGCCACCGAACCTCGGCGACCGTGGGAGAAGCAAGCCCCGGTGCACAATCTCACCCCGGCGCCGGGGGTGTCGATGAGGCGGCAGACCGTCGGGTAGGAGGCCAACGGCCCGAACACGGCCCGAACACGGCCCGAACACGGCCTTCTCGGCCCGCAGTGTCGCGACGTCCGCGAGGCGGTCCCCACCCGGCGCGACCGCCAAGGCCACGTCCAGCAGGATCTTGCCTGGATCGTGCACCGCCCGGGCCCGCAGCCGTGGCGGAGGCCGGGGACTTCGAGCGGGGCAGTAGGGTTCGGTTGTGGGGAGGGACAACTTCGTGGACGGGCGGGCCATCGGCGACTTCACCGCGACGTGGCGCCGCGTGGAGGACTGGCTGCGAGTTCACGCGCCGGAGGACTTCGCCGCGCTGCGGGGGCCCGCTTCCGCGCGGGACATCGCCGCGGTCGCCGAGGACTTCCCCCCGCACCCCTTCCTCGTCGCGCTGCTGTCGGCCCACGACGGCAGCGAGCTGTCGTCCGGCGCTGAACTGCTGCCGAGGTACGGGCTGCTGCCCGCTGCCCGGATGGCCGGCTGGCGCGCCGCGGGCGCGGGGTGCCCCGAAGCCGAGTGGTGGGTACCGTTCGCCGCCACCTCGACCGGTGAGTACCTGGTGGTCGACCACCGTCAGGGGCCGGGCTACGGAGCGGTGCTGCGGTTCGACCCCGAGTCCGGCGCCGGGGGCGAGCGGTGCTGGCACGATCTCCTGGCCCTGGTCGCGGAACTCGCGGACGTGCTGGAATCCGGCGAGCCGTTGCGGATGCCCGGTGCGGCCGCGCACCGCCCCTGCGCCGGGGGGCAGTTGGGGTGGGAGATCGTCCCGTCCCCGGAAGTGCCCGCCGTGTGGCTGCGCGAGGTGTGGCGCGACGCTGAGAAGCGACTCCTGCGTGCCGCGCCCGCCGCCTGCGCCTCCCTGCGCCCACCCGCCCGGCCGCAGGAGATCCGGTCGGCCGAGACGCCGGACCCGTTCCACGCGCACCTGCGCGCGTTCCTCCTGTTGCACGACGGAGCCGACGGGCCGGACGGCTTCGAGGTCTTCCCGGGCGGCTACCGGCCATACGGCTGTGCGGAGTTGTGTGCCGCGCGGGCGTCGGTGAAGGCGGCCGTGCCGGACACGGCCATCAGGGTGCGGGTGCGCACCGGGACGAAGACGGCAGGTGGGCGCGAGAGCGCCGTCGAGCGCGCGCACGGTCACGGCGAGGCGTCCTCATCCCCGGCGGACCTTCCTCCCGTCCCCACTTCATGGCTGCCCTTCGCGGTCTCGCGGGAGGGCGCAGAACTCCTGCTGTGCCAGGAGCAGGGGGAGTCGTACGGCGCAGTCCTGGCCTGGGACCAGGTCGCGCGGGACTACCGGACGGTTCACCCTGACCTGGCCGCCCTGTGCGAGCGCGTGGGCAGGTAGGGAGAGCGCTCGGGTTCCCGCTGGCGGCTCCGTGGCGGGGGAGAGAGTTCAAATGGCGGCCAGGGCTTACAGCCGGGGTATCAGATCCGACATGACAGCGAGGGGCAGCGAAGGATTGGCGGCTGCCGCCTCCACCACCTGCCAGTCGGCGTCGCTCAGTAGCTCTTCGATGATCGGCGGCGGAAGTGCCGCAGGAGGCGCCGGACGGCAGATCGCAGTCGAGTCGCGAGCATTGTGGATCGTGCACGAACGGCGCCTTTTCACGGTCGCAGACCAGGCAACGCTGTGCGGGTGGCAGCCCCTCGCCGGTGAGCAGCGCCGCCAGTACGGCCGGTGGCGTCGCCTCGTTGGCCGCCACCGCGCGACGGACCTCGGTATGCGGATGCACCGCAAGTCTGGTGGCCGTCTCCGGTGTCGTCCACAACGCGAGCTCCGCGACGACCTGTACGTCCGAGTCGGTGGCCAGCATCTCCACCACGTCGAACGGCAGGCCGGAACAGGCGGCGAGCTTCTCCCGGCGCTCGACGATTGGATCTTTTGCGAGGTGGCGCGCCCACTCCGGGTATCCCGCACGCTCATCAAGCAGGGCGAGCGCGACCTCCGGTTGCGTCGCGGGATCGATGTCTGCGGCGGTCAGCAGACCTGCATACGCAAGCGACACAGCGCTTTCCTCGACACGAGAGGCCAGAGCCACCGCCTGCGCGCGGCTGAGGTCGGCCCGACGAGCCAGGTCCGCAGCAATCTCGGCGTCCGCGACCGCGATCAGCCGGTCGACCAGCTCGGACGGCAGGCTTACGTTGACGGCAAGCCCGCACAGAACATGGTTCACAGAGGCATCCTGCCTGGAACATCACCGAATGGCTCCTGGATTTTGACGCCCAGGTGCTATCGGTGGAGAGGTGGTCCGGACCTGCGGTCGGAGGTGCCCATCTGGTCGTTCTCCCTTCGGATGGATGGGTACGACATTGGCTGGTGCCTCGGCGGCCGAGCTCTCGCTCAGCTTGTGGCCTGGCGAGTGAGGACGGTGTTGGCGAGTGCGAGCTGAGTGACTTGGTGCCGGAGCGCCATGATTTCGGCCTTCTGCGCGGCAACGGTTTCCTTCAGGTCGGACACAGTCCTGCGGAGCCGCTTTTCCGATCCCGGGGGTTGCTTCGTCTCAATGCGGACGGGCTCGTAGAACTCGTGCTTCAGCTCCGCATGGCGCTTTTGGCGGGCCATGCGGTGAACACCAGCTTCGGCCGCGAGAGCGACGACGGGCAGTGCGCCGTCGGAGGCGGTGGGCTGGCCGGTGAGCAGCCGGTCCATGGCGGCACGGATGCGTCTCCGCTCGTGGGTGGATTGCTCGGTCATGACAGGTCCTCGGCAGGTTGGGCGGTGGCGTGGTGAGTGTCGGCGGTGGCGCGGCATTGCTCGGCGGTGATGCGGAGGCCCGTGGCCGGCGGCTGCGGGGAGAGGGCCGCGAGTTTGTTGATGCGGTCGGTCTCTTCCAGCAGTTCGGTCGCGTGGCTGTCAAGGCGGACGGCGTTGCCGCAGCCGGGACGGCAGTCGAACTGGGTTATTCCGACCGTGCACTCTTCCCTCTGCTGATCTCGGGTTCGGTGCGGTTGGCGCCCGGCAAGCGGTGGGCAGATCCCTCCGGGGTGAAGGTGAAGCCGTCCGTGAACAGGGTGCCGCCGTGCCGGAAGGCCCAGAGGACGGGTTCGGCATGAACGGAGGCCGACGACGAGCTTGGATCCGCGGCGAAGCTGTTCCAGAGGTGGAAGCAGAGCAGGGTGTCGTCGCGTTGGTCGGTCGCGTAGGCCAGCGTCTTGGGGTAGTTGGGGTTGTTCCCCCCGAAGAGGACCGAGGGCGGGCCGAACGCCGTGACGACGTCGCTGAGGAGACGGTCCTTGCGGCACCAGGTCTCGCAGCCGCGGCAGATCTCGTGGTACTCGGCCGAGGTGAGGGTCCGGTCGGGTCGCAGCCATCCCTGACGGTGTGCGATCTCGGCGTAGACCGAGGCCACGGCGCCCTCGTGTGCATCACCCCACAGATCTTGTAAGACTCCGCTCACGCCGGTGGAGGAGAATCCTCGGCGGGTTTGCAGGTCCTTCAGTTCCTGCTGCCATGCCTGCTCGGAGGCGTCCGCGAACGCCACCGCGCCGAGGTAGAGCCTGATCGCCGTCTCACCGCCATACATTCCCGGGCGGCGCAGGGCGCCGTTCAGGTGCGTGACCAGGTAGTCGAGCACTTCTTGGGCTGTGCGCCCGTCGTTGCGTCCGGTCGGGTCGGTCACCGTCTGCCTTCCTGTTGGTCCTCGGCGCGTGCTGCGAGGTACTCGGCCCAGTCGCGTCGGGCGTAGGTGACCCAGCGGATCGCGGTGTGGCGGTGCATGCCGGTCAGGTCGGCGAGGATGGGGCTGGGGAGGTCGGCGGCGAGGGCGGTGAGGGCGGAGTTGTGGGCCGCGCGGACCGAGATTCCGTGGCGGTTGAGCTTCTGCGTCATGGCGTGGGTCGAGGTGGGCTTCCCTGGGACCAGGCCCGGGAACAATAGCCGGGGGCCCGGGGTGGCCTGGGCGGACAGGGATGGTGAGCCGGGCAGGGGAGATGCCGAGATCCTCACGGCGCGTTTTGTCCAGCTCAGGGTTCGAACGGCGGGATTGAGCGGTGGGGTCGGCTGGTCGGTGTCTGACGACTGGCCCCCACGGCCAGGGCGCTGTCACGGCTGCGGGTTGCAGGTGCTGCACGCTGTGACCTCGAAGCGGTCGATAACTTTGCGTGCGTCGCCTGCGGTGGCTACGGGGATGATTCTGGTCCACTCGGCGGGGTCGGCGATGGTCTGGCAGCCCACGGTATGGACTTCGGCGGTACTCGGCTGTGGTCGCGTGTCCACGGAGACGACGTAGGTGTTCCCTTGGAGTCGCTCCCGCGAGCGGGGTACGTCGGCGTAGTCCTCGCCAGCGATCTGGGCAAGGGCCAGAGGCGGTACGGACAAGGTGACCTCGGCCGACCAGTGACCGGCTGGGGCTTGACACCACTGGAGAAGCTGGGCGCCGACTCGGCCGCCGCTCTCGGGGAAGACGATGTGCACAAGTGGCGGCTCTACGGCCGACAGGAAATCGGCCAGGCCTACGGAGGGAAGAAAGGTGAGCGTGGCTCTGAAGTGGCCGGCGACCGGCTCGGCCTCTCCGGGAACTTCCATCTCCCAATGGGCGTACAGTTCCTCGGTGAACTCGCTGTAAGGATTGCTTTCCACGGTGGCACCGACGTGGTCGGCCCAGCGGCGTATGTTCTCGCGTTGCTCGTCCACTGTGCTGTCAAGCATGTTTGTGGTCCCCGTGAGGCTGCCGTTGTCCGCGAGGGTCCATGTCAGCGGCGGCAGGCCGAGCCTCGCGCCGTCTGCGAGGAGAGTGGCAAGCAGCTTCTGCGAGCGGTGCTGCAACCGATGGCGGGTGGTGGCGGACGGCTGCTTGGGCGGCCAGTCGTCGCTGGCGGCTACCTCGTTGGGCATCAGACGCGGTTCCTCTCGGCGGGCACCCCGGGCGAGTCGAAGTCCACTGGGCAGTACGGTGGACCTGCCCCGTCGCAGTGCGACGGGAGTGAGGGCCTCACTGTTCCCTGTCGGCTGCAAGGCTCACAGCCCCGCAGCCGTGAGCGCGTCCACCCCGTCCAAAGCCCGTTCCTGTCATGCGGCAGTTCACCCGTATCGTTCCCAAGGCGGCCTCGCCCATAGCCCTTTCAGTGTGCCAGCAACGTCCCTCCCTGGAGCACCAGTTGGGTGTCAGTCGCCCCTTGATGGCTGATGCGGCAGTGGTGCGGCCCTGGTGTGATTATGTGCGTTGTCGAGACGCTGTTGATCACCGACAGAGTCAAGCTAGATCAGCTTCGCTCGCTCTGTATTCCGGGCACGATCCACATGGCCAGGGCATCGCGGCGGTTCCGCCGAAGGTGTCTTGCCGCGGGCGCCGCGACAGCATGACGGACGCGAACGTCGATGCGTCGGCGCGGCGTTGGTCACGAGAGGCGCGGCATGGCCGAGGAGTACGCAGGTGTACCCGGAGCAGATCCCACCTGGCAGGTGGTGAACGGCAGCGGCGGCGCGCACGCGTCGCATGGCGGCTTCGCGAACACCGGGATCTATGCGGACAACTCCCGTACCGTCGTCCTGCCGCCGGAGTTGCTGCGGGCGGCAGCGAAGACGGATGCACCCGCCGGTATCGACAACATCCCGTTGCGGGGGTGCCGCACTTCGCCGGCCGGGCCGACGACTGTACCGACTGGACGAGGCCCTTGCTCGCCCCGGCGCGGCGCTCGTCCAGGCCGTGCGAGGGCTCGGCGGAGTCGGCAAGAGCGAACTGGCCGCGCACTGGGCCGCGACCGGACCCCATCGGTGCCGCCTCGTGCGGTGGTTCACCGCGGACAGCGCGGCCGCCGTGCAGAATCCCCTGGGCGACCTGGCGACCGCTCTCCAGCCCGCGCTGGCCGCGGCCCTGCCCCCTGACGCGCTGGCCGAGTTCGGACTGCAGTGGCTCGCAGCCCACCGCGAATGGCTGGTCGTCCTGGACAACGTCACCGGCCCCGCCGACATCGCACCGTTGATCGCCCGCGCGGACCGTGGCCGCTTCCTGATCACCAGCCGCCTCGCCGCCGGCTGGAACCACTGCGTCACCACGATCCACCTGGACGTCCTCGCGCCCGAGGAGTCCTACGACCTGCTGGCCGGCATACTGGCCGACCGCGACCTCGACGGTGCCTTCGAACTCTGCGCGGAACTGGGCCAACTGCCCTTCGCCCTCGTCCAGTCCACCGCCTACCTGGAGCAGAACCCCCTCCTGCCCCCCGTGGCTACGCGCGCGTAACGCTGCGCCCGCGCGATGGCGTCGTGCATAGGGCAGGTCCCCGTCGGCGGTACGTCGCAGCCCATCGCGGCGGCGCGGGGCCGCGCCGGCCAAGGCGACGCTCACCAGGTGACCACACGGCGCTGTTCACCGTGCGTCCTGCGGATCGGTGGGCGTCCCCGTGCGGGGGCCGGGCAGCAGGTCGTCAGCCCCGAGCCCGTACTGGGCGGCCTGAGCGGTGAACATCCCCTGATACACGCCCTCGATGGCCATCAGCTCCGCATGGGACCCGTCCTCGACGACCCGGCCGTCAGCCAGGACGTAGATGTGGTCGGCGTTCATGGTCGCCGCCAAACGGTGTGTGACGAGGACAACCGCGCGCCCCTCCCGTGCCAAAGACCACAACCCCTGGAACGCGGCGATCTCCGCGTGCGGGTCGAGCGCCGAGGTCGGCTCGTCGACAAGGAGCACCTGAGCGTCGCGGTACAGGGTGCGGGCCGTGCCGAGCTTCTGCCACTGCCCGCCGGAGAGCTGGACCCCGCGCTCGTACCCCTTGAACACGATCGAGTCCCAGCCGTGCGGCAGCGCCTCGATCAGATCGCGCACACCGGCGGTCTCGGCGGCTTGGCGGACCGCCGACATGTCCCTCGGGCGGTCACCGGCACCGATCGCCACGTTCGCCGCGGCGGTCATTTCCCAGCGCGGGAAATCCTGCGCCAGGACACCGACAGCGGCGAACACCTCCCCGCGGTCGGCTTGGCGCACCTCGACGCGCTGCCCGTTCTCACCCTCCCACCACACCTCACCCTCGCCCGGGAGCAGCAGCCCGGCGAGCAGCTTCGTCAACGTCGTCTTGCCCGACCCGTTCACGCCGACCAGGGCGGTGACCGCGCCGCGCCTGATCTCCACGCTGACCCCGTCCACAGCGGGCGCCTCGGCACCGGGGTAGGTGAAGCTCACGTTCTCCGTCCTCAGTGCACGCACCGGCGACGGGAGGGCGGCACCGGCGCGGGGGATCGCGTGCCGGCCGGCGATCTCGATGGCGTCCTCGGTGTCGGTGAGGAACAGCAACTCCTCATAGAGCCGGTTGACTTGCTGCACCAACGACGTGAGCCGCGCCGTCGAGGTGCGGATCGCGATGACCGCGGTCCCACCGACGGCAAGCGGCAGCCGACCGGTCGACAGCAGCCACCACAGCACCCCGTAGCACGCCAGCGACGCCAGACCGGCGAAGCCGCCCGCGACCAGATCGGTCGAGGCCTGCGCGTGGGCCAGGCGCTGCTGCTCCGCCTCCGTCTGCCTCGACATCTCCTCGTAGCTTCCGAGCAGTTTCTCGCCGGCCGCATGGACGCGGATCTCGCCGGCGGCGTGCGGGCGGGTGAGGTAGGCCAGCAGAGAAGCGATCGCCCGCCGGTGGTCGACCCAGTGCAGGCGCGAGAGGTAGTCGCGGCGCGCGGAGCGGACCGCGCCCCACCCCCTGGGCACGGCGATCGCCAGCAGCATGGGCAGCAGCACCCAGTGCAGGGAGGCCAGCACGGCGGCGGCCGCCGCCATGCCGATCACCACGTTCCCCACGCCCACCGACAGACGGAGCATGTTGCGGGCGGAGTCGGTGCCGAACCTCCCTGCCTCCAGAACCCGCTGGACCTCCGGGCGCTCGGTCGCCTCCACCTCGACCTCGGTCACAGCCCTGTAGTAGCGGGCCGACACTGCCCGCTCCACCTGCGGCTCCAGCCGACCCGACATCGCGGTCGACCAGGCGGACAGCACGGCAGTGGCCACGGCCGCGGCCGCCAGCACCACCAGCGACGGAACGGCGTCGTCGAGCTTGTCCCGCGTCGGCCCGTCGGCGAACAGGCGTGTGAGGACGCTGTTGACCGCCACCAGCCCCCACCCGGCCGTCACGCCCTGCCCGACCTGAGCTGCCACGACGCCAGCGAGCGCCCGACGGTCGGCCTGCCACCCGGTGCGCAGCACCATGGCGACCATGCGCGGCAGCGCGGCCGCCATGTGCCCGAACCCCAACCGGGTGAGCGGGCCGGCGTGGCGGACGAAGGACTGGTCGTAACGGAGCCGGCCGCCGTACAACTCCCTCTCAGCGTTGGAGAGACTGTCCGATGCCGACGCTTTCGTCGGCCTTTTGGCTTTGCCGGTGCGTGGTTCGACTGGCGTCAACGTGGTCCCCCTCGCGGACATGATGTTGTCGAGGTGTTCAACGACGCGATCGCGATGTCGAACACACGCACTTTCGGACGGGTCCTGCTCGCGGATACCCAGCGGTTCTCCACCGGCGCGAGTGCACCGGCCGTACCTGGCAAGGCCTCGGCAGCCGCGATGTATTGTCCGAAACGCTGACGCTCGGTGCTGCGAGGTGGGGAACCCGGACCGTTTGCCGCTGAGGTGCCACCGGTGCGACGTAGCAGTGGAGTTGGACGAGTGATCTGCACGGACGGATAACCGTGTGGCCTTGGTCGCGCCGCGCACGGACAATGACTCATGCTGATGGATCACTGGCCCCTGCTGGGGCTGCACCTGAAGACTCCCCACCTGGAGTTGCGGCTGCCCTCCGATGAGGAGCTGGGGCAACTGGCCGACCTGGCGGCCGCGGGCGTTCACGAGCCGGACCGGATGCCGTTCATCGTGCCCTGGACCGATCTGCCGCCCGCTGAGCGGGCGCGCTCCGTGGTGCAGCACCACTGGTTGCGGCGGGGGACCTGGGTCCCGGACAACTGGGCGCTGAACCTCGCTGTCTTCAAGGACGGCCGCGTCGTCGGCCTGCAGGAGGTCGCCGCTCGCGACTTCGCCGTGCTGAGGCAGGTCAGCACCGCCTCCTGGCTCGGTGTGCGCCATCAGGGACAGGGCATCGGAACCGAGATGCGTGCCGCAGTCCTGCACCTGGCCTTCGCCGGTCTGGGCGCGCACGACGCGCTGTCGGGCGCCTTCGAGGACAACCCCAGTTCCTTCGCCGTCTCCAAGAAGCTCGGCTACGAACAGGACGGCGTCGAGCAGTACAGCATCCGCGACGTCCGGGTGACGATGCGGCGCCTGCGGTTGCCCCGCGTCCGTTGGGAGACGCACCGGCACGGGGCCACCACGATCACCGGCCTCGCACCCTGCTTGCCGCTCTTCGGACTGTCGAAGGAGGCCGCGCTCTGAGCCATCGCCAGGAGCATCGCTGATCAGACGTCCCGTGAGCAGAGTCCCGGCGCCCGGCTGGCGCCCGCGGCTTCCAGACAGCACCCGCACCCTGGATGCACAACGTCAGCCCGACCGTTTGAATACCGTCATGGACTCCCCGATCTGGGCCGAACTGCCTGCCACCGACCGTTCCGCCGTGGACAGCTTGATCCACAAGGACCATCGCATCGCGGCGGTCAAGCGCCTGCGGGACGCGTTCCCGGTCGATTCCAGGCCGGGCCTGTACGAAGCGCTCGACGTGGTGGCGGAACGCTACCGGGAGCTCGGCCAGCGGTTCGAGCGCTACCCGACCCCGCCGCTGAACCTGCCGGCACTGACGGAGAAGGTGAAGGCTCTGCCCGGCCGGACGGTGGCCATCGAAGCAGTGTGGGACGGCGACACCGACGGCTGGTGCGTGGACCTGATAGCACTGGCCGACGATCCGCCTGCCGAGCACCGGCTCGCGAGCATCCGGCACGGCAGTGACATGCGGCTGTTCAACGGTTCGGTTCCTCCTTGGCCCGAAGCACAGGAGGCGGACACGGTCGGCCGTGCCCTGGCCGAGCACCTCGCCGTGCCGTTCCACTTCACCAGCCCCGACGAGCCCGACCTTGACGCTCCCCGCTGGAGAACCACCGCGTGAGCAACCCCACCGCCCGGCCCGACAGCCCCACCGCCGCGCCTGCCGCGACAACCCAGCGGCCGTCTCAGCGACGACCTTCGCGGGAGGACCCCCGCGGATGCGGGGACGACCCCGGCGGGGGCGCGGTGTTCGCTGCGTCGTACGGAAGACCCCCGCGGGTGCGGGGACGACCAGGGCACCATCCGCATGACCTACATCTCCCAGGGAAGACCCCCGCGGGTGCGGGGACGACGACAGGCCCGCCGATCGCGCGCACCCACTCCTCGGAAGACCCCCGCGGGTGCGGGGACGACAAACCGCGATGAGAGCCACCGTGGCCCACTCGGGGAAGACCCCCGCGGGTGCGGGGACGACACGAGGGTTAGTGGCACGGACGCCGCCGCGCAAGGAGGACCCCCGCGGGTGCGGGGACGACGGCGGCATCCTCGTCCGAACCTCGCGGCAGCACGGAAGACCCCCGCGGGTGCGGGGACGACAAGGTGTGTGCTGAGCGGGCGTACGCCGAGGTCGGAAGACCCCCGCGGGTGCGGGGACGACCCTCGGGTATGCCTCCGGCCACGCGCCGGGGGCGGAAGACCCCCGCGGGTGCGGGGACGACACCCGCGCGGCGAAGGAGCACCAGGAGCCGATGGGAAGACCCCCGCGGGTGCGGGGACGACCGTGAGCGCGGGGCGAACCCGTCGTCGCTGACGGGAAGACCCCCGCGGGTGCGGGGACGACACGTCGCCGACGTACTCCCACCCCTCCCCCGTCGGAAGACCCCCGCGGGTGCGGGGACGACCCTCGCTCAGCGGGTCCCCCCCCTCCCCACGATCGGGAAGACCCCCGCGGGTGCGGGGACGACAGGGCCAGCGTCGCGCCGATCGCGTCCCACTCGGGAAGACTCCCGCGGGTGCGGGGACGACGGGGCGATCGTCACGTTCCTCCTCGCCGTCGGGGGAAGACCCCCGCGGGTGCGGGGACGACAGTACATGGTGCGGAATGTGGGGCCGCGGAACAGCAAGACCCCCGCGGGTGCGGGGACGACGCCAAGGGCCTGCGCATCCTGGGCAAGCGCTGGGGAAGACCCCCGCGGGTGCGGGGACGACACGGAATCCCGGATCAGCATCGCGAGATGCCAGGGAAGACCCCCGCGGGTGCGGGGACGACAGCCACATGAGCGGCATCGCGATCTCGCTCCCGGGAAGACCCCCGCGGGTGCGGGGACGACAGGTCCGGCCAGAAAGGCGACCACACGGCCCACGGAAGACCCCCGCGGGTGCGGGGACGACCAGTCAACGACTGTCGCGAAGCCGACCTACAGCGGAAGACCCCCGCGGGTGCGGGGACGACAACACCGTCGTCGCGGTGCTGCTGTCGTCGAAGGGAAGACCCCCGCGGGTGCGGGGACGACGTGGCCTGCACCTCCGCCGCGTACAGCCCGGTGAGGAAGACCCCCGCGGGTGCGGGGACGACCTTGACCCGACCGTGGAGGTGCGGATCGCGGACGGAAGACCCCCGCGGGTGCGGGGACGACCCTCCACTCCTGGCGGCCATCCGCCGACCGCCGGGAAGACCCCCGCGGGTGCGGGGACGACTCATCGACGCCACCGAGATGCTGGAAGAGGGCGGGAAGACCCCCGCGGGTGCGGGGACGACAGCCGGCGCTGCTCGTCGCGCTGCTGCAGCTGGGGAAGACCCCCGCGGGTGCGGGGACGACTACCACTAGCGCCAAGCCCGCTACTGGTCTACCGGAAGACCCCCGCGGGTGCGGGGACGACCCTGGGCGCCGAATTCCCCCTCTCCCCCTTCCCGGAAGACCCCCGCGGGTGCGGGGACGACGCTGACGAGCCGTTGAACGAGTGCCTGCGCGAGGGAAGACCCCCGCGGGTGCGGGGACGACACCGCGGGGCCCGACGACCGCGGCCGCCTCCCCGGAAGACCCCCGCGGGTGCGGGGACGACCGGCCACCAGTTCCTCCGCGATGGCGTTCGTGGGGAAGACCCCCGCGGGTGCGGGGACGACCCGCACGGCACGGTCGCACCGATGCGCATCGAGGGAAGACCCCCGCGGGTGCGGGGACGACTCGGCGACGGTGAGCGACATGATGGGCGGGTCCGGAAGACCCCCGCGGGTGCGGGGACGACACATGGCCAATTGCGCCTGAGACAGCGTCGTCAGGAAGACCCCCGCGGGTGCGGGGACGACGCGTCGAGGAGTGGACCCCGCAGGGGCAGACCGGGAGGACCCCCGCGGGTGCGGGGACGACAGGCTGCGGCACCCCCACGGGGCCGCTGACGCCGGAGGACCCCCGCGGGTGCGGGGACGACCGGTAGAGCCGGAAGTCTGCCGGGATCCGCTGGGGAGGACCCCCGCGGGTGCGGGGACGACTTTACCGGCCCGAACAGCAACCGGGCCTGTTCCGGAGGACCCCCGCGGGTGCGGGGACGACTTCACCGCGCCGAGGTCGAACCGGCGCTGCGCCGGAGGACCCCCGCGGGTGCGGGGACGACATTGGGTGCGCGTGGCATACGTCGTCGGGGGGAGGA
The DNA here is from genome assembly GCF_016756395.1 of Streptomyces sp. SN-593. Lineage (NCBI taxonomy): Bacteria > Bacillati > Actinomycetota > Actinomycetes > Kitasatosporales > Streptomycetaceae > Actinacidiphila > Actinacidiphila reveromycinica. The sequence continues at coordinate 8,218,385 of NZ_AP018365.1, forward strand.
GGACCCCCGCGGGTGCGGGGACGACGAGATGCGGCTCGCCACCAGGTAGATGACCCCTGGAGGACCCCCGCGGGTGCGGGGACGACACCGCGCTCGTGACCGCCGGCAGCGGCGCCCTGGGAGGACCCCCGCGGGTGCGGGGACGACCGCGCGCTGCTCGCTGGCAATGCGCCGCATGTCGGAGGACCCCCGCGGGTGCGGGGACGACCATCACCAGGCCGCCGCCCGCCGCGACCCACGCGGAGGACCCCCGCGGGTGCGGGGACGACCCGGCCGGTGCCGAAGGCGCCGGCACTCGGGGGGGAGGACCCCCGCGGGTGCGGGGACGACCTCGTGGGTCTGGACATGCTGGTGCAGAATCAGCGGAGGACCCCCGCGGGTGCGGGGACGACAGTCCGGGGGACTCCCGGCCGTACAGCGGCTGAGGAGGACCCCCGCGGGTGCGGGGACGACGACAACATGGAAGCGCCACTCACCCCCGAGGAGGGAGGACCCCCGCGGGTGCGGGGACGACGCTTCTTGAGCTGGGACTCTATCGGGTGGAGGCGCCGATTTTCTTTAGTTGCTCGTGGACGTGTACGGGTTCGGATGGCAGGACAGGCGGAGGGCTGAGCATGGGCTTCGGGAGCATCCGTGGTCGGTTTTCGCTGCTGACAGCCTACGAGTAGGCGGGAGTCCCTTCGCCGTTCCGATCACCCGGGACACCGTGCGCCGACTGCTCCGGCGAGCGTGCCGTCGACCGGGCGGTCGACCGGGCCGGCAATCAGGGTGAGGACGGCAATCCACACGGAGACACTCACGGCGAACTGGAGCCGGCCGGGCCTGAGGAGGTCGCCGGGGTCGCCGAGGTCGCCGTCCGGCTGCTCGGTGACCGCGCCCCCTGCATGACCGGAGTCGTCCTCTCCCGCGACGGTGGCATCCAGTCGTCCTGAGTACCGTCGTACGCGAGATGTCGCACGACCGTGCGGGTTGTCAGGGGTCGAGCGGACGGATGCGGGCGATCCGGTGTCGCGGGTTCTTGAGCAGGTCCTCGGAGAAGTACGGATCCTTGGAGTATTCGGCGCGGAACGCCTCGCCGGCCCGGTCGTTCGTCGCCTCGTCGCCTCGTCGCCGACCGGCGAGAACGCCACCCGCAGTTCCCCGTCCGCGACGGCGACCGCACCGCGCCCATACGTCACGGCGGAGTGGAACCACCGCGGGTTCCGCGTCGCCGACCGGACGTAGACGTCGCCGCCGAGGGCCACCGCCCACACCCGGATGAGCCGGCCGGGCGTCCGGTCGGCGCCCCGATCCGGCGCGACGTGGAAGTCGCCGCCCTACTGGACGCGGCGCAACTGTGCGTCCGTCCATCGAGGAATGTCCTACCGCTTCTCGTGGACCGTTGCGGAGGCGGCGTGTTCGCGGGCCAGCCGTGCCGTCGCCACGCTCCACGCCTGGTCGTCGACGCCCAGTTGGGTGCGCAGGAACGCTGCGGTGGTCTCCAGGACCAGGAGTGCGCGGGTGAGGTTCTCGTCCGTCGTCTCCGCGGAGTCGTAGCCGGATATTCCTCCGAGGCTGTGCTCACCGCCGTGGACGTCGAGGAGGAACTTGGGCCCCGGCGACAGGTGAAAGGCGTCGGTCTGCCACGCGGCTCCGACGACGTTCAGGTGGTGGGCGTGGTCCTGGTCCCCTGCTACGACCAGGGTCGGAGGTGCCATGGTGGTGAAGTCGGTGTCGTTGAGGACGGGGTAGTGACGGGCGGCACGGGGATCGAGGGCATCACCTCCGCGTCCCGGCGCGGCCATCACCACTCCGGCGCTCACTCGCTCGTCCCTCGCGTTCACCCTGTGCCCCGTGGTGGGGTCGCGCGGCTGGGCGCCCAGTATCATGCCCGCCGTGTGGCCGCCCATCGAGTGGCCGACGACGGCGATCCTGCCGGTGTCCATGCGGGCTGCCACGTCCGGGACGACCTTGTCGAGAACACCCAGGTGGTCCAGCACCGACGACACGTCGCGTGCGCGGGATCGCCAGTACAAGGGGGCTTCGGGGTTGTCGGCGTGCCGCAGGCCGAGGGTGGCCGAGTCCAGGTGGGTCGGCTGGAGGACCGCGAACCCGCTGGCCGCGAGATGGTTGGCGAGCGGGGCGTAGCCGTAGAGCGACGAGACGTACTCGGACGGACCGTGCCCGTGCGACAGGACGACGACGGGCAGCGCCCGGTCCGTCAACGGCGCGGTCAGTCGTACCTGAAGTTCCGCCGGGCGGTCGCGGGAGGGGAAGGCGACCGGAGCGACCGAGACGAGCGGTCCGGACAGGTCGACGCCCGCGCGGGCGGGGATGGCGATGTGGTCGGTCATGGAATCTCCAGGGGCTGCGAAACCTGAGGGGCCCTGAGGGCCCCGAGGGGCGTTGCTCCGGAGCACGGGAGCAACGGTTGACCAGGGCGTGGCTCAGCGTGGACTTCTGGCTTCTCGCTTCGGCCGCCGGGCTTCGGTGCATCACCGGCGCGGTGCGTGCGAGAGGCATTCCGGCCCGCCGCTGCCGTGCAGCGCGCGACGGGCCGGGAAGGGGCAGCACGGGGCCGGGTCAGTCCTTGTGCTGGAAGGACGCCTTCTCGACGGCTTCGGTGTCGGCACGGAAGCGGGACCATGCATCGGGGTCGCGGCCGAGGGCGTCGAGGAGGTACGCGGTGACGGCGTCGGCGACGAGGGCGACCCGGTCGGCGTCCGTGTCGGTGGTCTCGCTCACGGCTTCCCCGGCGATGCCGCCCAGGGTGTGCTCTCCGCCGGGGACGACGAGGAGGCGCTTGGGGGCGGGGCTGAGGTCGAAGGCGTCGAGGAACCAGTCCGGTCCCCGCGTGGACATCTTCGACTGGTCCTTGTCGCCCGCGATGACGAGCGCCGGCGTGGTCATGGTGGAGTAGTCCGGCCTCATGAAGGGCAGGTGCCCGACGGCGAACGGCGTGAGCGAGTCGCCCGTGCCGGTCGCGGCAATGAGCACGCCCGCCTTCGCTCCGCCGTGGGAGAAGTCCTCGCCCGCGGTGCCCTGGGCGTCGAACACGCGGGCGCCCAGCAGGGTGCCGACGGTCTGGGCTCCCCAGGAGTGCCCGACGAGGGCGACGCCCGTCCGGTCGGCGCGGTCGATCAGGTCGCCTGCCTCGGCCAGGACGGCGTCGAGGTGGTCCAGCACCGCGTGGAGGTCATCGATGCGCACGCGCCAGATGGCGCCGAAGCGCGGATCGTCGAACCCTATGGCGTTGCGGCGCGAGTCCAGGTGGGTCGGTTGCACGACGACGAAGCCGGCGGCGGCCCAGCGGTCGACCAGCGGCTCGTAGCCGTCCATCGACCACGCGTTGCCGTGGGAGAACACGATGACCGGAAGGCCGCGGCCCTCGGCCGGTGCGGTCACCTTGACCTGGAGGGGCACCGCCCGGTCACCGGTGGGAACGGTGACGGGCTTGATCGCGACGGTCTTCGCCGGGGATGGCGCTGGAGTGATCATGTGCGGACTTTCTGTGGGAAGGCGCGTGCCGCATACTTGGCGGAACGATGTTCCGTCCATGCTAGCGGAACAATGTTCCGCGAACCAGAGGTGAGATCTTGTCCCGATCGGTCGGCTCCAGAGCGGCGGGTGCCGAGCGCACTCGCCAGTCCCTGCTCGCGGCCGCGGCGCAGGTGTTCGTCGAGCAAGGCGTCCAGGCGCCCATCCGCGACATCGCCGGCCGGGCCGGCGTGGGCCTGGGCACCGTGTACCGCCACTTCCCCACCCGGGCGGAGCTGGTCGTCGCCGTCTACCGGCACCAGGTGGACGAGTGCGCGCGACTCGCCGCCGATCTCGCCGGGTCGCCGAGGCCGGGCGAGGCCCTGTCGCGATGGATGGACGCGTTCGTGGAGTTCCTCGTCACGAAGCACGGGCTGGGGGCGGCACTCCAGTCCGAGGACCCCGGCCTGCAGAGCCTGCACTCCTTGATGCTCGACACCCTGGTCCCGGCCTGCGCCTCGCTCCTCGACGCCGCGACGGCCCGGGGCGAGCTCGACCCGGACGTCACCGCGTACACACTGATGCGAGCGGTCGGCAACCTGTGCGTCCTGGGCCCGGGATACGACCGTGAGCACGCGCGGGCCATGGTCGCCCGACTCCTTGCCGGCTGCCGGACGACCATGTCCCCGGACGGTCCCGTGGCGGCCTGACGACGAAGACCCGCCCCCCCACGCTCCCGGGGTGCACGGGTCGGCAGCGGCCGAGTGCGCCGGAACCACGTCCCGCCTGCGGGTTTCCCGTCCGATCGGCCGACGGCCGACAAGCGGCGCGAATACCTCCGCAGCCTGGGCCGGCCACGACGGCGTCGGTCGTGGCCGCTGGAGCGACGGCCCGCAGGTCTGCGGGCTGGGCGTCCAGGGCTCCAGATCGACCAACCCCTGATTCCCGTCGCGGGGCTCGGCGGCGGGCCGTGCCGGGAAAACCGCTGCGGGGCGGGGCGGGCCGTGCCGGGAGATCCGTCGCGTCGCGGGCCGGGTGGGGGAGCCTGGTCCTGCACCGGCCGGGGTGCGCGCTGGAGGCGGCCGGCCTACCGGCCGCACGGTGCTTGGTAGCCGGCCTCGGGCACGTCCTGCCGCCACTGCTGGGGCGTGAGGGTGTCGCGGGTGGTGGCGCACACGCGGGTGACGGCCTGTCCGACGTCGAGGGCGGACGTCTGCACGGTGTGGTCCGCGCCGGCGCTGGCGAGCGTGTGCCCGTCGGGACTGTAGGCGACGGCGGTGACGGGGCCGGTGTGCCCGGCCGTCATGGCGGTTCGGACGGGCACGGCGCGCGCGGGGGCGCTCACGTCCCATAGACGTATCGTCCGGTCGTCGCCGGCGCTGGCGAGCGTGCGGCCGTCGGGGCTGAAGGCCACCGAGTCGACGGCCTCGGTGTGGCCGATGAGCGGCTGGCCCAGGGGCTCGGGACGAGCGGGCCTCCGCAGGTCCCACAGTTGCACGGTGTGGCCGACGCCCGCGGTGGCCAGGGCATTGCCGTCGGGGGCGAACGCGGCTCCGAGGAGTCCGCCGGTGTCCCCGGTGGCGATCGACGGCAGCGGCCGGGGGTGCGCGGGATCGGCCATGTCCCAGAGCCGGACCTTGTCGTCGTAGCTGGTGTCCGCGAGGAGGCGGCCGTCGGGGCTGAAGCCCGCCCACACCACGGTGCTGATCCCCCCGGTGAGGACGGGCCCCACCGCGGCGGGGCGGGTGGGGTCGGCCACGTCCCACAGCCGCAGCCGGTTGCCGGAGTCCCCGGTGGCGAGCAGCGCGCCGCGCGGGGCGAAGGCCAGCGCGTCGACGGAGTCGGTGCCGCCGACCGCGAGCTTGCCGAGCAGTCGGGGCGCCGCGGGGTCGGCGACGTCCCACAGCCGGACGGCGTGGTCGTCGCTGAGCGCGGCGAGCGTGCGCCCGTCGGGGCTGAAGGCGACGCGGGTTGCGGCGCCGGCCCGGGTGTCCAGTGGCGGGCCCCAGGGATGGGGCTGCGCGGGGTCGGTGAGGTTCCACAGCCGGACGGTGCCGTCGCCGGCGGCGCTGGCCAGGGTGCGGCCGTCGGGCGCGTAGGCGATCGCGTTGACGGTGTCGGTGTGGCCGGTCATGGCGGTGCGCGGGAGGCTCCACAGGCGGACGGTGTGGTCGTCGCTGGCGCTGGCGAGGGTGCGGCCGTCGGGGCTGAAGGCCAGCCAGTTGACGAACCCGGTGTGGCCGAGGAGGGGTTGACCGAGTTGGGTGGCGTGGGCGGGGTCGGTTACGTCCCACAGGCGGATGGTGTGGTCGGCGCCGCCGGTGGCGAGGGTGCGGCCGTCGGGGCTGAAGGCGACGGCGAGGAGGGTGTTGGTGTGTCCGGTCAGGGGCCGGCCGAGGCTGTGCGGGTGGGCGGGGTCGGCCACGTCCCACAGCCGCACCGTCCGGTCGTCGCTGACGCTGGCCAACGTCCGGCCGTCCGGGCTGAAGGCGACGGCGTACACGGCTGCCGAGTGTCCGGTCAGTGGTGCTGCCCACAGGGGGTGGCCGGGCGCGGTGACGTTCCACAGGCGGATGGTGTGGTCGTGGCCGGCGCTGGCCACGGTGCGGCCGTCGGGGCTGAAGGCCGCCGAGGCGACGGAGCCGGCGTGGCCGGTCAGCGGTGCGCCCAGAGGCTGCGGGTGGGCGGGGTCACTGACGTCCCACAGGCGCAGGGTGTGGTCGTAGCTGGCGGTGACCAGGGTGCGGCCGTCGCCGCTGAAGGAGACGGAGAAGACGTACCCGGTGTGGCCGGTCAGGGGCGGGCCCCAGGGCTTGGGGTGGGTCGGGTCGGTGACGTTCCACAGGCGGGCGGTGCGGTCGCGGCTGGCGCTGGCCAGGGTGCGGCCGTCCGGGCTGAACTGGAGCCAGTACACCCAGTTGGTGTGTCCTCTCAGCGGCTGCCCCAGCGCGGTGGGGTGGCCGGGATCGGTGAGGTCCCACAGCCGGATGGTGTCGTCGCCCGCGCCGGTGGCCAGGGTGTGCCCGTCGGGGCTGAACGCGACGGCGTAGACGGCCTGGGTGTGGCCGGTCAGCGGGGTGGACAGGGGCACGTTCTGACTGTCGATCAGGCCGGTTGCCGCTTCCCGGCTCGGCCGGGTGCGGTACGAGGCGAGGTCCAGCTCCGCGGCCAGCGACGGGTCGATGGCACGAGTCTGCCCGGCCTGGGCCAGCAACTGCTCCGCCACCGCCTGCACGCGCTCGCTGCGGGCCGTCGAGCGCTGCTGCGCCGCCCAGACCGCCGTCCCGGTGGCGAGAAGCGCGAGTACCGCCAGGGTGGACACCGCGGCGCGGCGGAGCCTTGCCGTCCGGCGGTGGTGGCGCACGGACGCGGTGAGGAACGCGCGGGCTCGATCGCCGAGGGGGAGGCTGCGCTGCCGTCCGGCCCACTCCGCGGCCTCGGTGAGGCGCGCACCGCGCAGGAGCGTGCCCGGATCTCGCCGCTCGCGCTCCCACACCGCGGTGGCCTCGTTGAGTTGCTGGTGCACGAGCAGCCCCGCGCGGTCCTCCGCGATCCAGCCGCTCAGCCGCGGCCAGGCGCCGATCAGCGCCTCGTGGGTGATCTCCACGGTCGTGGCGTCGAGGGTGAGCAGCCGCGCGTCGGCCAGGACGTCGAGCACGGCCCCCGCGCCCGGGTCGGTGGCGAGGTCCGCACGGGGAACCCGGCGCCTGGTGTCCTCGGTGCCGTCGCCGAGGGCGATCAGCTGAAGCAGGACGCTGCGGGCCGTCGCGGCCTGTCGGGGTGTCAGCGTGCGGTAGACGGTTTCCGCGCTCTGGGCGAGGGCCTGCCGCAGACCGCCCGCGGCGAGGTAGCCGTTCTCGGTCAGGGTGGTGCCGCGGCGCCGCCGCCACGTCTCGCGCAGGGCGTGGGACATCAGGGGCAGCACGTTGGGTTGCCCGGCCGCGTCGCCGACCAGCCGTGCCAGCAGGGCGCCCTCCACCGTGCAGCCGGCACGGGTCGCGGGACCGGTGACGGCCCGGCGCAGTTCGTCGGTGGTCATCGGACCGACCAGCAACTGCGCGTCGCGCAGTGCCGCGACCAGTTCGGGGTGTTCCGCGCAGCGGGCGTAGAAGTCGGCCCGCACGCCGAGCACGACGCGGGTGCGGCTGTTGGCCGCCCCCGCCGCGGTCACCAGTGCGGCGATGAAGGCGGCCCGCTCGGAAGGGTCGGTGCACAGCGTGAAGACCTCCTCGAACTGGTCCACGACGAGGAGGAGTTCAGCGCCGGGCCGGTCCCCGGCGGTCAGGTGCAGCGCGGTCAGGTGCAGCGCGCGCGGATCGCGGAGCAGCTCCGCGTGCACGGCGGCGGCCGGCCCCGAGCCGAGCGCACCCAGTCGTGCCGCGCACTCCTCCAGCGGGTGAGGACCGGGAACCATCAGCACCGTCCGCCAGTCGGCGGGCCGGGCCGCGGGCGGCGTACCGGCGGTCGTCCCGCCGAGGCGCGGCAGCAGGCCCGCGCGCAGCAGGGATGATTTCCCCGTGCCCGAGGCCCCGAAGACGGCGAGGAAGCGGTGCGCGTGGATCCGCGCCTCCAGGTCGGCGGTCAGTTCCTCTCGACCGAAGAACCACTCGGCGTCCTCGGGTTGGAAGGTGGCCAAGCCGAAGTAGGGGCAGTCACGGCCCTGTCCGGCCGCCGTGTGGCTCGGCGGCGGCTGCGTGGTCTCCGCCGTGGCCGTCTCCGCGGCCGCCCGGTGCCACCGCTCCTTCCACTCGGCGGCGTCACCGCCGCACGCCCGCACGTACGCCAGGGTGACGGCCAGGCTCGGTAATCGGCGGCCGGCCGCGGCGTCCGCCAACGTCGTCGAGGAGTAGTGGGCGTGCCTGGCCAACTGCCGGTAGGGCGGGGTGCCGGCCTGCTGCCGCAACTGCCGCAGGCCGGCCGCCAGTTGCGTCAACGCGCTGCCGTCGTCGTCCAACGGCCCCTCAGGTCGTGGCATGCGGGTCCCCCTGTCCCCTGGAACGCGTGGGCTTATTGTCCGGAATCCGTTGTCCGCCGGGACAGCCCCGAAACCGGACAACGAATGGCCGGTAGACCAGGCGGCACACGCCTCTTGCCGGCCGCAGCACGCGGACGCCGGCACCGGGCCCGTCACTCGCGGAGGGCAACCGACTCCGAAGAGAGGAAACCCATGAAGACACTTCGCCCCCTTCTCGGCGCCGCTGCCACGGCAGCCGCTCTGGGAGGGCTGCTCCTCGTGCCGGGCACCGCCTCGGCCACCCCCGCGGACACCGCGGTCCCGTCCGTGCAGGCGTACGAGTGGAACACGGCCGTGTCCGGCAGCACGCCGCCGGCTGACTGCCTGGCCAACGCCATCTCCATGACGGGCTCCGAAGCCTGCTTCGAGCGCTACGGTGACGTGCTGTGGGTCAAGGACACCAAGGCCGACGGCCACTCGGCCACCAACTCGTGGGACAACTACCTCGACGGGAGCCTCTACCGGCGGGGCTCCTGCGTGAACAAGCTGGGCTCCGGGCAGTGGGGTTACTGCAACAAGGACATGTACGAGGGCAGCGTCGTCGACTACGCGGCGTGCGTCTACGACGCGGCGACCGGCGGCTGGTACGGCTGCACCGGGTCGCTCTCCATCGTCAACGACGAGTAGGCGGGGAGGAGCCCGTCCAAGGGCGACCCCGGGTGGTGGCCCGCCGGAACACCGGCGGCCGCACCCGGCTCCTCCGCCCCGGCCGCCGAGCCGGGGCGGAGGAGCCTCCGACGTCGGCGGGCTCGTAGGCCGCCGAGTGCTCAGGCCGGGTGGTGTCTCGTGTGTCCGAGGTCCGAGGTCCGGGGCCCCGGCCCGCCTCTCCCGTTCGCCGGCCACCACATCCACCATGCCGGGTCGGCACTGGATGGTCACACCGTGAGTCAAGCGTCCGGACCGAGCCGGCCGTCCGTTCCGCCATGGCGTAGTCGTCCTCGCAAGCGTGCACCGTCGGCAGCGGGCGATGCTCCGTAGAGGAGGCGGTAATCACGGGAGAAGTGGGGCGCGCTGCGGTAGCCGACCGCGGCGGCGGCCTGCGCTGCGGATTCTCCGAGGACGACGATGCGGTGACGGGCCTCGCCGAGGCGAAGACGCTTGAGGTACTGCATGGGGGTCATGGACGTGGCTTCTTTGAAGCGTCTGAACAACGTCGGCCGACTGGTGCGGATCTCGCTGGCGAGCATGCTCATCGACCACGGCTCGGCCATCCGGTCGGTGAGGATGCGCACGGCGTGTGGCACGACGGGGTCGCCGTTGTCGACCGCTGCCAGGACCCGGGGGGCCTGATCGGTTTGCAGGAGGCGCAGCACGATCTCCCGAGCGACCAGGGGCCCGAGGACGGGAATGTGCTCGGGCTCGTCGAGCAGGGTGAGCAGTCGGGCGTAGGCGTCGGCCAGGTCGGGCGTCCATGTGCCGAGCCGGTCCATGCTTCCGGATGGCTGACCGTTGCCCGGCATCGCGGCGGCGACCTCCCCGACGAGCACCGGGGCCAGCTTCCAGCGGGCCGCCAGGAAGCCGCGCCGTGGATCCGTGTCGACGACACCCGCGACGACCGGGATGTCGACCGGAGTGATGATGAACCGGTCACGGCCCCAGACCTGGTCGTCGTCTCCGACGATCGACCGTTTGCGTCCCGCGAGGACGACGGACAGTGACGGGGTGTAGCGCTGGTAGGCGAGTTCGGTCGGTGCGCCGACGTGGCTCAGCCGAAGCCCGAGCGCCTGTGCCCTCACCGGGTTCCGCACATGCCGCAGCACCGCCTCGGCCGCTCGGTCGAGGCTCTGGGCAACACGCTGGTCCATACCGACATCCAACCTCATCACCGCCGGTCGCCCTGGAGACCGGATCCGGCAAGGGACTGATCTCGTCGGACAAGGTGCACGGGGGCTGAGGGCCGGAGGATCGAGGCATGCGAACGAACGAAGATCTCCTGGCCTCCCTCACCGCCGACACCACGCTCGCCGGACGTACCGCGCTGGTCACCGGGTCGTCGGGCGGAATCGGTGAGGCCGTCGCCCGGGTGCTGGCCTCCTCTGGTGCCGAGGTCGTCGTCAGCGGCCGGGACGCCGCGCGGGCGCAAGGCGTCGCGCAGGCGATCGTCGAGGCCGGCGGGCGGGCGCACGCGCTGACCGCGGACCTCGACGCCGAGCCTGCCGACGTCCGGGCCTTTGCCCAGCGGGCCGAGGACGTGCTCGGGGGATCCGTCGACATCCTGGTCAACAACGCCGGCGTGTACCCGGGTTCCTTCACCGAGACGGTCACCGATGACGAGATGCAGACCCTTTGGGCGACCAACATCCGCGCCCCGCACGTCCTGGTCGCCACTCTCGCGCCGCGTATGGCCGGGCGCGGCTCCGGCGCCATTGTGAACATCGGCTCGTGGATGGCCCGGGTGGGGGTCCCGTACAAGGCCCTCTACCCCGCGACCAAGGCGGCTGTGGAGCAGCTGACCCGGGCGTGGGCCGCGGAGTACGGCGCGCGCGGTGTCCGCGTGAACACCGTCGCACCGGGGGCGACCGCCACCCGGGGCAACGCGACGAGGTCGGATCAGCTTGCCGAGATGGCGAAGGGCACTCCTGCGGGCGCTCCGGTACGCCCCGTCGACGTCGCGTACGCGGTCCGGTTCCTCGCCTCCGACGAGGCGGCGTTCATCCACGGCGCCACTCTCGACGTCGACGGCGGGATCGCAGCCACACGCCTGCGCTGACCGAAGCCGAGGCCGGAGCCGGAGCCGGAGCCGGGGCCGGAGTCGGAGTCGGACGCGACCTCCTGACCGACAGGGCCCTGATGCGGTTCCACGGTGGGGCAGGCCGGCACCGGCGGCGCTGTCAGCAGCGCGAGCAGTCGGCTGCGGCCCGCGGGCACCCGCAACTCGCGGCACAACCGCTCACCCGCACGCCAGCCCAGCTCCACGGCGATCGACCGCAACCACCCCTTCAAGCCCGGGATCGACCTGCGGTATCGCTCGGAGAGCCCGTCGACCTGCTCGACGAAGGTCTTGCGTGAACAACTCCTCCGGTCGCAGAAGTACCTCCGCACCCGTAACCGAATCACCACGCCCTTCGAGCCCAACGGCCGATCGGCCAGACGTCGCCGGTACGAACTGTGCGCCCACCGCGCCCACCGCGCCCGCCGCGCCCGCCACCGGCAATCCGGGCACCGAACCGGCCGGCCCGCGACCACCGCCTCCACGACCGACTTGAGCGCCACACGACGGGAGACCGCGAAGAAGCGATAAGGGCTTCGGCCGGCGCGACTTCCGCGACCTGATCGTCCGCGCCCGCATCCAGCTCGACGGACCGATCGCGCTCGTCTGGGACAACGTACGACTTCACCTGACGGCCGGCATGCGCGAGTTCATCGACGCGAACGCCGAGTGGCTCACGGTGGCCCAGTTGCCCACCTGTGCTCCACTTTACCGGCCGCAGGAGCTCGTAAACCGGCTCTGAACTGCGACGACTCGTAGACTACATGTCCGCGATGGGGGGTTGGGGCCGTTGCTGTAAGAACTCCTGACGAAAGGATCTCCAAGGTGGTTGGATTACTCCGGGACTGATGACGTCACCTCAGTGAGACCGACGTTCTCATGTGGCCGTCGACCGAAGGAGGCGGCACATGGCTGTCGTCACGGATCTGATCTGCTACCCCATCAAGGGATGCGCAGGCACTTCGACGAGCGATGCGCTCCTTACGCCGGCGGGCCTCGCGCATGACCGCAACTTCATGGTCATCAGCGAGGACGGGGTCTACCGCACCCAGCGCCGCCACCCGCGCCTCGCCCTGATCCGGCCTGCCGTCAGCGCCGACGGCACTCGACTCACGCTCGACTCGGCCGACAACACGGGCCATTACGGCACAGTACGCCTCGACGTGACCACGTCCGCGCCGCGCCGCGACGTCGACCTGTTCGGCGCCGCCTTCCAGGGGATTGACCAGGGTGACGACGCCGCCGCATGGCTCTCGGAGGTCCTCGGCACCCCCAGCCGTCTGGTCCGCGTGCCACCGGAGCACGACCGGGTCGCCGACGGCCTGACCCCCGGCCCCTCCGGCTATGCCGACAGCAGCGCCGTGCACCTGCTGTCCCGCGCCTCCCTCACCCTCCTCAACCGGCGGATGGCCGAGCGTGGCGCCCCGCCCCTGTCGATGAACCGCTTTCGCCCGAACATCGTCGTCGACAGCCGCGACGGTCTCGGTCATGACAGCGACGGCGGCGACTGGGCAGCCGTACCGCACGCCGAGGACCGCGCACGCCGCATCACCACCGGCGGGGCCGAGTTGGGCTATGCCAAACTCGCGGTGCGCTGTGCGGTCACTCTGGTTGAGCAGGAGGTCGGAGCGCGGCGGGGGCGGGAGCCCCTGCGCACGCTCGCGGGCTACCGGCGAGCGGCGAGCGGAGGCGTGGTGTTCGGCGCGAAGTTCTCCGTGATACGGCCGGGGAAGCTGTCAACCGGCGACGAGGTGGTCGTCCAGGAGTGGGGCGACGCCGAACTGTAAGAGCACTTAGTGCGATGGAAGGTCAGCCGCCCCAGGGCGGCGTCGCGCTCCTCTAACCCCGCTGCATGACGGGCCCTGGCCGCCGCTGTGCCGGCGACCGGTCCTCCGGGGAGACGTCACCGGGGAACCCTGTCCCGCGGGGCCGGCCGGGGTCGGCCCCGCGGGACAGGGAGGCCGCGGCCGGCCGGGGCCGGCCGCGGGGGTGGGGCGGGGGTCAGCCGGTGACGGCGGTGCACTCCGCCCCGTTGAGCAGGTAGCCGGTGGGCGGCGCGTTGGTGGCGCCGACGGTCGCGGTGAAGCCGACCGTCGCCGAGGCGCCCGGGGCCAGTGAGGTCGCCCAGCTCGGGGCCGTGACGAGCACATTCTTCCCGGTCTGGGTGAGGTTGCCGTTCCACAGCGAGCTGATCTGCTGGTCGTTGGCGAAGCTCCAGGCCAGGGACCAGCTCGGGATCGTGGACGAGCCGGTGTTATTCACCGTCGCCGACGCCTGGAAGCCGCCGGCCCAGCTGTTGGTGACGGAGTAGGCCACCGTGCAGGTCGCGCCGCCGCCCGGCGGCACGGTCGGCGGGGTCGTCGGAGGTGTCGTCGGGGGAGTGGTGGGCGGGGTCGTCGGGGGAGTCGTCGGAGGTGTGGAGGTGTCCGAGGTGTCGCCGTAGATGATGCCCCGGCCGTTCGTGCCGAGGTAGACGCGGCCGTAGACCCGCGGGTCGCCGGTGATCGCGCCGCCGGTCCAGCCGTACTGGTGGGCGTCGTCGTTGATCCGCACCCAGCTTGCGCCCGCGTCGGTCGAGCGGTAGATGCCGCGGACCCCGCCCACCTGCGCGCTCGTGTAGAGCGTCTGGTAGGTCGCGCCCGGGGCGGCCTTGCCGAAGCCGATGTTGTCGGCCTGCTGGAGGGCGCTCACCTTGGTGAAGGACGCGCCGGAGTTCGTGGAGTGCCACAGGCCGTACGCGTCGCCGGTGCCGCCGGCCAGCCAGATGTCGCCCTGGGTGCCCGGCAGCGCCTTGAACTGCACGGTTCCGGAGGAGGGCAGGCCGGTCGCCGCGGTCGCCGTGAAGGTGGCGCCCGCGTCGGTGCTGACGTAGAACTTCCCGGCGGAGAAGGCGTAGAACTTCTTGGCGTTGACCCGGTCCGAGCCGATCACCGCGCCCGCGGGCACGCCGGTCGAGGCGCTCCACGAGGTGCCGAAGCCGGTGGTGTGCTGCACGCCGGTGCCCGCCGGGCTCCACAGGAAGGCGCTGCCGTCCGCGGCGGCGGCGACGGTGCCGCCGCCGGTCACCCCGGACGGGTCGGTGCCCGCGAACCAGTCCGCGCCGTCGTCGGTGGAGAAGGCCACGTGCGCGCCGGTGTCGATGTTCCCGACGCGCACCGCGATGGACGCGTTGGTCTCGGCGTAGTCGATGCCGGTGGTCGAGGTGAAGTTCGGCGAGGTGTACATCATCGCCGGCACCTTGGTGATGTCGGTGTGCCGGAAGCCGCCGACGTCGCCGAGCGCGCTGAGCAGCGGTGCGCCGGTCGGCGGGCTGACCAGGCCGTTGACCGCCGTCTCCTCCAGGCCCTTGACGTTGGGCTTGATGGTGATCTTCCCGCCCGAGGCGTCCCAGTCGGTGAGGTCGTCGGTGCCGAAGATCGTGGCGCCGGTCCCGTACCACATCCGGTCGGAGTCGAAGGGGTCGATCTCCAGCGACTCCGTCATCCAGCCGAGCTTCGGTGTCTCCTCCGGCGGGCTCGGATAGGCGCCCCAGGTCAGCCACGGCACCGAGGAGACGTCCATGGTGTAGCGGTCGGAGCGGTTGGGGTAACTGGTGTAGTCCCAGGCGCGGGTCCAGGTGGCACCGCTGTCGGTGGAGCGGAAGATCTGGGTGTCGGGCCACCAGGAGCTGTACCCGGTGACCATCACCGTGCCCGGATGCTGCCGGTCGACGGTCAGCCCGCTGTAGCCGAAGTACGTGTCGGCGTCCGCCATCGGGCTGATGTTCGTCCACGTGCCGGTCTTCGTCGCGTACCGCCAGACCTGCCCCTTGGCGCCGTCGTACGGGCCGCCGGTGTCGCTGGTGGCGAGGTAGAGGTAGCCGTTCACCGAGTCCAGCACGCCCTTGTGGGCGATGTAGCCGGTCGGCTGGCCGGCCAGCCGGGACCAGGTCGCGCCGCCGTCGGTGGAGCGGTAGACGGTGTTGGCCTTGTCGGCGACGCCCACGTAGACCGTCTGCGTGGCCGACCCCTTCGTCCCCGTGGTCGGGTCGAAGGTCACCCAGACCACGCCCTGGTTGTCGCTGTTGTAGCCGCTGGTGTCGGTCGGGTCGTCGGCGTAGTTCCCGGGGTTGGGGAACGCCGTCACCTGGGACCAGGTCACGCCGGAGTCGGTGCTGCGCCACAGGCCGTGGCCGCTGGGAGTGCCCAGGTACAGCACGCTGTCCTTGTTCGGGTCGATCGCGAGCCGCTCGCCCATGCCGCGGCCGGGCATGTTCCCGCCCAGCTTGAAGGGCAGTTCGGTGGCCTGCCAGGTGGTGCCCCGGTCGCTGGAGCGCAGGACGGCGCCGTTCCCCGGGTCCCAGGAGTTGGTGTACGTGCCGACCGCCGCGTACACCTTGTCGGGCGCGAGCGCGTCGCTGGCCAGGCTCACCACGCCGGTGCGGTCCCAGTGCGCCCAGTCCACCGAGTCCAGCAGCGGGGTCCACGACTGGGAGGACTCGTTCCAGCGGTAGGCGCCGCCGATGTCGGTACGGGCGTAGGCGAGGTTCTTCTCCGACTGGTTGAAGACGATGCCGGGGACGAAGCCGCCCCCGCCGATCTGCACGTTCTTCCAGTTGTAGGTGTCGGCGACCGCGGTGGGGGCGGCGGTCGACGTGCCGGTGGCGGCCGCGGTGGCCGTGGCCGCGGTGACGGCGCCGCCGATCAGGGAGAGGGCCGCGACGAGCGCGGCAACGGGTCTGCGGAGCATGGGTGTCCTCGGGAGGTGGGGGGACGGACGGGAGAACCTCTCTGGGAGTAGTGGGAGCGCTCCCATGAGGTGGGTCCGATGCTAGCGCTCCGGTCGGCGGCCGAGAAGGCGTCCGGCGGCCACCTCTTCCGGTGGCCCGATCGCAGTGGTGTAGACCAATCGATGCCTGCCGCCACCGGCGAAGGCGGCCATCGACGGCGGGTCGTGACGGAAGATCAGGAGGATGGCGTACGCGGTCCGGTTCCTCGCCTCCGACGATGCGGCGTTCGTCCACGGCGCCACTCTCGACGTCGACGGCGGGATCGCAGCCGCACGCCTGCGCTGACCGAGGCCGAGGCCGAGGCCGGAGCTGGAGCCGGAGCCCGAGCCGCACGCGGCCTCCTGACCGACAGGGCCCTGGTGCGGTTCCACGGTGGCGGTGGTCTCCCGGGCCGCAGGGGTGCAGGGGTGCAGCTTCGGGGGCTTACGTTCCCGGCGCGGGGTCGTGGGGTGCGGCGGAGGGGGTCATGTGGACCGGCTGGGTGCCGGATTGGACGGCGAAGAGGACGCTGGAGTCGCGCGCGGTGTTGGTCTGGGTCAGGTGGGTGGTGGGCGCGGTGGTGGGCAGGAGGGCGCTGCGGACCTCCTCGACGAGGCGCGCGAGCGGGTCGCGGTGGGCCGGGTTCTCGCGCAGCAGGGACTCCAGTTCCGCTGCCCAGGTCGCGGTCAGGGCCCGCCGTACGGCATCGGGGGCGTCGGCCGACTCGACCAGCGCGGCATGGCTGTCGAGCCTGGTCGCGACCTCGCGGCGGCGTCGGCCGGAGCGGCGGAACAGGTCGGCGACGCGTCCCCGTACGCTCTGCCACAGTTCCGTGCTCATCGCGGTGACCACCGCGACCGCCCCGGCGCCCGCGAGTGCAGCCAGTTCGTCCTCCACGTCGACCACTTCTCCTCACCGGGGCGTTCGGTCGTGGACCGTCAGGTCGCCGTTCTGCGTTGCGTAGACGACGCCGTGCCCCGAAGCCTTGTTGACCATCTTCGAGCTGCCCGCCGGGCGCTCCGATTCCCCGCCGGGCGGTTGCGCGGCTGCCGCCGGGAGCCCGGGCAGGTGCAGCCAGGCGCCGGCGGCGTACTCCTTCTCGGTGACCTCCACCCGCCGGAACGACTCGGGGTCGATGCCCGGGTAGCCGTGCCGGACCGTCTCGTCGTAGAAGTGCTGCGAGACCAGCAGCGACGCGGGCACCGTGGCGGGCGCGGTGGCCAGCGCCTCGCGGGCCGGGCGTGCGTCGAGCAGCCGGGCGAGCACCTCCAGCGGGCCGCCGGCGACTCGGGTGGGCGCGAGCCAGACGTCGCCCGCGTGCAGGGCGACCCTCAGGCGGATGCGTGTGGAGGCGGCGGCTGTCCGGTTGTGGGCGCCCAGCCGGACCGCCAGTTCGTGGAAGAACGGGTGGATCAGTCGGGACTTGGGAACGCACGCAGGCGCCACCATCCGCAGGCCGTCGCCGAGGTCCTCGATCAGGCACGCCTTCGCGTCGATCCCGCTCTCCCCGAGCGCTTCCCGGAACGCGGCCGCCAGCACCTCGCGTATGCGCAGCAGGGACACGTCGCCCCGGCCTCCCGAACCCTCGATGTCCACGGCCACCATGGGCCGGTACTCCGGTGCCGCGTCCATACGTCCCCTTCCGGTCCTGCCTCGCGCTCCCACTGTGCACCAGCCGCCCGCCCCCGTACCCGTATCCGTACGGGATTCGCCGGATTCCCCGTGGGCGAAGGCCGCCGACAGCCGTGCCCGTACAGTTGGCGAGGTGCACACTGGTGCCGTGGCGGGCGGCGGTCATCGGCGGAACGGGCGGTGGCCGCGTGAGAGCTGGGCGTGGCCCTCGGCGAGCGTGCTTGGCGGGCTGACGCCGGCGGCGCGCGGGCGGCTGCTCGCGCTGGGCTCCCTCGCCCGTTACCCGACCGGCCGGGTGGTGATCCGGGAGGCGGAGGAGACCACGTTCGTGCTGGTCCTGCTCGACGGGGTGGTCAAGGCGACCGCCCGCACCGACGACCACCGCGACGCGTTGCTGGCGGTGCGGATGGGCGGGGACCTGGTCGGCGAGTTCGCCGCGGTCGACGGGCGGCCGCGGTCGGCGACGGTGACGACGTGCGGGGCGGTGGTCGCGCGCGTCGTGACTCGGGCGGATTTCCTCGGCTGCATGCGACAGGAGCCGGGGATCGCCCAGGCAGTCAACGCGTCGATCGTCGCGAAGCTGCGGGTGGCGACGAGCCACCGCGTCGACTTCACCGGCTGCGACGCGCCGACCCGGCTGGCCCGGGTGCTCTACCAGGTGATCATGACGTATGGGGAGCGCACCGGAGCGGACCGCGCCGTCATCCGCTGGCCGATCACGCAGCCCGAACTGGCCACCCTCGCGGGAGCGGCGGAGCCCACCGTGCAGAAGGCGCTGCGAAGGCTCCGTGAAGCAGGTGTGGTGTCCACGGGCTACCGCACCTTCTGGGTCGAGAATCTCACGGAGTTGCGCCGACTGGCCTTCACTTGAGGAGCGTTCGGCAACGGGCCTTCACCGTGCGGACGTGCGTCCGGTTCGAATCCGGCGTGCAGAAACCGTACTTGGACGGTATCCGGCCGGTGGACGGCCGTTAGCTTGACGCTGGAGCGGCCGGGCTGTGGACGGCCGGACGACACAGGGGGAGCCATGCCAGACGCGGACGACACCACCTCCTCTCCCACCGGGGCGGGCTCGGTGCACCGGATCGACATCGGCGGCAGCGTCACCGGCTCGGTGGTCGCGGGCGACCACAACGTGGTGGTGGACGCACGGCACGGCTCGCAGGTGACCGTGGTGGCGGCTGCCGAGCGGCCCCGCCCGGAGCGGCGGGAACGGGCCGAGGTACTGCCGCGGGCCCTGCCCGCGCCGGTCGGCCGGGAGGAGGCGGAACAGGCGCTGGCCGCGGCCGTCCGCGGCGGAGGACCAGTGCAGGTGTGGGGGTCGCCGGGGGTCGGCAAGACCACGCTGCTGCGGCACGCCGCAAGGTCCCTGCCCCCCGGCGCCGACGGGACCGTGTTCCTCAGCGGTGCCCGGCGCGACGTCGAGGACCTCGCGCAGGACATCTTCGAGGCCTGTTACGAGGCACCCGGATACGCCCCGGGCCGGGCCGAGTTGACCCGTCTGATGGCGGGGGTGCGGGTGACGGTGTACGTGGACGACGCCGAGATGTCGTCCGATCAGTTGCTGGAGTTGCTGGACACCGCTCCCGACGCGACCTTCGTCCTCGCCACCGCGGAAAGGACGCTGTGGAGCGGCGGCACCGCGCTTGAGCTGACCGGCCTCTCGCAGGATGCCGGACGGAGGCTTCTGGAGCGGGAGTTGGGCGGTGCGTTGGCGGACACGGAGCGGGACGCGGCTGCCGCGTTGTGGCAAGCGGCTGCCGGCCGGCCACTACCGCTGCTGCGGGCTGCGGCCCTGGCCCGCTCCGACGGTTCCGACTCCCGCCGAGAAGGCGGCCCCAGGCTCCCGCGGGTCGCGGAGGTCACCTGCCTGCTCCCGGCACTGCTCGACCAGTTGGCTTCGGATCAGCCGGTGATGGGGGTGCTGCACCTGCTCGCGACTTTCGACGAGGCCGAGGTCGCGGCCGCACACGTGGGGGCGTTGGCCGAGGTGTCGGACCCCGCTGCGGTGTGCGACCACCTGGTGCGCCTGGGACTGGCCCGTCTCGGTGAGCACGGATACGCGTCGGTCGCCGACACGGTGCCGGTGGTGCGCGGGCGGTTCACTGCGCCGTTCCCGGCCGAGCGGCTGTGCGTCCACTTCGCCCAATGGGCGGCGCTCCCCGGCA
This sequence comes from Streptomyces sp. SN-593, assembly GCF_016756395.1. Lineage (NCBI taxonomy): Bacteria > Bacillati > Actinomycetota > Actinomycetes > Kitasatosporales > Streptomycetaceae > Actinacidiphila > Actinacidiphila reveromycinica. The sequence continues at coordinate 8,238,112 of NZ_AP018365.1, forward strand.
CAACCCCGTCCGAACTGGCTGCTCACGCACCTGTGTTCGAGCGGGTCGCCGAGGCGGCCGAGGCCGCGGGACGGCCCGACCTGGCGGTGCGGCTGGCGCAGGCCGCGGCGCCGGGGCTCGCCCGCTCGCTCAGGTTCGCGGCGTGGGGGCGGATGCTCGGCCGCGGCTGGTTCGCGGCGCGCGCGGCGGGCGACCGGCCGGCCCAGGCGTACTTCCTCCACGAGCAGGCCGTGCGGGCCCTGTTGATCGGAAGGCGGGTGGCGTATGCGGCGCTGCTGGGCGAAGCCGTCTCGCTCGGCCACAAGTTGGCAGCAGGCGCGGCGCACGCCTCCGCCGGCGGGACGGCCCAGGCCGGGGCCGGCCAACCGCCCTTCGACCTCCACCAGTACATGGCCCAGCACACCGCCGGCTCTGCCCACTCCGGAGCGTCGGCCGGCCATGGTGCCCTGGCCCAGCCACCGGGGGGTGCCGGCAACGCCGGTTCCTGGGGCGGCGCATCCGGACACGGCGGCAGCGGCGCGTCCGCCGCGTCGGGCCACGGCACGGCAGGTCCGGCCACCGCGTCGGGGCACGGGGCCGGCAGTACGGCGACCACGTCGAGCCACGCACCCGCCGGTTCGGCCACGGCCTCCGGCCACGGCACGGCAGGCGCGTCCGCCGCCCCGGGCCACGGGGCAGGTGGCACCTCGGCGCTCTCCGGGCACGGTGCGACCGCCGGCAGCGCTGCACACACGTCGGCCGCGGGCGGTGGCTCCTGGGGCGGTGGCACGGGGGCCACCTCGCACCTCGCGGCCTCCTCCGGCGCTGCGACCGCGTCGTCCGGTGCTGCAACGGCCGCGGGGGCGGCCGCCACAGGCGTGAGCACCCTGGTCATGACCGTCGTCTCCCTGATCGCCGCCGCCGCGCTCGTCGGCGGCATCGGCTACGCGGTCAGCTCCTCGGACTCGCACGACAGTCACAGCCAATCGGCCGACGCGCACGGCGCGGCGCAGCCGACCCCGCCGTTCACCTTCTCGCTCCCCCCGGAGCTGACGGACACCTCGACGCCCACCGACGATCCGCTCACGTCACCGCCGGGGTGCGAGGAGGAGAACGACGCGCATGAGAAGGCCGACTCCGCCATGGCGACGGCGCCGACGACGAATCCGGGTGCGGACGAGGCATGGGCCGCCTCGGAGCAGCAGTTGTCGCTGGACCTGGCCGCAGCCGCCGACACGGCGACCGACCCGCAGATCAAGGCAGCCATCCAGAAGGAGTCCGACGACGAAGCGTCCCTCTCGACCGCGATCACCGACGACGACCAGGCGGCGATGAGCCAGTACATCGACGCCGTCTACAACGACGACGCCGCGGTCATCAACCTCTGCTAACTCTAGGAGCCGTCATGGTCCCGCCCGCCCAACCCCCGCGCGCAGGAGACGAGTTCACCGTCTCGATCGGCGGCGACGCATCCGGCCCCGTCGTCGTCGGCCGCGACAACCACGTCGAGGTCCATCAACCGGCCCCCGTATCCGTACCAGAACCGCCCCCGGACGCCGCGGCCTCCACCCAGACCAACACCGCGAAGGACCACGGCACCGTCTACGCCGTCACCGGCGGCGACATGCACATCCACCAGGTGCCCGACGGGAACCTCTCATGACTCACCTCGTGGAGTAGCGGCTCGCTCGGGATCGCTGCCGCGCCGGTGCCGGACGCACTGTCCACGGGCCTCGCGCTCCGCTGGTCGTCGGCCACCTCTACGAGCGCATCCTCTACGAGCACGTCGGCCGCCGCTCTTCGGCGCGGTGTCCGGAGCTGACCACGTCACCGGCCCGACGTGCTCGGCGTCGAGGACGTCGAACCGCGTCCGCTCGGTCCGCGGCGCGGGACGTCCCGAGCACCGGGCAACCTTGAGCAGTCGGACGTTCTCAGCCCGCGGCCACGCCGGCTCCTCCGACACGCCTCCGCCCCCGCACCCTCCTCCGTGCATCCAATGAACTTCAGGGGGAAAAATCGGTGCTTTCTGCACCTACTCCTGATATGGCTGCCAAATGGTCTTCGGGGTGGAAGTCTGGAAGCAACCGGCAGGAGTGGGGGGCTGGAGTGTTGCGCTCAGTGCGGTGGGCAGTGGCGGTCGGCGGGGTGGCGGCTGCGTTCGTGTTGTGCCTGTGGGGGGCCCGCGTGGTGTCGTGGGGGTGGATGCCGCGGGGGGAGGCTGACCGGTGGGTGGTGGCGACGGCGTTTGCGACGGTCGTGACCGGTGCGGTCGGTGCGGCCGTGTTCTGGTGGGCGGGACGGGAAGAGGCTCCCGCGGCGCCGCACTCAGGCCGGCGACGTGTCCGGCAGCGGGCGACGGCGTCCGGCCGGTCACGGATCAGTCAGACCGGGGGGAACCGGAACGCGCCCGTGAGCGGTGTGGGGGCGGGTCCCGGCCGTGTCGTGCAGGATGCGGCTGCCTCAGATGACGCGGAGGTCACCCAGACCGGGGGCGACCAGAACACGGCCGGGCCGACCCGGTGACGGCGGGTGGGAGCAGGCGGGGCCGTATCGGCCAGGAGGCGACGGCCAGGGGCCACGCGAAGATCGTCCAGGTCGGCGGAGATCACATAGAAGTTGCCGGGGACTATCTTGCGGGGCCGGGTCCGGCGCCGCGGGCGCTGGCGTCGCTGCCGCCGGTGGTGGGTGAGCTGACTGGCCGTGACGAGGAACTACGTCGGCTGCTGGCGCTGCTCGATCCGGCAAGCGGGGCAGCGGGTGCGGGGGCGGTGGTGGTGTCGGCGGTGGCCGGGCTGGCCGGGGTGGGCAAGACGACCCTGGCGGTGCATGCCGCTCACCAGGCCGTCGGCCGGGGCTGGTTTCCCGGCGGTCATCTGTTCCTGGATCTGCGCGGGTACGAGCCGGCGGGGCAGGTCACGGCGGAGCAGGCGCTGGGTGCGCTACTGCGGGCGGTGTGCGGGGCCGATGCCGAACTGCCGGATGACCTGGGTGAGCAGGCAGGGCTGTACCGGTCCCAGATGGCGGATCTGAGCCTGGAGCGCGGGGCGGTGCTGCTGGTCCTGGACAGCGCGTCGACCGCTGCGCAGGTGGAGCCTTTGCTGCCGGGCGGGGCAGAGCACCGGGTGCTGGTCACCAGTCGCCATACCCTGGCCTCGCTGCCCGCCACCCTGCTCGACCTGGCCGTCCTGGAACCCGCCGACGCCGCCGCCATGATCGCGAAGTTCCTGGGCGCGGGTGACGTGCGGCCAGGGCGGGAGCCGGGGGCACTGGCCGAACTTGCCGGGTACTGCGGCCATCTGCCGCTGGCCCTGCAGATCACCGCCGCCAACCTCAAGGCCGACCCGCGGCGTTCCCTGGCCGGCTTGGCCGCGGAACTCAGGGACGAGCAGGCCCGGCTGGGTCTGTCCTACAGCGACGAGGGGCAGACCCTGGCGGTGCGGGCCTCGTTCGAACTGTCCTACCGGCGCCTGCCCGCGGCCCAGGCACGGCTGTTCCGGCTGCTGTCGCTCAACCCCACCCCCGAGTCGTCCCTCGACGCCGTCGCCGCCCTGACCTGCACACCAGCGGACGAGGCCCGCCGGATCGCGGTCGGGCTTGCCCAGGCCCACCTGATCGAACCCGTGACCGAGGACCGGTGGCGGATGCACGACCTGATGCGCCTGTACGCCACCGACTTGGCCACCCACCCGGACGGCTACACCGACCAGAGCGATCAGAACAGCCGGGACGACCAGGCAGAGGCTCTCGACCGGCTCCTGGACCACTTCGCGAACACTGCGGACGCCGCCAACGACCACCTGCGGGCCCTGCCCGGCCAGCCGGTACCCGATCGCTTCCGGGACCGCGCCGACGCGCTGGCCTGGCTGGAGGCCGAACACACCAACCTCGTCACCGCCGTCACCCGCACCGCCACCACCCACCCCCGCATCGCCCTCACACTGGCCATATCGCTGGCCGTATTCCTCGGCCGGGGTCGCCATTTCGGCGACGCCATCACCACCGGACACCACGCCCTGGCCGCCGCACGCCGACTGGGCGACCGGCACCGCGAGGGGATCGCGCTGAACAACTTCGGCAACGCCCTGTGGGAGGTCCGCAGGTTCGAAGAGGCGATCGCCGCCTACGACCAGGTCGCCGGCATCTTCCGGGAGACCGGCGACCGGCACCGCGAGGCGGTGGCGCTGGGCAACCTCGGCAACGCCCTGGCCGAGGTGCGCAGGTTCCAGGAGTCCGTCGCCTCCCTCACCCAGGTCGCCGGCATCTTCCGGGAGATCGGCGATCGCCACGGGGAGGGGATGGCGCTGGGCAATCTCGGTGTCACTCTGGCCGAGGTGGGCAGGTTCGAGGAGGCGATCGACGCCCACCATCAGGACCTTGCCATCTGCCGGGAGACCGGCGACCGCCACGGGGAAGGGGCGGCACTGAACAACCTCGGCATCGCCCTGCGGAAGCTGCGCAGGCTCGAGGAGTCCGTCGCCTCCCTCACCCAGGCCGCTGACATCTTCCGGGAGATCGGCGATCGCCACGGGGAGGGGATGGCGCTGGGCAATCTCGGTGTCACTCTGGCCGAGGTGGGCAGGTTCGAGGAGGCGATCGCCGCCTACAACCAGGACCTGGCCATCTGCCGGGAGACCGGCGACCGCCACGGCGAGGGGATCGCGCTGAACAACCTCGGCATCGCCCTGCGGAAGCTGCGCAGGTTCGAGGAGGCCGTCGCCGCCCACAACCAGGCAGTCCTCATCTACCGGGAGACCGGCGACCGGCACCGCGAAGGCGAGGCGCTGAACGACCTCGCGGACGTCCTGAAGGAAGCGCGTGTTTCCGGCCGGATACGGCGCCTGTGGCATGCAGTCACCGGCACAAGACGAGCGGACACGGATCAACCACCGACGACGGACCTCTGAACGATGCCGCTCGACTACCCCCGGCGGCCCGTCAGAGCCTGCGACACCCGCCGGAGCGTCGGTCATCTCCGCGGATCGGCGGGAGGGTCCTGTAGGGCCCGGTTTTCCTGACGACGGACGCCCGGGGCGCGCGCACGCTGACGCCGAACCGTCCGCACCGAAGGAAGCCCGTCGGCGCCGCACTGTGGGCCGCCCTGCGCGACGCCCTGACCGTGGCCCGGAGCCGACCGCGGCGTGCACGCGCTCGTCCTCACCGGCGCGGGGAACGCCGTCAGCTCGGGCGCGAACCTCCCGCGTGCGCCCGGGCGGCCCGGGCGGCCCGGACGGCCCGGATGGACGTGAGCGTGCGCTGGCAGGCGGACGCGGCATCGTCCCGGCGCGCACGCCACGGGCCCGCGGGGACCGCGCGTCGTCCGCGGGCGCGCGGGTCCTGGCGCCTCTGCTCCTGCGGAGAACCGACCTGTCAAGACGACTTCGCGTCTCGCGATCTGGTCCACTCTTGACCGTTCCCGCTCGTGGATGTCAGTCTCTCGCTCATGCCGTGGACCCCGCTGACCAGCTGCCGGGTGGTTGATTACATGTTGATCGCCACCAGCGCGTGTCGCTCCTGCTGACGTTTCTTCCCGCCGACCGTTCTCCCCGGTCGATTGCCGGATTTCGTCAGGCTGTCCACCCCGCTCGTTCCGCCGTTCCCAGCGCCCAGTTCCTTGCGGCCCTGATGTGTGAGCGAACCCGCTTCCCCTTCGTGAACTTCTCGTAACGCGCCACCTGTTCCCACTGCGCCGCGCGTTGCCCTTGAGCGTTGCCCCTGTGCGTTGCCGTTCGCGCCCACCGAGTGGGTGCGAACGTCCCGTGACGCGCTCCCTGTTCTCGCTGCTCCCATGCCCTGCTGCCATGCCCCGCCGCCGTGCGCGCCGCCGCGCCCACCGGGGGTGGTTCCGTGCGGCCCAAGAAGGAAGACAGTCCAGGCCATGACCATGTTCCGTCCGCGCCGTCCATCGCTCGTGCTCGGTGCCCTTGCCACCGCCTCCGCCCTGCTCCTGACAGCGTGCGGTTCATCGGCCGGTGGCTCGAACTCGTCGCAGTCGGGGAGCGGTTCGCCGCAGACCGGCGGCACCCTGACGTTCTACGACCCCGTGCAGTACGAGGACTGGCAGACCACCAACTCGCTGTGGTCGGTGAGCCAGGTGGCCGACAACATCGGGGAACGTCTCATCTGGCAGGACCCCAGGACCGGCAAGCTGGAGCCGTGGCTCGCGAAGTCGTGGTCGATCAGCGCCGACCACAAGACCTACACCTTCCACCTCAAGCCGGACGTCAAGTTCACCGACGGCACCGCGCTGACCTCCCAAGTGGTCAAGGACAACTTCGACCAGCACGGCTTCGGCGACAAGAAGCTGGGCATCCCGGTCGACCAGTTCTGGAACGGCTACGCCGGCACCAAGGTCGTCGACGCCACGACGTTCGAGATCAAGCTGAACACGCCGGACGCCGGCTTCCTCCAGGTGCTGTCGAACTACCGGGCCTCCACGATCCTTGCCGAGTCGTACGTCAAGCGGAACCTGGCCGGGCAGAGCAAGGTCCAGAACTGGGTCGGCACCGGCCCGTTCAGGTACGCCGGCGGCGACGGCGTCAACGAGGTCATCCTCAAGCCGAACCCGCACTACACCTCCTGGCCGACCGGCTCGGCCCACACCGGCCAGCCGTACCTGAACGAGATCGACTTCAAGTACGTCCCGGAGGAGAGCACCCGCATCGGTGCGTTGCAGTCCGGCCAGGCGCAGATCGTCCGCAACCTGTCGCCCACCGATGAGCAGACCGTCGGCTCCTTCGGCGGCCAACTGGAGTCGTTCGGCGTGCAGGGCGAGACGAACGCGCTCGCCGTCCAGGTCAGGCCCGGCCTCATCACCGACGACAAGCAGGTGCGGCTCGCCCTCAACGCGGCCACCGACCGCAAGGAGATCAACCAGGCCGTCCTGTCGTCGCACTACGGCATCCCGATCGGCCCGCTCGTCAAGGGCACGCCGGACGCACCCGACCTGTCGAGCTATCTCGCCTACGACCCGGGCAAGGCCAAGCAGTTGCTGCAGAGCGCCGGTTGGGCGGCGAACTCGGACGGCTACCGCTACAAGGACGGTCAGCAACTGCACTTCGACATCTGGGTCGCGCCCTTCTACCAGGTCTCCGAGCAGGTGCTCGAGGTACTCCAGTCGGAGTGGAAGAAGGTCGGCGTCAAACTGTCGATCCACAGCGTCTCGCTCGACCAGTACGAGGCGATCACAGCGGCCGGCGGTACGGGCGGCGAGAAGTTCTCGTTCAGCCAGTCCCAGACCTCGACGGCCGACCCGAACGTCCTGCGCGTCGACTACGACACCACCCGGGCCAACGGGCTGGGCCAGGACGCGAAGGACCCGGACGCGAAGCTGAACGAGTTGGTGCGCGACCAGGCCGAGACGTTCGACCCGGACAAGCGCGCGGCGGCGGTCAAGGAGACCGGCGAGTACCTGTACCAGCAGGGCTACAGCATCCCGCTCTACGACGAGACGCAGGTCTTCGGCCTGTCGTCCAAGGTGCACGGCTTCGGCACTGAGTCGACGGCTCGCGCCTGGCTGTACGACACCTGGCTGGGCAAGTGACGCGCGGGAATCGGCGAAGGGGCCGGTGAGAACACGTGGGAAGCTACATCCTCAAGCGACTGGCACAGGCGCTCGCCGTCCTGTGGGCGGCGTACACCCTGTCCTTCATCCTCCTGAGCGTGCTGCCCGGCGACGCCATCAGAAACCGGATCAACGCCCCGGACTCCCTGATGACGCCGCAGCAGGCGCAGACGCTCCTGGACTACTACGGATCGAACCGGCCGCTCGTCGAGCAGTACTTCCGCGACCTGTACGGCCTGTTCACCGGTGACCTCGGCTACTCCATCACCAACGGCGGCAAGGTGTGGAGCCTGCTGACGCTCAACCTGCCCTCGACGGCGAAGCTCACCGGTCTGGGCCTGGTGTTCGGGCTGGTCTTCGCGGTGATCGTCGCGCTGCTGATCAACTACGCCAAGTTCGGTTGGCTGCGCGACGTCTTCAGCTTCCTGCCGGCGCTCTTCACCTCGGTGCCGATCTTCGTCATCGGCATCGTCGTGCTGAACGTCTTCGCCTTCGACCTGCACGTGATCCCGCCGGTGGACGACCACACCTTCACGGCGCTGATCGCACCGGCGGCGACGGTGGGGCTGGTGGTCTCGGGGCCGCTGGCCCAGGTCCTGAGCAACTCCATCCGGCTGACCCGGGGCCAGCCGTTCGTCCACGTCATGCACGCCAAGGGAGCGGGGGAGGGCTACATCTTCCGCAAGGACATCCTGCGGAACTCCCTGCTGCCGGTGCTGACGCTGCTCGGCCTGACGATCGGCGAGCTGCTCGCCGGCGCGGTCGTCACCGAGACCGTCTACGGCCGCGCCGGCCTGGGACAGCTCATCGTGACATCGGTCAACACCCAGGACCTGCCGGTCGTCCAGGGCATCGTGCTGCTGACGACGGCGATCTACGTGACCGTCAACTTCTTCACCGACATCGTCTACACCGTCATCGACCCGCGGATCGCGCTCGACGCGAAGACGACCCGCGTCACGCGCGCCAGGCGGGCCGCGACGGCCCAGGAACCCGGCACGTTCCCCGCCGAGGCGGCTGAACCCTCCGACACGCGCGACCCGGTTGAGGTGGCAAGGCCATGACCACAACTGCAGGAACCACCGACCTCCTCGACGCCGGACCCAGGGAGCCGGCTCCCGCCGACCTCGGCAGGTCCCGTGCCGTGACCGGCCTGATGTGGCTCGCCCGGCACTGGAGCCTGGTGCTGGCGGTCGCGATCGTGGCGCTCATCCTGCTGTGGGCCCTCGTGCCCGGACTGTTCACCAGCCAGGACCCGCTGGCCATCCAGCCCACGCAGAAGTTCCTCCACCCCTCGTCAAAGCACTGGTTCGGCACCGACCAGCTCGGCCACGACGAGTACACGCGCATCGTCTACGGGGCCCGCCCGTCGCTGGCCAGCTCCGCCCTGGCCGTCGCCATCGGTGTCGTCGTCGGCTCCCTCGTCGGCGCCGTCTCCGGGTGGTTCGGCCGGTGGGTGGACGCGGTGATCATGCGCGGCATCGACGTCGTGCTGTCGATCCCCGGCTTCCTGTTCGCGATCGTCATCGTCGTCGTCCTCGGCTTCGGCATCATGCAGGCAGCGGTCGCGGTCGGCCTCACCTCCTCGGCCACCTTCGCCCGCCTGATCCGCGGCGAGGTGCTCAAGGCCAAGGCCAGCACCTACGTCGAGGCGGCGGTGACCAGCGGCACCTCCTCGCCGGCGATCCTGCGGCGCCACGTGCTGCCCAACTCGATCGCCCCGACCATCTCGCTCATCACGTTGCAGTTCGGCGTGGCCATCATGTGGATCGCGTCGCTGAGCTTCCTCGGACTGGGCGCCCAACCGCCGCAGCCCGAATGGGGCCGCCTGGTCACCGACGGCCGCAACTACATCGCCACCGCCGACTGGCTCACGCTCTGGCCGGCCGTCGTGATCACCGTGGCGGTTCTGGCCACCAACCACATCTCGCACTTCATCAGCAAGCGGAGCAGCACATGACCCCCACCAACGGCTCCGCCCCCGGGAACGCCGGCGACACGAGCGGCGAACGCCTGCTGGTGGTCGAGAACCTGCACGTCGCCTACAAGGTCGACCGGCGGCTCAAGCCGACCCTGCACGACGTCAGCTTCAGCGTCGCCCCGGGGGAGGTGATCGCGCTCGTCGGCGAGTCCGGTTCGGGCAAGACCACCACCGGCCATGCCGTCCTCGGACTGCTGCCGGAGAACGGCCGCGTCACCGGCGGCCGGATCACCTTCCGCGACCAGGTGCTGACCGACCTGTCCCCGAGAGGATGGCGCTCGCTGCGGGGCCGTGCCGTCAGCCTGATCCCGCAGGACCCGACCGTCTCGCTCGACCCACTGCGCCGCGTGGGCGAGCAGGTCGAGGACACGCTGCTGCTGCACAGCGACCTCGGCGCCGCGCAGCGCCGGCGACAGGTCCACGAACTGTTCGAGACCGTCGGCTTCCGTGACGTCGAACTCCGGTACCGGCAGTACCCGCACGAGCTGTCGGGCGGCATGAAGCAGCGGGTCCTGATCGCCTCCGCGATCGCCGCCGAGCCCGACCTGATCATCGCCGACGAGCCGACCTCGGGCCTGGACGCCACCGTCCAGAAGCAGGTGCTCGACCTCATCGGCGACCTGCGCCGCCGCAACCGCACGGCCGTCGTCCTGGTCACCCACGACCTGGGAGTCGCCGCCGACCGCGCCGACCGCATCGGCGTCATGGAGCGCGGGCGGCTGGTGGAGGTCGGCACCCCCGACCAGATCTTCACCAGCCCGCGGCACCCGTACACCAAGCGGCTCATCGGGGCGGTGCCGGGACGCAGCGCGGCGCCCGTCCGCGACACCGCGGCGGTCGAGGAGCGCGAGCCCGTCATCACCGTCACGGACCTGCGCAAGTCGTACGGCGGCATCGACGCCGTCGCCGGCACGTCGTTCGAGGTACGCCGGGGCGAGACGTTCTCGATCGTCGGCGAATCCGGCAGCGGCAAGTCGACGACAGCCCGCGTGCTCGTCGGGCTCACGGAAGCGACCTCGGGTTCCGTGTCCGTCCTCGGCAAGGACATCACCCGGCTCGACCGGCGCGGCTACCGGCCGCTGCGCAAGGACGTCCAGATCGTCCACCAGAATCCGTACTCGTCCTTCGACCCGCGGTTCGACGTGTTCGACGTCGTCGAGGAACCGCTGCGGGCCTTCCAGCCCCCGCAACTGCCGTGGAAGCGCAGGAAGGCCAACCGCGACCGGATCGTGGCCGCGCTGGAGGCGGCCGCCCTGCCGCCGTCGTTCGCCGACCTGCACCCGGCGGAGCTCTCGGGCGGCCAGCGCCAGCGCGTCGCCCTCGCCCGGGCACTCGTGGTCGAGCCGAAGATCCTCGTGCTCGACGAACCCATCTCGGCGCTCGACGTCTCGGTCGCGGCGCAGATCCTCCACCTGCTGGGGGACCTCCAGCGCGAGCGCGGGCTGACCTACGTCTTCATCTCGCACGACCTGGCCGTCGTGCGGGCGATCTCGAACCACGTGGCGGTCATGCAGAACGGGCGGATCGTCGAACAGGGGCCCGTCGACGACGTCTTCAGCCGGCCGTCGTCGCCGTACACGCAGAACCTGCTGGGGGCGATCGCCGGCCGGAAACTCGTCCACCTCTAAACGATCGAGGATCATGAACACCACTGTTGCCTCACCCTCCCTCCAGCAGGCCCGGGCCGCGTTCGCCGCGGTCTTCGCGGAATTCGCCGAAGGAGCAGGGGAGCGGGACCTCAACCGGGAGAACCCCGTCTCCCTCGTCCGGGCGCTCGCGGACGCCGGCTTCGGCCGACTGCGCGTGCCGGCCGAGCTCGGCGGCTTCGGCGTGGACCTCCCGACACTGTTCGAGCTGCTCGCACAGGCCGGCGAGGCCGACTCCAACGTGCCGCAGATCCTGCGCGGCCACTTCACCACCGTCGAGATCCTGCGGCACGCCGAGGACCAGGAGACCGCGGCCCACTGGCTGCGCAAGGTCGCCGCCGGCGCCGTCTTCGGAAACGCGCAGTCGGAACACGGCGGACCGGCGTTCGAGACCACGACGAGAGTCGAGTCCGTCGACGGGCGGCACCTCGTGTCGGGGACGAAGTTCTACTCGACGGGGTCACTGTACGCCGACTACATCCGCGTCGCGGTCGCGGACGACGAGGGCAACCGCTGGTTCGCCGTCGTACCCGCCCGGCACCCCGGCGTCGCCCACCTCGACGACTGGGACGGCGTCGGACAGCGCCTGACGGGCAGCGGCACGACGGTCTTCGACCGGGTGCCCGTCGCGGACCACGGCGAACTCGGCCGCTACAAGGAGGACCTGCGCTCGCTCAACTCCTTCGTGCAGCTCGTGCACCTGGCCAACCTGACGGGCATCGCCCGCAGCCTGGTGGCCGAGACCGCCGCCGTGGTGCGGGCTCGCAGCCGCACCAGTCTCCACGCCCTGTCCGACCAGGCCGCCTCGGACCCCGACGTACTCGGCGTGATCGGGCGCCTGTACGCACACCGGTTCACCGCCGACGCCGTGCTGCGCCAGGTGTCCGAGGCACTCCAGAGCGCCGAGGCCGCCGACACCCCCGACGCCTTCGCCCAGGCCTACATCGAGACCTCGGCCGCGCAGGTCGCGCTCGTCGACACCGTTCTGGAGGCCGCCAACCTCGCCTTCCACGCCGGTGGTTCCTCCGCCGTGCGCGAGCGGGCCCACCTGGACCGCCACTGGCGCAACGCCCGCACGCTCGCCTCGCACAACCCCGTCGTCTACAAGCCCCGGGTGATCGGCGACTTCGTCGTCAACGGAGCCGGCCCCGTCAACGGCTACGACCGGGGTCGCGCCTCCGCGGCCGCCGGCAACTGAGAGGTCCGCATGGCCAAGCAGCTCCACATCAACGTCAACATCCTCAACTCCGGTGTCTTCGGCGGCGCCTGGCGCCTGCCGGGCAGCGACGCGCTCGCCGCCTACTCGATCGACCACTACACCTCGATCGCCGAGAAGGCCGAGGAGGCCGCCCTCGACGCCGTGTTCCTGGCCGACGGCCCGGTCATCGAGCCGATCATCCGGCACCGTCCCGGCAACAGCTTCGAGCCCTCGACCGTGCTGGCGCGCATCGCCGCCCGGACCTCGCGCATCGGCCTCATCGGCACCCTCTCCTCCAGCTACAACGACCCCGCCGAACTGGCCCGCCGGATCGGGGACCTCGACCACGTCAGCGGCGGCCGGGTCGGCTGGAACGTCGTGACCACGGCCGGCGCCGCCGCCGCCCGCAACTTCGGCCGCGACGAGGAGCCCGAGCACGCGCTGCGCTACCGCCGCGCCGGCGACTTCACCGAGCGCGTCGTGCGCCAGTGGGCCGCCCGCGAGGAGTTCACCTCACCGCAGGGCCGACCCGTGGTGGTGCAGGCCGGCGGGTCGCGCGACGGCAGGCGGCTCGCCTCCCGGGTCGGCGAGGTCGTCTTCTCCGCCGCCCAGGACATCGACGAGGCCAAGTCCTTCCGTGACGAGATCCGCGCCGGCACCGCCGAGTTCGGGCGCCGCCCGGAGGACGTCGTGATCCTGCCCGGCCTCTCCACCGTGGTCGGCAGCACCGAGCAGGAGGCACGCGAACGCCGCGAACTGCTCGACGACCTGCTGCCGCTGGCGTACGGCCGGACCCGGCTCGCGGGCCAGCTCGGCTTCCCGCTCGACGACCTCGACCTCGACCGGCCGATTCCGCGGGAGCTGCTGACCGACCCGGACGAGGCCGGCGGTTCGCAGAGCTTCTACAGAATCGTGCGCGCGATCATCGAGAGCGAGCATCCGACGCTGCGCCAACTGCTGCGCCGGCTCTCGGGCAGCAGCGGCCACCGCATCGTCGTCGGCACACCCGAGCAGATCGCCGACGACATCGAGCACTGGTTCCGCTACGGCGCCGCCGACGGCTTCAACATCATGCCCGACGTCCTGCCGTCCGGCTTCGACCACTTCGTCGACGGTGTGGTCCCCGAACTCCGGCGCCGCGGCCTGTTCCGCAAGGAGTACGAGGCGGACACGCTGCGCGGCCACCTCGGCTTCCCGATCCCGCCGGCCCCCATCGCCTTCGACGTGTCCGAGCAGGCGCTCGCGACCGCACGCTGAGCCAGGAGAGAACACCTGATGAGCATCGTCATCGTCGGTCTCGCGATCGGCAGCACCATCCCGCTCCCGGAGGCCGCCGACATCACGAAGGCCGCCGCGGACGCCGGGGTCACCGCGATCCGCGTCCAGGACGGCGCGCCGGGCCGGACCCTGGACGCCTCCGTCGTCGCCTCGTACCTGGCCGGTACGAAGACCGCGCCGGGGCCGGGCCCCGGGTGGATCCTGGAGGCGTCGACGAACGGCAACGCGCCGACGAACCTCGCGCGCCGCGCGAACTCGCTCGACCGGGCCACCGGCGGGCGTGCGGCGCTCGCCCTGCGCGCCGGCGACGGCGACGAGGTCAGCGACCCGGTCGCCCCGCGGCCGGGCGGGGACCGGTCGGCTCGCTGGGACGAGTACGCCCGGATACTCAAGGGCCTGTGGACGTCCTTCCCGGCCGCCGCGCTCGTCGGCGACCAGGACGGCGAGGTCTTCGCCGAGCACACCCTCATCAGGCCGATCGACTTCGAGGGCGACTACTACCGGGTGGCCGGGCCGCTGGACGGCCCCGCCTCGCCCCAGGGCGGCCCGCTGCTCGTCGCGGACGATCCGGACATCCTCGGATGGGACGTCGTCGCCCGCAGCGCCGACGTGGTCGTCGTCGACCCCGAGGCGGCGCCGACGGCCGGCGCCGACCTGTCCGCCGCGCTGGCGCGGGCGGGCCGGCCGCGCCAGGACGTCGCGCTGCTGGTCCGCGTCGATGCGGCCGGGCCGCGGGCGGTGACGGCCGACCTGTCGGCCTTCGTGGCCGAACACGAGCTGGACGGCGTCGAGTTCACACCCGCGGGCGGCAAGGACGACGTGCTCGCCCTGATCACCGGTGTCGTGCCGACGCTCGCCCCGAGCACCGGCGAGACCCTGCGCGGCGCCTTCTCGCTGCCGCATCCGGCCTGACCGGTCCACGGATCGCCTGCGGCGGCCGCCGGCCGCCCGAGGCGCCGCGACCCGCACCACCACGATCCCCACCCGTCCGACGAGGACCCGACGCACAGTTCAGGAGGTGCGACTGATGCCGGCCCGAGCAGCCACCGCGGCCACGAGCGCCACCGCGGCCCAGAGCGCCGCCGCGGCGGTCGACGCCGCCGACGGGCAGCCGCTGGTGGCGCGCACGAAGGAGTACGCCCTGGAGCAGCTTGCCCCCGCGGCGCTCCGGACCGACCGCGAGCGCGTCTCACGGGAGACCGTCGAAGACCTCCGCGGCCTGGGGCTGCTCAACCACCTGGCGCCGCCGCGGTTCGGCGGCGCCGGCCTCGACCGCTACGCCGACCGCCGGCTGCACGAGGTGCTCGCCTACGCCGACCTCAACGTCTGGCTCGTCTGGGCCCAGCACGCCCCGACCGTCGCGCGGATCGCGGGCACGCCGCGTTCCGCGGCCGGCGGCACCCACCCCCTGGTCGAACCCGTGCTGCGGGGCACGATGCTGATCGGCGCGGCACTCAGCGACGTGCGCCGCTATCCGACCGGCAACCTGACCGCGCGGCGCTCCCGCGACGGATGGGTCTTCAACGGCACGGTCTCGTGGCTGAGCGGTTGGGGCCTCAACGAGGCCGTGGCCCTGGCCGCGGTGGACCCGGAGTCCGAAGACGTCGTCCTGGCCCTCATACCGGTCGACGAGCACTTCCGCGCGACGCCGCTGGCGCTCCAGGCGGTGTCAGGAAGCCGCACCGAGCGTGTCGGCGTCCTCGACGCGGTCGTCCCGGACGCCTACGTGCTTGCCGTGAGGCCCCTGGCCGACTGGCGGCACGACGACATCTCGACCGCGGGCAACGCCGGCCCGCAGTTCTTCGGGCTCGGTCGGCGCATCCTCGACGAGATCGCCGACGAACCGCACGGTACCGGCGTCGCCGACGCCTGGCGGCCTTACCTGCGGGGCCTGCGGGCCCGGGTCTACGAGCTGGCGGACGCCGTGCTCGACGGCGGCGATCCCGACGCGTCGCTCCCGGAGCGGCTCTCGCTCAAGGTCCGCGCCCGCGAGGCTCTGACCACGCTCAGCCGCGCACTCGTGGTGGCCCGCGCAGGCCGGGGACTGGTCGCGGACGACACCGCGCAACTGCACGCCCGCTCCGCCTTGTTCCTCCAGGTACAGGGCCAGACCAGGACCGAGCGCGCCGCGCAGCTCGACTCGGTCGCCGACAGCGTTCCACGGCTCCCCTGAGGAGTCACCCCGGCCAGTCCACCAGCAACCGGTACGAAACGGGACACCGACATGAGCTACCTGTGGTACATACCCAACCAGATCGAGCCCGGCCACCGGGGCGACGACACGAGCGAGCGCGAGGGCTGGGGCACACTCGACCACTCCACCGACCTGGCCCGCACCGCCGAGGACCACGGCTGGGAGGGCGCGCTGCTGGGCACCGGCTGGGGCCGCCCCGACACGTTCACGCTGGGCGCCGCGCTGGCCGCCCGCACCACGACCTTCAAACCGCTGATCGCGGTGCGGCCCGGCTACTGGCAGCCCGCGCACTTCGCGAGCTCCGCCGCCACGCTCGACCACCTGAGCGGCGGGCGCGTGCTCGTCAACATCGTCAGCGGCCTCGACAACCTCGCGGCCTACGGCGACTACACCACCGACCCGGCCAACCGCTACGAGCGCACCCGGGAGTTCGTCCAGTTGGTCCGGCGCCTGTGGACAGAGGAGAACGTCACCTACAAGGGCGAGCACTTCGCCGTCGACGGCTCCACCGTGCTGCCGCACCCCTACGGCCACCCCGACCGGCACCCCACTCTCTACTTCGGCGGTGCGTCCGAGCCCGCCGAGCGGGTGTCCGCCGCCGAGGCGGACGTGCAACTGTTCTGGGGCGAGCCGCTGGAGGGCCTGGCCGGACGCATCGAGCGGCTGAAGAAGCTGGAGGCCAGGGCCGAGCACCGGCACAAGCCGCTGGAGTTCGGCCTGCGCATCACCACGCTCGTCCGCGACAGCACCGAGGAGGCGTGGCGCGACGCCGAGGCCAAGGTCGCCGGCATGGCCGAGAAGGCCGTGGACGGCCGTCCCGGCGATGCCGCCGTCGGCAACCGAGGGACCGCGGTGGGCCAGCGGCGTCTGCTCGAACTCGCCGAGCGCGGCGAGGTGCTCGACACCTGCCTCTACACCACGCCGGGCACGGTGGGCGGCGGCGGAGCGGGTACCACCTGGCTGGTCGGTTCGGCCGACGAGGTCGCGCAGGCACTCCAGCGCTACCGCGAGCTCGGCATCTCCCACTTCATCCTGTCGGACACGCCCTACAAGCAGGAGATCATCCGCCTCGGCGACGAACTGCTGCCCAGGCTCCGCGCACAGGAGAGCACCCGATGAGCGCCGGCCCCGCCCCGATCCTCCTCCCGGAAGCGACCCCGAGCGCCATGATCCGCACCGATGCCGCGACGACCAGTGCGGCAGGTATCCGCTACGGCGACCCCGACGTCGTCCTCCGCGCGACGTCGCCGGTCATCGAGCACCAGCTCCGGCACCGCTCGGTGCGCGAGTTCCTGCCGACGCCCGTCACCGAGGAGGAACTGCGGGCCGTCGTGGCGGCGGCGTCGTCCGCGTCGACGTCCTCGAACCTCCAGGCATGGAGCGTCATCGCGGTGACCGACCCCGAGCGCAAGCGGCGGCTGTCTCACCTGGCGGCGCGGCAGAAGTTCATCACCCAGGCGCCGTTGTTCCTGGTATGGGTGGCCGACCTCGACCGCCACCACCGCTTGGCGGAGCGCAACGGCAGGCCGCTGGACGCCACGGTCTACCTGGAATCCACGCTGCTGGGCGTCATCGACACCGCGCTGGCCGCCCAGAACGCGGTCGTGGCGCTGGAATCACTCGGCCTGGGGTCGGTCTTCGTGGGCGCGGTGCGCAACCACCCCGCGCAGTTCGCCGTCGAACTGGGCCTGCCGCCGCACAGCGTGGCCGTCTTCGGGCTCGCGGTCGGGCACCCCGACCCCGCCGAGGACGCCGACGTCAAACCCCGCCTGCCGCAGAGCGCCGTACTGCACCGCGAGACCTACGACGCCGGCCGGGCCGACACCGACCTGCCGGCGTACGACGAGCGCCTGGCCGCCTACAACCGGGCGCACGGACTCACCGGCGCGTGGACGGAACGCATCCTGCGCCGGCTCGCCGGTGCCGCCGACCTGGCCGGACGCGACACGCTGCGCGACAGCCTCGAACGCCGCGGCCTGCCCTCCCGCTGAACCACCGTCCCGGGCCCCTCGTCCCCCCGTTCCCGGGCCAACCATCCGGAGCCTTCCATGAGCAGCGACCAGTTCCACCTCAACTTCTCCCTGATGTCGCCCGGCCACTACCGCGCCGCCTGGCGGCTGGCCGACGCCGACCCGTACGCCTACCTGGACGTCGACCACTACGTGCACCTGGCGAAGATCGCCGAAGCGGCCGGCATCGACGCCTTGTTCCAGGGGGACAGCCCCGCGCTCGGGCCCGACGTCGCCACCGGAACCTCCGGCGGCCTCGACGGGTTCACCCTGCTGGCGGTGATCGCCGGCGCCACCGAGCGGATCGGCCTGCTGCCGACCGTCTCGACGACCTACAGCACGCCCTACAGCCTGGCCCGGCGCTTCCAGACCCTCGACCACCTCACCAGGGGCCGCGCCGCGCTCAACGTGGTGACCACCGGCAACCCGGCGGCAGCCGCGAACTTCGGGGCGTCCGCCCACCCCGACCGCGACGTCCGCTACCGCCGCGCGCACGAGTTCCTCGACGTCATCACGCGGCTGTGGGAGTCGTGGGAACCCGACGCGATCGTCGCGGACAAGGCCACCGGCCAGTTCGGCGACCGCAGCCGCATCCACGCCATCGACCACCACGGCGAGTTCTTCGACGTCGCCGGCCCGCTGCCGGTGCCCACCTCGCCGCAGGTCCGCCCCGTCGTCTCCCAGGCGGGTGAGACGCCGGCCGGCCTGGAACTCGCCGCCGAGTACGCCGACGTGGTGTTCGCCGCCGGCCACACCGTCGCCAAGGCCAGGGCCTCGCGTGACGACGTCCGCGCACGCGCGCGGGCACACGGCCGCGACGCCGACGCCGTCAAGTACTCGCTCGGCCTCATCGTGCTGGTGGGTACCGATCAGGAGGACGCCGAGCGCCGGCACGACGAACTCGACGCCACGCTGCCCCCGATCGAGTACCTCGTCTCGGCGGTGCTGTCCTCGCTCGGCCTGCCGGCCGACGCGTTCGGCCCCGACGACGTGATCCGGCTGGAGGACGTGCCGGCCGAGCCGAACCTCAGGGCCTTCTCGGTCGGCACGTACAACAACGCGCGCGCGGTGCTGGCCGAGGGCCCGCGCACGCTGCGCGAACTGGTGGCCCACACCGCGGGCATCGGGACCCACCGGTTGCTCGTCGGTTCGCCCGAGCACATCGCCGACGACCTGGAGTCGTGGTGGCGCCAAGGAGCCGCCGACGGCTTCACGGTGATGTTCGCCGACACGCGCGTCGACCTCGAACGCTTCGCCACCCTCGTGGTGCCGATCCTCAAGGAGCGCGGCCTGTTCCACCGGGAGTACCCGCAAGGCACCCTGCGCGACCGTCTCGGCCTGCCGGTGCCCGCCGCCCGTTCGGCCGGCCGCCGCCCCGTCGCGAGTCCGGCCGGCAGGTGACCGCGATCCACGACGGTCATCCGCCCCCCGGGCCGCTCGACGAAGCCCGTTGCACACCCCTCGGAAGGCTCTCATGACTCTGGATGTGGCAGACGCCGTGCCGGAAAGCCCGTCGACTCCCGCCGAGCCGCTGACCATCCCCCGGCTGCGTCCCGCGATCGCGCCGATCCTCGCGCGACTGGCCGCCTCCGCCGCGCGGCGCGAGGAGACACGCGAACACCCCTTCGACGACGTACGCGCCCTGGCACGCGCGGGCGCCGCCCTGGCCGTGGTGCCGCGTGAGGAGGGCGGCGCGGGAGGCTCGCTGCGCGACGCCGTGGAGGTCGTCATCGAGATCGCGCGCGCCGACTCCAACGTCGCCCAGGCGCTGCGCGGCACGTTCATGGCCGCGTGGGCCGTGGTGTCCCGGCCGGACGCCCCCCACCGCGACGAGACACTGGGACGGCTGCGGCGCGGACACATCCTCGCCGGCACCGGAAACGAGCGGAGCGGCGGCGCCAGCGGTTCGGTGAACACCACCGCCGTGCGCAGCGGCGACCACTGGGTGCTGAACGGCGAGAAGTACTACTCCACCGGCGGGCTGTACGCCGACTGGTTCGGCGGCACGGCGAGGACCCCCGAGGGAGCCGTCCTGCGCTTCACGGTGCCGGTCGACCGCGAGGGCGTCCAACGCCTCGACGACTTCGACGCGGTCGGCCAGCGGCTCACCGCCAGCGGCACCACCCGCCTGACCGACGTCCTCGTCGGCGACGACGAGGCGATCCTCACCGACGGGAACGCCCCGGTCGCCGACAACCCGTGGCAGGGCAGCTACCCCCAACTGCACCTCGCGGCGATCGAGGCGGGCATCGCCGCCCGGGTCCTGGACGACGCGCTGTGGTGGGTGCGGGAGAAGGCCCGGCCCATCAAGCACAGTTCGGCCGACCGGAGCGTCGACGACCCGTACATCCGGCGCCGCGTCGGCGAGATGGCGGCGCATGCCCGTGCGGCGCGCTCGGCCGTCGTGCTCGCCGCGGAGGAACTCGACGAGGTGCGCGGCCTGCACGGCGAGGAAGCACACCGCGCCGGTGCCCGCGCCGCGGCCGCCGTCGCGGAGGCCGCGGTCGTCGCCGTCGACGCGGCGCTCTCGGCCGCGCCGCTGCTCTTCGACGTGGGGGGCGGCACCCTCACGGACCGCGAGTGGGGCTACGACCGCCACTGGCGGAACGCCCGCGTCGTCGCCAACCACAACCCCCGCGACTGGAAACTCGCCGTCGCCGGCGCCTACCGGCTCGGCGCCGCCGAACCCCCCACCACCGGCCTCTTCTGAACGCCCCCGAAAGGAACCGCGATACCCATGTCCATCGGGCTGACCCGCCACCTCGGCCGCACCGGCGTCCGCGTCACACCGCTCACCCTCGGCACCATGAACTTCGGTCGCTACGCCGAGGAGAAGGAGAGCCTGGAGATCATCGGCGCCGCGCTCGACGCGGGGATCACCGTCGTCGACACCGCCGACGTCTACGGCCACGGCAGCAGCGAGGAGATCGTCGGCAAGGCCATCCGGCACCGCCGAGACGACGTCTTCCTGGCCACGAAGTTCCACGGCCAGGTCGGTGACAACCCCCAGCACGCCGGCAACAGCCGCCGCTGGATCGTCCGGGCCGTCGAGAACAGCCTGCGCCGCCTCGGCACCGACCACCTCGACCTCTACCAGGTGCACCGGCCCGACGAGCACACCGACCTGCTGGAGACCCTCCGCACCCTCGACGACCTGATCCGGCAGGGCAAGGTCCGCTACTACGGCACCTCGGTCTTCCCGGCCCACCAGAAGGTCGAAGCGCACTGGCTGGCCGAGAAGCACGGCCTCACCGCCCCGCACACCGAGCAGGTGCCGTACTCGCTCCTCGTCCGCGGGGTCGAGCGCGAGGTCTTCCCCACCGCCCGGAAGTACGGCGAGGGCGTCCTCTCCTACGGCCCGCTGGCCGCCGGCTGGCTGTCGGGCACGTACCGCCTCGGCGGGGAGCAGCCCCGGTCGGCCCGCGCCGAGCTGATCCCGGGCCGCTTCGACATCTCCCTCGCGCACAACCGGCGCAAGCTCGCCGCCGCCGACGCGCTCGCCGGACTGGCCGAGGACAACGGGCTGACGCTGCCCGAGCTGGCGGTCGCCTTCGCCCTCAACCATCCGGCGGTCAGCAGCGTGATCATCGGGCCGCGCACCCACGCCCACCTGGAGGCCTACCTCAAGGCGGCCACGGTCGAGTTGAGCCCGGAGATCCTGGACGCCGTCGACGAGATCGTCCAACCCGGCACCCAGTTCCTGGAACGCGACACCGGTCGCGACACCCCCTCGCTGCTGCCGGCCGCGCTGCGCCGCTGAGCGCTCCCGCCCATCCCCGCACGCGAGCCCCGACCGGATCCGGCAGAACCGACAAGCCCGACACGCAACGTACGGAGTACCCGATGAGTGAGCAGTACCCGAACTACGAGGACGTCTTCAAGGCGGCCGACGACCGCTACGCGTCCCTGCCCTACCGCCGCACCGGCCGGTCCGGACTCGACCTGCCGGCCCTCTCCCTGGGCCTGTGGCAGAAGTTCGGCGCCGACTACGCCTACGACACCCAGCGCGACATCATCCTGCACGCCTTCGACCTGGGCATCTCCCACATCGACAACGCCAACCGCTACGGCCCGCCGCACCGCGCCGCCGAGCGGACCCTCGGCCGCCTCCTGCGCCGGGAGCTGGCCCCCTACCGCCACGAGCTGGTCCTGTCCAGCAAGGCCGGCGGCGTCTTCGGGCCCAACCCGAACCTCCGCGGCGGCAGCCGCAAGGCGCTGCTGTCCTCGCTGGAGCTGAGCCTGCGCGACCTCGGCACCGACTACGTCGACATCTTCTACCACCACACCCCCGACGAGACGACGCCGCTGGAGGAGACCGCGGGCGCGCTCGCCACCGCCGTCAAGGCGGGCAAGGCGCTGTACGTCGGCATCTCCAACTACCGGCCCGACCGCGCCGAGGCCATCGCCCGGCTGCTTCGGGCCGAGGGCGTGCCGCTGCTCATCCACCAGCCGCGCTACTCCCTGTACGACCGCAGCATCGACCGGAACGGCCTCGCCGACCTGGCCGTCGAGGAGGGCTTCGGCCTCATCGTCTACTCGCCGCTGGCCCAGGGACTGCTCACCGACAAGTACCTGGAGAGCATCCCGGACGGCGCCCGCGCCCAGAACAGCGACTTCCTCAAGCCCGACCAGATCGACGAGACCTACCGCAGCCGCACGGCGCAGTTGAACAAGCTCGCCGAGGGCCGCGGCCAGTCGCTCGCCCAACTCGCCCTGCAGTGGGTGCTGCGCAACCCCGCCGTGACCTCGGCGCTGATAGGAGTCAGCTCCAAGGAGCAGCTCGACCACAACCTGGAGGCGCTGAACGGGCCGGAGTTCACCGACGAGGAACTCGCCGTCATCGACGAGTACGGCGTGCACGGAACCGGCCAGCGGAGCTGACGCCGCGGGGAACCCAGCCGAACCCGGGTGCTCCGGATCGTCCGCACGGGCGGTTCGGGGCTCCCCGGTCCCGGGCACCCGCAGGTCCGTACCCGACGCTCCGGTGAGCGCTTCCGCCATCCGTCCAGAACAGTCGAGGCACTCCAGAACAGGTCGAGGCACGATGAAACCACCTGACCCGCCCCCGTCCGCCCCCCACGCAGGGGCCGGTCAGCCGCCTGCCGCGCGGACGACCGTGCGCGTGCCCCGCGAGGGGTGGCGGCGTGCCGGCCGTGCCGACGAGCCGGACGGCCGGCGGCTCGTGATCGTCTTCGCGATCACCCAGACCCTGGGCTACGGGTGCCTGTCGCAGGGCTTCTCGGTGCTCCTGATCCCGATGTCCCACGATCTGCACAGTTCGCGCACCGCCATCACCGTGGCCTCGACGATCTCCACGCTCGTCGGCGCCTTCGCGGCCTACCCGGTCGGCCGGGTCATGGACTTGTACGGTGGGCGGGCCCTGATGACCACCGGCTCCATGTGCGGCGTGACGGGCGTCTTCCTGTGGTCGTGGTCGACCGGACTGCCCGGGCTGTACGCGGCGTTCGTGCTCATCGGCCTGGCCCTGGCGATGTCGACGTACGACGCGGCGTTCGCCGTCGTGGTGGTCGCCACCGCGAAGGACCGCCGGGACGGCGCCATCGTGACCATCACCATGATCACGGGCTTCCTGACCAGCTTCTTCTATCCGCTCGTCGGGTGGCTGCAGGGCGGGCTCGGCTGGCGCACCACGCTCGACGTGCTGGCGGTCGTCATGATGCTCGTCGTCGTCCCCGCGCACCTGTGGGCCGTACCGGGACATGCCACCCACCGCAGCCGGATCGCCCGGCGCACCGGGTTCCGGTTGGGCGACGCGATCAGGACGGCGCGGTTCTGGCTGCTGCTCGTCTCGTTCGTCGCTCAGGCCGGCACCACGTCCGGCTTCCTGGTCATGATGGTGACCTACTTCCAGAACGTCGGCTTCGGCGCCCACACGGCCGCGACACTGCCGCTCGCGGTCGGGGTCCTCCAGCTCACCTCGCGCCTGGCGCTGGCACCCCTGTCGGCGCGGTTCGGCATGCTGCCCGTCACGACGTTCTCCTTCGCCGCGCAGGCGCTCGGGCTGCTCCTTCTGCCGCTTGCCGGTACGTCCGTCCTGCCCACGGTCCTGTGCATCATGGCCTTCGGACTCGGCTACGGGATCAGCGTGGTCGCCCGGCCGTCGGTCGTGGCCGGCACCTTCGGCGTCACGCGGTTCGCGAGCATCATGGCCGTGACGGCGGTGCCGATGGCACTCGCCCGTGCGGGGACACCGCTGGTCGCCGCGTGGTTGGAGGACTGGCGGTTCCTGGTCCTGCTGGGTTCGGTCACCGCTGTCGCGGCCGTCGCCCTCCTGCCGCTCGTGCGCTACCAGCACCGACCGGCCGAGGGCCCCGCGTGAGGCGGCCGACGGCGTCGACCTCCGAGCCCGCGTACGACCGCGGCCGGCGGCCGCGGGAGATACCACAGCCCGTGCCGCCTTCCCCCACCTTCGAACGGACAGTGATCCATGACATCTCCGACTGAGGCATCGGCCGGCACGGCGGGCACCGGACCGGTGCCCGCGGCCGTGACCGCGGACGCGGGCGCGGAGGGGGCCGGAGCGGCGGCCGGCCGCCCCTTCAGGCTCGGCTTCCTGCTCCACCTCGACTCCGACCTCACCCCCGCCGCGGCGTACCGCCAGGCCGTCGACCTGTTCGTCGACGCCGAACGACTCGGGTACGACTCCGGCTGGGTCATCCACCGCCACTTCCGTCAGGGGAACGAGCACGTCTCCGCCCCGCTCGTTCTCCTGGCCGCGATCGCCGAGCACACCACCCGGATCCGGCTCGGCACCGGCGTGCTCGTCCTGCCGCTCGCGGACCCCTTGACCGTCGCGGAGGACGCCGCCGTGGTCGACGAACTCAGCGGCGGGCGGCTCGAACTCGGCGTCGGCTCAGGTCCGTTCCCGACCGCCTGGGAGGCATTCGGCCGCAGCCTCCAGGACCGGTACCGGCTCTTCGACGAGAGCGTGGCGAGACTTCACCGGATCCTCGAAGGGCATCCGGTCAACAGCGCCGGAGAGGTGCTGCACCCACCCGGTGCCGGTGTGCGGCGGCGGCTGTGGCAGGCGACCACGAGCGAGCCGACGCGGGCCCTCGGCGCGGCCGTCGCCGCCGCGAAGGCCGGCGACGGGTTGCAGCTCTCCCGGGCCGGCGACTGGCCCGGCCGGCAGAGCGCCCAGCAGCAGGCGGAGATCGCCGCCGCGTACCGCACGGCCGCCGCCGAGGCGGGGTGCGAGCCGCGCGTGCAGATCTCGCGCGCGGTCTATCCGCACCCCGACCGGGCCGCGGCGATCCGCGCCGTCACACCCGGCGTGCGCCGCTGGCAGTCATGGGCTCCCCAGCGCCGTGACGTCGCCGATCTCGGCGTCGAGGAGTACCTGGAGCGCGACCGGTCGCTGCTCGGGCCGTCGGAGGCCGTCGCGGAGTCCCTCGCCGCCGACCCGTCCCTCGCCGACGCCACCGATCTGCTCGTCAGTTTCGTCCCCGGCGTCCCCGACTACGGCGAGCACCTCCGCCTGCTCGCCGCCACCGCCCAGGAGGTCGCGCCGCTGCTCGGCTGGCGTCCCCTCCAGACCCCGTGAGCGGGCGTCCCCGCACCCCGTGCGCAGCGACGGCGGAGCGTGCGGGGACAGCTTGCCGCCGGATACGACGGACCCGCCGTCCGCCACGAACCGGCAGTGCCGGTCACCACGAACGGCTGTGACCGGCGCTGTCGCAAACAGACACGGTAGCGGGACAGCCCTCAGCCTTCGGTCACGGCTGCTCGCCGGAGGCGGTCGACGTAGAAGCGCAGGAACGGGTCCTCGGTGCTCTTCTCCGGCGCCCCTGCGGGAGCGGACACCGGCGGCAGCGTCGCGTCCTCGGCGAACAGCGCGGCACCGACGGCGTCGACGAGCCGCGGGACGCCGGTCGGCAGCGACTGCGTGTCGCCGACGGGTATGCCGAAGCTCATGGCGGCGCCGGCGGAGAACACGTGGATGCGGGTCACCCAGGGAGCCGTGCCCGGTTCGCGCTCCTGGAACTCGTAGCCGCTGCCCAGGTACGGCCAGCGGCCCAGGTCGGCGTTCTCCAGCCCGGCCGGCGGTCGGTAGCGGTGCTCCCAGAGGGCGATCTGATCGGCTACGGGCGCCAGTTCGGCCTGGGTGTGCGGGTCGTACTGGTAGCCCGTACCGGCGATCAGGAAGTCGAACCGGTACGTGCCGTCGTCGGCCTCCACCCGCACGCCGTCCTCGGTGGCGACGGCCTTGTGCCAACCGGCCGAGAGGTGCACCACGAAGCCGTCGAACGCGGTCGCCCGCCGGACGGACGCCAAGGTGCAACTGCGGCCCGCCCGAGCGGTGGTGGCCTTGAGCCTCCACCGATCGGCGTCCGGGCGCCGGTGGAAGTTCTCGCGCGCGCCGACGTTCGCCGGCCCCAGGGGGGAGTCGCCCTGAATGAGCAGCTTCTCGCGCCGGGTGAACAGGTGTACTTCGGCGGCGCCGTTCTCGAGCGCTGCGGCCGCGGCATCCAGCGCGGACGCGCCGGCGCCGATGACACCGAGCTTCCTGCCCGCGAGGCTTTCGAAATCGATGGGCTCGCCGGTGTGTGCGTACAACGCGCGCGGCAGACCGTCGAAAGCCTCAGGGAAGGAGAAACCGCCAGTGCCTTCGACGCCGTTCGCGAAAACCAGCCGGCGGGTGCTTTCGGTGCGGCGCTCCTCGGTGCCGTTCTCGTCGGTGACGGCGAGTTCCAGGGCGAGTCCGTGTTCCCCCGGTGCGACGCTCACCAGGCGGGTGCGGTGCCGTACCGGTACCCGCAGGGTGTCCCCGATCCAGTCGAGGTAGGCCGCCCACGCAAGGCGCGGGACGCGGTCGAGAGCGTCGTAGGCGGCCCGCCCGTGGCGTTCCTCGTACCAGGCGCGGAAGCTCAGTTCCGGGTGGCCGAACTCGGGCTCGGGCCAGATCTTCGGCGTACGCAGCGTGGGCATGCGCGCGACGGTCCGCCAGACACCGGTTGCGCCCGGGGGAGCGGCGTCGATCACGGAGACCCGGCCGATGCCGGCGCGCCGCAGGGCGAAGCCGACGCCCAGCCCGGCCTGTCCACCACCCACGACGACGACGTCGTGATCGGTGCCGGTCTCGCGCACCCAATTGACCGGGTCGGGCCCGAAGTGCCGCAGGAAACGGGCGCCGCGGGATTCTGGCGCGGTATCAGAAGTCATGTCGACGAGGTTTTCCAGTCGGAATGGAATTGCGGAGAGGATTTCATCGATGGGCGGATTTCTCGGCCGAAGCGACGAGTACCAGCACCAAGCCGACCCGGCCCTGCGGGCGGCGGCACCCGTGGTCGCCGCCGCCCGTGCGGTGCGTCCGGCATGCTCGCCGGCCGGCGGACCGGCGGACCGGCGGACCGGCGGACCGGCCGACCGGGCCCGGGGCAGGCCCGCGGGCCGGCGGTCCGGCGGTGAGCCGACGTCACTGACGCGGCGCCAGCTCCCCTGTCCGCGAGTGGTGGTTGCTGCCGGACCTGGAAGCTGTCCCCGATCAGGCGGCGGCGAGGCTGCGGTGACGGGCCGTCAGCGTCGCGGAGAAGGCGTCGGCGACCCGGTAGACCTCGCTGGCGGTGTCCTCCTGGACGGTGACGGTGCCGTCCGCCGCGACGGTGATGTGCTTGTCGACCACGAACCAGCCGGGCAGCACATGGTCGGCGCCCATGGAGTTGAGCACCGGCCGCAGGGCGTAGTCCACGGACAGGACGTGGGCGGGGCTGCCGCCGGTGGCCAGTGGCAGCACCGCCTTGCCGGCGAGGGCGTACTGGGGCAGCAGGTCCAGGAGGGTCTTGAGCAGACCGGAGTAGGCCGACTTGTAGATGGGTGTTCCTATCACCACGCCGTCGGCCTCTTCGAACAGCCGGGCCGCGGCCTGGATCGCGGGGTGCCCGGGGTCGGCGCCCAGGAGCGCCTCGGCGGGCAACGTGCGGACGTCGAGCGGGACCACGTGGTGACCCTGCCGGGTCAGGCGCGTGTCGAGGTGGCGCAGCAGGCGGCCGGTGCGCGAGGTCGGGGACGGGCTTCCCGAGACGGAGAGCACGGTGGGCATGGGAGCTCCTTCACAGCGGGCAGGGCGGCGGCCCACGCCGGAACGCCGGACGCGGGCTGCGGTGCCGTTCCGACCGAGGCGGCGGAAACGGGAGGTGGAGGTTGAGCGGGGGAGGATGGCCGGACCGATGGGAAGTCAGGAGGGCCGAGCAGCCGGACCTTGATGGAGGGTCACGGCGGGGGAACGCGCGAAGAAGGCCCGATCAGCGGGCGGCGCGGGGCGAACAGAGACCGCTGGACACGCGCACGAGGTCGACATGGCGTCGACGCGTGAGGTCCTTGCGCTGGTTCATGTACGGGATTCAATCAGGTGGGAGCCGATCGGTCGAGTAAGGCTCCGCCGTGATCTCGAACACGTTGCCGTCGACCAAGTGGCGGACCGCTCGGCCGGGACGGTCGGTTCCCATGCGAGCCGGCAGCAGAACGCCGTGTGCCAGATGACCCGCATGCCGATGGAGGAGGTCCCGGACGAGGAGCGGGACCACACGCCGGCGACCAACCTCAGCGCGACGTTCCACCTGTGCCCAGGGACCGGCCGTCGTCACCGCTTGGCCGGCCGGGAAACGTCCCGGCAGTTGCCGGACGGAGCGTCACACCTGAGTCGAACAGAAAGCGCCAGTTGACTATGGTGCCGCTGAGTCCTCTGTGACGGCGGCGGCGATCAGCGCCACGAGATTGTCCGTCCAGCAGTCCGACTCCTTGGTCGCCACATCGACTCCGCAGCCACCGCATACGAGGTTGGGGCCGTCCTGGCCGGCGGCTCCGCAGCAACCGGACAGACGCCGCGAATCGGGATGTCGTGCGGCTCCGGGAAGGTCACCCGGATGCAAGATCAACAGAGTTGCGTCAAAATTGACCTTGAAGGTCCCCGCAGCCATCCGAGGGGAGGCGATCGCGTGGACCGCCGACCGCTCCGGCCCTTGTAGTGCTTCCCCGGGCGCCACCTCGTTTGTCAGGGGCCGCCTGCACATGGCACAGCGGAAGATGGTCATCACGTACTCCTTCTCGTCTCGGCATCGTGTGAGATGAACTTCCCTCGGTAGTCACGTCTCCGCGGTGGCTCGCCACCTGGCAGTGACACCCCCCTCCTCCCAGTGCCACCAGCCTTCGGCCTCTCCGTGTTCCAGGAGCTTACGGATACGGGGCAGATCCGCGTCCGGTGGAACATCGAGAGCCACCATCCGGAACTGCTCGATTCCCTCGCCCGTTGTGCCCAGACGGTGGAACGTCTCCAGCACGGTCGGCCGGGCGGCAGCCGAGCCGCCGTCCTTCAGGACTACCAGCCCGGATGGTGCAGTTCTCCGAAGCCCGCACCGTCTCGCCGGCCCAGCGGACACCTTCGTCGTCGACCTCGACCCGGATGACATCGTCGCTGGCGATTCCGCGGGCGAACCAGGGGGTGGTGTCCAGACGCGCGGTTACGATGCCGAAATCACGGGCTCGGACGTGGGAGTGTGGCCGGAGAATGTCACCGAATCTGGACGGTGGCGCAGGCGAACGTCGTGTCCTGGAGCAGCGCCGGCGTGATGGCGACGTTTGTCAGGTGCTCCGCCAGAGCGAACGCCGCGAGTGAGGACAGATCCGTTTCCGGAGTCCCTTCATCGAGATGGAAGCCGATTCGCTCCATGACGTCGAGGACTTCGTCGGGCCCGGTGCCCCAGCGGTCCTCCGGGAACATGGGGTCGAAGCACAATCGCAGGACCTGGTCCTCCGCCCAGAGGAACGTGCCGACGCCGTTGATATTGACGAAGTGGGAGACCCAGTTCGTCCCCCCTGAGGCTGGCACTGCTCGTTCTTCGGTGACCCCGAGGTAGCCGTTGGGCTCGATCAGCAGTGTCCAGCCGCCCACGGTCGTCGTGGCGACCAACTGCCGATCCCCCTCCTCCGGGTCGTACTGAGTGAAGGCGGCGTCGACAACTGCGGAAATGCCCTGCAGGGGCGCCACCGGTCGTCCTTCGAGCCGGGACATCACCTCAGCAGGCGACAGCCCCCGCACCAGGGTGAAGCAATAGGCCCCGGCGATGTCTGGAAAGTCCTCTTCGAGCCACGCGTAGTCCGCTCCGGTCTTCGTCATGCCGCAAATCCTCGCCCCTGCGTCTGACAGCGGTCGGTGCCCGGTCTCCGACCGAGCGGGAAGCTGTCCGGGAAGCGGTCGTTCTTCGCTCAGTGAGGTTTTCTCAACGATGAGCCGGTGGTGTGGCAAGAGCGGTCTGCTGCGGGGGTGTTGACAGGCGTGAAGCCCCTGGTAGGAACGGAGTCGACCAAGATCCCGAACGCCAGAGGCTTCACGTGGTTCCCTATGCTGACGTGTTCGATTTCCCCCGTGAGGTAGTGGTGCACCTCGCCTGTCTGGTGGCAGACCGACGCCGGGACGTGCACACCCCGCAACGCTCCCGGGCTCTGACCCCGTTCCAGGGCGGCGTCGTTCTGGTGATCCGTCCGGTTTGATCACGTGGCGCCGAGGGTGGCGATTAGTCAGGTGGGTCTCCTAAGCCGTGGCAGTTGCGTATTCCCTCGTCTGGGACAGTGTTCGAGTGAACGAGGAACCAGCCGCGCCGATGCCCGTCATCCTCGGCATAGACGATCTGCGGCCGCTGCCCAGGGCAACCCGGATCGCCCGTACCAGCATCGAGGGCATTCAGCTCTTGCGGGAGCATCGCGACGGGTTCATCGACGAGCTTTGGCTCGATCACGATCTCGGCGGGGATGACAGCATCATGCCCGTGGTGACCCTCATGGAAGAAGCCGCCTTCAGTGGACGGCCGTTCGACATTGGGACGGTCTTCGTGCACAGCGCCAACCCGATCGGCGCCGAGGCCGTCGTCCGGGCCCTGACACGCTGGAATTACCACGTCCGACGTGCGACAGCGTAGCGCCGGGGTGGTCACCACACTCCCGAGTGTTCGGAGGAGCCCTCCCGTTTGATCACCTGATGTCGGGGGTGGTGGGTTCCGGGCGGTGCGGCCGACCCCGGGATGGCGGCGCCGCCCAGCGCAGCGCGGACAGGCTGCGCAACCACCCAACGAACCGGGGGAGGGCGGGGAAGCCGGCGGATCTCCGCGTCGGAGGGGAGGAACGGTACGAACTTCGCATCGCCCGGTCGGGCGGGTGGCTCATGCCCTGAGGTGCGACCGTCGGCGGTAGTGCAAGGGGGCTTCGCCGACCTCGCGTTTGAACGCGGTGCTGAATGCGCTCTCCGAGCTGTAGCCGAGTTCGGCGGCGAGGGCGCCGACACGGACGTCGGGATTGCGGAGGGCGCGCTGGGCGAGGAGCATCCGCCAGCGCGACAGGTAGGCCAGCGGCGTGGTGCCGGCGACCGCGCGGAACCGTGCGGCGAAACTGGTGCGTGACATGCCGGCGGCGTGTGCCAGCTCGGACAGTTGCCAGGTCGCGCCGGGTTGCTCGTGGATCAGGCGCAGGGCCGGGCGGAGGGAGTCGTCGGCGAGCAGCCGCAGCCATCCGGCCGGTGGTTCCTCCTGTTCCAGGTAGGAGCGGAGCATTTCGAGGAGCAGGAGCTGCCCGTTCTGGCGGATGGCGAATCGTGAGCCGAGCCGTCCGCTGGAGGCCTCGTCGAAGAGCCGCTCGACGATGCCGCCGAGACGCGAGGCGGCCGAGGTGGAGGCGTGGACGTGGACGAGTCCGGGCAGGGCGCTGCCGAGCAGCGCGAGTCCTGCCGGGCTCACCTGAATCCAGCCGCCGACGAGCACGTCGTCGGTGGCGAGGTCGGCCGAGGCCAGGTCGACGGAGTCGAAGCCGGCCTCGGGGATCAGCTCGACCGGTGGTTCGTCACCGCGCCCGCCGCGTACGTCGAGCAGGGCACGGTGGTTGAGGAGCACGACATCGCCCGGGGCGAGTTCGACCGGGCCGTCCGGGCCGCCGGGCCCGTCGGCGCTGAGCCGGGCCGACCCGGCGACCAGTGCCACCAGCTTGAGCGGTTGGGAGATCGGGCCGCGCGAAAACCACGGCCTGCGGACCGCGAAACCGCCCGTCATCATCCCCCGCACTTCGACCATGTCGAAGACATCGGAGAGCACATCTGTCACGGCGGCATCGGGCATGCGCGTACTCTCGCGCAGAAAATACGGACGCACAACCATTCGGCGTCCCGGCCTGGCGACCGAGACTGGAGGCATGACAGCACAGCAGACCCCCCTGGGCACACCGTTCACCGCCGCCTCCACCGCCGCCGACGTCCTCGACGGTCTTGACCTGAGCGGGCAGGAGGTGATCGTCACCGGCGGTCACGGCCGGCTCGGCCGAGAGGTCACCCGTGCCCTCGCCGCCGCCGGTGCCGGGGTGACCGTGGCGGCGCGCGACCCGGAACGGGCAGCCGCGGCGGTGGACGGACTCGCGGGGGTACGCGTCGAGCGTCTCGACCTCACCGACCTCGCTTCGATCGACGATTTCGCCCGCCGCCGGCTCGCCTCGCGGCAGCCCGTGCACGTTCTGGTCAACAACGCCGCGGTGCCGTTCCACCCGCGGCCGGTACGCGACGCACGCGGTCGGGAACTGCAGTTCTCGACCTCCCACCTCGGCCACTTCCACCTCACCCGAGCGCTGCTGCCGGCTCTGCGCGCGGCGGAAGGCGCCCGGGTCGTCACGGTGTCCTCGGGCGCGGCCCGGTTCGGCGAGATCCGCTGGGACGACCTGGACTTCGAAACCGGGTACGACCCCGCCTCGGCATACGGCCAGGCCAAGCGGGCCAACGTCCTGTTCAGCGTCGAACTCGACCGCCGCCACGCCGAACAGGGCATCCGGGCCTTCGCAGCCCACCCCGGCGTCGTCATCGGCCCCGGCCCCTTCACCCCGCAACAGGTCGCCTCCTACCGCGCGCAGGGACTGATCGACGACAACGGCGACACCGTCATCGACCCCGTGGCCGGCAAGAAGACGATCGAGCAGGGTGCGGCGACCCTCGTCTTCGGCGCGGCCAGCCCGCTGCTGGACGGACTCGGCGGGGTCTACCTCAAGGACAGCGATGTCGCCGTGATCGACGACGAGCCGCGCCCACTGACCGCCGACAGCATCCCGGCGGACGCGAACTCGGCGATGCTCGACCCCGACGACGCCCGCCGGCTGTGGGAGGTGAGCGAGCGACTGCTGTCCTGAAGGAGGGTTCTGCTCCCGTGTGAACCCGGTGGCTCGGGACCGGGGGACGGCAGCGGCCGGAGCATCGCCGGCGGTGCGTCGAGGCGGCCCGCAGGGTGTCGACCTTCGCGACGGCCCGGGCATGGGCGCCGGAGCAAAGCCACTGGCGCGGGGAGCACCGGTCGGGAACGGGCGGTGAGCGGCTGTTCCCGACCGGTGCCGGGGGTGAACCGTCGGGGACGGTGGCGTGATCAGAGCGTTCGTCGGGTGGCGCGCAGGACGACGTCGCTGACGTGGTGGGGGCTGGCGGCCCCGGCGGGCCGTGGCCGGGTCTCGTGGGTCTCGACGTGCCAGGCGTCGGGGTCGGCGGTGAGCGCGGCGGCGACCTCGTCGAGCCCGACGAACGCCTGCGGGTCGTACATCCGGGTCTGGGCGGCCACGTCCACCGGATCGTGCAGCGGGGTGAGGTCGTGGTGGACGACCAGGAGGGTGCCGCCGGGGGCGACGGCGGCGAGCAGGCTGCGCAGACCGCGCTGGTCGGGCGTGCGCTTGAACGAGCCGTACTGCAAGGAGACCAGGTCGAAGGTATCGGTGCCGAAGGGGGCGGGATCGTTCGCGTCGCTGCGGACGAGGGTGACGGAGAGCCCGCGGCGTTCGGCCTCGGTCCGCACCCGGGCGAGCGCGTTGCCGGAGATGTCGGTGGCGGTCACCTTCCAGCCGTGCTCGGCCAGCCAGAGGGCGTCGGCGCCCTCACCGGTGCCGACGTCGAGCGCCCGGCCCGGGGTCAGCTCGGTGGCCTCGCGGACGAGCGTGCCGTTGGGGTTGCCGCTCCACGTCCGGTCAGGACCCCCGTAGCGCTGGTCCCAGTCGGCCTCCTCGCCCGAGTGCCGGGCGGCGGCGCGCAGGTCCTCCTCGGCGAGGTCGAAGGCGATCATGGCGCCGACCTGGCTGCCTCGGGCGGCCGACGGCAGCACCTGCGCACTCGGGTCGGTGAGGTTGCCGGCCGCGTAGACCCCCGGTACGGAGGTCTCTCCGCGCGGGTCGACCGTCAGCGCGTCACCGGCGCCGGTCGGGTGCGGAGCGGCGGCGAGCCCGACGCCGGCCAGCACCTCGGCGCGTGCGCGGAACCGGGGGCCGACCACGACGGCATCGGCTTCGAGGACGCGGCCGCCGGCGAGTTCGACCCCTGACACCTCGCCGTCCGGGCCGGTGAGGACCCGGACGACCTCGCTGCGCTCGACGGGGACGCCGGAGGCGGCAAGGGCCTCGACCGCGTCGTCGTCGAGCCCGGTCGGGTCGTGCAGCACGACGGTCAGCCGGTCGGTCAGGTGCCGGAACAGCGGCGTCGGGTGAAGCCCCAGGGGGTGCGTGACGATCTGCACCAGGCGTTGGTCGCGCACCTCGAAGCCGTGGCAGAACGGGCAGTGGACCACGCCACGCCCCCACTGCTCGGCGACGCCGTCGATCGGGGGGAGCTCGTCGGACAGGCCGGTCGCGGCGAGGACGCGGCGGGCGACCAGCGTGTGCCCGCCGGTGAGGTCGAGCCGGAACCGGCCGTCGTCGCGGCGGTGCACCCCCACGACCCGGCCGGTGAGCACCTCCCCGCCGTGGGCGCGTACCTCCGCGCGCCCGATCCCCGTCAGCTCACCGGGCGTTGCGCCCTCGTGCCCGAGGTAGCCGTGCATGTGTGCGGCCGGGGCGTTGCGCGGGGTGCCGTCGTCGACCACGACGACGCCACGGCGTTGGCGGGCGAGTTGCAGGGCGGCGGCCAGGCCGGCGGCCGAGCCGCCGATGACGGCGACGTCGCAGTGACGTTCCAGGACGGGGTACTGGGGGTGGCCGGTGTGCTCGGGGTGGGCCGTCCGCCGGCTCGGCGCGGGATGCTCGCTCATGGCGACGACGCTACAGCGGCCTGCGAGATCGGCAAACGACCTTGCACAATTCGCAAGATGCGCGAGGATGGGGGGATGAACGCAGTCGCCGACATCGAGGCTCTGGCGCGGTCGCGCCTGCGCAGCATGCGCACCACCCTGGGGTACTCCCTGGACGAACTGGCCGAGCGCACCAACCTGAGCGCGTCGACCATCAGCCGCGTCGAGACGGGCAAGCGCACGCTCAGCCTCGACGTGCTCGTGCCGCTGGCCGGCGCCCTCCAGATGAGTCTCGACCTGCTCTTCGAGGCGCCCACCGACGACGACGTCGTCATCCGGCCGGTCGCCCACAGCAATGGCACGCGGACGACGTGGCCGCTGAGTCGTCCCGACGGCCGCACGGTCGCGATGAAGATGCGTCTGGAGCGGTCCGATGAGCAGCCCTGCCTGCGGGTCCATCCGGGCCACGACTGGTTCCTGGTGCTGGAGGGGAGTGTGCGGCTGTGGCTGGGCGAGCGGCAGATCGACGTCGACACCGGTGAGGCGGCGGAGTTCACGACAATGGTCCCGCACGCGATCACGGCCCTGTACGGTCCGGCCGAGTTGATCATGGTCTTCGACCGCGAAGGGCAGCGGGCACACGTGCACCAGTGAGAGGGGGCGCCCCCTCCAGGGCCCACGCGCACGCGTCCGGTACCCCTTTCACCGGCGGGGCCGGGAGAACCGGCCCTGCCTTGCGCGTGCCCCCGCGTGCTCCCCATCCCTGGAGGCGACATCCCTGGAGGCGACGTCGTGGCCGATCGGGCGGGGACCGGTCAGGCGGTGGGACCGTCGAGTGCGGGCAGCAGGACGACCTTGCCGTGGGGGTGGCCCGAGAGGCTGAGGGCCATGGCGTCGCGCCACTGACTCAGCGGGTAGGACTGCGCGATCGGGAGGCGGAACGCTCCTTCGGCGGCGAGGGAGGCGTACTCCGGCAAGAGGACGTCGAGCGGTGTGAGGCCGGGCCTCAGTTCGTCGATGTTGACGCGGGCGCCGAGTTCCCGGGCCTCGGCGTGGTTGCTGATCGTCACCACGCGCTTCGGGTCGCCGCCGGCCAGGGCGATGAGGTCGGGCAGCGTCCCCGGGCTCGGCCGGGGCGCGTCGAGCACGAGGTCGACGCTCTCGCCACCGGTGAGCGCGCGCACCCGTTCGGGCATGCCCTCGCCGTAGCCCGTGACGTGTGCGCCGAACCCTTCGAGGTCGGCGGCGAAGGTGGGGCCGGCCGTGGCGATCACACGCGCACCTTGGCGCAGTGCGAGCTGTACGGCGGCGTAGCCGACCATGCCGCCGGCGCCGTGGACGAGAAGTGTGTGGCCGGGTTCGAGGCCCATGAGCTCCAGCGTCCACGCGGCCGTCTGCACGACCATCGGCAGGGTGGCGGCCCGTATCGGGTCGAGTCCGTCGGGCACCTGGGCCCAACCGTTCAGGACGGCGACGTCCGCGGCTCCCGCGCTCGGCTGCCCCGCGAAGTCGGCGGTGCCGAAGACGGTGTCGCCGACCTTGACCGCGTCACGACCGGTGCCACGCCCCGGGTCGGTGTCCGCGCCGATCGCGTCGACGACGCCGGCCACGTCGCAACCGATGCCGCGAGGCAGGGTCCCCGGCATGAACCCGCGGCACAGTTCCCAGTCCGCGGGGTTGAGTCCGGTGGCGAGGACCCGGACGCGCACAGTGCCGCTCGGCGGGTCCGGGATCTCGGTGCGCTCCTCGCGCAGGACGTCGCCCGGCTCCCCGGTCTCATGGAAGCGGACAACACGGGACGAAACAGCGGACATGATCTCTCCTTCGCGGCGTAGCTTCAGTCACTGACCCTACAGGAAGCGTCAGTGACTGACACCCACTAGGATGTGGCCATGCCGAGAAGTGGTGCCCCAGCGCGGGCGAGACTGCGCGAGGCGGCGCTGGAGCTGTACGGCGAGCAGGGTTTCGACGCCACGACCACGGCGGAGATCGCCGCTCGGGCGGGAGTGACGGAGCGGACCTACTTCCGGCACTTCGTCGACAAGCGCGAGGTGCTGTTCGACGGCGAACGGGAGCTGATCGACACGATGACCGCCGCGATCGCGTCGGCGCCGGCCGGTCTCCCGCCGCTCGCCCTCGTCCTACGCGCGTACGGTGCCGCGGTACCGCTCTTCGTCGCGGGCCGCCCCGTGGCCGAACGCCGGGCGCGGATCATCGAGACCTCTCCCGCACTGCGGGAAAGGGCCCACGCCAAGTCGGCCACGCTCACCGAGGCACTCACCGGCGCGCTCGGCACACGCGGAATCCCCGAGCCCACCGCGCGCCTGGCGGCACGAGCCGGCGCCGCCGTCTTCGAGCACGGAAGCGGCGCCTGGGACGGCGTGACGGCTGCGGACCTCACGGCGCTCATCACGCAAGCCGCCGACGAGCTGGGCCGGCTGGCCACCGAACTGCCCTGACCGCGACCGCCCTTGCCCACCCGGTGGCCACCGCACCGCGGACGCCCCTCGACGCCGTCTCTCGGCGGCAGTACGACGCATCGCCCCGGTGGCTGACAGGCGCCAGGCCGGGCCCCCGCGCGCAACCACGTCGCCACGGCGACGGTTTCGCGGTCGGTAGTCCCGGCGGTGCGGATTCCACGTACGCGCTGGCGGGCCCTCCGTCGAACGGGAACGCGCGCCTGACCTCCTGACGGCGTGTCCGGTTCCCACTGCTCCACACTCCGACATCGGCGCTGCGGCGACCGCGGACGCCGCCGGTGACCGGTCACGGGAAATCCGGCCCGGAAATGCCCCGGAGAAGCCGGTCGGAGGTGGGAGACCCGGGGGAGATATCGGGAGGACCGGGAGTATTCCGCCGCGGTGGCGGTGATCTTCCTCGTGGGCGCCTGGCCTGGGAAATGCCCAGGTCAGGCGCCCATGGGGAGGGGCTAGAAGAAGCCCTGGGCCTTCGGGGAGTACGAGACGAGGAGGTTCTTGGTCTGCTGGTAGTGCTCCAGCATCATCTTGTGGTTCTCCCGGCCGATCCCGGAGTTCTTGTAGCCGCCGAACGCCGCGTGGGCGGGGTACGCGTGGTAGCAGTTCGTCCAGACCCGGCCGGCCTTGATCTCCCGGCCCATCCGGTAGGCCGTGTTGGCGTCGCGGGTCCAGACGCCCGCGCCCAGGCCGTAGAGCGTGTCGTTGGCGAGCTTCAGCGCCTCGTCGACCGAGTCGAACGTCGTCACCGACACCACCGGGCCGAAGATCTCCTCCTGGAAGATCCGCATGTCGTTGGTGCCGCGGAAGATCGTCGGCTCGACGTAGAAGCCGCCCTCCAGCCCCTCGACGGTGCGGGCGGCGCCGCCGGTCAGCACCTCCGCGCCCTCCTGCCGGCCGATGTCGATGTAGGAGAGGATCTTCTCGTACTGGTCGTTGCTGGCCTGGGCGCCCAGCATGGTCGCCGGGTCGAGCGGGTCGCCGCCCTTGATCGCGCGGGTGCGCTCCACGCAGCGGGCCATGAACGCGTCGTAGATCCCGGAGTGGATCAGCGCGCGCGACGGGCAGGTGCAGACCTCGCCCTGGTTCAGCGCGAACATCACGAAGCCCTCGACGGCCTTGTCCAGGTAGTCGTCGTCGGCCGCCGTCACGTCCGGCAGGAAGATGTTCGGGCTCTTGCCGCCCAGCTCCAACGTGACCGGGATGATGTTCTCACTGGCGTACTGCATGATCAGCCGGCCGGTGGTGGTCTCGCCGGTGAACGCCACCTTCGCCACCCGCGGGCTGGACGCCAGCGGCTTGCCTGCCTCCACCCCGAAGCCGTTGACGACGTTGACCACGCCCGGCGGCAGCAGGTCCGCGATCAGCTCGATCACCAGCAGCAGGCTCGCCGGGGTCTGCTCGGCGGGCTTGATGACCACGCAGTTGCCCGCGGCCAGCGCCGGCGCCAGCTTCCAGGTCGCCATGAGGATCGGGAAGTTCCACGGGATGATCTGCCCGACCACGCCCAGCGGCTCGTGGAAGTGGTACGCCACCGTGTCCGCGTCGATCTCGCCGATCGAGCCCTCCTGCGCCCGGATCGCGCCCGCGAAGTAGCGGAAGTGGTCCACCGCGAGGGGGAGGTCCGCGGCGAGCGTCTCCCGGACCGGCTTGCCGTTCTCCCAGGTCTCGGCGACCGCCAGCTTCTCGAGGTTCTCCTCGATGCGGTCCGCGATCTTGTTGAGCACGATCGCGCGCTGCGTGGTGGACGTACGGCCCCAGGGGCCGGCGGCCGCGTGCGCCGCGTCCAGCGCGGCCTCGATGTCCGGTGCGGTCGAGCGGGCGACCTGGCAGAAGGTCTCGCCCGTCACCGGTGACGGGTTGTCGAAGTACTGGCCCTCGGCGGGCGCGACCCACTCGCCCCCGATGAAGTTGTCATAGCGGGCGGCGTAGCTGACGATGCTGCCCTCGGTGCCGGGTTGCGCGTAGACCATGACGGCGCTCCTGAAATACGCAGAGGTACGACGCGACCACTGTGGACGGCGGAGGTTGGCGAAAGGTTGGCGCGGGCGAACACCGAAGGCGGGCGCGGTCCCACGCCCCCCCGGGCACCCCAGGGGCACCCACTCAGGGCACCCGCCCACCCCCGGGCGCCCTCCGGTGGCCCCGCCTACCGCCGCGACGCGCCGATCCGGCTCACCGCGATGCCCCGCCGGACGTCGCCGGGGCCCAGCAGCCTCAGCGCGTGCTCGTGCACCTCCGTGTCGTAGGGCGCCCGCTCGCCGTAGCGCAGCGCGTCCTCCGGGCTGCTCGCGGCCAGCACTGCCTCGCGCACCACCACCTCCAGGTGCTCGCGCCAGGCCACCACGCCCGGCGCCTCCGACAGCGGCAGCAGCGGCCCCCGGTAGCGTTCGACCGCCGTACGGGTGTCACCGCGGCCGAGCGCCTCCAGTACCTCGACCGCGTCGCACACGGCCGGCTCGGTCAGCGCATACGTCCGCGTGGCGACCGCGCCGTCCAGCGCGTGCCGCAGCCGCGACACCTCGGCCTTGAAGGTGGACGCGGTCACCGGCCGGTCCCCGTAGAGCGACGCGCGCAGCCGCTCCGGGGTGAAACCGCCCGGCTCCAGCGCCAGCAGCGCCAGGATCTCCAACTGCCGCGGCGGCAGGTGCAGCGGGGCGCCGGCCCGGCTCACCCGCGCCGGGCCCAGGCAGCGCAGCTCCACCCCCGGCCGCGGCCGGTCCGGTCCGGCCCCGTCCCGCAGCCGCGCCTCGATCGCCGACGCCAGGGTGCGGACGGTCGGCAGCGCCAGCGGGTGCGAACGGTCCCAGGTGGTGGACAGGTCGAGCACGCCCAGCACCCGGCCGTCCGGGCCGTGGATCGGTGCGCAGTAGCAGACCCAGCCGTGCAGGGCCGCGACCAGGTGCTCGGCGGAGAACACGGTGCTGGGCAGGCCGTTGCGCAGCGCCAGCGACAGCGCGTTGGTGCCCATCGCACCCTCGTCCCACCGCCCGCCCGGCGCGAAGTTGACCCGCTCGGCCCGGCGCCGCATCACCCGGCCGCCGCAGGTCCACAGGATGGTGCCGCACTCGTCGGTGACCGCGGCGACGAAACCGGCGTCCTCGGCGATGCTCAACAGCTCACCGGCCAGGTCGGTGACCGGCCGGTACAGCGGGGAGCGCGCCCAGCCGGCCGTGCGGCCGCCCGCGGCCGGCGGCGCGCTCTCCCGGCCCGGGTCCACCGTCGGCAGCGAGCGCGCCCACGACTCGGCCACCTCCGCCCGTACCGGCGGCGCGTCCGCCGCGCCCCGCCCGGCGGACCGCAACTGCGGCACCAACCGGGCCCATTCGTGCTCCAGCAGCGTCCGGCGCCGCTTGAGCGCACCCATCTCCGCCATCGTCATCCCGACTTCGTCGTCGTTCGACCGTCGCCCCGCCAGGCCACCCAGGGCGTGTCCGCAAAGTCCCCGCCTCTCATTCAAGGGGCGCGCCGCCGCCCCGTCGAGCCCCGCGGACGGAATCGGGCGGATCGGCGCGGCCCCCGGGCCCGCACGTGCGCCGCCGGCGGGGTCCGCGAGTGGGGGCAGACGGCGTCCGCCAGGGGAGCGGGCGGGGTCCGCGAGGCGGGGCAGACTGCGTCCGCCAGAGGGAGCCGACGACGTCCGCGAGGGGAGCCGGGGGCAGAGCGGTGGGGGAGCGGCGGAAGAGTGTCCGACGCCACTCCGGTTCCGGGAATGGATCACGGGTCCCGGCCGCTCAACGATGCGGAGGGCCCGCCGATCCGCGAGACCCCGTACGGACAAGGAAGTTGGACCATGTACAAGAAGATCCTCGCCGCTGTCGACGGCACGTCCCACGGTGCGGCCGTGGTCGAGGCCGTCGCCTCCCTCGCCAAGCTGACCGGCGCCGAGGTCCAGGTCATACACATCCGCCCCTCCCAGGTGATCGGCGGCGCGATCGCCAGCACCGTGGTGCCGGTCGAGGAGAGCGACGAGAGCCGCCGCGTGGTCGACGAGGCCGTCGCGCGGCTGCGGGGCGAGGGGATCACCGCGGACGGCGAGGTCGACGAGGGCCTGCGCGAGGAGCTGGCCGCGATCCTCACCGAGCGCGCCGACGCGCTGGGCAGCGACCTCATCGCGGTCGGCCCCGGCCACTACAGCGGCATCTCCGGCCTGCTGCACCCGAGCGTGAGCCGCGGCGTCGCGAAGGTGGCGCACGTCTCGGTGCTGCTGGTGCGCGCCGACGAGGCGTAACCCTCCCCGGCACGACAAGCGGCCGCGCGGCCCGTCCGGACCCTCCGGGCGGGCCGCGCGCGTGCCGCCGGGCGTAGGGTGCGGGCCTGCCGGGCGTACGGCGCCGGTCCGCCGGGGGTGCGGCGCGGGCCGTACGGGACCGGGTCCGCCGTCCGTACGCCGCCGGGGGCGGGAGCGCCGGCCGCTACCGTGAGCGCATGACGACCCATTCCGGCTCCGACCTGCCCGCCGATCCCGCCGATCCCGCCGCGCTGCCGAGGACCGAGTTCGCCTTCCCGGGCCCGCTGCGGGACAAGCTCGTCGCGGCGGTCCTCGACGGCACCAAGACCGCGACCACCGGACTCGTCGCGGACTACGAGCACGAGGGCGAGGCACTGCCGCGGGTCGGCGACCGGTCGGCGGTGGTGGACTCCGACGACCGGCCGGTCGCGGTGATCGAGGTGACGGACGTACGGGTCGTACCGCTCGGGGAGGTGGACCTCGCGCACGCCCTGGACGAGGGGGAGGGGGACGACAGCGTCGCCTCGTGGCGGGCCGGCCACGAGCGGTTCTGGCACGGCCCGGAGGTCCGCGAGGCGCTGGGCGACCCCGGGTTCACCGTGGACGACGCCACGCGGGTGGTGCTGGAGCGGTTCCGCGTCGTCAGGGACCTGCGCGCCGCGCGGTGACGGCGGGGGACGTGCGGGCCCGCCCGGCTCCTTCCCGCCCTCAACGGCTCCTCCCCGGCTCCGCCCGGGTGGCTGACGGCCGCCGTCACCGGCTCGGGGCCCCTGCGGCTCGCGGCCTGGGCTCCGCCCTCCGGTTCGCCCCGGTTCGCCGCCGTTCGCCTGTCGGCGCGTCGGCCCCGTCCGCCCGCGGAAGCGCCCCGGCTACCCGAGCGGGGCGAAGAGGCGCTGGGCGGCCACCGCCGCGCCGCCGCGCGCCCACTCCTCGAACGGCAGGGGGCGGACCACCAGGTCGCAGTCGGCCGCCGCGCCGAACGCGTGGGCGGCGAAGGTC
The DNA here is from genome assembly GCF_016756395.1 of Streptomyces sp. SN-593. Taxonomy (NCBI): domain Bacteria; kingdom Bacillati; phylum Actinomycetota; class Actinomycetes; order Kitasatosporales; family Streptomycetaceae; genus Actinacidiphila; species Actinacidiphila reveromycinica. The sequence continues at coordinate 8,280,680 of NZ_AP018365.1, forward strand.
CGCCGGATCTGCTCCTCGTACAGGTCGTAGGAGGACACGCCCTCGCCGGAGATGACGATCCGCTCGGGGCCGACGAGGTTGGCGACCGAGGCGAGGGCGAGCCCCATCGCCCGGCCGGCCCGGGCGAAGACCGCCCGCACCTCGCGGTGGCCGGCGTGGGCGAGCCGGACCGCGCCGGCCATGCCGAGCCCGGGGTCGCCGGCCGCCTCCCGCGCCTGCTCGGTGATGGCCCGGCTGGAGGCGACCGCCTCCACGCAGCCGGTGTTGCCGCAGGTGCACACCCGGTCGGTGCCGCCGACCGGCAGGTGCCCCACCTCCCCGGAGACGCCGTGCGCCCCGGACACCACCCGGCCGTCGATCGACAGGCCGCAGCCGATGCCGGCGCCGACGGTGACCAGGGCGAACGAGGAGAGCCCGACGCCCGCGCCGAACCACTGCTCGGCGACGGTCAGGGCGCGGACGTCGTTCTCGACCAGGGTCGGGAGGCCCGTCGCGGCCTCCACGAGCCGGGCGAGCGGCACCCGGCGCCAGTCGAGGAAGGGGGAGTACCCCACGACGCCGGTCCGGCCGTCGACGTCCCCGGCGAGGGTGACGCCGAGGCCGTGCACCGCGCCGTACGCCGGCCCGCGCCCTCCGCCCGGCCGTTCCGGTCCGGCGTCCGCGCAGAGCCGGGAGACGAGCCGGGCGAGGTCGGGCACCGCGGTGTCCACGTCGCGCGAGCGGAGTTCGGCGCGGCCGGTGGCCAGCGGGCGCGCGGTCAGGTCGGTGAGGACGCCGATCAGCTCGTCCCCGGTGATCTTCACGCCGACGAAGCGGGCGCGGTCCGCGCGGATCGCGAGGGGGACCGCGGGGCGGCCCGAGCCGCGCGCCCCGGCGGCGGCCGGGCCGCCGAGTTCGGTGAGCCAGCCGTCGGCGAGGAGCGGGGTGGCGACCTTCGTGACGGCTCCCGGGGACAGGCCGGTCCTGCGGCCGATCTCGGCGCGGGGGAGCGGGCCGTGGACGAGCAGGGTGCGGAAGACCAGGGCCGCGGCGGGCGGCCGAGCGGCGAGGGTCATGGGGCGGAGGATACATTTCCTGGGGCAACAAAAGGAAGTTTCCCGCAGGGCTCAAGCCGTGACTCGGGGCGCTCCGGGAGGCCCCGGCCCCGGTGGCGGGGCCGGCGGATCGCCGCGGGGGTTCGGAGGAAAACCCGGGTGCAGGGCCGCCCCGGCTGGTCGTGCAGTTCCCCGGGCCCCCGGAGGGGGTCTGTCGCGGTGTGCGGCGACCCGGGCGCCGGTTGCGGCTGGGCGTCGCAGCTCTACCGCACCCCTGGCGGGTGTCCGGGTGCGCCGGGGGCGGGGATATGTTGACGGTGGAAGGAAAGGCTCGTTAGATTCGCCGCCGGCCCATGGAAAGGACACCCTCGCATGCCCACCACCTCGGCACGGATCGTCGCTCTGCGCGCTGCCGGTACGAGTCTCGTCGTGGAGATGACGGAGCCGGTGCCCCGCGTGCTGCACTGGGGAGCCGACCTCGGCGACCTGTCCGACGCGGACCTGGCCGCGCTGAGCCTGACCGGCGAGGCCGCCGTGCTGAACAGTTCGATCGACTGCGGGCGGCGCTTCACCGTGTGGCCGACCGAGGCCGAGGGGTGGTCCGGCACCCCGGCACACCACGGCCACCTGGTCGGCGGGGCGAGCGCGCCGCGGCTGGCCACGTCCGCCGTGGAACACCGCCAGGACCCGCGCGGCGGCGGCGAGTTGAGGATCGAGTTGGCGGACGCCGGCGCGGGCCTGGACGTCGCCGTCACCTACCGGATGGAGCCCTCGGGGGTGCTGGGCGTCCACGCCGACCTGACCCGCCGCGCCGGTGAGGGCGCCGACCCGGCGCCGTACGACCTCGCGCAGGCGGTGACGCTGCTGCCGGTGCCGCGCCGGGCCGGCGAGGTGCTGGACTTCACCGGCAAGTGGAGCCGCGAGCGCTCCCCGCAGCGCCGCCCGCTGGCGCACGGCACCTACGCGCGGGAGGTCAGGCGGGGCAAGCCCGGGCTCGACTCGCCGTACCTGCTCGCGGTCGGCACGCCGGGCTTCGGGTTCCGGTCCGGGGAGGTGTGGGCGGTGCACGTGGCGTGGAGCGGCGACCAGCGCTTCCTGGTGGAGCAACTGCCCGAGGGCGCCGGGGTGCACGCCGCGGCGCTCGGCGGGGGCGAGCTGCTGCGGGCGGGCGAGGTGCGGCTCGCACCGGGCGAGGGCTACCGCACGCCGGTGAGCTGGTACGCCTGGTCCGCCGACGGGCTGGACGGCCTGGCCGACCGCTTCCACACCCTGCTGCGGGCGCGCCCCCAGCACCCGGCCGGGCCCCGCCCGCTGGTCCTCAACAGCTGGGAGGCGGTCTACTTCGACCACGATCTCGACCGGCTGCTGCGGCTGGTGGACAAGGCCGCGGACGTCGGCGTCGAGCGGTTCGTGCTCGACGACGGGTGGTTCCTCGGGCGCCGTTCGGACAACGCCGGGCTCGGCGACTGGCAGGTGGACCCGGAGGTGTGGCCGCGCGGGCTGTCTCCGCTGGCGGACCATGTCCGGGCGCGGGGCATGCAGTTCGGGCTCTGGTTCGAGCCGGAGATGGTCAACCCCGACTCCGAGCTGGCCCGTTCGCACCCGGACTGGGTGCTGGGCCCCGCGGCGGGGCGCGGTCCGTCCTCCCGCAACCAGTACGTCCTGGACGTCACCAACCCCGACGCGTGGGCGTACCTGCTCGACAGCATCGACGCGCTGGTCACCGAGTACGGCATCGCGTACCTGAAGTGGGACCACAACCGGGACCTGCACGAGGCCGTGCACGGCCCCGCCGACCGCCCGGTGGCGCACGCCCAGGTGGTCGCGCTCTACCGGCTGCTGGACACGCTGAAGGAGCGGCATCCGGGGCTGGAGATCGAGAGCTGCTCCAGCGGCGGCGGGCGGGTGGACCTGGGCATCCTCGCGCGCACCGACCGGGTGTGGGCCTCGGACTGCAACGACCCGGTGGAGCGCCAGTCGATCCAGCGCTGGACCGGGCAGTTGCTGCCGCCCGAGCTGGTCGGCGCGCACTTCGGTCCGTCGCCCGCGCACACCACCCACCGGGAGACCTCCGTGTCCTTCCGGCTGGCCACCGCGCTGTTCGGGCACGCGGGCATCGAGCAGGACCTGACCACCTGCACGGACGAGGAGTTGGCGCGGATCACCGCGTGGACGGCGATGTACCGGGAGCTGCGCCCGCTGCTGCACGGCGGGCGCACGGTCCGGGCGGACCTGACCGGACCGGACGACCCGCAGCGGGAGGCGCGGTTGCTGCACGGCGTGGTGGCGCTCGACGGTTCGGCGGCGCTGTACTGCTGGGCGCGCACCGCGACGTCCACCGAGGCGCAGTTCGGCCGGGTCCAACTGCCCGGCCTTGCCGCGAAGGAGCGGTACGACGTCCGTGTGCGGACCGAACTCGGCCTGCCGTCGATGCACCAGACCGGGGGGCCGGCGTGGTTGACCGCGGCGCTGGAGGGCTGGGTCCGGCTGCCGGGTGCGGTGCTCACGAGGGCCGGGCTGCCGATGCCGAGCCTCAACCCGGGTCAGGCACTGCTGATCGAGGTGCGCCGGGCGGCGTGAGCAGCCGCGGCGGGCCGGCCCGCGCCGCGTCGTGGCGGCCCGCCACGCGGACCGGGTCCACGGACGGCACGGCAGTTGGACGACCCCCGTACGGTCGTGCAACTGCCGTGCTCGCGCGGGGCGTCGGCGTCCGGGGTGTTGCGGCCCCCTGAGCTGCAACATCCCGGAAGCGGCTTTGACCCTACCCCGGAGCCGAGCCGTTCACGCATGTGTCGACACCGCGCACGTCACGACAGTACCGTGACGTGCGGAGCGCCGCTGCAATTGCATCGGGAATTGCAGCGGCACATGCGCACGGGGCCGTATCGGCAACTGCCGTGGCTCCTGGTGCGTGAGCGTAACCGAACGCCGCCCGACCGACGTAGGAGTGATGCCAGGTGCAGCAGTTCGAGAACGGTGTGCAGGCCAGTTCGATTTCCGGGGTCCGCTGGGTCAAGAGCGGGCGGAGCAATTCCAGCGGCAATTGCGTCGAGGTGGCCGCGCTGCCCGACGGCAGCGTGGCGGTGCGCAACTCGCGCCACCCGGACGGACCCGCGCTCGTCTACACCCGCGCGGAGATCACGGCGTTCGTCGAGGGCGCCAGGGACGGCGACTTCGACGCCTACACCGGCTGACCGCGCGCGGCCGAACACCCCGTCAGGGAAAGGCACTTCCCGCTGCCGACGGCCTGGGACGCGAGGCGGCGCACGCGCCGTAGCGCATTCCGGGCCGTCGGCGCACACGTACAGCCGTTCGCGGTGATGCGGTGCAATACTGGTCCCGGCCCGTACCTGTGTTGGGAGCCCGCATGCCTGCCGCGCCGCAGCTCGTATCGCCCATACAGCTTCTCGAACGCCGCCCCTCCATGGGGGCCAAGGCGATGGCCCGCGTGCTCGGGAACTACCTGCGGGCGCTGCGGGAGAACAGGTCGATCAGCCCGGTCGACGCGGGCCGGCACATCCGTGCGCACGCCTCGAAGATCAGCCGCATGGAGACCGCGCACGTCAACCTCAAGTGCCGTGACGTCGATGAGCTGTTGGCGCTCTACGGGGTCGATCCGGACGAGCGCGACCAGATCGTCGCCATGGTGGAGCGCTCGGCCCGGCCGGACTGGTGGCAGCCGTACGGCGAGGTGGTGCCGGACTGGCTGCAGCAGCTCATCGGCCTGGAGCGCGACGCGCACGTGATCCGCACCTACGAGACGCAGTTCGTGCCCGGCCTGCTCCAGACGCCCGCCTACGCGCAGTCCGTCGTGCGCATCGGCCACCGGCTGGCGTCCGAGAGCGAGGTGGAGCAGCGGGTCGAGCTGCGGCTGGAGCGCCAGCGGCGGATGAACGAGCCGGGCGCACCCGTGCTCTGGGCCCTCATCGACGAGGGGGTGCTGCACCGCCCGGTCGGCGGCGCCCAGGTGATGCGCGACCAACTCGCCTACCTGCTCGAAGTGCTGCGGCAGCCGGGAGTCCGGCTCCAGATCGCCTCCTACGAGGCGAGCGCCGCCGCCACCCCGGGCGCGGCCGTGACCTACCTGCGGTTCGCGCAGGGCTTCCTGCCGGACATGGTCTACCTGGAGCACATGACCAGCGCGATGTACCTCGACCGGCTGGAGGACCTGGACCGCTACCGCGCGGCGCTCGACACATGGTCTACCTGGAGCACATGACCAGCGCGATGTACCTCGACCGGCTGGAGGACCTGGACCGCTACCGCGCGGCGCTCGACGAGTTGAGCGCGGTCGCGGCCACGCCGGCGGAGAGCAGGGTCCTGCTGGAGGACGCGCTGCGCCGCTACGAGTGACGCGCGGGGACGGTACGCACGGTGGGCGCCGCGACCGCGGCGCCCACCGGCGGAACGGACGAGGTCAGCCCACGCGGCCGACGCCGCCGTACTCGATCCACTCGTAACTGGGCTGGACCAGGGCGAGTTCGCTGTCGGCGCGCCAGGTGGACACCTCGACGAGGCCGGGCTCCAGGAGTTCGGTGCCGTCCAGGTAGGTCAGCAGATCGCTCTGCTCGCGCACCTCGCCCCAGTTGCCGCCGGTGGACTGGTCCATGAACTCGCTCACGCCGCGCCGCACGTCGGGGTCCTCGCTGACCAACTGGCAGACCACCAGGCAGCTTCCGGCCGGCAGCCGGTCGCGGACCCGGTGCACCATGCCCGCGGGGTCCTCGGTGCCCTTCACACAGTGCAGCACCGACACGAACAGCGCGGCCACCGGCTGGTCCATGTCGATCAGCCGGTGCACCTCCGGGCTCTCCCAGATGCTCTCGGTGTCCCGGAAGTCGGCCTGGATGACGGCGGTGTTCTCGTTCTGCTCCAGCAGGACCCGGCCGTGCGCGAGCACGATCGGGTCGTTGTCCACGTAGACGACGCGGGCGTCGGGGTGGATGCGCTGGGCGATCTCGTGCACGTTGTCCTGGGTGGGGAGGCCGGAGCCGTGGTCGACGAACTGCTTTATGCCGTACTCCTCGGCGAGCACCCGCACCACCCGGCGCAGGAACTGGCGGTTGTTCAGCGCCAGGACCTTCATGCTGGGCACCTGCTCCAGCAGTTGCTCGGTGGCACTGCGGTCGGCGGGGTAGTTGTCCTTGCCGTCCAGAAGGTAGTCGTACATGCGGGCGACGCTGGGCACCGTCACATCGATGGAAGTGCTCGACGACGCATCTCCGGCTGGCATATGACCCCTCACCACATTGCTCTGCTCACGCAACTCCGGTTCACCGAAGGACCTTCGGAACCATCCGCCATCCTAGGTAGTGGCGATCCGCCGGTCGAGTGGAGTGCCGAGGTCGTTACGCGGCGCAGCCCTTCGCATCGCCCGCGGACGTGCTGGCCGGCACCGACAGCGTCAGCGCGAGCCCGTCGCCGGTCGTACGGGCCCCGGTGAGGGCGACCCCCGTGGGGAGTTCAGGCGCCTTCACGGTGCGCGGCGCGAGTTTCGCGGCGAGCCCGGAACTTCCCTGACCGCGCGTCACCTGCGCCACCGGGATGGTCCGGCCGAGCACGTCGACGTCGGTGGGGGTGACGGTGACCGAGTCCTTGCCGGTGCGGATGGAGGTGTGCACGGTCACCGGGAGCGGGATGCCCGCGAGGGTTCCGGTCAGCACCAGGCCGCCGTGGCCGTCGGACTCCGGACGCAGACCGGCGCCCTTGCGGTCGAGGCGCTTGCCGAGTTCGTCGAAGGAGACGGTGGCCGTGGCGGTGCCGCCGCTCATGGTGCCCTTGGTGGTCACCTCGTGCAGGTCGGCGGCGACGGTCAGGGCCATGCCGTCGCGCTCCACGTCCTCGGCGCGGATGTGCACGGTGCCGACCTGCCCGGTCAGCAGCCGCAGTCCGGCCATGCTCCCGGACAGGTCCGCCGACACCGAACCGGTCGGTGCGAGCCGGCAGCTCGCCGCGCGGGCGATGCGCTCGCGCGCGGTGTGGGCGAGGACCAGGTTCGCGGTGGCGGCGAGCACGGCCAGCCCGACGACGACGGAGCCGGCCACCACCACGGCGCGGCGGCCGGGGACCAACCGCCGCGGCGTCCGCGCGGGCGCTCCGGTTTCCGGGGGTGCCGCGGGCGCGCCGGGGCCGGCGGGGGTGCCAGGTGCTCCGGGGTGACCGGGCATGGCAGGTGCCTCGGATTCCTCGGGTGCCCCGGGCGCGGCGGTGCCCCTGGCCCCCTCGGGTGCGGTGGGCTCCTCGGGTGCCCCGGGCGCGGCGGGCGCCCCGGGCCCCTCGGGCGCGGCGGGGGCCCCGGGCTCCTTGGGCGCGGCGGGTGCGTCGGATATGCGGGTGTCCGTACGCCGGTCCTGGGGCTTGTCGCTGGGCGTCATGCGTCGGTGGTTCCGATCCGGGGGAGTCGGGCGAGTTGGGCCAGTGCCTCGGGCAGCAGTCCGGCCGCGGTGGGCTCGGCGGTGCCGGCGGCGCGCCGGCCGCGCTGGGTGCGCAGCACCGCGCGCGCGGCGGACAGGGCGGCGCCCGCGAGCACGGCCGCGCACAGGTCGCGGTCGGGGGTCTCCGGCGGCAGCCGCCGCTCGACGAGCGCGGCGAGCCGGGCCTCGCAGCGGACGAACTCCTTCACCAGCCGGGCCATCACCAGGGACTCGGTGCCTTCGAGGGAGTGGGTGAGCGCGGTCAGGCTGGTGGCGCCGAAGGCGCCCGCGGCCGCCAGCAGCGCCGCGCACACCGCGTCGAACGGCGGTTCCGTGTCCGGGCGTGCCGTCAGCTCCGCCTCGACCCGGGCGAACAGCTCCGCCCCGTCGGGCAGCAGCAGTGCCTCCTTGCTGTCGAAGTACCGGAAGAAGGTGCGCTCGGAGACGTTCGCGCCCGCGGCGATGTCGGCGATCGTGGTGCCCGCGAACCCGTGGGCGGCGAAGAGCCGGGCGGCGCTCTCGCGCAGCTCGTGCCGGGTCTGCTCCTTCTTGCGCTCCCGCAGTCCGGGGCCGGATACGGCGTCGGGGGGTGTGGCTGGCATGGGGACCAGCCTAGCCAACGTGTCTGTCATGTCAATTGGCAGTTCTGCCACTTCCTGCTCTAGGCTCGGGCTCACCGCGCAGTCGTGTCGGTCCTGACACTTTTTCCGGAGGCGCCGTGTCTTCCCGCTCCCCGTCCGAACCCCCGCAATCCGAACCCCCGGCGCCCCCGGGCCCCGGCCACAACGGCACGGACAGCGCCCAGGGCCCGAACGGCCAGGCAGGTCCGAGCGGCCAGGCAAGCCCGAGCGGCCAGGCAGGCCCGAACGGCCGGCCGGGCTCGAACGGCCAGCTCGGCGGCCTCGGCCGCATCGGCGCCTTCTGCGCATGCCACCCGGTCCGGGTCGTCGCCGTCTGGCTGGTCCTGCTCGTTCTCGCGCTCGGCGGCCGGCACGTCGTCGGCCCCACGTTCAGCGACAAGGTCAGCCTGCCCGGCAGCTCGTCGGACCGCGGCGCCGACCTGCTCAGGACCTCCGACCCGGCGGCGGGCGCGACCACCGGCAAGGTGGTGCTGCACGTCGGCTCCGGCACCGTCGCCTCGCACCGGCAGGCCGTGGACGAGAGCGTCGACCGCCTCGCGGCGATGCCGCACGCCACCTCGGTCTCCGGGCAGACCACCAGCTCCGACGGCCGGACCGCCTACCGCACCGTCTCCTTCGACGTGCAGCTCAAGACCCTCGGCCACGGCTACACCGACACCCTGGACGAGGCGGTGGCGCCCGCCCGTGCCGACGGCGTGCGGGTCGCGTTCGGCGGGGACTTCGACCAGGTCACCCGCGCGCCCGCGAACGACTCCGCCAGCGAGGCGGTCGGCGTCGTCGCGGCGCTGCTGATCCTGCTGCTCGCGTTCGGCAGCGTGCTGGCCGCGCTGCTGCCGCTGCTGACCGCCGTGGTCGGTGTCGGCGTCGGTGTCGGCGTGGTCAGCGTCGTGGCGGGCGCCGTCACCTTCGCCACCGCCGCGCCCACCCTGGCCGTGATGATCGGGCTCGGTGTCGGCATCGACTACGCCCTCTTCCTGACCACGCGGTTCCGCCAGGACCTGATCGACGGCCGCGACCCGCGCCAGGCCGTCGCCCGGACCACCGACTCCAGCGGCCACGCGGTGCTGGTCGCCGCCCTCACCGTGGCGGTGGCCCTGCTCAGCCTGTACGCCTGCGGCCTCACCTTCATCGGCAAGCTCGGGCTCGCCGCGACCCTCGCGGTGGTGGTCACCGCCTGCGCCTCGCTGACGCTGGTGCCCGCCGCGCTCGCGCTGGTCGGCCGCGGCATCGACCGGGTCGCGGTGCGCCGCCGCCCCGTCGCGGAGACCACCGGCGCGTCCGACGGCTGGCACCGCTACGCCCGCACCGTCGCCCGCCACCCCGTACGGTTCCTCGCCGCAGGCGTCACGGTGCTCGTGGTCTGCGCGGTGCCGATGTTCTCGATGCGGCTGGGGCACGTGGACGACGGCGCCGACCCGAAGGGCTCCACGAGCCGGACCGCCTACGACTGGATCGCCGACGCCCACGGCCCGGGCTTCGGCCCCGGCGCCAACGGCCCGTTCACCGTCGTCGTCGACCTCGCCGGCGCCACCGCCTCTCCGGACACCGTCGCCGACGACCTGACCCGCGCCCTCCGGGACACACCCGACGTGGCGGCGGCGGGGGAGGTGCGGCCCAGCTCCGACGGGAAGATCCTGGTCACCAGCGTCCAACCGGCGAGCGCGCCCCAGTCCGCCGCCACCGGTGCGCTGTTCGACGCGCTCGGCCGCCACACCCTGCCCGACGCGCTGCGCGGCACCGGCGCCCGCGCCCACCTCACCGGAACCCCCGCCGCCCAACTCGACTTCCGCGACAAGGTGGCAGAGCGGCTGCCGGTCATCATCGGCATCGTGCTGGTCTGCGCCTTCGTGCTGCTGATGGCGGTCTTCCGCAGCCTGGTCATCCCGCTGAAGGCGGTCGTGCTCAACCTGCTGACCACCGGGGCCTCGTACGGTGTCCTGGTCGCCGTCTTCCAATGGGGCTGGGGCGGGGGCCTGTTCGGCCTGCCCGAGGCGGTGCCCATCGAGTCCTACGTGCCGATGATGATGTTCGCCATCGTCTTCGGACTGTCCATGGACTACGAGATCTTCCTGCTGTCCCGGATCTCCGAGGCGTGGCGCCGCACCGGCGACAACACCGCCTCCGTCGGCACCGGACTCGCCGCCACCGGGCGGGTCGTCTCCGGCGCCGCCCTGATCATGACGGCGGTCTTCCTCTCCTTCACCGCCTCGCCCACCGTCGTGGTCAAGATGCTCGCGCTCGGCCTGGCGGTGAGCGTCGTGCTGGACGCCACGCTGGTACGGCTGGTGCTGGTGCCCTCCACGATGTTCCTGATCGGCCGCGCCAATTGGTGGCTGCCGCGCCGGCTGGACAGGGTGCTGCCGCACCTGCGGGCGTGACGCCCCGGCCCCGCCCGCCCGCTGTTCAGCGCGACGCCGGGACGCCCGACGCGGCGGGACCGCGGCCGTCCTCGCCGGCCCACGCCTCGCCCGCCGTTCCGCGACCCGCCGTGAACAGCCCGGTGGCCCGCACCCCGTCGCCGTTGACGACCACTGCCGGCCGCTCCCCGCCTTCCGGGCCGCACGCTCCGGCGTGCCAGACGCCGACGTGGTCGAGCAGCACCCCGTCGCTGTTGACGACGAGCGCGGAGCCCGTCCCGCGGCCGCCGCCGACCCGCAGGCAGACGTCCTGGACCGAGGCCGGATCGCGCGGGTCGGCGCGGCCACCCCGCCGCGCCCCGATCTCCAGCAGCACCGGGGAGTCGGCCGGGTGCCCGTCGATCAGCAGCCCCGCGATCCGCACCCCGCGCGCGTCCGCGACCGTCATCGCGACCACGCCCGGGCGCGGGCGGAGCATCGCGTGGCCGAGCCCGAGCACCACGGTGCCGGACCACTTGACCCGGACGGTGTCCGCGAGGTCGTAGACGCCCGGAGTCAGCAGGAGGTGCCGTCCCTGCGAGAGCGCCTTGTTGATCGCGCGCGCCGAGTCCTCCGGCCGGGCCACGAAGAAGCGGTCGATCGGCACCGACGAGTCCGGCGTGCCGCCGACGCTCCCGCCCGCGCCCGCGCCCGCTGCGGTGTGCCGCAGCCCCGGCAGGAACACGCGGTAGTGGCCGCCCTCGCCGACGTAGAGGAACGGCCTCCCGCGGCTGGGCGGGCCGTCCGCCCGCGCGGGGAGCGGCGGTTGCGGGAGGACCCGCGCGGGCCGTTCCGCCGTCTCCCCGGCACCGGCGGCGGGGCCGACCCGTACCGGCTCCACCGTGATCATCGGGCCCGCCGGCGCGTCGGCGATCCGCCCGCCGCCGCGGAGCCCGCTCCCGCCCGGGGCGAGCAGCAGTCGGCCGCGCACGTGCATCCGGTGCACCGGCGCGGTGGGTGACGCGTCCCGCCAACCGCCGTCCACGGGCGCGGTGGTGGGGCCGCCCGCCGTGCGCGGGGCGTCCGCCGGCGCGCCGCCGGCCGCGTGCCGGCTCGGCCGTCCCGTGATCCGCACGGCCCCGTCGACGGTGACGTCGCCGGGGTGCGCGCCGAGGCCCGCGACGGAGGTACGGGGGCCGAGCCGGAGGTCCACGGCGTAGTGGCCGGGCTTGAAGAGGAAGGTGCGCAGGCCGGCGGGGTCGGACCCCTCGGCCGGCGGCGCGGCCGCGGCGGCGTCCAGTGCCTCCTGGACCCGGCCGATCGGCGTGTCCGGACCGAACACGCGGACGTTCGGGCCGAAGTCCGGCTCGGCGGACGGCCGGTAGGCGTACGCGGGTCGCCGGCCGCCGCGGTCGCGCGCGGAGGAGGCGGCCGGTGCGGTGCCGGGCGGGGCGGGCGCGACAGCACCCGCCGCGGATACGGCGGGCGCGGCGGGTGGGGGTGCGGCGACCGGCGCGGCGGCGGCGAACGTGCGGCGGCGCAGCGCCTCCGCGACCAGCGTGGCGGTTCCACCCCCGAGCCCTTGGACGGCTCCGGGCGCGTCACTCCCTGCGGCGCTGCGTGAAGGCATACGACCTACCCCTGTCCTACGGCCGGCGGCTGCGGTGCGCCCGGGCGGTGCGCGCGAGGCGTTCGGGGGCGCGGTGCGCGAGCGGCGAACGCTGCTGAGAGCGCTCTCTTGGACCGTACCCTGCGGGCATGTGGCGTGCCGTGTCAAGGCGTGAAGAGAGCGCTCTCCGTGATCTGTCGGAACCGAGGGTCACTGAGGCGGGTGGGGCGGAGGAGGTCACGGGGTGGTGACGGCTCGGGCGAAGCGGGGGTGCGGGGGTGCCGCGCGGGTGGCGGTTCCGGTGGTCCGCGAGGGGGCGGGCCGGGGGCGCGCGGCGATCGGGGCTGCGGACGGGCGCGCGGGGTGGCCGGCGGCCGGTGGTCGCGGTGGCGCGGGGTGGCCGGGGCCGGGGGCGGAGGCGGTTGGCGTCAGGGGGCCTGGTCGGGGCTGGGGTGGTGGGGAGCGTAGTGCGGGGCCCGCGCGTCCCAGGTCATCTGCTTCAGCTCCATCCGCGCGGCGGGGGCGGTGCCGGGGAGGGTGGCCCAGTACGGGTGCGCGCTGATCCGGACGGACAGCCGGACCAGGCGGCGGCGCAGCACGGTGGTGCGCGCGCCCGCGCCCGCGCTCGCCGCCAGTTCGCGGTAGGTCGTGTACCAGTCGTGCTGCGCCTGGACGAGGTCGTCGGGGAAGAAGTGGGGCATGGCTGGATTCTGGCACATGTTCGAACGGGTGTGCGATAAGGGGGCGGGTGTCGGGGTGGGGCCTTCGGGTGGGCGTCGCTTTGGGGCGGTGCCTCGCCCGGGGGCGCGTGGGCGGCGGAGGCCGGGCGGGGTCGGCGGACGCGGTGCGCGGTGGCCGCGGGGTGCCCGCGGGTGGCTGCGCGGATCGGGGAGGACGGGACCGCGCGGGCCGGTGGTGGTAGCACGGGGCGTGGCGGTCGGGCGGGGCGGAGCCCGCGGCCGCCGGTCACCGGTGGACGGGAAGGGTGCGATGGACGTGGCGCTGCGGGCGGTGCAGGACGGCGACCTGCCCGTCTTCTTCGTACAGACGGCGGACCCCGAGGCGGTGTGGATGGCGGCGTTCACCTCGGAGGACCCGGCGGTCGTCGGGCGCACCGTGGTCGGTGCCGGGGGTGACGTCCTGGGCCACGTCGCGGTGTTCGGGCCGCCGGAGGAGCGCGAGGTCACGTACTGGATCGGCCGGGAGCACTGGGGCCAGGGGGTGGCCACCGCCGCGTTGCGCGCGCTGCTCACCGAGGTTCCCGAGCGGCCGCTGCACGCGCGCGCGGCCATCGACAACGCCGGGTCGATCCGGGTACTGGAGAAGTGCGGGTTCGCCGTCGCCGGCACCGAGCGGGGGTACGCGCACGCGCGGGGCGAGGTGCTCGGGGAGGTCGTCCTCGTCCTGCCCGCGCCCGCCCTGTACGGCTGACCCGCGGCGCCGCCACCGCGAACGCGGGCCGGGCCCGGACGGCCGCGCGCCCACGGGTACGGAGCGGCCGTCACACCACTCCCACCGCACCACTCTCCCCGCGCCGCGCTCACCGAGCGGCGTGATGTCGTGGCGCGCGGGCCGGCGCTCCGGCCGGCGCTCCGGCCCTGGCGTTCAGCCGATCTTCCGGACGGCCGTGTCGTCGGCGTCGACCCGGCGCCCGTCCGCCGCGTGGACCTCGAGCGGGCGCAGGGGGCGCCCCTCGTGGCGGTCGAGGAGTGTGGAGTGGGGCTCGCCGGGCGCGAACAGGTTCTGCTCGCCCCACTGCCGCAGCGCCACGATGACGGGGAAGAGCGCCCGGCCCTTCGGCGTCAGGACGTACTCCCGGTAGGCGCTGCCGTCCGACGCCGGCGCGGTGTCGAGCACGCCGGTGGCGACCAGCGCGCGCAGGCGGGCGCTGAGGATGTTCTTCGCCACGCCCAGGCTGCGCTGGAACTCCCCGAAGCGGCGGCTCCCGTCGAAGGCGTCGCGCACGATCAGCAGCGACCACCAGTCGCCGATGGCGTCGACCGAGCGCGCCACGGGGCAGTCGCTGTCGTCGAAGCGGGTCCGCTCCACCATCGCGCACTCCTCTCCCGTGCTCCCGTATTCGGTTGCAACATGCTACCAGAACGGTCTACCGTCCATCGGGTAGCAAGATGCAACCGGATGTGAGGGGTCGGCGTGGAAACGGACGAGGGCGTGACGACGGCCGAGGGCGCGGGGCCCGCCGCGGGGGAGGCCGGGCGCGGGCTGTCCCGGGGGCTCGCCCTGCTCTTCGCGGTGGCCTGCGGGACGGCGGTGGCCGACGTGTACTACGCGCAGCCCCTCCTGGTGACGCTCGGCCGCGACTTCTCGCTCGGGACCGCCACGGTCGGCGCGGTGGTGACCCTGACCCAGGTCGGGTACGGGCTCGGACTGTTCCTGCTCGTGCCGTTGGGCGACCTGCTCGACCGACGGCGCCTGGTCGTGGCCCAACTCCTGCTGCTGGCCGTCGCGTCGGCGGTGGTGGCGACCGCGGCCGACGCGGCGGTGCTGTTCGCCGGGCTCGCCGCCGTGGGGCTGCTGGCGGTGGTGACGCAGACGCTGGTGGCGTTCGCCGCCTCCCTCGCCGCGCCCGGGGAACGCGGGCGCGTCGTCGGGCTGGTGACCAGCGGCGTGGTCACCGGCATCCTCTGTGCCCGTACGGTGTCGGGGCTGCTGGCCGATGCGGCCGGGTGGCGCTCGGTCTACCTCTGCTCGGCGGTCCTCACCGGCGCGCTCGCGCTGGCCCTGCACCGCCTGCTGCCGACCGGCCGCGGTGCCGCTCCGGCGGGCGGGGGCTACGGCCGGCTGCTGCGGTCGACCGCCGTCCTGTTCGCGCGGGAGCGCCTGCTGCGGGTACGGGCCCTGCTCGCCCTGCTGATCTTCGCCGCCTTCAGCGTCCTGTGGAGCAGCGTGGCACTGCCGCTCAGCGCGCCCCCCTACGCGCTGTCCCACACCGGGATCGGGGCGTTCGGGCTGGCCGGGGCCGCGGGCGCCCTCGCCGCCACCGCGGCCGGCCGGCTCAACGACCGCGGCCACTCCGGCCGCACCACGGGCGCCGGGCTGGTCCTGCTCAGCGCCTCCTGGCTGCCCCTGGCCCTCACCCGGCAGTCGCTGTGGGCGCTGGCGGCCGGCGTGGTCCTGCTCGACCTCGCGGTGCAGACGGTCCACGTCACCAACCAGACGCTGATCCACGCGCTGCACCCGGCCGCCGGCAGCCGGCTGATCGGCGGCTACATGGTCTTCTACTCGATCGGCAGCGCCTCCGGAGCCCTCGCGGCGACCTCCCTCTACGCGGCGGCGGGATGGCGGGCGGTGTGCGCCCTGGGCGCGGCGGTCAGCCTGCTCGCGCTCCTGCTGTGGGCCGCCACGCGCGGCAGCGACCCGATCCCGTCCGCCCCGGCCCCGTCCGCTCCGGTCGGTGAGTGAACGGCGCGCCGGAAGCGGTACGGTGCCCAGGTGGTGGTACGCGGGCGACGGCATGACGAGCAGGGTGGGTACGGCGTGACGGGTGCGGGTCCTGCCGGGTGGCCGCGGTGAGCGGGCCCGACCTGGCGCGGTTCTGGTCGCTGCTGCGGGACGTTCCGGTGTCCGACGACGCGGAGTTCCTCTACGGCGCGGACGCGGCGGGCCGGTTGCGGACGGAGAACCTGCGCCGCTACCTGGAGTTGATCGCCCGGAACCGCCCCCGCGTGATGCTGGTCGGCGAGGCGCCCGGCCACCGGGGCCACACGATCAGCGGCATCTCGTTCACGAGTGTCCGCCAACTCACGGCCCGGCCGGGGCTGATCACCGGTGACCCGGAGGGCGACGGCTTCCGGGTGCCGCCGGAGCCCGCGTTCGGGTGGGAGGCGTCCTCGGGGGTGGTGTGGGGCGCGATGGCCTCGTGGCGCGGACCGCTGCCGCTGTTCTGGCCGATCTTTCCGCACCACCCGCACGAGCCGGGGCGCCCCGCCTCCAACCGCACCCCGCGCGCGGCCGAGGTGGCCGCAGGCGCTCCTGTCGCGCTCGCCCTCGGCGAGGCGTTCGAGATCGGCACCTTCGTCGCGGTGGGCCGCAAGGCGGAGGCGGCCCTGGCGCGCCACGGCGTGCCCGCTGTCCCCGTCCGCCACCCCGCTCAGGGCGGCGCCCGTGTCTTCACCCGCCAACTGGCCGAGCTGAACGCGGAGTCGACCACCGCGCCGTAGAGGTCCCGCGGCCCGCACACCGCCCGTACCCCGACCGGCGTCGGCAGGGCGCCGGTCGGGGACAGGTGTGGTCACGCTCTGGCGCGTTGGGTGACCGTGATCGCCAGCAGGACGGCCAGTGCGGTGAACGGCGTGACGGGGGAGGGGTGTTCGCCCATGAGGAGGACGGACCACAGCAACGTGGCCAGCGGCTGGGCGAGTTGGAGTTGGCTGGCGCGGGCGACGCCGATGGCGGCCATGCCGCGGTACCAGACGACGAAGCCGCAGAACTGGGAGACGACGGCGACGTAGAGCATGCCCGCGACCGCGCGGCCGGTCAGGTGGACCGGTTCGGACGGCAGCGCGAGGGCGGTGACGACCGCGGTGGCGGGCAGTGCGGCGACCACGCCCCAGGCGATGACCTGCCACCCGGGCATGTGCCGTGCGAGCCGGCCGCCTTCCGCGTACCCGGCGGAGCAGACGAGCAGCGCGCCGAACAGGTAGAGGTCGGCGACCGTCGGCCGGCCGTGGCTCTGCTCCAGGGTGAAGCCGATGACGGCGGCGGCCCCGGCGACCGCGCCGTACCAGAACGGCCGCGACGGGCGCTCGCCGTTGCGCGCGACCGAGGCGATCGCGGTGGCCAGCGGCAACAGGCCGATGACGACGGCGGAATGGGCGGTCGAGGAGGTCCGCAGCGCGAGCGTGGTCAGCAGCGGGAAGCCGATCACGCAGCCGCCGGCCACGACGAGCAGCCCCGGCCAGTGGCGGCGTCCGGGGACCGGCACCCGGCCGGCGACCAGGCAGGTGCCGGCGACCAGCGCGGCGAGCACGCCGCGCAGTCCGGTGGACGTCCAGGGGCCGAAGCCGTCGAGCGCCCAGACCGTCGCGGGGAAGCTGAAGGAGAAGCTGAGCACGCCGGTCGCGGCGAGAACGGTCCCGTGGTTCGCTGTTATCCACCGGACCGGAGTAGCGCTATCTTGTGCTGACATGAACGAGGGTAGCAGTGTGGACCAGTTGCTCGGCCTCCTGCGGGCCGAGGTGGCGCGCTGCCCGGAGGGCGGCAGGCTCCCCTCCAGCCGGGCCCTCATGGAGCGCTACCGGGTCAGTCCGGTGACCGTCTCCCGTGCCATCGCCGTGCTCGTCACCGAGGGCGAGGTGACCTCCCGCCCCGGCGCCGGCGTCTTCCGCGCCCGGCCGCGGGCGCCGCGCCGGGCCCACGGCGACCTGTCCTGGCAGGAGGTCGCGCTCTGCGCCGACCCGCCGTCCGCTCCTGTTCCCACCCCCGCCGCGGTCCCGGCCTCGGCGGCCGGAACCCCGTTCCCCCCGCGAGCCGCGGTCCCGGCGTCCGCCCCGCGCGCCGCCGACGCCTCGGGTGTCCTCGCCACCCTCGCCGTGCCCCCGCCCGGCGTGATCGACCTGGTGGGCGGCTACCTGCACTCCTCCCTGCAACCCGAGCGCGCGCTCGCCGGGGCGCTGGCCCGGGCCGGCCGCCGTCCGGGCACCTGGGACCGGCCCCCGGTCGAGGGGCTCGCGGACCTCCGGGCGTGGTTCGCCCGCGACATCGCCGGACCGGACTCCGCCCTCGGCGGCGCCGACGTCCTGATCGCCGCCGGCGGCCAGAGCGCCCTCGACACCGCGCTGCGCTCCCTCGCCGCGCCGGGCGCGGCCGTCCTCGTCGAGTCACCCGCCTACCCGGGCACGCTCGCCGTCGCCCGCGCCGCGGGGCTGCGCCCGGTTCCGGTCCCGGTGGACGGGGACGGGGTGCGCACCGACCTGCTCGCCCAGGCGTTCCGGGCCACCGGCGCGCGGGTGTTCGTCTGCCAGCCGCTCTTCCACAACCCCACCGGGGCCACGCTGTCCGCCGAGCGCCGGCCGGAGGTGCTGCGGATCGCGCGCACGGCGGGGGCGTTCGTGGTGGAGGACGACTTCGCGCGGCGGCTGGCGCACGCCGACGCGCCGCCGCTGCCCGCACCGTTGGCCGCCTGCGACCCGGACGGCGTGGTGGTGCACGTGCGTTCGCTGACCAAGGCCACCTCGCCCTCCCTGCGGGTCGCCGCTCTCGCCGCCCGCGGCCCGGTGGCCGAACGGCTGCGCGCCACCCAGGTGGTGGACAGCTTCTTCGTGCCGCGCCCCCTCCAGGAGACCGCCCTGGAACTGGTCGGCTCGCCCGCCTGGCGGCGCCATCTGCGGACGCTGGGCGGCGCCCTGCACGAGCGCAGGCTCGCGGTGGCCGAGGCGCTGCGCCGCGAACTGCCCGAGCTGCGGGTGCGGGTTCCGCACGGCGGCTACCACCTGTGGCTGCGGCTGCCCGACGGCTGCGACGAGACCGCGTTGGCCGCCGCGGCGCTGCACGCGGGGGTGGCCGTCACGCCGGGGCGCCCCTACTTCGCGGCCGAGGCGCCGGCGCCCCATCTGCGACTGAGCTACATCAGCGCGGTGAGCGCGGACCAACTACGCGAAGGGGTGAGCCGGTTGGGACGCGCGTACGCCGACGCCCGCCCGGCGCGCACCGGCGGCGCGGGCACCGGCTGAGGCGGGGGCGCGGGCACCCGCGGACACGGCGGGGGCGGGAACCGGCCGCGAACACGGCCGCGCCCGGGCGGCGGAGCCGACGCGGGTCGGCTCGCCGTCCGGGCGCGTACGCCTCGACGACGCGGTCAGGGCGTGTTGTTGGCGAGCGCGAGCAGCCGGGCGCTGCTTCCGCTGAACCGGTCGCGGTCCACCGCGCCGGAGACGCCGCTCACCGCGCCGGCGTCGGTGTACTGCCAGAACGTCCAGAACGGGAAGCCGCTCGGGATCGTGGGGCTGGCGGCGGTGGTCCAGTGCGCCACCCACAGCGGGCTCTTGGCGGACATGCCGCTCCAGCCGCCGGTGCAGGTGTTCCACCAGCTCGCGCTGGTGTAGATGACCACGTCACGGCTGGTCTTGGCCTTGTAGGTGTTGTAGAAGTCGAGGATCCAGGACTGCATCGCCGCCGCGGTCTTGCCGTAGCAGCCGCCCTCCAGGTCCAGCATGCCCGGGAGCGTCAGGTTGTCCGCCGACCAGGCGCCGCCGTGCGCGGCGAAGTAGGTGGCCTGCGCCGCGCCGCTGGACAGGTCCGGGTGCGCGAAGTGGTAGGCGCCCCGGATCACCTTGGCGTTGTAGGCGTTGAGGTAGTTGGCGCTGAAGTTGGGGTCCGTGTAGGTGGTCCCCTCGGTCGCCTTGATGTAGGCGAACTGGATGCCCGCGGCCTTCACCGACGACCAGTTGATCGACCCCTGGTAGTGCGAGACGTCGATCCCCGCCGGGTAGGTCACGTTCGGGGACGCCAGGCCCTTGGCGTCGAACTGGAGGTGCTTCGCGTCGGGTGTGAAGTCCTTGCTGTCCTGGACGTAGCCGACGCCCATGTAGCCGTGGCCGAGCGGGATGGTGCTGCCGGACGGCGCGGACGCGGGCGCGGGGGCGGCGTTGGCCGCCCCGGTCGTCGACATGGTCGCGGCCAACGCCAGTCCGGCGGTGAGGACGGCGGCCGTCGTCAGCCTCCGCCGTACGGCCCGGGCGTTGCGGTTTCGCGAGAACAAGGCTTCCTCCATGCACGTTTGAGGTGGGGGCGCGTGCGGGTGCGGGGTGTGCTCGTGCTCGTCCGATGAGCGGGTCTACTCGCGTAGCCCTTGCCTCACAAGTGGGGGTGGTGTGGTGAAGAGCGGGGGGAGTTGGTGCGGGTGAGGTGCTCGTGGTGAACGCGCCATGAGTGACGCATGAACGACCCCGCCGAGTAAAGGGGTTCGGGAAATCCTCTGTGGTCCAGTCCACTGGGCCGCGCCTGGAACTGCGGCGATGAGGTGCCCCCGCCGGTAACTTTCAGTGGCCTGAAAGTCACCTCGCACGCCTGTCTGTCGCACGATCGGGTGATGGCAACGTGCCCGTAACCGGCGGTACTTGAGCCGGAGCGGTCCGGACCGGGCAGGCGCGTGCCGGATGCGGAAAGGTTTCCGCCGGCGGCCGGCGGCGCCGTTCAGGACGGCATGCGCAGGGCGTCGGCGGCGGCGGGGGAGAGCCGCTCCTTCGACAGTCCGGACAGCGGGACCCAGCGGGCGGCGCCGGTGGAGCCGCCCTGCTCGGTCACGGTCGGCGTGCCCGCGGCGACCCGGGCGAGGTAGAACAGCCCCACCAGGTGCCAACTGACGCCGAGGCGCTGGGCGACGTACGACCGGGCACCGAGCAGCCGGGCGTCGAGCAGGTCGAGGCCGGTCTCCTCGCGCAGTTCGCGGGCCAGGGCGTCGGCCGGCTGCTCGCCGGGGTCGATGCCGCCGCCGGGCAGGTGCCACAGTCCGGGCTCGAACACCGGGGAGGCGGCGGAGAGCCGGGTGAGCAGCAGGCTCCCGCCGGCGCGCGCGACGGCGTACGCCGACACGCGGGTGCGTACGGTGTCCTCCGGCATGGTCGTCCCCTCCGCCTCGTGATCGCCCTGGGGCAGCCCACCCATTCGATCATGAACCCGGCCGTGCCGGGTCGGCGGGCCCGCAGGCGGGCGCGGGGGGTCGCGGGAGGGCGGGCAGGAAGCGGGCCAGGGGCGGCTCGGTGGCCAGGACGGCACCCGCGGTGATCGTGAAGGTCAGCGCGACGCAGATCGCGACCAGCCACGACAGCAGCGTGAAGACGGAGCCGAGCGGACCGTAGGTCGCGAGGCTGCGGTCGAGCGCCGGCGGCATGTAGAGGCGGGCCGTCACCGACAGCGCCGTCATCGCGGCGGCGGTGAGCGCCGCGCCCGGCAGGAGCGGCAGCCACGGCAGGCGCGCGCCGAGCAGCAGGTGCTGGGACCACCACCACACCGCGAGGTCCGCGGCGAAGATCAGCGGCACCCCCAGCCACGGCCCGGCGCCCAGGCCGTCGCGCAGCGGCCCCTGGAGGACGAGTACCGCCACCCACGCCACGATCCAGGCGAGCCAGCGCCACGCCACCAGCCGGGCCGCCGCCCGCGGCAGCAGCCAGGCCCGCTCGCAGACCCGGGCCATCGCCCGGCTGCTCGCGGTGGCGGTCAGCAGCGTCACCACCGCTCCGATCGCGCCGGTGGTCTGCCGCTCGGTGTCGGTGTCGCCGCCCTGCGGGTCGTAGAGCTCCTCGAGCTGGTGCTTGGCCTTGCCGTCGAGCCCGAAGAGGTCCTGCGCGGAGTCCAGGAGGTGCGTGCGGACGCTCTGCGGGGCGAAGGCGGCCACCACGAACATGAACGGCACCGCGGTCAGGAAGAGCTGTGCCGCCAGACGGGTGGCCGCGTCGAGCAGGTTCACCGACAGCAGGCGCGCGGTCAGCTCGGTCAGGACCGGGAACCGCCGTTCGGCGGCCCGACGCGCGGCCAGGACCCGCGCCCGCCCCGCCGCCCAGGGCCCGCGCCGTGCCCGGGTGCCGCGCCCGCCCCGCCGCGGGCGGTCGGCCCCGCGGTCCGGCTCGCCGGGAGGCGGGGCCGCCGTGGCCATGGCTACCTCCGGCACGTGGGGGACGCGGTGAGGGCAGTATCCGACGGACACGGCCCGTGCGCCGGTCGGCGCGGGACGGAGGGGCGCCGGGCGCCGCGGGCTCCGGGCCGGCCCGACGGGCGGCTGCGGGGACCCGGGGACGGCGTGTCCGTTCACTAAGGTATCTTTAGTGCCGCCGGGGCGACCGGGCCGGTGGACGGCGGGACTCCGCGCCGACCGCACGGGTCCGCGGCGCCGCCGGGAACCGAGGACCAACACGTGGAACACGCAGGAGGAGACGCGATGACGAAGCTCGGGATCATTGTGGCGAGCACCAGGCCGGGGCGGCTGGGCCTGCCGATCGCCCAGTGGTTCGAAGGGGAGGCGCGTGCGCACGGCGGCTTCGACGAGGTCGACCTGATCGACCTCGCCGAGGTGGCGCTGCCCTTCATGGACGAGCCGGAGCACCCGCGGCTGGCCCGGTACACCCACCAGCACACCCGCGACTGGAGCGCCCGGATCGCCGGCGCGGACGCGCTGGTGTTCGTGATGCCGGAGTACAACTACGGCTACAACGCCGAACTGAAGAACGCCATCGACTACCTGCACAACGAGTGGCTCTACAAGCCGGTCGGCTTCGTCAGCTACGGCGGGGTGTCGGCGGGCACCCGCGCGGTGCAGATGGTCAAGCAGGTCGTCACGACCCTGAAGATGACCCCGGTCTTCGACGGCGTGAGCATCCCGTTCGTCCGGCAGTTCATCGACGAGGAGTCGAAGGTGCGCCCGAACGAGACGATGGTCGCGTCCGCCAAGGCGATGCTGGACGA
Organism: Streptomyces sp. SN-593; assembly: GCF_016756395.1. Taxonomy (NCBI): domain Bacteria; kingdom Bacillati; phylum Actinomycetota; class Actinomycetes; order Kitasatosporales; family Streptomycetaceae; genus Actinacidiphila; species Actinacidiphila reveromycinica. The sequence goes on from NZ_AP018365.1 coordinate 8,303,132, forward strand.
ACTGGTCCGGGTCGAGGCGGCGCTGCGCCCGCTGCGCCCCGTTCTGGCAGAATCGCGGCAGGACGCGTAGCACCGCACCGACGCCGCCGCGCGCGGGCGTCCGCCCGCCGCGGCGCGCACTACGGAGACGGGGGTTCCTGATGCCGGCCCAGGACGCAGCCGCGATCGAGATCCACCGTGTGTGCGCACGGTTCCACGCCGCGATCGAGCTGATCGGGGGGCGGTGGACCGGCGCGATCCTGCGCGCGGTGTTCACCGGCCAGCACCGCTTCGCGCACATCCGGGCGGCCGTTCCGGGGCTGAGCGACACCATGCTCGCCCAGCGGCTGCGCACTCTGGAGGAGAGCGGCCTGCTCGAACGCCGCGCGGGCGCGGGCGGCCAGAGCGCGGCGGAGTACCACCTCACCGACAAGGGGCGGGAGCTGGACCCGGTGCTGGAGGCGGTCATCGCCTGGTCACACCGCTGGATCCCGCTCCCGCCCGATCCGGCCGCGCCCCTCGCACCGTCCGATCCGCCCGCGCCGTCCGATGCGCGCCCGTCGTCCGTGCCGCCTGGACCGCCCGTACCGCCCGTACCGCCCGCGTTCTGAGGACCACGCGGTGGCCTCGGCCCCCCGTCGTCCGCTCGCCCACCCCCACGCGGCGCTTTGCTACGGTTGAGGTGTTCGCCCCGACGAGCGCACCGTACCGGGACCCTGCAAAGACGGTGCACCCCCGTAGTCAGCAACCCGCGGAGGTGCCGTCATGGCATGGGTCCTGATCGTTGTCGCCGGCCTGCTCGAAGTGGTCTGGTCGGTCGGCATGAAGTACACCGACGGCTTCACCCGGCTCTGGCCCAGTCTGATGACGGGTGCCGGCATCGCGGCCAGCATGCTGCTGCTCTCGCTCGCGGCCAGGTCGCTGCCGATCGGCACCGCGTACGGCGTGTGGGTCGGGATCGGCGCGGCGGGCGCCGCGGTGGTGGGCATGCTGGTGCTCGGCGAACCCGTCTCGGCCGCCCGGATCTTCTTCGTCTGCCTGCTCGTCGCCGCCGTGGTGGGCCTGAAGGCGACGGCGGGCCACTGACCGGCGACGAAGGGCCCGGACGCGAAGTGCTCGCGTCCGGGCCCTCGCCGCGCGACGGGCGCCGCGGGCCTACGGCGTCACGACGGCGTAACCGCCGCCGGCGTCACGCCGGCGGCACCGCGGACGGCGCGCCCGCTGCTGACGGTGCGTCAGTGCGCGCGGCCGGTACCGCGGCGGCGCACCACGAAGGTGACCGCTCCGCCGAGCGCGACCAGCACCACGGCGAGCGTGGCGAGCAGGCCGCTGTTGCCGCCGCCACCGGTGTGCGCGAGCGATCCGCTCGCGGACGGGGACGGGGAGCCGGTGTCACCGGCGGTCGGCGCGCCGGCGCTGGTGCTCGCGGAGGTCGTGGCGCTCGCCGTGTCGCTCGGTGTGGCGGAGCCGGTGTCCGTCGGGGTGCCGGACGGCGTGTCGGTCGGGGTGTCCGACGGGGTGTCGGCCGGCGAGGTGCTGTCCGAGGGGGACGGCGACGACGGCGCGGTGGTGGGCGGGGTGGCGGTGCAGTCCTTGCCGCCGACCGGGCCGTTCCACGAGGCGAGTAGGTTGGAGCCGATCACCGAGCCGTTCGGGCCGTGCGGCGCCGGGCCGTGGCCGGCGCCGGACTTGCCGTCGTACTCGGTGCTGCCCTTGTACAGGTCGATCTGCGCGAAGCAGCCCGTGGCGGGCGCGGTCACGGTGAGCTTGCCCTGCTGGTGGCGCTGCACGGTCACCGTCGAGAAGTCGGTGAGCACCTGCTGGCCGGAGGACGCGAAGTCCGGGCCCTGCGCCAGGTAGGCGGCGAGCGAGACCGTGCAGGTCCCGCTCTCGGCGGTGACGCCGATGGTGATCTTCCCGTCGTCCGACGGCTTGATCGAGGCCAGGCCCTGGCCCGGGGTCCACGACTTGCCGCCGACCGTGAAGGCGCACGTGCCGCCCGGGGCGGGCGTGCCGCCCGGGCCCTTGTGCTGCGCCGTGTACGTCGAGTGCCCGCCGCTCTGCGCGGACGCCGTTCCGGCGCCCACCGCCGTGGCCGTGGCCGCGACCGCCGTCGCGGCCACGGCTATCTGCCATGTTCTGGTGCGTCTTGCCATGAAAACGGCACCCCTCCTCCGTGTTTCTGCGACCCGTGGTCGCACACGGAGGAGATCTGCTCCGGCGTGCGCCGCACCCTGATGTGCGCGGGTGTCGTGCGCCGGGGGAGCGAAGTGCGCCGGGCTGCCCCGGACCCGGGATCAGGAGGCATCGTTGCCGTGCGACCGGAGGTATGTCAAGCCTGGTCATAAGGGCGAACACACCGCCGTCCCAGCGCTTTTCGCCCGTTCCCGGACCACCTCCGACACCTCCGGCACCAGCGGGCGCACCCGCCCCGCGGCGCTCTGCCGTCCTGCCGCCGCCCCCGCCGGACCACACGGTCCGGCGGGGGTGGCGGGGGTGGCGGGGGTGGCGGGGGCGGTGACCGCCGGTCAGCTCGCCGCCCGGTAGGCCGTGCCCGAGGAGTTGGGCACGGTGCCGTCGTACAGGCCGGTGGGACTGGTCTCGGTGGACAGGGTGAACCAGGCGTAGCGCTCGACGAACGAGAGGCTGTCGAGCATGGCGGTGGAGGACGTGACGAAGTCCGTCTGCTGCTGGGCGGTCGGGTAGCGCGGCGTGCTGCCGGAGAAGTCGGTCAGGGCGTATTCGGTGAGCCAGATCGGCTTGTGGTAGCGGTCGTACACCGCCTGGAGGTAGCCGCGCAGCTCGTCCGCGGCCGCCGGTGAGAAGTCGCCGCCGTACCAGTGCAGCGGGATGAAGTCGACGCGGTAGCCGCGTGCCGCCGCACCCGACATGAACTGGTCGAGCCAGCCGCCGGGGGTGTCGCCGCCGTACGCCACCGCCGGGGCGCCGAGCCGCAGCCCGGTCGCCTCCAACTGCGGCCACAGGTCGAGCGCCTGGTCGGGCGACATCGACGCCTGGCCGGCCAGGTCGGGCTCGTTGAAGCCGAGCAGTTCGGTGCCCTGCCGGGACGCCTGCGCGAGGTCGGTGGCGTTGACGTTCGCGGCGCCCCAGATCATCGGCACGAACTCGGTGCCGGCCGGGCCGGTGACGTCGCCCGGGGTGGTGCTCCAGTCGTAGTACCAGCCGGCCCCGACGTCGGCGAGCGCCTGCGAGGCACCGTCGACCGGGGTGACGCTCACGCCCTTGCGGGCCTCCGCGCCGGAGGCGGGGGTGCGGCCGAGCACGGTGAGCACGGCCAGTACGGCCAGTACGGCCAGCACGACGATCACGGGCAGCAGGCGCGCGGGGACGCGCCCGTGGGTCCTCGGACTCGACGTGGTCACGGCGCCGCCTCTCAGTGGAAGGTGACGGTGAAGCCGCTGCACGCCGTGCAGTCGCGCATCACCTTGTTGCCGGGCACGGTGTCGGCCTTCGACCAGGAGTACGCCCACGGGCAGTGCCCGCCGATGGCGTCGCTGTACGCCGTCTGCGCGTCGCGGTCGGGGTTGACGCACAGGCGGAGGCCGGTGCCGGCGTCCGTGGTCAGGTCGTCCGGGGGGCAGTACGGCAGCAGGTCGTCGGGGCAGCCCTCCTGCGCGCACGCACCGCCGTCCGGCGGCGGGGCGACGCCGTCGGGGCTGATGGTGACCGGTACCGAGAAGGCGTTGACGTAGCTGACGTCGTACCAGGGGGCGAGGCTGTCGGAGGGGTCGAAGTTGAACTCGGCGAGGCTGACCGGCTGTTCACCGGTGGTGCAACCCCCCGCCGACGCGCCGCAGTCGCCGAGCACGCAGTGGAACGTGCTGCCGTCGTCGCCCGAACACCCCTCGCGCGCGAAGAACGTGCCCCGCCAGTGGCCGGCGGCGGAGTCCTCCGGGATGGTGACGGTGGCGGACTGCCCGGTGTCGAGCACGGGCAGCCCGGTGAGCGCGGTGGAACCGTCGGCGTTGACGCTGCTGCCGATCCAGACGCGCTGTCCGGTGGAGTTGACGAAGGTGACGGTGTGGTCGGTGGCTGCGGGCGCCATGGCCGCAGGTGCCGCGGCCGCGGGCGCCGCGGCGGGGAGTGCTGTGACGGGGAGCGCCGTGACGGCGGCGGCGGGGCCGCCGGCCGCCGCGGTGGCCGCGAGCACGCAGCCGATCAGGAGTAACAGCGCGGACAGGGCGGAACGCAACCTCATACGGACCTCCGTGGGGGGAAGTGGGGGCGGGGTGCCGGGAGGACATCGTTGCCATGCTCATGCCCGCACGGGCGCCGGGTGATGCCAGGCCCCGTGATCCGGGGGCCGACAGGGGTGTTCCCGGGCGGGTCCGGGAGGGCGGCGGGGGAGGAGTGGCGGGAGGGCCGCGGGGAGCCGTATGTACTCAAGCAGGTTGATAAGCTAGGTTGAGCATATGGACGACGGTCAGGACCCGGGCGAGGTCGCCGCGCTGCTGCTGGCGGGCGTCAGCGTGCTGCTGAGGCGGGTGCGCCAGATGCCCGCCCCCGGCGGGTTGACGATGCCCGAGCGCGGTGCGCTGTCCCACCTGGAGCGCTCGGGGCCCACCACGTCCTCGGCGCTCGCGCGGGAGGTGCAGATCACGGCGCAGGCGATGGGGACGACGATGGGCGCCCTGCGCGCCCGCGGCCTGGTCGAACGCCGCCCCGACCCGGACGACGGCAGGCGCGGGGTGCTGACGGTCACCGACGCCGGTCGGCGGGCGTTGCAGGACAAGCGCGACGCGCGGACCGAGGTCGTCGCCCGTGCCCTGGCCGGCGGCGCGTTCACCGCCGTGGAGCTGGAACGGCTCGCCGCGGCCGCGCCCCTGCTCGAACGGCTCGCCCGGACCATCTGACGCCGGCTGTCGAAGCCGGCCGATCCGCACAGGAGTGACAGCCCATGGCACCGACAACGCACCACCGCGGTCCCGCGGCCGGCGGCAACGGCCGCCGGGGAGGCGCCGTTCCGGCCCCCGCCGGCCGCCCGGCCGCCCAGCGCCCCGTTGGCCCGAGCCGCGTCGGCCCGAGCTGTGTCGGCCCGAGTTGCGTCGACCCGAGCCCCGTTGACCCGAGCCGCGTCGGCGTCGGCTTCGTCGGCGCCGGCCCGGCCGTCGCGCATCGCGCCGGCTCCCGCGCGGCGGGCGTGCGGACGGGGGCGGCTCGCGCGGCAGCCGCCGTCCACCTCGTCGACCCGCGCCCGGACACCGGGTCCCGCGGCACCGCGTTGCGTGCCGACGTGATCGGAGTCGCGCGATGACGCTGCTCGGCCGGCTCCTGCGCGACCGCCGGGCGGGTGACGCCCACCTGGCGTGGCACCTGCCCAACCTGACCGGCCCCGAGGCACTGACGCTCACCAGCCGGGCCTTCGCCGAGGGCGAGTCCCTGCCGCTGGAGCAGTGCGAGAAGAGGATCGGCGGCAAGAACGTCTCCCCGCACCTGACATGGACCGCGCCGCCGGCCGGCACCGCGCAACTGCTGCTGGTCGTCGAGGACATCGACGTCCCCCTGGCCAAGCCGGCGGTGCACTGCGTCGCCCTCGTGGACCCGGCGGTGGAGGAGTTGGCCCCCGGCGCGCTCAACGTTCGCCGACCGACCGCGGGCGTCACGCCGTTGCGCGGCACCGTCGGGCGCGGCTACCGCGGCCCCGGGCCCATCAAGGGCCACGGGCCGCACCGTTACGTCTTCCAGCTCTTCGCGCTCTCCGCGCCCGTGGGCGGCGCCCCCGACGCGGAGGCGCCACGGCGGGAGCGGCCCCGCGCGCTGCTCCCCGGGATCGACGCCGAAGTCCTCGGCCGCGGCCGGCTGAACGGCGTCTACGAGCGCTGACGGTGCCCCGCCGGGGCCCGGCGCCGCGCTCCTCTCCGGCGCCGGGCCTCGGGCACCCGGGGCCGTCACGCCCTCCGGGCCGTCACGTCCCCTGTCCCTGCGCCCTTCTGTCCCTGAGCCCTTCGCGCTTTCCGCGCCTTCGGTCCCCAGGGCCTTCGGGACCGCCGGGCGCGGCTCCGGTGCCCCTGCGCAGGTCCCGTCGCCGGGGTCCGCGCCGGTGGGCGCGGGTGCGCACCGGCGCGTGCCGTGCGCCGCCCCCACGGCGTGCGTTGCAGAATGGCGGTGATCAGCAACGCCATCACCGCACGTCCAGGAGGACGCAGATGTCCAAACCGCCGCTGCCCGACGACGCCGCCGCCATGCTGGCCAAGGCGAACCCCGCCGTGATCACCACGCTGCGCCCGGACGGCCAGCCGGTGTCCACCGCGACCTGGTACCTGTGGGAGGACGGCCGGGTCCTGATCAACATGGACGAGGGCCGCAAGCGGGTCGAGCACCTGCGCAACGACTCCCGGGTGACGCTCACCGTGCTGGACAAGGACGACTGGTACACGCACGTCAGCCTGGTCGGACGGATCGGCGAGATCCTCCCCGACGAGGGACTCGCCGACATCGACCGGCTGGCCCGGCAGTACACCGGCAAGGAGTACGCCCGCCGCGACCGCGACCGGGTCAGTGCCTGGATCGAGATCGAACGCTGGCACGGCTGGGGCGCGCACAAGGACAGCAGCCAGGTCGGCTGACCCGCGCCCCCGGGCCGCGCCTGTTCGTGGTCAAGGACCGCCCGGCGCGGCGGCCGCCTTCGACGGCGCGAACACGCACCGCGTGCCGGCCCCGGCGGTGCGGGTGGTCGAGCAGGTGGGCGCGGGCGGCGCCTTCGCGGCCGGGTTCTCCGCCGGGCTGCACCGCGGCGCCCGCTCACCCGCGCCCTGCGGCTGGACCACCTCACCGCGGGCGCCGGGCTCGCGGTGACCTCCGACCACGGGCCGCTGCCGCCCCCTCGGTGGATCGCGGAGCGGTTGGCCGCGACCGAGGAGGAGCGGCGCTGCCCGGCCCCGCCATATCCCGGGGCGCCCCGGCTCCCGGGGGTCCGCGGTGAGCGCCCGCGCCGGTGACCGGGGGCGCCGGTCCAGGCGGGCGCGCCGGCCCGGCGCACCCCCTGAGCGCCGGCGGCCCCGACGCGGCCCCGACGCGGCCCCGACGAGGACCCGCCGGGCGACCCGGGCCCCGCGACCCCGGCCCCCCTGACCCGTCCGTCCGCGCATCCGCGAGGCGTGCCCCGGTTGACGCACCCGCTGCCGCCGCTCCGGACCTGACGCGGGCCGCACGAGGGCGACTTCCGGCCCCGGCCGACCGGCCGCCGCCGCACACAGGCGGTGCCGTCCGAGTGCCCCGCCACGGCGGAACCACACACGTCGCCCGTGCCTACCGGACCTTCACGTCCATGTCTCGCTGAGTACGCCGAGTGGTGCTCTCCTGGTGACGTGGACCACATCACCTTCCTCGTGGCGATGGTCATCGTGACCGCGCTCGCCTTCGACTTCACCAACGGCTTCCACGACACCGCGAACGCCATGGCGACGTCGATCGCGACGGGCGCGCTGCGCCCGAAGGTCGCGGTCGCGATCAGCGGAGTGCTCAACCTGGTGGGCGCGTTCGTCTCGACCGAGGTGGCGCGGACCATCTCCGGCGGCATCGTGAACGACGCGCTCGTCACCCCGGGCATGATCTTCGCGGGGCTGGTCGGGGCGATCGTGTGGAACCTCGTCACGTGGCTGCTGGGGCTGCCCTCCAGCTCCTCGCACGCGCTGTTCGGCGGGCTGATCGGAGCGGTGTGGGTGGGCGCGGGCCGACACGGCGTCGACTTCGACCAGGTCGTCGAGAAGATCCTGATACCCGCGGTCGTCTCGCCGCTGGTGGCGGGCCTGGCGGCGCTCGCCGCGACGTACTTCGCGTACCGGATCACCCGGCGGGCCCGCGCGGACACCGTGTCCAAGGGGTTCAGGGCCGGGCAGATCGCGTCCGCGTCGCTGGTCTCGCTCGCCCACGGCACCAATGACGCCCAGAAGACGATGGGCGTCATCACGCTCGCGCTGATCTCCTGCGGCGCCCTCGACAAGGGAGCGGGCCCGCCGGTGTGGGTGATCCTCACCGCGGGCCTGTCCATCGCGGCCGGTACCTACATCGGCGGCTGGCGGATCATCCGCACCATGGGCAAGGGCCTGGTGGACATCGAGTCGCCGCAGGGATTCGCCGCTGAGTCCGCCTCGACCGCGGTGATCCTGACCTCCGCCAACCTCGGTTTCGCGCTGTCCACCACCCAGGTCTGCTCCGGCGGCATCCTCGGCGCGGGCGTCGGCCGCAGGCTCGCCGAGGTGCGCTGGGGCACCGCGGGCCAGATGGCGCTGGCGTGGCTGGTGACGCTGCCCGCGGCCGCGGCCGTCGGCGCGGTGGCGGCGAGCGCGGTGGTGCACGGCGGCACGCTCGGCACCGTGCTGATCGCGCTGGCGGCCGTCGTGGTGGCCGGGGTGATCGTGCTGCTGTCCCGCCGCAACCCGGTCGACGCGGGGAACGTCAACGACGCCCGCGCGGCCGAGGTCCGGACCGCCGCGAGCGCGCGGGCCGGGGTGTGAGCGGCCCGGCCCGGCCGGAGCGGGCACCCGGACGGTCACCACAGCGGCAACCCGCGCGCGTACGGGGACGGGCGGGCACTGACGGAGCGCGCCGGCAACGGGCGGGCGGCAGGAGGGAGGCGTCATGGACGTGAAGTGGGGATCGCTGGCGGAGGTGGCCGTGGTGAGCCTGGGCGCCACCGTCGGCGTCGTGGTGGTCTTCGCCCTCGGCGTGTGGGCGCTGGCCGCCCGCGACGAGCACCGGGGGAGCGGTGGCGAGGGCGGCGCGCGGACCGTCGCCGCCGGCGCCTGCTTCGCGGTGTGCGCCTGCGCGGTCCTGTACGGCCTGTACCTGATCATCCCGCAGTTCCACTAAGGGCTGTCCGGCGGATCGTGCCGGTCGGGCTCGCGGTGTCCGGTGCCGTGCATCGCAAGGCGGAGAGACGTCCTCGTACCGGTCGTACGGGGGTGATTCGGCACCGCAGGGAGGTGCGGTGCCGGGCGCCGTGAGCCCGGCAGGATCCGCCGGACAGGCCCTCGGCCCCCGGGTGCGGTCCGGGCGCGCAGGCCGGCGCGGCGACGCGCCGGGGCCCGGTCGGAGCGGAGCCGCCGCCCCGGAACCTCCCGCCCCGGACGATCTCCCGCCCCGGCTCCGCGCGTCGCCGCGACGCGCGGAGCCGGGGCGGGAGCGCCGGCCCCTACCGCGCGACCTCGACCACCGTGCCGGTGGCGCGGGCCCGCTCCGCGGCCCACACCACGCGGTGCCCGGCGAGGCTGGTCGCCGCGTCGGACCGCAGCAGTGCCCCGTCCCCGGTCGCGACGGCCGCGAGGAAGGCGTCGGTCAGCGCCTCGTCGCCGCCGCCGTGCCCGTCGGCTGCCGACGCGCCCGCCTCGGAGCCGACCTCGACCGTCTCGTCCGTGCCGGTGAGGAAGTCCACCCGGCGGATCGACCGGCCGTCGCCGTCGAGGAAGCCGCGGGTGCCCATCAGCCGGGTCCTGCGGTGCTCCATCGGGGTGAACGCGCTCATCGTGAACGAGCAGGTCGCCCCGTCGTCGAACTCCATCGAGACCACCTGGTGGTCCACCACGTCGTTGTCGCAGGCGTACACGCAGCGCCCGTACGGCCCGGTGCGCAGCGCCGCCAGGACACCGGCCTCGGTGTGGTCGTCGGTGACCGCGGACAGCGGCCAGAACCGGCTGTCGGCGTTGTCGAGGCAGTCCAGGTACAGCCGCTTCGCGGAGTACGCGCAGGTGGACTCGATCGGGCAGTCGACGCACCGCGCGGCGGCGTCCTTCGGCGCGTCCTCGGCGCGGAAGTGGGACAGGCTGCCGAAGGAGCCGACCCGCCGGGGCGCCCGGCCGAAGAGGTAGAGCAGCCAGTCGATGTCGTGGCAGGACTTGGTGAGCAGCATCGGCGCGGAGGTGCCGGAGTTGCGCCAGTTGCCGCGGACGAAGGAGTGCGCCTGGTGCCACCAGCCGACCGGCTCCAGGTGCTGCACGCTGACCAGCCGGCCGATCGTCCCGTCGTCCAACAGGCGCTTGAGCGCCCGGGTGTAGGGCGTGTAGCGCAGCACGTGGCAGACGGCGAGCGTGATCTTGTTGCGCTCGGCCGCCTCCGTGATCGCCTCGGCCTCGGACTCCTCGGTCGCCATCGGCTTCTCCAGGAGTATGTGGTAGCCCTGGTCGGCCAGCGCGACGGTGGGAGCGGTGTGCAGCCGGTCCTGCGTGGCGACGATCGCGGCGTCGGCGAGCCGGCCGGCCGCGACGACCTCGGTCCAGTCGGCGTACACGCGGTCGTCCGGAACGCCGAACTCGCGGGCCGCGGCGGCGCGTCGAGCGGGATCGGGCTCGGCCACCGCCACCACCCGACCCTCGCCGGTGTCATGGGCACGGCGCGCGTACGACTGACCGCGCAGCCCGGCGCCGACGAGAACTAGAGTCACCGGAGGCATGGGGTCCTTTCCCGTACTTACGAAGGAGTCCCTCATTATTAGCAGTGTGGCAACCGATCTCAAGGGGGAGCGGTGACCGAGATCGCGCCGGGCGGCGACCTCTCCCAGCTCCGGCGGCTCAACTCGCTCGCCCTGATCAGCGTGGTGCGCGAGGAGCCCGGGCTGACGCTGACCGAAATCTCCCGCCGGACCGGGCTGTCCCGGGCCTCCACCGAGGACGTGGTCCGCGGGCTGCTGGAACGCGGCTGGCTGGCCGACGTGCCGGCCGCCGCCGGCGCGGTGGGCCGCCCCGCCCGCCGGTACCGGTTCCGGGCGGACGCCGGCCGGGTGCTCGGCGTGGACATCGGCGGCCACAAGATCCTCGCCCTGGTCGCCGACCTGGACGGCACGGTGCTGCACAGCGCCCGGGTCGCCGTCGCCCAGGCGATGGGCCGCAAGGACCGGCTGGCGGCGCTGGACCGCGCGGTGGCCGACGCGCTGGCCGGCGCCGGGGCGTCCGCCGGCGACATCTGGGCGGCGGGCGCGGCCACCACCGGGCTGGTCGACGGCGCGGGCCGGGTGATGCTCTCCGAGGCGCTGCCGGAGTGGACCGGCGTGGACGTGGCCGCGCACCTGCGCCGCCGGGTCGGCGGGGCCGTCCTGGTCGAGAACGACAGCAAGCTCGCGGCGCTCGCCGAGTCCTGGCGCGGGGCCGCCCGCTACGCCAAGGACGTGGTGCTGATCCTGGCGGGCCTGCGCACCGGCGCGGGCCTGATCATCGACGGCAAGCTGCACCGGGGCTTCGGCAACGCCGCCGGCGAGATCGGCGCGCTGCCCGCGTCCGGCTGGATCAGGGCGCAGGAGCACCTGAAGTCCTGGCCGCCGACCGGCCGCGCGGACGCGGCGGGCCAGGGCGGGGCGGGGCGGGAAGTGCCAGGTCAGGGGGTGGGGTCGCCGGGCGCCGAGGGCGCGGACGCCGTCGGTCGCGCCGCCGCCGACCAGGACGCCGCCGCCGAGGCGGTCTTCGAGGCCGCGCGCGCCGGCGACCGCAAGGCGGCGGCGGTGGTGCGCCGCTACGTCCGCGACGTGGCCGTGGGGGCCGCCGCCCTGGTGCTCACCCTGGACCCCGAGCTGGTCGTCATCGGCGGCGGGTTCTCGCGCTCCGCCGACCTGATCGTAGAACCGCTGCGGCGCGAGCTGGACCGCTGGTGCATCCGCACGCCCGAGGTGCGGGTGTCGGAGTTCGGCGACGAGGGGGTGGCGCTGGGCGCGCTGCGTCTGGCGCTCGACCACGTGGACGGCGAGCTGCGCGAGAGCGTGGATCTCGGCGGGCCCGAGTTCGTCGCCCGGCAGCTCGCCGCCGCGGGCGGGGCCAGGGCCGGTGCGAGCCGCTGACCTGGTAGAACGGGGGGTGACGCGGGCGTGGGCACACGGTCGTGGCACCCCCCGCGGCGCCCCCCGCGCGGCGGGTTCCGGGAGGGCGGGAACGGGACGGCAACAACTTCGTAACCGCCGTGGGTATTGACTTAATTTCCCTGGACTCCATGATTAGGCGAACTCGATGCCCTTGCTGGCCGGTCGGCGCGGAGGGCTTGTGGACTGTCTGGGAGGACATGGGATGCGTAACTCGGTGCGGTGGACCGCGGTGGCCCTGGGGGTGGTCCTGGCCGCATCCGCCTGCTCGTCGGGCGGCAGCGACGCGGCTTCCTCCGACGGCAAGGTCACCTTGTCGTACGGGGTGTGGGACGCGACCCAGAAGTCCGCGATGGAGGAACTGGGCAAGGCGTTCACCAAGACCCACCCGAACATCTCGATCAAGGTCGAGCTGACACCGTGGGCGGACTACTGGACCAAGCTGAAGGCCGCCGCGACCGGCGGGTCGGCGCCCGACGTGTTCTGGATGAACGGTCCGAACTTCCAGCTCTACGCCTCCAACGGTGTGATCCGCCCGCTGGACGACGACATCGCCAAGGACAAGGTCCCGCTGTCGGCCTACCCGAAGCAGTTGGTGGACCTCTACACCTACAAGGGCAAGCACTACGGCCTGCCGAAGGACATGGACACCGTCGGCGTCTGGTACAACAAGGCGCTCTTCGACGCCGCCAAGGTGCCCTACCCGAAGGCCGGCTGGACCTGGAGCGACTTCCAGGCCGCGGCCGCGAAACTCACCGACGCGAGCAAGGGCCAGTACGGCGCCGACGCGGAGCTGACCAGCTTCCAGGAGTACCAGTACGACACCATCGCCCAGGCCGGCGGCTACGTGATCTCCGCCGACGGCAAGAAGTCCGGCTACGACGACCCGAAGACGATCGAGGGCCTGCGCTTCTGGACCGACCTGATCAAGAAGAAGGAGTCGCCGGACCTCAAGACGATGACGGACACCGCGCCGCTCCAGCTCTTCGAGGCCGGCAAGATCGGCATGTACTGGGGCGGTTCGTGGGACGCCACCGAGTTCGGCGGCAACAGCTACACCAAGGCCAACGTGGACGTCGCGCCGCTGCCCAAGGGCGAGAAGCAGGCGACGATCATCCACGGCGTCGCCAACGTGGTCTCGTCGAAGACCAAGCACGCCGACCAGGCGTGGGAGTTCGTGAAGTTCCTCGGCTCCAAGCAGGCCGCGGACATCTTCGGCGCCAAGGGCACCATGCCCGCCTACAACGGCACCCAGGCGGCCTGGATCGCCGCCCACCCGCAGTTCGACCTCCAGACGTTCGTGGACGAGCTGTCCTACGCCGTGCCCTTCCCCGTCTCCAAGGACACCGCGGCCTGGAACGAGGAGGAGCTGACCTACATGACCAAGGCGTGGAACGGCGACGAGTCGCTCGACAAGGCGGCGAAGGACCTCGCCGCGGCGATGAACGCCTCGCTCGCCAAGGAGTGACATGACGATCACGTCCACCCCGGGCGGGACCCGGACCGAGCAGCCGCCCGCCACCGGCGGCCGCCCGGGCCGGGCCCGCCGCCCGCGCCGCGACCGGGTCGTCGAGGCGCTGTGGGGCTACGCCTTCATCGCCCCGATCGGCCTGGGCCTCGCGGTGTTCTACCTGTGGCCCGTCCTGCAGACCGCGTACTTCTCCTTCACCGCCTGGGGCGCCTTCGGCGGCCACACCTGGACCGGCCTGGACAACTACCACCGGATGCTGCACGACCACGAGTTCGGCCAGGCCATGGTCAACACGCTGGCGTACACCGCGCTCGGGCTGGTCTCCATCCCGCTGGCGATCGTCTTCGCCGCCCTGCTCAACCGGCCCGGCCTGCGCGGCGTCGGCGTGTACCGCACGCTGTTCTTCCTGCCGGTGGTCACCATGCCGGTGGCGATCGCGATGGTCTGGCGGTGGCTCTACAACGGCAACTACGGCCTGATCAACTACCTGCTGTCGCTGGTCGGCATCGACGGGCCGAACTGGATCGCCGACCCGCGCGTCGCGCTGTACGCGCTGGTCGCCGTCGGTGTGTGGAGCAGCATCGGGTACAACCTGGTGATCTTCCTCGCCGGCATGCAGGCCATCCCGAAGGAGTACTACGAGGCCGCGCAGATCGACGGCGCCGGCCCCGTACGGCAGTTCTTCTCCGTGACGATCCCGCTGCTGTCGCCCACCGCGTTCTTCGTGTCGGTGATCTCGGTGATCGGGTCGCTCCAACTGTTCGACCTGGTCTACGTGATGGCCGGCTCCGGCGACGCCGCCCGCGCCAACCCCGCCTTCCCGCGCCTGGAGACCGTCGTGCAGCTCTTCTACGACCGGGCGTTCGTCACCAACGACCGCGGCTACGCGGCCGCGATCGTCATGGTGCTGCTGCTGGTCATCATCGCCCTGACGGCCTTCCAGTTCCGCATGCAGAAGAGGTGGGTGCACTATGGCTGAGGCCCGTTCCCGGCGCACGGGATCGCACTTCGGCGTCCACACCGTGCTGATCGCCGCCTCGCTGGTGATGGTCGCGCCGTTCGTGTGGGAGGCGATCACCTCGCTGAAGTCGCTCACCGACGCCACCCACGTGCCGCCGTCGCCGCTGCCCGGCAGCCAGTGGTCGAACTACCGCAAGGTCTTCCAACTGCTGCCGTTCGGGCACCAGTTCCTCAACACGCTGCTGATGGCGCTGGGCCGCACCCTCGGCCAGGTGGTGCTGTGCCCGATGGCCGCCTACGCCTTCGCGCGGCTGCGCTTCCCCGGGCGCGGGGTGCTGTTCGGGCTGTTCCTGTCGGTGCTGATGGTGCCGCCGCAGCTCTTCATCATCCCGCAGTACCAGATCATGTCCGACCTCGGCTGGCTCAACAGCCTCCAGGCGCTGATCCTGCCCGGCATGTTCAGCGCGTTCGGCGTCTTCCTGCTGCGGCAGTCCTTCCTGGCGCTGCCCAAGGAGCTGGAGGAGGCCGCGCGGCTGGACGGCGCCGGACCGCTGCGGATCTACTGGTCGGTGATGCTGCCGCTGGTCCGGCCCGGGCTGGTCGCGCTCGGCGTGCTCGCGCTGCTGTGGAGCTGGAACGACCTGTTCTGGCCGCTGGTGGTCAACACCGACCCCGACAAGATGACCCTGTCGGCCGGACTCGCCTCCCTCCAGGGGCAGTTCCAGACCGACTACCCCGTGCTGATGGCGGGCTCGCTGCTCGCCTCGCTACCGGTCATCGTCGTCTTCGCCTTCCTGCAACGGCAGTTCGTGCAGGGAATCGCACACACCGGAGTCAAGGGCTGACCGGCCCTCTCCACCCCCCACCCCCACCGTGAAAGGGGCACACGTGTTCACCTCCCGCCGATCGACCTCCCCCCACCCGTCGATCTCCCCCCACGCGGCGACGTCCACCCGCCCGGCGACCGGCTCCGGCCGGACCGCCGGGCGGGCGCGTGCCGCCGTCCTCGCCGCGGCGGCCACCGCGCTCGCGCTGACCGCGCTGGGCGCGGCCGGCGCCCCGGCAGACGCCGCGGCCGGCGTCCAGCACGTCGCCGTACCCGCCTACTTCGACCCCTCGACGACCGCCGGCGCGAGCTACTGGAGCCAGCTCGAGAAGGCCGGCCCCGGCGTCGGGATCGCCGTCGCCAACCCCTCCAACGGCCCCGGCACCGCCGCCAACAGCGCCTACGCCACGGCGGTGAAGGCCGCCAAGGCCGACGGCACCAAGGTGCTCGGCTACGTGGACACCGGGTACTTCGGCACCACCGGCCGCACCACCCGCAACGGCCAGACCAGCGTCGCCGCCTGGACCGCCCAGATCAACGCCGACGTCGCCAACTGGTACTCCTGGTACGGCTCCTCGGGCCTGGCCGGGATCTTCTTCGACGACGCGCTGAACGACTGCGGCACCGGCAACGCGCACGTCAACCTCTACTCCGGCATCAACACCACCACCAAGCAGGCGCACCCCGGCGCCGTCACCGTCGACAACCCCGGCGCACCCGCCGACCAGTGCTACTCCTCGGCCGCCGACATCCTGGTCATGTACGAGGGCACCTACGCCGGCTACACCGGCTGGACCCCGCCGGCCTGGGAGCAGAACTCCACCGATCCCGGCAAGTTCTGGCACCTCGTCTACGACACCCCCACCCAGGCCGACCTGGTCAACACCGTCGCCCTGAGCAAGCAGCGCAACGCCGGCTACCTCTACGCCACCCCCGACGACCTGCCCAACCCCTGGGACACCCTGCCCACCGGCAGCTACTGGTCCCAGGAGCTGAGCGGCACCGCGGCCACCGGCTGACCCGACCCCACCTGACCCGGAGACGACGCGGGGCCGCCCGGCACACAGCCGGGCGGCCCCGCCCACGTCCTGCCGGGCTCAGCTCCCGAGCACCACCCGCAGCCCCGGCTGGAGCAACTCCCCGTGCGCGCGCACCATGTCGTCGCAGAGCTGCCAGATCCGCTCCACCGGCAGCGCCGCCGCCGTCGCCGGATCGGCCATCGCCGCCTGCCGCACGTGCCGCGGGTCGTCCTCGACCGCGGCCTTCACCACCAGGTCGTTCATGCTCAGGTACGACCGGTTCAGCGCGGCGCACTGCGGCGGCAGCGCACCGACCCGGGTCGGCTGCACCCCCAGCCCGTCGACCAGGCACGGCACCTCGACGGTGCCGTGCGCGGGCAGGTTGTCGATCAGGCCGCGGTTGGTCACGTTGCCGTAGACCGTGCGGGGCGTGCCCGTCACGATGCTGTGCACGATCTGCGGGGCGTACTCCATCGTGCCGGCCACCGGCAGCGGAGTGCCGGCCGCGAGCGCGTCACGGGTCCTCTCGTACTGCGCCACGTTGTCGGCCACGATGTCGAGGTAGGTGCCGATCGGCAGCCGCAGCCGCTCCACCTCGCTCGCATGGCCCAGGTACCACGGCACGTACTCCGAGGAGTGCTCGCTGGTCTCGGTCGGGTAGTAGCCCAGCCGCCGGTACATGTCCACGCGCACCCGGCGGCGGAGCTGCGGGTCCCGCTCGACCAGCGCGTCCAGCCGCGGGTACACGCTCTCGCCCTGGTGCTCGAACCGCAGCACCCACGCCTGGTGGTTGACGCCCGCCGCGTGGTAGCTGACCTCCTCCAGCGGCACCTGGAGCAGCTCGCACAGGTCGTGCATCGTCCAGTACACCGAGTGGCACAGGCCGACCACCCGGGTCAGCCCGGTCGCCTCGGCGAGGTACTGGACGTTCATCGCCATCGGGTTGGTGTAGTTCAGCAGCCACGCGTCCGGGCACACCTCGGCGATGTCCTGCCCGAGCGCCCGCAGCAGCGGGAAGGTGCGCAGCGCGCGGAAGATGCCGCCGACGCCCAGGGTGTCGCCGATGGTCTGCCGCACGCCGTAGCGGGCCGGCACCTCGAAGTCCGTGCGGGTCGACTCGCCCATGCCGACCTGCACGATGTTCACCACGAAGTCCGCGCCCTCCAGGGCCTCGCGCCGCCCGGCGTGCGCGGTGATGCGCGGCGCCGCGCCCAGGTGCGAGGCGATGTGCCGGGCGGCGCCCTCGGCGGTCGCCAGCCGTTCCGCGTCGATGTCGTGCAGCGCGATGTGCACGCCCTTCAGCTCCTCGAACGCGAACAGGTCGGCCAGCAGCCCCTGCGTGAACACGACGCTCCCGGCGCCGATGAACGCGATCTTGGTAGTGGTGGTGGTCACGTGCTCTCTCCGTGGTTGTGCCCCGAGCCCGGGGCGGTGGTGCGGGACGCGGCCAGTGCCTCGTCCCAGGTGGGCTGCGCGCCGGTGCCGCCGTGCGCGCGGGTGGACAGCGCGCCGCAGGCCGCGGCGAGGGCGAGCGCGCCGGTCAGCGGCAGGCCGGCCAGCACCCCCGCGACCAGGCCCGCGTCGAAGCTGTCGCCGGCGCCCACGGTGTCCAGGGGGTCGACCGGTACCGCGGGCGCGCGCACCGCGGCCGAGCCGTCGTGCGCGAGCGCCCCGGCGGCGCCGTCCTTGACGACCACGGTCGGGCCGTGCGCGGCCAGCGCCGCGGCGGCGCGCTCCAGGTCGCCGGCGCCGGACAGCGCCCGTGCCTCCTGGGCGTTGGGCAGCAGGTAGTCGGTGACCGGAAGGACGGCCGCCAGTCCCGCCGGGTCCCAGCGGCCCTCCGGGTCGTCGTTGGTGTCCAGCGAGGTGGTCGCGCCGCGCCGCCGGGCGGTGCGGAACAGCTCCGGCAGCGCCGCGGCGAGCTTCGGCATGAGGAAGTAGGACGCGGCGTGCACATGGCGGCAGTCCGCGAGCAGCGCGGCCGGCACGTCGTCGCCGGTGGTGGCGGCCAGGGTGCCGGGAGCGGTGAGGATGGCCCGGTCGCCGTTCTCGCCGCCCGCGGCCGCGGCCCGGTTCAGGACCGCGGTCAGCGGGGACGGCAGCTCGGGGTCGATCCGCAGCGCGCCGGTGTCCACCCCCCGGGCGGCGAGCGCGCCGCGGACGTACGCGCCGGTGTCGTCGGCGCCGATCCGCCCGGCGAAGGCGACCCTCAGGCCGAGCCGGGCCGCGCCGCAGGCCATGATGGCCGCCGAACCGCCCAGCGTGAGCAGCCCGGTGGGAACCAACTGCTCGCGCTGCCCGAAGGCGAGCGGCCCGGTCAGCGGGCCGACGACGACGTCCGGGTTGACGTCCCCGATCACGAGCAGGTCGAACGTGGGTGGCATCGGATCAGCCCTTCAGGCCGCTGGAGGTGATGGACTGGATGAACTGCTTCTGCGCCCCCAGGAAGGCGAGCAGCACCGGCAGGACCGTGATGACGTTCCCGGCCATGACCGCCGACCACTTGGTGTGGTGCTGCCCCTGGAAGGTGGTCAGGCCGAGCTGGAGCGTGTAGTGCGCGTCGTGGTTGATCGCGATCAGCGGCCAGGTCAGGTCGTTCCAGGTGCTGAGGAAGGTCAGCACCGCGACCGTGCTCAGGGCCGGCCGGGACAGCGGCAGCACCACCGACCACAGCACCCGCAGCCGGTTGCAGCCGTCGATCCAGGCCGCCTCCTCCAGTTCCCGTGGCAGCGACAGGAAGAACTGCCGCAGCAGGAAGACCGCGAACGGCGTCACCAGCGAGGGCACGATCAGCGCGCCGAGCGAGTCGATCAGCCCGAGCCGCTTCATCACCAGGAACGTCGGGATCATCGTGAGCTGGAACGGGATCGCCATCGTGGCCAGCATCGTGGCCAGCAGCACCCGCGAGCCGGCGAACCGCATCCGCGCGAAGGCGTACCCGCCGAGCGCGCCGAAGACCAGGTTCGAGACGACGGCGGTCACCGACACGATCAGCGAGTTGGCGAACCAGCGCGGGAACATCGCGTTGCCCAGCACGTAGCGGTAGCCGCTGAAGTCGAGGTGCGAGGGCCACAGCGCCGGCGGGAAGCGGTTGATCTCGGCGTCGCTCATCACCGAGCTGAGCAGCAGCCACACCAGGGGTATCGCGAACAGCAGCGCCAGCGGGGCGAGCGCGAGGTGCCAGGGGCTGAAGGGCAGCAGCCGGCGGGCGCGGCCGCCGGGCGGCGCGGCGGGCGGCGCGGTCGCGTCCGGTACGGCGCGGGCGGGCGCCGAGGTGGCGGTCATCGGGTGGCTCCTTCCAGGCGGTCCGGGCCGCGGCGGCGCAGCAGCCGGGTTCCCGCCCCGATCACGAGCAGGGCCACCGCCAGGACGTACGCGGCCGCGGCCCCGTAGCCGGCGGTGAAGTTCTGAAATGCCATCTGCCATATGAAGTAGACGATCACCGTGGTGGAGCCCAGCGGGCCGCCCTTGGTGGTGACGTACACCAGGTCGAAGACCTGCAACGACTGGATCACCTGCCACACCAGCAGGAAGACGTTCACCGGGGTGAGCGTCGGCAGCACCACGTGCCGCAGCAGGTGCCGCCGTCCGGCGCCGTCCAGCCGGGCCGCCTCGATCAGCGACGGCGGCACGTCCTGCAACGCGGCGAGGTAGACCACCAGGCAGAACCCGGTGCCGCTCCACAGCGAGATCGCCACCAGGACGTACAGCGCCTGCCCGGGGTCGGTCAGGAAGCCCTGCGCGGGCAGGTGCAGCTTGTGCAGCACCGAGTTGGCCGCCCCGAACTCCGGGTCGAGGATGAAGGAGAAGAGCACGCCCTGCGCGGCCGCCGAGATGACGAACGGCACGAAGAACAGCGTCCGGTACAGGCCGACCAGCTTGATCCGGTGGTTCAGCGCCAGGGCCAGCAGCAGGCCCAGCACCATGCTGAGCGGCACGTACAGCACGGTGTAGATCAGCGTGTTGCGCACCGCCTGGCGGAAGTTCGGGTCCTGGGTGAGCGCGTGGTAGTTCTGCAGGCCGACCCAGCGGCTGGGCGTGACCAGGTCGTCGGCCTGGAACGACAGCAGCAGTGACCAGATCACGGGCAGGATGCTCAGACCGATGATGACCAGCACCGAGGGCAGGATGAACGCCCACGCGGTGGTCGTCTCCGCGCGGCGCCGGCGCCGGCGGGCGCGCCGCAGCTCGGCGTCGGTCGGCGCGCCGGCGGGCAGCGTGAGCGGGGTGGGAAGGCGAGGCATGGGTCCTCCTCAGCGCGGGATGAGCAGGGCGGCGTTGGACTGTCGGGCGCAGTCGTGCATCGCCTTCGCCGGGGTGGCGCGGCCGAGCAGCACGCTGACGATCGCCTGGCCGAGCGCTGCGGAGATCTGCGGGTAGGCGGCGTGGTTGGGGCGGACCCGGGCGGTGTCGAGCGCCGTGGTGAAGACGGTCAGGCCGTGCGTCTTCCTGGTCTGCGCGGTCCACTGGGGCAGCGCCTGCGTGGACCGGCTGAGCGGCAGGCTGCCGGCCTTGACGTCCCACTGCACGTCCTGCGCGGGCTGGTTCAGCCAGGTCACGAAGGTGCGGGCGGCGGCCACCCGCGCCGGACCGTTGTCGAACAGCGTCCAGGTGTCGGGGCCGGAGATGGTCATCGGGCGCCCGCTGTAGCTGGGCAGCGGCACGACCTCGTAGTCGACCTTCGCCTGGATGACGTCCGGCAACTGCCAGGGCCCGGTGACGGACATCGCCATCCGGCCGGAGAGGAACACCTGGTACATCTGCTCGCTGCCGGGCTTGGGGTCGATGTAGACGCTCTTGTCCTTCGCCAGCTCCGCGACCGTCTCCAGCGCCTTGACCCCGCTGTCGGCGAAGCCGATGCCGTTCCCGCCCTTGTTGACGACGTCGCCGCCGAGGTCCCAGACCATCGGCCACAGCCGCCAGACCGTGTCCTCGTCACCGACTCCCGGCCAGCCGGTGCCGAACACGCCGGCGCCCTTGTCGGTGAGCGCCCTCGCGGTCTCCACGAAGTCCTTCCAGGTCCAGCCGGCCTTCGGGATCGGCACCCCGGCGGCGGCGAAGATCCTGCGGTTGCAGACCACGGCGAGCGCGTCGAGCACGGCCGGTGCGGCGCGCACCTTGCCGTTGACGGTGACGGCGGCCCGGGCCGGGGCCCAGAAGCGGCTCCAGGGCGTGGGGGCGTGCCGCACGGTCTCGGTCAGGTCCACCACCTGCGGGCTGCGCGCGACACTGGCCAGGTCGGAACCGAAGATGTACGCCATGTCCGGGTACGAACCGGATGCCAGCGCCGCGGTGACCTTCTGGAGCATCGAGTCCGCCAGCACACCGCCGCCGGGGTCCACCCGGATCCCGGGGTGGAGGCTGTTGAACTGCTGCACCAGCGCCTCGATCGCGGCCTTGCCCACGTCGGTCTGGCCGTGCCACAGCTCGATGGTCACCGTGCCGTCCTTGCCGACCCCGTCGCCCTCGCCGTCTCCGCAGGCGGCCAGCAGCGGCGCGGCGCCGGCCGAGGCGGCCACCGCGGCGCCGCCGCGCAGCAGGGCTCGGCGCGAGGGGCGCTCGCGCGGGGGCGGCGGCTTTGGTCCGTTCATCGGGACCTCCTGGGGGACGGGCAGGGCAGGGGCATCGGACACCACCGGATCGCTGGATGGACGGGAAGGGGCAAAAGGCGTGTACGGGGCGGCATGCGGGCGTGACGGGGTACGGGAGGGCCGCGGGGCGGCGGGCGGAGGAAGGTCGCAGGGGTGGGGGAGGGGGAGGGCCGCAGGGTGAGGGAGGGGCGTCGGCGGGCGGGGCGGGGGCCGGTCGCCCTGGGCGCCACGGGCCGCACGGGTGGAGGGGTCCGTGCGCGGCGGAGCGGGCGGGCGGCGCGGGTGCGGCGGCCGGGAGTTCCCGCCCCCGCGCCGCCCGCCGCGCGGTCAGCAGGTCTGGCGGACGTAGCCCTTGCTGCCGGCGGGGGAGACGTCGAGGTCGCGGCGGACGATGCTCAGCTCGTCGCCCCAGCCCGCGCACGCCTTCGCCAGGCCCTTCGCGGTGTACTCGACGACGACCACGTGGTCGCCGAACGCGGCCGTGTAGTCGTCGCACTCGTCGTAGGTGCCGCACTCCTCCGCCACCGCGAAGTCCAGTCCGGTCCTGGTCCGGTCATCGGCGAGCTGCGGGGTGTTCTTCTGCGCGATGGCCAGGCCGTCGGCGTGGGCGTGGGCCGACAGCAGGGTGATCATCGACTCCGCCTCCGCCGAGGTGAGCAGTTTCCCGGACCGACTGTAGCTGTCGTAGTTGTCGGGTTCGACCGCCTGGTACCCCTTGGACGCGCACCCGTCGATCCAGCCGTCGACCTTCTCGGCGATCCGCTGCCGCTTGTCCGCGGTGCTGGTGTCGAGCAGCGCCTCGCCCCAGTCCTCGTCGTAGACGACCTCGCCGTCGGCGTCGTGGAGCAGCAGGTCGGAGTCCCAGTCGTCCTCGGCGCCGGGCTGGACCTGGAACGCGTTGACGTAGCAGATGTTGTACAGCCCGGCGGCGGGCGGGTCGGTGCGGTCGCGGCTGACCACGCCCACCCCGGCGGGCGGCGGGTACGCGCCGCCGATCTGGTAGTCGAAGCCGGCGTGGGCGGGCGGCAGGGCCACCGCGTCGGTCGCCGCTCCGGCCGGGTGCATCGCGAGTGACGGGACGAGCGCGGCGGCCAGTAACGCCGGAAGCGCGGTCAGACGGAGAGCGGAACCGCGGTCGATGCGCATCATCGAGCTCCTGATGAGGGAGGGCACGTCCCCGCCTCGGACGCGCGCGGCGGTCCTGGCGACTTTGTCCGGACTTACGGCCCGGGTGCGGGCCGGGTCACCGGCTAGGCGTACCTCTGGCGCCGGTCCTCGTATCCGGCGCTTGCCCGGGAGTTAATCGCGCAGATTCCCCCGTGTCAACCGCGCGTTTCTGATCAGTTGACCCATGAATGAGTCAAAAATGCGCACGCTGTCGCGGAGTTCGCGCACGCCTGTGCCTGGCTTCGGGGGAAGCGCCCGCCTCGGGAGCGCTTCGGTATGTCGGTGAATGGACCCTTTCGTCCGGTGATTGGGCCGACCAGGCGGCAGCGGGTGACGCGCCGCCCCCCGGCGCCGTTGGTAGGGGTGGAGGCGCGGGCGGAGCCGCACCCACCAGCCCCGCGCGACCGTTCCGCGCGGTCCACCGTCGTGAGGGAGCCCTGCCTTGACCGACCTGCCCGCCGCGCTCCCCGCGTCCCTGGCCGACCCCGTGCCCGGCCCGGGGGCGGCCGCCGCCGGCCCCTCCCGCACCCGGCCGCGCCCGACCGCGTCCCTCCCCGCGGTCCGCCGCTCCTGGTTCGGCGTCGGCTTCGGCACCGGGCTGGGGGCGGTGCTCGCCTGGATGCTGGTGCGCACCGTGCTGCGGATGAGCGAGCTGCTGACGCTGCTGCTGCTCGCGGTCTTCATCGCGGTGAGCCTGGAGCCGGTCGTGGCCTGGCTGTGCCGGCGCGGGCTGCGCCGGGGCCCGGCGGTGGCGGCGGTGGCGGCCGGTCTGGCCGGGGTGCTCGCCGCGTTCGTCGCCCTGGTGATCCCGCCGGTCAGCGCCGCGATCACCGCGCTCACCGACGACGTGCCGCGCTGGCGCAGCCAGTTGCACGACCACCGCACCACCCTGGGGCGGCTGGAGGAGCACTACCACGTCATCGAGAAGGTCCGCCGGCAACTGGGCTCCGGCGGCGGGGCGTCGGAGGTCGCCGGCGGCGTGCTGGGCGCCGGGCAGCTCGTCATCAGCGCGGTCGCCTCCACCGCGATCGTGGTCACGGTGACGCTCTACGTCATGGTGGCCCTGCCCGCCATCAAGCGCTTCTGCTACCGCTTCGTGCCCGGCACCCGCCGGGCCAGGGCGGAGTCGGTGAGCGAGGAGATCCTCAGCCGGGTCGGCCGCTACATGCTCGGCAACGTGGTCACCTCGGCGATCGCCGGAGCCGCCACCCTCGTCTGGTGCGAGGCCACCGGTGTGCCCTACCCCGCCGCCCTCGGCTTCCTCGTCGCCCTCATGGACATGGTGCCGGTGGTGGGGTCCACCGTCGGCGGGGTCGCGGTCAGCCTGGTCGCCGTGTCGGTGTCCGTGCCCGTGGCGCTCGCCACCGCCGCCTTCGCGGTCACCTTCCGCGTCGCCGAGGACTACCTGATCATGCCGCGCGCGATGAAGTTCGCGGTGGACGTTCACCCGGTCGTCACGGTGGTCGCGGTCCTGGTCGGCGGGAGCCTGCTCGGCATCGTCGGCGGTCTGGTCGCGATCCCGGCGGCGGTCGCGCTGGGCATCGTCCTCGACGAGTACGTCTTCCCGCGCACCGACCGCGCCTGACCCGCCGGCCCGCCTGACCTGCCCGGTCCCTGACCCGCCGGCCCGCCTGACCCGCCCGGTCCGGGCGCCCGGTCCAGCCCGTCCTGGCCCCGCGGGCCCCGCCCGGGCTCAGGACATGCCCGCGCTCAGGACACGCCCGGCCGGTCGAGGTCGTCGAGCATCCGCCGCTGGTGCCGGTGGCCGACCGTCTCGTACCCGACGACGGTGACGAACGGCGCGAGCATCACCACCAGCAGGCACAGCGACAGTCCGGCGCCGGCCGCCGCCAGCAGCACCGCGGCGGCCAGGACCACCATCGTCAGGGCGATCAGCAGCAGGTGGAAGCGGTCGCGGGAGGACAGCAGCAGGGTGTGCAGCAGGTAGATCACCAGCACGTACAGCCCGACCGGGAGCGCCAGCGCCAGCACCACCGAGGTCCGGCCCAGCTCCGCGTGGTGCTCCAGGTACAGGCCGGCGACGTGCAGCCCGGCGCCCGCGCCGGCGATCCCGACGAAGGCCGGGATGTGCCCGTACCCGAAGAGGTAGCCGCGGCTGCGGCGGCGCGCGAGGATCTCGCCGAAGGGCGTGGTGAAGTAGATCCACCACATGCCGAAGGTCAGGCCGATGCCGGCCACCACGACCGCCACCGCGGTGCCGGTCCAGTGCGTGCCGTCCGCGCCGCCCAGCAGGCCGCCCGAGGACGCCACGGTGCCGACGACGCCCTCCCCGAGCGTGATGATCGCGAACAGGCTGTACCGCTCCGCGACGTGGTGCGGGTGCCACGGCGTGCCCCCCGCGCCGCCCTGGCCGAGCACCGGCAGCATCAGCTCCAGCGCCGCGAGCACCACGAAGGCCACGAGGACCACCGTGCGCGGCAGAGGGGCGAAGCCGATCACGGTCCAGGCCGCCTGGGCGATCACCGTCCACCGGATCATGGCCATGCCGACGTCGTGGAAGGACGGCGAGTCCCGGGCCGCGCGCCACCACTGGAGCACCATGGCGACGCGCATCACCACGTAACCGGCGACGATCGCGCGCAGTTCGAGGCGGCCGCCGTCCTCCACGGAGTGGAACATCGCCGGCAGGCCCAGCGCGAACACCACCACGCCGATCATCTGCACCATCGTCAGCAGGCGGTAGAGCCAGTCGTCCGTCCCGAACGCGGACGCGAACCAGCTGAAGCTGATCCACGCGATGCTGATCGAGACCATCGCCAGCAGGAACGCGCCGACGGCCCGCCCCGTGTGCCCGGCGGCGAGCATCTCGGCGAACTGCGAGGCCGCGGTGCCGACGGCGACGACGAAGGTCAGGTCGAGCAGGAGCTCCAGCGGGGTGGAGACCCGCCCGCGCTCCTCGGGGTCGCGGCCGGACATCGGGACCCGCTGGTGCGCCACCCTGCCGGTTCCGGGCGTGCTGCCGGGTTCTGAGACGGTCATGCCCAGCATGATGCCGGACCCGGCCCCGCTTCCCACGTCAGGCCGTGACCCGGCGGCCGGCCGCGCGGGGGTCCGGGGCCGGCCCCCGCGCGCGGTCAGTCCTCGCCCGCGCTCATCCCTCGCCCGCGGGCGGACCGGACCGGGCCGCGTCCGCCGCGAGGAGCCGGCCGAGCAACTCCGCGAGGTGGGCCAGGTCCTCGGCCGGCAGGTCGGCCACGGCCGCGGGCGGCCGCAGCAGGACGGCGTCGGTGGTGGCGATCGCCTGGTGCCCGGCCTGGGTGAGCGTGACGAGCTTGCGGCGCCGGTCGTCGGGGTGCGGACGGCGCTCGACGAGGCCGTGCTCCTCCAACTTGTCCACGATCAGGGTCGCGTAGGGGGCGTCGACCCCGTTGGCCTCGGCGATCTCGCGCAGGGTGCGCGGGCCCCCGCGGAGCTGGAAGAGGACCTTGCCGCGGCCCCCGCCGAGGCGGAAGCCGAGCGTCTCGGCGAGTTCGCCGTGCCGGTTGTGGGCCTCGACGAAGTGCCGCATGAGGGCCCAGACCTGCCGGACGGGATCGCCCTCCGGCGTCGGCGCGGGACCCGGTCCCGGTGAGCCTGCCATCGGTGGCCTCCCCGCGCTCAGGATCGCGGCGGCCGGGGCCGCCCCGCCGCCGGACGGCCGGCCCGCGGCCGCGTCGCGCTCACCACGCCACCGTCCTGCCGAGGTAGTCGACGTAGTGCAGGCCGGGCGCGCCGTGCAGGGAGTCGAGCGTCTTGACCACGTTGGGGATGCTCTCGTCCACGCTCAGCAGGCCGTTCGGCCCGCCGACCCCGACGCGCACCCAGCCGGGGGCCATGAGCACGAGGGTCCGGGCCTCGCCGGCGTGCCGCGCCGCGTAGCTGCGCATGAAGGTGTTGAGCGCGGCCTTGCTGCCGCGGTACACCTCGTGGCCGCCGCGCTCGTTGTTGGCCACGCTGCCCTGGCCGGAGGACATCACGCCGATGGTGCCCGCGGGTTCGACCAGGTCCTGGAGCGCCTCGACGGTCCGCAGCGGGCCCAGCGCGTTGGTGACCATGACCCGGTTGAACTCGTCGGTCGAGGTCTCGGCGACCGTTCCCTCCGGCTGGTTGGTGACGCCGGCGTTCACGAAGAGCACGTCGAACCGGCGGTCGGCGAGCCGCTCGCGCAGGGCCGCGATCCGGGCGGGCTCGGTGATGTCCACGGTCTCGATCTCCAGGAGCCCCGCGGCCTCCTCGGCGAGGTCGTGCAGTTCGGTGCGCTCCGGGCCGCGCACGGTCGCCACGACCTGCCGGCCGTCGGCGACCCACTCCCGGGCCAGGGCGAGGCCGAGGCCCCGGGAGGCGCCGATCAGCAGGATCCGCTCGCCGGGGTGCGAGGACCGCTCGGAGCGGGGGCCGGTGGAGGTCCCGGGCGTGGCCGGGGTGCAGTTATTAGTTGTAGTCATAGCAACTATTGTGTGACCTATAACTAATGGCGTCAAGCGTGGAGGCCCGTCCCGGGGGCGCCCCGGGACGGGCCTCGGTGGTGCGGGTGCGCGGACCGGCCGGGTCCGCGGCGGGTCAGCTGGTCTGGAGCGTCAGACCGTAGTGGGACAGGATCGGGTTGACCGGCTGGAACCAGGTCTCGCCGCCGGAGGTGCAGTCGCCGTAGCCGCCGGAGGTCACGCCCTGGGCCTGGTCGCCGCTGATGAACGAGCCGCCGGAGTCGCCGGGCTCGGCGCACACGTTGGTCTCGGTGAGTCCGTAGACGCTGCCCGCGCTGTAGTTGACGGTCTCGTTGGTGCTTAGGACCGTGCCGCAGTGCCAGTGCGTGGTGGAACCCGAGCGGCACACCGAGGAGCCGACCGGCGCCACCGCCGAGCCGTGCACCAGGACGTCGGAGACGGTGCCCCAGCCGAGGACCACGTTCACCGTCCACCAGCCGCTGCCGACGTTGACCCAGGAGTAGTCGTTGCCCGGGAAGGTCCCGGCCTGGAAGTTGCCGACGTAGGAGCCGTCCCAGCCGTAGACGGCCGCGCCCTGCTGCGAGCAGTGGCCCGCGGTCACGAACCCGCCGATCACCGAGAACCCGATCGAGCAGCGGATGCCGTGGCTGGTGTACGGGTCACCGCCGACGGTGCCCGCTGACAGCGTTGTCGGAGCCGCGGCGGTCGTCGTCCGCACCACGACCGCGCCCTTGGCGGCGCCCTGCTCGGCCTTGGCGACGAAGGCGCGCACCGCCGCGTCGTCCGCCCGGTCGGCCCGCACGTCGAGGACCACCTGGTTGGACTGGAGGTCCACGCCCCAACTGCTCACCCCGGCCGGGGCCTTCTGCTTCCTCGCCAGCGCGTCGACGGCCGACTTCGCCGCGTCGAGCTGGCTCGCGGTACGGCCGACCAGCCGGGCGGTCGCACCGGTCCTCGTCACCGCCGAGGCCGCGTGCGCGTCGGTGACGCCCACCACGAGCTTGCCGCTGCCCTGGTCGAACCACGAGCCGCCGTACGAACTCCCCGCGGCCTTGCGGGCCTTCGGGGTGAGCGTGGTGGCCGCGGCCTGCTGCCGCAGCCGCTGGTGGGCCTGGGGCGGGGTGAGGCCGAGGTCGTGGACCATCGCCGACACCACGGCGTCGGAGGCGTCCGCGCCGGCGGACGCGGGGGCGGCGTCCGCCGACATGGCGCCGGCCCCGGTGAGGGCGGTCGCGACGAGCGCGGCGGAAAGACACGCGATCATGCCGATTCTGCGTTTCATGACACTTCTTCTTCCGTCCGGGGGGAGTGAGACCGAAGGACGCGAGAGAGCGCTCTCTCGCGGAGGTGCGGAGTCATCGTAGGACCAAAAGAATGCCATGTACAGGTCAAAAGTTGGTGGAGTCGATGCGCGGTGTCCGAGGGGCGGACGGGCGCCCGGTTCCGGCCGGTGGGTCGGAACCAGGCGCCCGGGCGCGGGTCGGCGCGCCCGCTCAGAGCGTGGCGAGGTCGATGGCGTCGGCCATCGCCCGGTACCCGGCTCCGTTGGGGTGCAGGTGGTCGCCGGAGTCGTACTGCGGGAGCATCGCCTCCGGGTCGGCCGGGTCGCGCACGGCCGCGTCGAAGTCGACCCAGGCGTCGAAGGCGCCGCCGTTGTCGCGGATGAAGGAGTTGATCCGGTCGCGCGCCGCGGCCCGCGCGGGGTCGGTGCAGCCGCAGCCCCCCGCCGGGGTGAGGGTGCCGACCACGACGCGGAGCCCGTAGGCGTGGGCGGTGGCGGCGATCTGCTCCAGCCCGGCGATCACGTCGTCCGCCGAGGCGTCGGAGTCGACGTCGTTGATGCCCTCCAGGACGACCACGGTGCGCACGCCGGCCTGGGCGAAGACGTCGCGGTCCAGCCGGGCGGTGGCCTTGACGCCCGCGGTGCCGGTGTTCGGCAGGCCGTTGAACGCGTCGGTGAGCACCCGGTTGCCGCTGATCCCCTCGTCCGCGACGGCCGGCGCGGTGGGGCCGTCCTTCGCGAGCAGCCGCTGCGCGAGGTAGTTCGGCCAGCGCTGGTTGCCGTTCACCGTGGACGCGTAGCCGTCGGTGATCGAGTCGCCGAGGGCGACGACGGTGCTGTGCGAGGGGCCGGTGACCTCGATGCCCGACAGCACCGTCCAGAAGCCGAAGAGGTTGTTCACGGGGAAGTCGGCGCCGTCGGCGGCGTGGTCGGTGCCGCCGTCGGCGGTGGAGTACATGTCCTGGAGGCCCTGGCTGTGCATCGGGGCGAACTGGACGGTGCCCGGCAGATAGACGCTGACCAGCAGGTCGCTGTCCGCGGGCACGGAGAAGGGCAGCGGATCGCTGTACGCCTGCCCGCCGGCGGGCATGGTGGCCTGCCGTTTCCCGCCGAAGGTGAGCGTGACGGGCGCGGCGGCCGGCACCGCTCCGGACGCGCGCACCGCGATGGTGGCGTGGCCCACCGTCAGCGGGGCGGGCCCGAAGGAGTTGTCGAGCCTGATCCGCACCCGGTTGCCGCCCACGCTGGTGTGCTCCACCATCCGCAGCGTGCGGTCGGTCCACACGTACGGTGCCAGGCCGTCGTCGACCGCGGTGGACCAGGTGGCGGTCCACCCGGCCGGCTCCGGGCGCAGGCCGAGGGCGAACACGTGGAGTTCGGGCGCCGGGCCGCCGCCCGTCCCGGTGACCGTCGGGAGCGTCACCGAGGCCGGCCGCCGGCGCGCGTCCAGCGGTACGGACACCGCGTACAGCTTGACGTCGAGCGCCGTCGGGCCCGCGGGGGTGTCGCGGCGGGCGGTGCGCACCGCCAGCTCGTCGCTCGGCCCGCTGTACCAGTCGGGCGCGGTGAGCCGGTAGCTCTGGCTGCTGCCGTCGGTATAGGTGACCGTGCCGGACCCGGCGGCGTCGGCGCCGGTGCCGGTGACCAGGAACGTCAACGCCGAGCCGGAGCCGTGCAGCGCGATCCGCTGGCCGTCGGCGATGACGTTGTCCGGCTGTCCGGGGGTGGCCCGGGGCATCGTGAGCCGGGTTCCGTCGACCGTGACCGCGGCACCGGGGCCCCAGCCCGCGGCCGCCAGGTCCTCGGCGACGAAGCTGTTGCCCAGGCCGTCGAGGTCGGCCGCGGTGGGCACGGCGGCCGTGCTGATGCCGGCGTTGTCGTACGCGGCGGCGAGGTTCGCGTCGGGCGGGGCGGGCGGGCCGGCCGCGGCTGCCGGGGGCGCCATGACGGCGACCAGTGCGGCGGCGGGGAGGACGACAGCGGACAGGATCCTTTTCAACTCACGCTCCTGACGGGTGTTCCGGTGGGGGCCGAGGTGCGAGGAGGTGCGGTTCGGAGGGGTGGGGGGAGGAGGCGGGCGGGCCGCGCCCGCCGGGGTCTCGGGCCGACGGGCGGATCCGGGCTGACGGGCGGATCCGGGCCGCCGGCTGCGCCCGGCCCGCCCGAGGGACGGGGCCTTCCGGCGGCCGGAGAGGCCGGGCACTGAACAGGCTCGGGCAGCCCGAGGCGTTGCGGCGCCCGACGCGCCCGGGCCGCCCGGCGAACCGGGCCGATGGACGCGTCAGGACCCCCGGCGGGCCCGGTGCGCCCGGCTCACTCGACGGCGATGTCGAAGACGTGCAGCCGGGTGCCGGCCTGGTCGCCGGCGGCGGTCGAGGGCAGCGTGACGTAGGCGAGGGTCTTCCCGGCGGCCAGCGGGACCTTCGTCGCGTAGACGCTGACCTCGGTGGCGGCCGGGTAGCCGCTGCCCGCGGGCCGGTTCCAGGACGGTGCGGTGGCGACCAGGTCGTCGCCGGGCAGCGGGGAGCTCGGCGTCCAGTTGGTGAGGGTGAGGGTGTACGGCGCAGTGCTGCCGTCGGTGTAGGTGAGGGTGCCGGTGCCCGAGCCGCTGCCGTTGTTCGCCGAGCCGAGGAACCACAGCTGCGCACCGCTGCCGCCCACCGCGATGTTCTGTCCGGCGGCGACCACGTTGTCCGGGCTGCCCGGGGCGGCCGACGGCCAGCTGAGGACCGGCGGGTCCTGCGGGACGGTCTGGCCCGGCACCAGGCCGACCCCGGCTAGCGCCTGGGCGGAGTAGCTGTAGCCCGAGCCGTCGAAGTCGGCGGACTGCGGCGCGGAGTCGTCGCTGACCGCGGTGTTGTCGTACGCCGCCGCGAGCGATCCGAACAGCAGCGGCAGGTCGAGGGAGCCGCCCTGGAGCGGGAGGTCCCCGTCCGAGGTGTGCACCGTGCCGGTCAGGTCGATCGCCGCCGACCTCGCGCCGTTCCCGACGGCGACGGTCAGCGGCTCGGTGGCCGACGCGCCCGGCGCGAGCACCACCGTGGCCGTGGCGGGGGTGACGTCCACCCCGTCCGGCGGGTCGGCCCCGACGTCCACCGACACCCGGCGGTCACCGGTGTTGTGGAGCGTGAGCACGGCCGGGTAACTGCTCCCGGTCCGCGCGAGCTTCGCGGTGGAGGTGAGCGTCGCCGACACCAGGGGGCCGACCGTGACCTGGAGCCCGCCGTCCGTGCGGTAGCCGCCGTCGGCGGACGCCGAGGCGGTCAGCCGCCACAGCCGGTCCTGCGCGCCGGCCGGCGGCGTCACCAGCCACGACGTGCTCAGGCGGGTGCCGGGCCGCACGCTGCGGAACTGCGCGGCCGTCCGCGGCACGGCCGTCCACCCGGCCGGCACGCCGAGGCCGAGCCGGACGTGGTCGAGGGTCTGGTCGCCCCCGGCGGTGAGCGTGGTGGTCACCACGTTGCCGTGGGCGGGGTCGAGCGTGGCGGGGGCGTGCGCGGAGACCGCGCGGGTGCCGGTGGAGCGGCGCAGCGTGTAGTGGCCGGTCAGCGGCAGGTCGCGCGAGGAGTCGCCGACCGACAGCCGGTAGGTGCCCGGGTCGGTCTTCCAGGCGCCGGTCGCGTCGTCCCAGATCCGCAGGTCGGACGGGGAGAGGCTGAAGGTCACCCGCTGGGACTGGCCCGGGCGCAGGGTGACGCGCTGGAAGCCCTTGAGCTGCTCGGGCGGTTCACCGGACGTCGCCGGGTCCCCGACGTAGAGCTGGGCGACCTCGGAGCCGGTCCGGGTGCCGGTGTTGCGCACTGTGGCCGAGACGCGGACCGGACCGGCCGCCTCGGCCGTCCCCGGCGAGACGCTCAGGCCGCTGAAGGAGAACGTCGAGTAACTCAGGCCGAATCCGAAGGGGAAGAGCGGTGTCAGGTGGTGGGCGTCGTACCAGCGGTAGCCGACGTCCAGGCCCTCGCTGTAGTGGTAGTCGGTGGTGTTGGTCGCCACGTCCACGGTGCCGGGGTAGCGGGCGGGGTCGGCGGTGGGCAGTTGGGACATGCTGGCCGGCCAGGTCTGCGGGAGCTTGCCGGACGGGTTGACGTCGCCGAACAGCACGGACGCCAGCGCGGTGCCGTTCTGCTGCCCGCCGTACCAGGACTCCAGCACCCCGTCGACCGAGTCCAGCCACGGCATGAGCACCGGGGCGCCGGTGTCCAGGACGACGACGGTGTGCGGGTTCGCGGCGGCCACCGCCTCGACCAGGTCGTCCTGCGCGCCGGGCAGCGTGAGGTTCTGCCGGTCCCCGTCCTCGCTCTCGTCGTCGCTGACCACGACGACCGCGACGCTGTCCTGTCGGGCGGCGGCCGCCGCGGCGGCGATCGCGGCGGTGTCCGGGACCTGCCAGCCGAGCGTGACGGAGCCGTTGGACGGCGGGCTGGTGGGCGTCCCCGCCACGGGGCCGCTCGGGCCGTTGACCGGCTGGTAGTTCTCCACTGTGATCGGCGTCCTCTCCCCGCCCACGAGGTGGACCGCGGAGACGCCGGGGCCGTACTGCGCCCAGTCCTGGAAGACCGGCCGGCCGCCGAGGCTCATCCTGACCCCGCCGGTGTCGGCCATCGAGAAGGTGTAGGTCCCGGTGACCGGTGCGGTCAGGTAGCCGGTCCACCGCACCGAGAAGCCGGCCGGGTTGACGCCGGGCCCCGGCGCGGAGGTGTAGTGGTCGTCGATGTCCGGCTCGACGCGGGTGAGCGCGGGCGTGCCGGACAGGTCGAGGTTGTTGTAGTAGCTGGCGGTCAGGCCCTGCTCGCCGCCGGCGGTGGTGAAGCGCGCCGAGGGGACGGTCGGCAGCTTGTCGGTCACCCCCGGGACGCGCACCCCGGAGCGCTCCAGGGCGGTCTGCCCGCCGGCGCCGTCGGCGGTGTACGCGTCCAGTTCGGCGATCGACCACCAGCTGCTCGCCGATCCGGTCTGCACCACCTTGACGTACCGCGCCTGGCGGGCGGCGAAGGCCGCGGTGACGACCTGGCCGGTGCCGGTGCCCTCGGCGACGGGGGAACCCCAGTCCTTGCCGTCGGAGGACAGGTAGACCTGGTACCCGCGGGCGTAGTCGGTCGCGTTGCCCGCGTCCATCGTGATCCGGTCTATCGGGTGCGAGCCTCCGGTGTCGGCGGTGACCCACTGGCCGTCGGCCATCGGCTGCCCACTGGACCAGCGGGTGCCGAGGTCGCCGTCGAACATGTTGTCCGGCTGGTCGGACGCGCTGGCCGAGGAGGAGGCGGCCCCCGCCCAGGACCCGACGCTGTCCACCCGCACCCCCGCGCCCGCCCGCGCGGCGATGCCGTCCGCCACGGTGACCACCGACGAGGGGTCGGCCGGCACGTGCGAGCTGCCGCCACCTCCGGTGACCGGCGCGTCCTTCGCCGCGGCGCCGATCACGGCGATCGACGGGGTGCCGGACGCCTTGAGCGGCAGCAGACCGCCCTCGTTCTTCATCAGCACGGTGCCTTCGGCGGCGATGTCCCGTGCGGTGGCGACGTGTTCGGGGGTGGTGGCGGTGGCGCCGGGCGAGCCCGCGGTGGAGTCGAACAGGCCGAAGGCGAACTCCTCGGTCAGCAGCCGCGCCACCTTGTCGTTCAGCACCGCCGTGCTCACCTGGCCGGAGCGCACGGCGTCCGACAGCGCCTGCCCGAAGTTCCCCGGGGCGGGCATGTTCAGGTCCAGCTCGGCGTCGGCGGCCCGCACGGTGCTGCGCGCCCCGTCCCAGTCGGTGACCACGAACCCGTCGAAGCCCCAGTCCTGCTTGGCGGTGTCCTTCAGCAAGGTCGCGTTCTCGTTCGCGTGCACGCCGTTGACCAGGCTCGTCGCGGCCATGATCGAGGCCGCGCCGCCCTCCTGCACGGCCTGCTCGAACGCCGGGTAGTAGATCTCGCGCAGGGTGCGCTCGTCCACGATCGCGTTGCCGTTGTTGCGGTTCTGCTCGGTGTCGTTGGCGACCAGGTGCTTGACGTCGGCCATCACGCCCTGGGACTGGACGCCCTTCACGTACTGCGTGGTCATGGCCCCGGCCAGGTAGGGGTCCTCGCCGGCCATCTCGAACACCCGCCCGCCACGCGGGTCCCGCTCCAGGTTGGCGTCGGGCCCCAGGTCGACGCTCACGCCCTTGGTCTTCGCCTCGGCGCCGACCACCTGCCCGTACGACAGTTCCGCCGCCGGGTCCCAGCTCGCCGCCGCGGCCACCGGCGCCGGCATCGCGGTGGTGCCGCCCATCACCACGCCGGCGCCGCCGTCGTTGAGATTCAGCGCCGGGATGCACAGCCGCGGGATGGCGGCCACCACGCCCGCATAGCCGGGCAGTTGGCTGCCATGGGTCATGGACAGCTTCTCGTCGGTCGTCATCCGCGCGAGTACCTGGGCGGCGCGCTGCGCGGGGGTTGCGGTCGAGCCGACCCAGGGGCAGGCGGAGTCCGCGGTGGCGGGCCCGCCTGCCGCGGCCGGGACCTGCCCGGCCGTCACGGTCAGCAGCAGCGCGGCCGCCACCCCCGCGGCCCCGGCGGGCCACCGTCCTCGCGTCCGTGTCCGTGTCCGGCCCGGCCGGTGGTCGTGGGAACGGGGCATGCCTGGTCCTCCCGGGAGTTCCTCGCACGACGCCTGCCGAACGTCGGACTGTAACGTTTCAAGCCGGTCGCCGCACAACTTAGGGTCGTGTACAACGGCCGTCAAGACACCTGCCAGGACGGCTTGGACCCGGTGGGTTGAAACGTCTTTGAAACCTGGACGCTCCGCCGCATCCCCGACCACGCCCTCCCGCCCGTGCCGCCCTGCGGCCCCGGTGGCGAACCGGCGGCAGGGCTGTTTGGGTGGAGGTATCGGGCGCACGAAGGGGAGTGCGGCACATGAACGGGAACGGACCGGTCGACGAGCGGCACGAGCGGCACGTCCGGGAGATGCGCGAGAAGGCGCGGGCGCTGGAGGCGGAAGCGGAGCGCAGCGACGACCCGGAGGAGCGCCGCCGGCTCCGGCGGCAGGCGCGGCAGGCGGAGTTCGACTGCGAGCAGGAGAGCATGATGGCCGCGGGGGACATCTACCCGACGCCGTGACGCCGGCGCGTCACCGCGGGCGGAGCGGCGCGACCAGGACGCCACCGCGGCCGGCGCGTCCCGGTGTTCCCGGCGCCCCCGGCGGGACAGGGCTCAGGGGAGCTTCTTCGCGGCCTCGCGTCGGGCGCGCTTGCCCAGCGGCGCCTGCGACAGGTCCTCCGCCTGGGAGCGGAGCTTCGCGAAACCGTACCCGCGGGCGTCGAGCCAGGCGCGGGCGGCGGACTCGGCGCGGGCGGTCGCCGGGACGATGTCCTCCTCGGCCTCGCCGGAGTCGCTGAAGCGGAAGGTGAAGGCGGGACGCGCGGCGATGTCGTAGCTGAGGTGCCCCTCGGGGGTGAAGGCCGCGCGCAGCACGTCGTGCTCGGGCGCGGCCGCCAGCAGTTCCGCGCGCTGCTGGGTGCTCAGTTGGTCGAAGACACCGCGGACCGTGATCCGGAAGGTACGAGTGGTCATCGCGCGACCGTAACCGCGGGCGCCGCGGACCGCCACGGGATTTCCGTCCGGCGGTACGGTGCTGGTGGCCGCCCGCGCCGGGCGCCGCAGTCGGCGAGAAAGGCACGGGCACCGATGACGCTCACCCTCGACCTGCACCCGCTGTTCCGCAGCGACCGCGACATCGACCGGGCGGTGCGGGAGATCATCTTCCGGGCCGCGGCGACGAAGGCGGACCGGGTGGAGATCATCTCGGGCAAGGGCTCGGGGAAGCTCCGGACCCGGGTGCTGGCCACGTTGCGGCAGCCGCACCTCAAGCGGCTCTACCGCAGCTTCGAGGCCGACCCGTCCAACCAGGGGCGGATCGTCGTCCACTTCGGGTGAGCGCGGGGGAAGGCACCGGCGTGCCGGCGACACGGGCGTGCCGGCGACACGGGCGTGCCGGCGACACTGGCCGCGCGGGGCGCACGGGGCGCTCCCCGAGGCGCGGCTTTCCGGCACCCGGGTCGTCCACCCGGTCCGGCGGTCCGGTCGCCCTTCCCTCAGACCGGCGGACGCTCCAGCTCCTCGTAGGTCGGCGGGGCGGCGCCCGGCCGGGAGCAGGTGATCCCCGCGGCCCGCACCGCGTACCGCAGCGCCTCGACCACCTCCGCGGGCAGCGCGCCGGCGCCGGTCGCCTCGCGCAGCCGCGCGCGGGTCGCGGCGGTCGCGGACGTGCCGCCGCCGCTGAGCAGGTCCCGCCGCAGCAGCGCGCTGACCAGCGCGGACATGAACGAGTCACCCGCCCCCACGGTGTCCACGACGCGGATCGGCGGCGCCGGCACGTCCAGGTGCCCCTGCCGCCACCAGGCGCGGGCGCCGCGCGGCCCCCGGGTGAGCACCACCAGGGCCGGACCGAGCCGTGCCCAGCGGGCGGCCGCGGTGTCGGGGTCCTCGTCCGGGTAGAGCCAGGCCAGGTCCTCGTCACTGGCCTTCACCACGTCGCTCAGCGCCACCAGGTGCTCCACCCGGGCGCGTTCGTGTGCGCGGTCGCCCAGCAGCGCCGGGCGGATGTTCGGGTCGTAGGAGACGGTGGCGCGCGGCCTGGTCTCCTCGGTGGCCGCCAGCACCAGGTCGGCACCCGGCGGCAGCGCGGTGGCGACCGAGCCGATGTGCAGGTGGGCGGGCGGCCCGGAGCGCAGCGCCTCGACGGTCGCCGGGGCGAGGTCCCAGACCAGGTCGAACTCGTAGCCGACGGTGCCGTCCGGCCGCACCCGGGCGGTGGCCGACGAGGTCGGCACGTCGCCGACGGACCCCGGTAGCAGCTCGGTCCCGCCGCGCTCCAGCCACGCGCGCAGCGCGTTCCCGGTTCGGTCACGACCGATCCGGGTGGCCAGTCGTACCGGGTGGCCGAGCCGGCCGAGCCCGAGCGCGACGTTCGCCGGGCTGCCACCGGGGTGCTCGCCGTGCACCCCTGCCGGACCGGTCAGGATGTCGGTCAACGCCTCACCGATCACCAGCGCCGGCACCGGGGGAGGCGGCAGCGGCGGCACGGGGGGTGAAGCGGGCAGGGGTGCAGTCATGGGCCTTCCTCTTCCGGGCGGCACGGCGACACGGTGGCGGGTGGGGCGGACGGGTGGGGTGGGCGGCTGCCGCTACGGCAGGACCTGGATCTTCCGTCCCACGCCCGCCTGGAAACGCTGGAGGGCCGCCGCGTAGTCCACCAGGGGAAGCCGGTCGCTGATGAAGACCTCGGGATCGAGCACCCCGCCCGCGAACAGCTCGGCGGCCCGCTCGTAGCTGTGCAGCACCGCCATGGAGCCGGTGATGGTGATCTCCTGATTGTAGATCTTGTACGGCTCGATGGTGGCGCGGGCGGCGTAGTCGGCGACGCCGAACTGGAGGAAGGTGCCGCCCTTGCCGACCCGGCCCAGCGCGTCCTGGATGGCGGCGGCGTTGCCGGTGGCGTCGATGACGACGTCCCAGCCGCGCGGCTGGTCCAGCTCGTCGGCGCTGGTGGCCGTGGCCGAGCAGCCCAGTTGCCGGGCGGTGGTCAGCCGCTCCTCGTTGAGGTCCACCATGTCCACGCTCGCCGCGCCGGTCCGCTTGGCCAGCTCCATCATCATCAGGCCCATCGTGCCGGAGCCGTAGATGAGGACGTGGGTGGCAAGCTGGGAGCGCAGGATGTCGTAGCCGCGCACCGCGCAGGACAGCGGCTCGATCAGCGCGGCGTCGCGGGTGGCGATGTGCTCGGGGAGCTTGACGCAGTTCGCGGCCGGGGCGGCGGCGTACTCCGCGGCCCCGCCCGGGACGGTGACGCCGATGGCGTTCCACCGCTCGCACAGGTTGTTGCGGCCGATCCGGCAGTAGTGGCACTCGTGGCAGTACAGCGACGGGTCCACCGCGACCCGGTCGCCGGCG
This sequence comes from Streptomyces sp. SN-593, assembly GCF_016756395.1. Lineage (NCBI taxonomy): Bacteria > Bacillati > Actinomycetota > Actinomycetes > Kitasatosporales > Streptomycetaceae > Actinacidiphila > Actinacidiphila reveromycinica. The sequence continues at coordinate 8,341,586 of NZ_AP018365.1, forward strand.
TTCAGGCCGCGCACCTGCGAGCCGACCGCGACGATCTCACCGGCGAACTCGTGGCCCGGCACGATCGGCAGCGTCGGCGCGAACTCCCCCTGGAGGATGTGCAGGTCGGTGCCGCACAGGCCGCAGGCGGAGACCTGGACGACCACCTCCGAGGGCCCGGGGGTCGGGTCGTCGACGGTCTCGATGCCGACCTGGCCGGGGGAGCTGATGACGGCGGCTTTCACTTGACGGCTCCAAGGGAGAGGCCCTGGACGAGCTTGTCCTGGGCGGCGAACCCGGCGGCGAGCACCGGCAGGGAGATGCAGACCGCGGCGGCGCACACCTTCGCCAGGAACAGGCCCTGGCTGGTGACGAAGCTGGTCAGGAAGACGGGCGCGGTGTTGGCGGTGACGCCGGTGAGCACCCGTGCGAACAGCAGCTCGTTCCAGCTGAAGATGAACGAGATCAGCGCGGTCGCCGCGATGCCGGGCGCGACGATCGGTGCGACGATCCTGGCGAGGATGGTGGGCAGTCCGGCACCGTCGATGGACGCGGCCTCGATGATCGCGCCGGGCACGTCGGACAGGAACGACCGCATCATCCACACCGCGATCGGCAGGTTCATCGAGGTGTAGAGGATGACCAGCAGCCAGATGTTGTCGAGCATGCCGATGTTCTTCGCGATCAGGTACACCGGCAGGAGGCCGGCCACGACCGGCAGCATCTTGGTGGACAGGAAGAAGAACATCGCGTCGGACCACTTGCGGACCGGTTTGATGGACAGCGCGTAGGCCGCCGGGGTGGCCAGCAGCAGCACCAGCAGGGTGGAGACGATGCTCGCCGTCAGCGAGTTGATCAGCGGCGGCCAGGGGCTGACACCGGTGCCCGAGCCGAAGAACTCGCGGTAGCCGTGCAGGGTCAGCGGGGCGTCGATCTTCGGCGGGTTGGTGCCGGCGTCCTGCTCGCTGTGGAAGGAGGTCAGCACCATCCACGCGAAGGGCAGGAAGAAGATGATCCCGCACAGCCAGGCGCCCGCGCCCAGCAGGCGGCGGGAGCGCCGCTCCCTGCGCTCGCGCGGCGCGATGCCGGCGACCGGCGTGACGGGGGTGGCGTCGAGGGTGGTGGCGGCCATCAGTGGGTCTCCTCCCTGAGCAGCGACGAGACCGAGCGCAGCGCGAACGTCGCCACGATGATGGACAGGATCACCACGATCACGCCCTCGGCCGACGCCTGCCCGTAGTCGTGGGCCTCGTAGAAGGTGCTGTAGACGGCGTAGGGGAGGTTCGCGGTGCCCAGGCCGCCGGAGGTCAGCGTGAAGACCGCGTCGAAGTTCTGCACCACGTAGACCGTGCCGAGCAGCGCGGCCAGTTCCAGGTAGCGGCGCAGGTGCGGGAAGGTCAGGTAGCGGAAGATGTCCCAGTTGCCGGCGCCGTCCACCCGGGCCGCCTCGACCACGTCGGTGGGGCGGCTCTGGAGGCCGGCGAGCAGGATCAGCATCATGAACGGGGTCCACTGCCAGATCAGGGACGCCTCGACGGCGAGTTTCGGCGAGGTGGACAGCCAGTCCGGCTGGGGTGCGTTGTCGCTGCCGAACACGCTCCAGATCCAGGTGAGCGAGCCGTTGATGAACCCGTAGGTGGCGTTGTACAGGGCGTGCTTCCACAGCAGTGCGGAGGCGACCGGTACCACCAGGAACGGGGTGATCAGCAGGGTGCGCACCGCGCCGCGGCCGGGGAACTTGCGGTCCATCAGCAGCGCGAGGCCGAGCCCGAGGACCAGGCTGACCAGCACCACCGTGACGGTCAGCACGACCGTGGTGGTCAGCGCCGACCGGAGCTGCGGGTCGGTGAACTCCTCCTTGTAGTTGTCGAAGCCGGTGAACCCCTTGTCACTGGGGTCCAGGGCGTTCCAGCGCATGAACGAGATCACCAGGGTGCCGACGAACGGCAGCTGGGTGACGACGATCATGAAGACGAGCGCGGGCAGCAGGGGCGCCCGCCGGGCCCAGGCACCGCGCTGGCGGCGCGGTGCCCGGCTCGCGGCGGACCCCGAAACGGCCGGCGGCGCGTGGCGTTGTCCGATGATCGAGGGAGTGCTCATCGTGTCGGCTTCCCGCTCACTTGCCGGCGTACTTGTCGGCGACCTTCTCGGCCAGCTTCTGGCTTGCCTTCAGCGCGCTGTCCACGCTGGTACGGCCGGCGACGGCCGAGGAGAGCTGCTGGGAGACCTGGGTGCCCAGGTCGGTGAACTCCGGTATGCCGACGAACTGGATGCCGGGCGCGGGCCGCGGCTGCACGCCGGGGTTGGCCGGGTCGACGGACTTGAGCGCGTTGAGCGTCGGGGTGGCGAAGGCGCTGGAGGCCTTGACGTAGGCGGGGTTGCTGTAGGTGGAGGCGCGCTTGCCGGCCGGCACCCTCGACCAGCCGAGCTGCTTGCCGACCAGGTTCTCGTATCCCTTGCCGGACGCCCAGGAGATGAACTTCCACGCGTCGGACTGGTGGCTGCTGGCCTTCTGCACGCCCCAGGCCCACGTGTACAGCCAGCCCGCGTTCTTGGTCTGCTCGACCGGCGCCGGCACGTAGCCGATCTTGCCCGCGACCGGGGAGCCGGAGCCCTCCAGCGAGCCGGCCGCGGAGGTGGCGTCGTACCACATGGCGACCTTGCTCTGCTCCAGGTCGTTGAGGCACTCGGTGAACCCGGACTGCGCCGCGCCGGCCTCGCCGTGCTCGCGCACCAGGTTCACGTAGAACTTCACCGCCTTGGTGAAGGCGGGGCTGTCCACCTGCGCGTTCCAGTCCTTGTCGAACCAGGTGCCGCCCATGGTGTTCACCACGGTGGTCAGCGGCGCGATCATCTCGCCCCAACCGGGCTGGCCGCGCAGGCAGATGCCCTTCATGTCCTTCTGCGCGCCGTCGGCCTTGGCGGCGAGGTCCGCGACCTGGCTCCAGGTCGGGTTCGCGGGCATCGTCAGGCCCTTCGCGGCGAAGACGTCCTTGCGGTACATCAGGAACGACGACTCGCCGTAGAACGGCTCGGCGTAAAGCTGCCCGTTGTAGGTCAGGGACTGCTGCATCGCGGGCAGGATGTCGCTCTGGTCGAAGGTCGCGTCGGCCTTCGCCTCGGAGGTCAGCGGGGACAGCCAGTTGTTCTTCGCGAAGATCGGCGCCTCGTAGTTGCTGATGGTCGCGACGTCGTACTGGCCGGCCTGGCTGGAGAAGTCCTGGGTGATCTTGTCGCGGACGTCGTCCTCGGGCAGCACCGTGAAGTTCACCTTGATGCCGGTGGACTTGGTGAAGTTCGCGGCCGTCAGCTTCTGCAGGTCGACCATCTGCGGGTTGTTCACCATCAGCACGTTGATCGAGTGCTTGCCGGAGCCGCCGCCGGCCCCGCCCGCCCCCGAGCAGGCCGCCGCGAGCAGCATGCCCGACACCGCCAGCGCCAACGGGGGGAGGGTGCGGCGGCGCAGTCTGCGGGTGGCGGTCGAGCCGGTAGACGATGTCATGATTCGTCCCTTTCATGACTGGAGTCGGGGTGTGCGGGATCATCCGGCCGGCCGATGGCGGCACGGCGGAAGGCGAAACCGGGGGTGTGGCGGAAGTCGGAGGGGTGGGGGGAGGCGGATGCGGATCGGGCGGGCGGGGAAGGAGCGGGCGGGCGGTGGGGTCGGCGGCCGGTGGGGGGAGAGGCGGCGGGCGGGCGCCGCGGCGGGTCAGGCCCTGAAGACGCGCGGGCCGAGCAGGGTGTAGCGGTGGGCTTCGGTACTGGACAGGCCGGTGTCGGTCACGATCGCCTCGAAGTCGGAGACCTCGGCGAAGCGGCAGAAGCTGCTCGCGCCGAACTTGCTGTGGTGGCCCATGAACACCCGCCGGCGCGAGACCTCCAGCGCCTTGGCCTTGACGTCGGCGACGACCGGATCGGGTGTGGTCAGGCCGAGTTCGCGGGAGATGCCGTTGGAACCGACGAACGCCAGGTCGATGACGAAGCCGGACAGCATGGCGCAGGCCCAGGACCCCACGGTGGCCAGGGTCCTGGCCCGGACCCGGCCGCCGAGCAGCAGCACCGTGGTGTCGGCGGACTCCGCGACCGCGGCGGCGGTGGACAGCGACGCGGTGACCACCGTCAGCGGCCGGTCGCGCGGCAGCAACGAGGCGACGAGTTGCGGGGTGTAGCCCTCGTCCACGAACACCGTCTCCGCCTCGCCGAGCAGCTTGACCGCCTCCGCGGCGATCCTGCGCTTGTCGGCGACGTGCAGGTTGACCCGCTCGGCGAGGGCGGTCTCGAAGCCCGCGCCCTCGACGGGGTACGCCCCGCCGTAGGTGCGGCGGACCAGCCCGCGGCGCTCCAGGACGCCCAGGTCGCGCCGGATCGTCTCCGGTGCGACCGCCAGGTCCGAGGCCACCGCGGTCACTTCCACCTGGCCGTGGTGGCGGGCCAGGGTCAGGATGCGGTGCTGGCGCTCCTCGGCCCTCATCGTCCACCTCGCCCTTCGCTCCGGTCCGGGCGCGGCCTGCCCGGTATCGCCCGTAGGAGATTTATACCGCCGCCCCTTTGCCCGTCCATGGCCCACAACGGACAACAAACGGTCCGGTTCCGCCCGTTTGAGCGTGCCGTTGCCGCAGGTCGGTGGGCTCCGGCCGAGCCAGCCGGACCGAAGGGCACCCAAAGCCGCGGCTGCCGGGCCCGGTTCGGGCGATTGCCCGATAGCGGGCGGATACATCTTTCCGGCCGCGTCCAGGGTGTCTTCCGGCCGCTTCCGGGCCGCCGCGCGGGGAGTTCGACGCGTTGGCGGGCCCGGTCGCGGCGGACGCCGCCCGGTCTCCGACGGGCCGTCCGCCGCCGGATCGCGGGACACAAGGGACGTCGGGGGGCATGCCGGGCGGGTGGCCCGTGGCCGTGTGCCCGTTTCCCGGCGGTGTGCCCGAACCGGGCCGGCATGCCCGTTTCCCGCCCGCACGGCCGGTCCGGACCGCGGACGGCCCGGCGCGGCGGGTCCGCACCGTACCCGGTCCGGACCCGCCGCGCAGGCCGCCCGGCGTCAGCCAGCCCGGTCGGGCTCCCGCACCAGCACGACCACCGCCCGCGCCTCGACCTTGAAGGTGTCGCCGGCCGCGCACCGCACCGGGTGGCCGCCGTCCGTCGCCGAGCGCTCCGCGGTGTCCACCACCACGCTCCAGGAGTGCCCGAACTCGCCCGGTGGCAGTCGGAACGCCACGTGCTCCCAGTGCGCGTTGAACAGCAGCAGGAACGAGTCGTCGGTGATCGCCTGCCCGTGCGCGTCCGGCTCGGAGATGGCGTCGCCGTTCAGGTGGACCGCGATCGCGTGCGCGTCGGTGCGGGCCCAGTCGCCGTCGGCCATCTCCCGGCCGTCCGGGCGCAGCCAGGTCAGATCGCCCGGACCGCCGTCCGGACCGGAGCCGCCGCGGAAGAACCGCCGCCTGCGGAACACCGGGTGGCCGCGCCGCAGCGCGATCAGCCGCCGGGTGAAGTCCAGCAGGTCGCGCTGGTCGGCGTCCAACTCCCAGTTCACCCAGGACAGTTCGTTGTCCTGGCAGTAGGCGTTGTTGTTGCCGTGCTGGGTGCGGCCCATCTCGTCGCCGTGCAGCAGCATGGGCACGCCCTGCGAGACCAGCAGCGTGGTCAGCAGGTTGCGCTGCTGCCGGGCACGCAGCGCCAGCACCCCCCGGTCGCCGGTCCCGCCCTCGGCGCCGCAGTTCCAGGACCGGTTGTGGCTCTCCCCGTCCCGGTTGTCCTCGCCGTTGGCCTCGTTGTGCTTGTCGTTGTACGACACCAGGTCACGCAGCGTGAAACCGTCGTGGGCGGTCACGAAGTCCACCCCCGCGCGCGGCCTGCGGTGCTCTCCGGCGTACAGGTCGGAGGAGCCGGTCAGCCGGGAGGCGAACTCCGGCAGCACGCCGTCGCCCGCCCGCCAGAAGTCGCGGACCGAGTCCCGGTAGCGGCCGTTCCACTCGCTCCACAGCGGCGGGAAGTTGCCGACCTGGTAGCCGCCCTCGCCGACGTCCCACGGCTCGGCGATCAGCTTCACCCGCGAGACCACCGGGTCTTGCTGGACCAGGTCGAAGAACGCGGAGAGCCGGTCCACCTCGTGGAACTGCCGGGCGAGCGTGGCCGCGAGGTCGAACCGGAACCCGTCGACGTGCATCTCGGTCACCCAGTAGCGCAGGCTGTCCATGATGAGCTGGAGCACGTGCGGGCTGCGCATCAGCAGGCTGTTGCCGGTGCCGGTGGTGTCGAAGTACGACGCCGGGTCGTCGTCGACCAGCCGGTAGTAGGAGGCGTTGTCGATGCCCCGGAAGGACAGCGTCGGGCCCAGGTGGTTGCCCTCGGCGGTGTGGTTGTAGACCACGTCGAGGATCACCTCGATCCCGGCCGCGTGCAGCGACTTGACCATCGACTTGAACTCGGCGACCTGCCCGCCGCTGCCGCCCGCGGCGGAGTAGCCGTTGTGCGGTGCGAAGAACCCGATGGTGTTGTAGCCCCAGTAGTTGCTCAGCCCCCGGCCGAGCAGGTGGCCGTCCTGGACGTACTGGTGCACCGGCATCAGTTCCACGGCGGTGACGCCCAGGTCCGTCAGGTGCCCGATCACCGCCGGATGCCCCAGACCTGCGTAGGTGCCGCGGATCTCCTCGGGCAGGTCCGGGTGCGCCATGGTCAGGCCGCGCACGTGGGCCTCGTACATCACCGACTCGTGGTACGGCCGCTTCGGCAGCCGGTCGTGGCCCCAGTCGAAGTACGGATCGGCGACCACCGACAGCATCGCGTGCGGCAGGCTGTCGGCCGGGTCGGGGGAGCCGGGGTCGCCGTCTCGGTAGCCGAGCAGCGACGGGTGCCCGTCCGCCTGCCCCTCGACCGCCTTGGCGTACGGATCGAGCAGCAGCTTGGCGGGATTGCAGCGGTGCCCGCGCGCGGGGTCGTAGGGGCCGTGCACCCGGAAGCCGTAGCGCTGCCCGGGGCCGACACCGGGCAGGTAGGCGTGCCGGATGACGCCGTCCACCTCGGTCAGGGTCACCCGCGTCTCGGTGCGTGCCTCGTCGAGCAGACACAGCTCGACCTTCTCGGCGACCTCGGAGAAGAGGGCGAAATTGGTCCCGGTGCCGTCGAACGTGGCGCCGAGGGGGAAGGGTTGGCCACTCCATTTGTGCATTTCCGGAACCTTACCGCCGGTACCGGGTCGCACACCTGACCTGGCGGCCCGACGCGCGGACCGGGGCCTGTCCGGTGCCGGCCATCCCCGCGGGATCATCCGTCCGGGCGAGTCCGCGCCCTGGTCAGGACGGGTGCGCTGCCTCGGCGGGCGCCGCCGCCGGACGGCGGCCGAGGATTCTCCGAACGATTTCCGCCGAGTGTGCATGGGTGCGATGCGGTGGGGCATGCGGAAGTCAGCCCTTGCAGGGGACTCGCAAGGGAGGGTCCGGACGGCGACGTGCCAAGCCGAGCTGTCCGACCCGAGACCGGCGGCGCACCCCCCCGCGCTTCCGGTCCGCGCCCGGCTGCCGCTTCACCCCCCCCGAACGGCGGCCGGGCGCCCGACACCGTCCCAGTGCCGACGGACACGACGCCGCCTCCCCTCCTGGCGTCCGTGCCCGCGAACGCGGCGGGGCCGGGGACCGTCTGCCACCGGTCCCCGGCCCCGCCGCGCGGCCTTCGCGCTCAGCCGACCGCGTCGGTCAGCTCCGCGAACTCCGCGTCGGTCAGCTCCAGTCCGGCCGCCGCGATGTTGTCCTCCAGGTGCGCCACCGAGGACGTGCCCGGGATCGGCAGCATCACCGGGGAGCGGCGCAGCAACCAGGCGAGCGCCAGTTGGGACGCCGACGCGCCGTGCCGCTCGGCCAGTTCGGCGAGCGGACCGCCGGGCTTGGCCAGCTCACCGGTGGCCAGCGGGAACCACGGGATGAAGGCGATCCCCTCCGCCTCGGCGCGCTCCAGCAGCTTCTCCGCGGACCGGTTGGCCAGGTTGTACAGGTTCTGCACCGACGCGATGGCGGTGACCGACCGGGCCGCCTCCAACTGGTCCACATCGACCTCGGAGAGCCCGATGTGCGCGATCTTGCCCTCGTCCTGGAGCAGCTTCAGCTCGCCGACCTGCTCCTCCAGCGGGACCTTCGGGTCGATCCGGTGCAACTGGAAGAGGGGGATGCGCTCCAGGCCCAGGTGCCGCAGGCTCATCTCGGCCTGCTGCCGCAGGTACTCCGGGCGGCCGACCGGCCGCCAGTCGTTCGGCCCGGACCGGGTCAGCCCCGCCTTCGTGGCGATCACCAGGTCCGCGGGATAGGGGTGCAGCGCCTTGCGGATCAACGGCTCGGCGACCACCGGCCCGTACGAGTCCGCGGTGTCGATGAAGTCGACCCCCAGCTCGACGGCCCGCCGCAGGACGCGCACCGCCTCGTCGGGGTCCTTCGGGTCACCCCACACCCCGGGCCCGGTCAACTGCATCGAGCCGAACCCCAGGCGGGTGACCGGAAGCCGCCCGGACAGGGAGAACGTCCCGGACGCCTTCGCGGGCTGGGTCTGCGTGCTCACGATCACATGCTCCTTCCGCGGACGTCCCGGCCCGGAAGCCGGCCGGGGCACACCGCTTGGACGGTTCGTGCGGACGGGTTCGCCCGGCCGCACACCATGGACAACCGCGTACCCGGCACCCCGTATTCCGGGCGCCCGGCACTCCGGACCCGGGAGTTCCGCGGCCCGCCGGTCCGTCTGGTTCCATGGTGCCGCGCCTCCCGCGGGAACCCGCGGACGTGCGGCCGCCCGCCGTGGCGGACGCACGCACGGCGAAACGGGGTACACGCAACGCACGGACACGACGACACGACGTACGCCACGTACGCGACGTGGGCACACACCGAGGGAGACTGCCCCATGCGTTACACCCGACTGGGCGCGACCGGACTTCAGGTGTCGGCGATCAGCCTCGGCTGCATGAGCTTCGGCGAACCCGACCGCGGCACCCACGACTGGACCCTCGGGGAGGACGCCGCCCGGGACATGATCAAGCGGGCCCTCGACGCCGGGGTGAACTTCTTCGACACCGCCAACGTATACTCCGCCGGCAGCAGCGAGGAGATCACCGGCCGCGCGCTGCGCGACTTCGCCGACCGCGACGAGGTGGTCATCGCCACCAAGGTGCACGGCCGGACCCGGCCCGGGCCCAACGGGGGCGGCCTGTCCCGCAAGGCGATCACCGCCGAGATCGAGCACAGCCTGCGCCGGCTCGGCACCGACCACGTGGACCTCTACCAGATCCACCGCTGGGACCACGACACCCCGATCGAGGAGACGATGGAGGCGCTGCACGACGTGGTGAAGGCCGGCAAGGCCCGCTACATCGGCGCCTCCTCGATGTACGCCTGGCAGTTCGCCAAGGCGCAGTACACCGCGGACCTGCACGGCTGGACCCGGTTCTGCTCCATGCAGAACCACTACAACCTGCTCTACCGCGAGGAGGAGCGCGAGATGCTGCCGCTCTGCGCGGACCAGGGCGTCGGCGTGATCCCGTGGAGCCCGCTGGCCCGCGGCCGGCTGACCCGGCCGTGGGACGAGACCACCGCCCGTGCCGAGACCGACGACTTCGGCCGCAAGCTCTACCGGCCCACCGACCGTGCGGTGGCGGAGCGCGTCACCGAGGTCGCGCAGGCCCGCGGCATCCCCGCCGCCCAGGTCGCCCTGGCCTGGATGCACCGCAACCCGGTGGTCACCGCGCCCATCGTGGGCGTCACCAGGTCCCACCACCTCGACGACGCCGTGGCCTCGGTCGACGTCGAGCTGACCGACGAGGAGGTCGCCCGGCTCGAAGAGCCCTACACCCCCCACTCGGTCGTCGGCTTCCACTGACGCCGCCGCTCCGGCGCCGCCCCCTCCTCCCGGTCACCGCCGTGCCAGGACGACCAGAGAGCGGCGTAGGTGCCGCCGGCGGCCACCAGGGCGTCGTGGGTGCCGAGTTCGGTCAGGCAGCCGCCCTCCATGACCGCGACGCGGTCCGCGTCGTGCGCGGTGTGCAGGCGGTGGGCGACGGCGATCACGGTCCGGCCGCGCAGGACGCTCGCCAGCGCGCGCTCGGTGTGCCGGGCGGTGGTCGGGTCGAGCAGCGCGGTCGCCTCGTCGAGGACGAGGGTGTGCGGGTCGGCCAGCACCACGCGGGCCAGGGCGAGTTGCTGGGCCTGCGCGCCGTCCGTCCGGTGGCCGCCGTCGCCGACCGCGGTGTCCAGGCCGTCCGGGAGGTCCCCGACCCAGTCCGCGCCCACGGCCGCCAGCGCCGCGAGCAGTTCGGCGTCCTGCGCGGCGGGCGCGGCGATCAGCAGGTTGTCGCGGACCGTCCCCAGGAAGACGTGGTGCTCCTGCGTGACCAGCACCACGTGGCGCCGCAACTGCTCCGGGTCCAGCGCGGCGACCGGGACCCCGCCCACGGTCACCGAGCCCGCGTGCGGCGCGTCGATGCCCGCCAGCAGCCGGCTCAGCGTGGTCTTGCCGGCGCCCGAGGGACCCACCAGCGCGATCCGCTCACCAGGCCGCACCGTCAGGTCGACGCCCCGCACCACCTCGGCGCCGCCCTCGTAGGAGTAACGGGCCCCGACCACGTCGATCCGGTCGTCCACGGGGGAGGCGGCGGCCACCGCCGCACCGGGCACGGCCGAGCCCAGCCCCTCGACCCGGGCGAAGGACGCGCTGCTGCTCTGGAGCTGCTCGACCCACATCATGATCGAGTCCAGCGGCTCGGAGACCTGCCGCAGGTACAGCGCCGCGCTCACCACCGCGCCCAGGCCGACCACGCCGTGCGCGCGCAGCACCCCGCCGACCACCAGCACCGCGACCACCGGGACCAGGTAGGACACCTCCACGACCGGGAAGAACACGCTGCGCAGGTCGAGCGTGCGGGTCCTGGCCCGGCGGGAGAGTTCGATCGCGTCCCGGGTCCGCGCGACGCGCCGCTCCTGGAGCCCGAACGCCTCGACGGTCCGCGCGCCCGTCACGGTGGCGGCCAGGACCTCGGTGACCGCCGAGTTGGCCGCGCCCTCCGCGAGGTACGCGGCGCGGGCCCGGCGCAGATACCAGCGCAGCGCCCACCGGATGCCGAACAGCCCGAGCAGCCCGCAGCAGCCGAGCAGCGGCTGGAGGAAGAAGACCGCGCCGAGGATGAACAGCGCCTGGACCAGGGCGATCAGCACCTCGGGCGCCGCGTCGCGGAGCGTGGTGCCGACCATGGCCACGTCGGTGGTGCCGCGTGCGGTCAGGTCCCCGCTGCCGGCGCGCTCCACCACGGAGGCGGGCAGTGCCAGCGCCCGGTCCACGAACTGCTCGCGCACCCGCGCGAGGGTGCGCTCGCCGAATCGGTGGCCCAGGTAGCGGGCGTGGCGCGCCAGCAGGAACTGCACGACCGAGAAGGCCAGGATGGTCAGCGCCAGCCGGTCCACGTCGCCCACCGCGGCGCCGCGCTGCACGTCGTCCACGATCCGGCCGACCAGCCACGGTCCGACGAGTCCGGCCGCCGCCGACAGCGCGTTCAGGACGAGCACGGCGGCGAACGCCCGGCCGTCGGCCCGGACCAGCCGCGCGGCCGCGCGCGCGACGGCCGGCGGCTCGGCGACCGGCAGGTGTCTCCCGGTCATCGGCCCTCCTCCCCGTACGCCCCGCCGCTGCGGGGGTCCCGCGCTTCCCGGGCGGCCCGTCCGTCCGCCCGCCGGTCGGCGGCCCGGGGACCGGTGTCCCCGGGGCCGACCGCCGCGCCCGCCCCGCCGCCGTCCGCGGGGGGTGGGGTAAACGGGCTGGTGCCGGGGCCGCCGGGACCGGTGCGCTCCGTGCCCGAGTCGTGTGCCGCGCTGTCGTCGGCTTCGGTACGGGCCGCGTGCGGGGCACCGTCGTCCACGCCGCCCGTGTCGGCGTCCGTCGCGCCCGCGCCGCCCTCCATCGCGCCCGCGCCTCTCGCGCCTCCGTCCGTCGAGCCCGTACCGGCGGCGTCCGCCGCTCCCGCCCCCGGGGAGGGCGTTGCCCGGCCGGTCGCGCCCGCGGAGACCGTGGCCTGGTCCGGTACGCCGGGACCGCGACCGGCCACGGGCGGTCCCTGCGTCCGCGTGGCGGCGCCCTCGCGCGGGCCCGGCACGTTCGTGTCGGGCACGTCGGGCACGTTGAGTGCGTCGGGCGGGGACGTGAGATCGTCCTCGGCCGCGCTGCGGTCCACCAGCGCCCGGTAGCCGGCCTCGCGGCGCAGCAGCTCGCGGTGGGTCCCCGACGCGGCGACCTTGCCGTCCACGAGGTAGTGCACGGTGTCGGCCTGGTCGAGCAGCACCGGTGAGGTGCCGGTGACCAGGGTGGTGCGGCCGGCGCGGGCCGCCCGCAGCCCGGCGGCGACGGCCGCCTCGGTGTGGGCGTCGAGCGCGGAGGTCGGCTCGACCGCCATCAGCACCTCCGGCTCGGCCAGCAGCGCCCGGACCAGGCGGACGCGTTGGCGCTGGCCGCCGGAGAGGTTGCGGGCCTGCGCGTCCATGGGGGTGTCGAGCCCGTCGGGCAGCCCGGCCACGACGTCCCGCGCCGCGGCGGCCCCGAGCGCCGAGGCGATCGACGCGTCGTCGCGGGGCCGGCGGCCGGTGACCATGTCGCGCAGCGACCCGGCGAAGAGGTCCGCCTCGTTGTCGGCGATGAGGACCCGTTCCCGGACCTGTGCGTCCGCGACGTCCTCCAGTCGCACCGCGCCCCAGGTCACGGCACCGCGCCGGAAGCCGCCGAGCCGGTCGACGACGTCGGCGGAGTCGGCGGGCCGGGCGCCGACCAGCGCGGTGAGCCGGCCCGGTGCCACCTCCACTCCGGAGGCGGGGTCGCGCAGCGCGGAGGGGGTGGCCGGCGCGTCCGCCGTGGCGTGCCGCCGGTCGCCGCGGTCGGGGTCCAGGGACAGGAACCCGACCACCCGCTTCGCGGCCACCAGCCCGCGCGTGACGTCGTAGCCGCACTCGATGAAGAACGCGACCGGCATCACCAGCACCGCCACGTAGCCGTAGACCCCGACGAACTCGCCGACCGAGATGGTGCCCCGCGCGGCCATGCGCGCCGCGAGCCAGGTGACGAGGGCGAGGAAGAGCATCGGGAGCCCGACGCCGAGCGCCTGCACCCAGCTCGTCACGGCCCCGACCCGGTAGCCCTGTGCGGTCAGCGCGCGGGAGTCCCGGCGGAAGGCGTCGGCGAACAGCCGCTTCCCGCCGAGCCCGTTGAGCACCCGCAGCCCGCCCGCCAGGTCGCCGATCCGGGCGGTCAGGCCGCCCTGCTGCTCGCGGTAGACCGCCTCCGCCCCGCGCAGCCGCCCCAGCAGCGGGCCGACCAGCACCGCGATGACCGGCACCCCGAGGAGCACCACCAGCCCCAGCGGCACCGAGACCGACAGCAGCAGCACCGCCACCACGAGGTAGGCGACCACCGAGCCGAACCCCGGACCGGTCATCGTCAGCGACTGGCTGATCTGCTGGACGTCGGTGACGCCGATCGTGACCACCTCGCCGGCGCCGGCGAGCCGTGGCAGCGACGCGCCCAGCCGGGTGGCCTGCCCGACCACCGACTTGACCGTGCGGAACGTCGCGTCCATCCGCAGCCGCGTCATCGTGCGGTGCCGCATGATGCTGACCCAGGCGTTCAGCGTGCCCAGGACGAGCAGGGCGCCGCTCCACGCGAGCAGCGCGCCGGTCCGGCCCGGTTCCAGTCCGTCGTCGATCGCGCGGGACAGGACGTACGGCGTGAGGGTCATGAGCACCATCCACACGCTGCCGAGCACCGCGCCGGCCGCCGTGCGACCGGGCTGGCGTGCCAGCAGCCACCACAGGTAGCGGCCGGCGCCGCGGCAATCGGGTGTCCCGGGGTCCTCGTACGCGTCGATCACGGCCGCCCCCCGCGGGCGCCGAGCGGGCGCGGGCCGTTGCACGGGGGCCGAGGGCTCGGGTGGGCGCCGGGACATCGGCTCGAACGGCCTTCGTGACCCGGACCGCCCCGGCGGCCGCCGCGGTTCGCGCGGTACGGCGGGGGTGGAGGAGTCGGCCGGGGTGGAGGGGTCGGCTGGGGTGGGCGCATGCCCGCCACCCTCGCAGAGCACCGACCCGCCGGGCCAACGCATATCCGCGCCCCGCATCCAGGGTCCGCGCGCCCCTGGCGGGGCCGGCGCGTCGCGGAGGTGTCGCAGGCACGTCCCGGCGCCGTAACAAGCCGCCATCCGGTGCGGATCGCGGTGTGTCCGGCAACGGGCGGGGCATACGGCCGACATGGGAATCATCGGCTGGATCATTCTGGGACTGCTCGCAGGAGCGATCGCCAAGCTGCTTCTGCCCGGGCGCGACCCGGGTGGCGTGCTGGGCACGACCGTCATCGGTGTCGTCGGGGCCTTCCTCGGCGGCTGGCTGTCGGCCAAACTGCTCGGCCACCCGGTGCCGCACCACTTCTTCGACGGCTCGACCTGGATCGCCGCGATCGGCGGCTCCCTGGTGCTGCTGGTCGCCTACCGGCTGCTGTTCGGGGACTCCCGGAGCCGACGCTGAGAGGCGGCACGGCCCCCCACCCCCCGAACGGCCGCGGTGCGGGGGCCGTGCACCGCCCGGCCGAGCACAATGACCGGAGCGGTATCCACGGTCCCCGGAGCGGCACCAGGAGCGGAAGATGAGCGCAACCGCCGACATCGGCGTGACCGGGCTCGCGGTCATGGGCAGCAACCTCGCCCGCAACTTCGCCCGCCACGGCTTCACCGTGGCACTGCACAACCGCACCACCGCCAAGACCACCGCCCTCGTCGACGAGCACGGCGACGAGGGCGACTTCGTGGCCGCGCACACCCCCGAGGAGTTCGTGGCCGCGCTGAAGCGCCCGCGCCGGCTGGTCGTCATGGTCAAGGCCGGAGACCCCACGGACGCGGTGATCCGGGAGTTCGCCCCGCTGCTCGAGGACGGCGACGTCATCATCGACGGCGGCAACGCGCACTTCGAGGACACCCGGCGCCGCGAGCGGGAACTGCGCGACCAGGGCATCCACTTCGTCGGCACCGGCATCTCCGGCGGCGAGGAGGGGGCGCTGAACGGCCCGTCCATCATGCCCGGCGGCTCCGAGCACTCCTACGAGTCACTCGGCCCGCTGCTGGAGCGGATCGCCGCGAAGGCGAAGGACGGCACGCCCTGCACCACCCACATCGGCCCCGACGGCGCCGGCCACTTCGTGAAGATGGTGCACAACGGCATCGAGTACGCCGACATGCAGCTCATCGCCGAGGCGTACGACCTGCTGCGCGCCGTGGGCGGTTACACCCCCGAGCAGATCAGCGGCATCTTCCGCACCTGGAACACCGGCCGGCTCGACTCGTACCTGATCGAGATCACCGCCGAGGTGCTGGCGCACACCGACGCCGCGACCGGCCGCCCCTTCGTGGACGTCGTCGCCGACGAGGCCGAGCAGAAGGGCACCGGACGCTGGACCGTGCAGACCGCGCTGGACCTCGGAGTGCCCGTCTCGGGAATCGCCGAGGCGGTCTTCGCGCGGTCGCTGTCCGGCCACGCCGACCTGCGCGCCGCCTCCCGCGATCTGCCCGGCCCGCACGCCGACGCGCTGTCCGGCCGGGCGGCGGCCGACTTCGCCGACCGGGTCGAGCAGGCCCTGTACGCCTCGAAGATCGTCTCCTACACCCAGGGCTTCCACCAGATCCAGGCCGGCAGCGACGCCTACGACTGGGACATCGACCTGGGCCGGATCGCGGCGATCTGGCGCGGCGGCTGCATCATCAGGGCCGCGTTCCTCGACCGGATCACCGCCGCCTACGACGGCAGCCCCGACCTGCCGAGCCTGCTGTCCGACCCGCGGTTCGCCGAGGAGATCGGCGCGGCCCAGGACGACTGGCGGGCCGTCGTGGCCGCGGCGGTGGCCGGCGGGGTGCCCGTGCCCGGCTTCTCCGCGGCCCTCGCCTACTACGACGCGCTGCGCGCCGAACGGCTGCCGGCCGCGCTCACCCAGGGCCAGCGCGACTTCTTCGGCGCGCACACCTACCGGCGCGGCGACCGTGAGGGCGTCTTCCACACGCTGTGGGGCGGCAGCCGGGACGAGGTCGACGCGGGGTGACCCGCGTACGGCACCGGAACGGGGGAACGTGGTCAGTACAGGGGCACCGGGCGTGCCCCGCGCGAAAGGCAGGTGGGGAATGATCGAACCCGCGGATCTGCGCGAGTGGCGCGACCACGACGTGGTCGACGAGGAGAGCCACAAGATCGGCGGTCTGGAAGCGGTCTACGTGGACACCGCCACCGACCAGCCGTCGGTGGTGACGGTCCGGATCGGGCTGCCGACCCGGCACCGTCTGGTCTTCGTGCCCGTCCTGCACGCGGTGGTCGGCCCCGGCTACGTACGGGTCCCGTACGCCAGGACACTGGTGAAGTCGGCCCCCTCGATCGGCACGGACGACGTCCTGCCGGCCGAGGACGAGGAGGCGATCTTCCAGCACTACGGGCTCCCGTACGAGCCGGTGGCCAAGGGCACCAGGCTCCTGGCCCGCCGCTGAGCGTCCGCAGCCCCGCCGCCGCCCGCCCACCGCCCCGAAAGGACACGGATCGTGACCCTGTTCCTCCTGCTGATCATCGTGGCGATCGTCCTCGGGCTGATCGGCGCGGTCGCCGGCGGCCTCGGCTTCCTCCTCGCCATCGGCATCGTGGTGTTCGTCGCCGACCTGGCGTGGGGGGTGTGGCGACTGCGCCGCAGGCGGCCGCGGACGGTCCGCTGAGGCGGCCGGCGACGGCATGGGCGCGATCACCGACTGGCTCACCCACTCCTCCGGCCCGGCCGTCTACGCGGTCGTGGGCGCCCTCGTGTTCTGCGAGGACGCCCTCTTCTTCGGCTTCGTGCTCCCCGGCGAGACGGCGGTGGTGCTCGGCGGGGTCGTGGCCAACCAGGGCGGCGTGTCGGTGTTCTGGCTGTGCGTGGTGGTGGTGCTGGCGGCGGTGGCCGGCGACAGCGTCGGCTACGAGGTGGGCCGGCGGTTCGGCCCGCGCATCCTGGACAGCAGGGCGCTGCGCGGCCACCACGAACGCATCGACCACGCCCAGGAGCTGATCCGCAGGCGCGGCCCGGCCGCGGTCTTCCTCGGCCGTTTCATCGCCTTCTTCCGCGCCCTGATGCCGGCGCTCGCCGGGATCTCCCGCATGCCCTACCGGGTCTTCCTGGTCTTCAACGCCGCCGGCGGGCTGGTGTGGGGGATCGGCTTCACCCTGCTCGGCTACTACGCCGGCGACGCGTACAAGCGGGTCGAGCGCACCGCGGGCACGGCGGTGGCGATCGTCGTCGCGGTGGTCGTGGTCGGGGCCCTCGTCTACTGGCACCTCAGGCGCCGCCGGCGCGAGGCGGGGCAGGAGCAGGGCCCGCGGACGCCCGGCCCCTCGCAGCACTCCGAGCACGGACGGCCCTCCGGGCAGGACCGCGAACCGGGGAGCGGTGACGACTCCGCCCGGGACGCCGGCCGTTGATCCGACGATCGGTTGATCGGTCCGGGCGTTTTCGAACAGGGCGCACAGAATGTGCGGATACGGCAACAATCCGCGGCGGCGGTGGTTCGGAGCGGCGCGGGGCGAGTACGCCCTAGGTATGCGTGCCGCGTCATCGACACCGCGGGGAGGCGGGGGACACCCGGCGGAGCCGCGGACGGGGCAGCGCGTCCTGCACCGCGCGAGTGAAAGGCCGGCCATGACCGTCAAGGGCATCGACGTCGCTTCCTACCAGTCCAGTACCTTCAGCACCTCCGGCCTCGGATTCGTGATGGTCAAGGCCACCGAGGGCACCGGGTACCTCAACCCCAAGCACGCCGCGCAGGTCGCGCACGCCCGGGACGCGGGCCTCACCGTCGGCCACTACCACTTCGCCCGGCCCGGCAGCATGTCCGCGCAGGTCACGTATTTCCTCAAGCACGCCGGCCTGAAGACGAGCGACATCCTCGCCCTGGACTGGGAGGACACCGGGGTGTCGGGGGCGGACAAGGACGCCTTCATCAAGGCGCTCCAGAAGGAGTCGCCCGCCCACCGGGTGCTGCTCTACTGCAACGTCGACTTCTGGCTGCACCGCGACACCACCTCCTTCTGCGGGGACGGGCTGTGGATCGCCGACCCCGAGTCGGACGCCGGCCACCCGCGGGTGGAGCACGCCTGGACGCTCCACCAGTACAGCGTCTCCGGCGGCGTGGACCGCAACGTCGCCAACTTCGCCAGCAGCGACGCGCTCACCGCATGGGCGGCGAAGGGGAGTTCCGGCGCCGTGCCGAAGTACGAGCCGTTCCCCGGCGCCTCCTGGTTCACCGTCGGCCGCAAGTCGCCTGTCGTCGCCGCGATGCACGCGCGCCTGGTCGCGGTCGGCTGCAACCGCTACAAGAGCACCGCGAACAAGGACGTGATCGGCTCCGGCGACATCGCCTCCTACGAGGCGTGGCAGCGCAAGTACAGCGACGCGCACGACAAGGACTGGTCCGGCGCCGCGCTGAAGTGGCCTCCCGGCAAGGAGACTTGGAACGCCCTGCACGTGCCGAACGTCTGACCGCGGCCGACCGGCCCGGTGCGCGCGTCACCCGCGCGGGTGGCCGTACCCGACACGGCCGGGCGGGTGACGCGCGCCCGGCCGGCCGTTATCCGCGGCGTCGGGCGGGAAGAGCGCCACCATGGAGCCCATCGAGGCGCTGGACCGGATCGCGTTCCTGCTGGAGCGCGCCCTCGCGCCCTCCTACCGCGTACGGGCGTTCCGCAACGCCGCCGACGTCGTCGCCGCGCTTCCGCCCGCGGAAGTCGAGCAGCGCGCGCGTACCGGGCGGCTCACCGACCTCAAGGGGATCGGCGCGACCACCGCCGCCGTGGTCGCGGAGGCATGCGCGGGCCGTACCCCCTCCTACCTCGCCGACCTCGAACGCACCCAGCCCCCGCCACCCCCCGACGCCGCCGGCCGGTCGCTGCGGGCGGCGCTGCGCGGCGACTGCCACGTGCACTCCGACTGGTCCGACGGCGGCAGCCCCATCGAGGCGATGGCCCGCACCGCCCGCGACCTCGGCCACTCCTGGATGGTGCTCACCGACCACAGCCCCCGCCTCAAGGTCGCCCACGGGCTGACCGCCGAGCGGCTCGCCCGCCAACTCGACGTCGTCGCGGAACTCAACGAACGCCTCGCACCCTTCCGGGTGCTCACCGGCATCGAGTGCGACATCCTCTCCGACGGCGGCCTCGACCAGACCGACGACCTCCTCGACCGGCTGGACGTCGTCGTCGCCTCCGCCCACTCCGAACTGCGCATGCCGGCTGCGGACTTCACCCGCCGCCTGGTCACCGCGGTGCGCAACCCCCTCGTCGACGTGCTCGGCCACTGCACCAACCGGCTGATCGGCGAGGCCAAGCAGCGGCCCGAGTCCACCTTCGACGCCGAGGCCGTCCTCACCGCCTGCGCCGAGGCCGGCACCGCCGTCGAGATCAACAGCAGCCCCCACCGCCTCGACCCCCCGACCCGCCTCCTCACCCTCGCCCGCGACCTCGGCACCCTCTTCTCCATCGACAGCGACGCCCACGCCCCCGGCCAACTCGACTGGCAACTCCACGGATGCGCCCGCGCCGAAGCCGCCTCCATCCCCTCACCCCGCATCCTCACCACCTGGACCGCCCCCCAACTCCTCACCTGGACCACCACCCGCACCCCACCCCCAGAAAGCCCCGCCCCCTGACCCCGGCCCAGCCCTAACCCCGCCGCCACGAACCCCACCCCCCACGCCCCCACGCCCCCACGCGCTCCCGTGCCAACGAACCCCTGTGCCACCAACGAACCCCCGCCGCCACCACTCCCGCCGCCGCCACCCCCCGTGCCTAGGACCCCGGAGAGACGTGAGCGGGGGCGAAGGGGGCGGGGTTCGAGACGTTCGTATATTTGTGGCGCGGACACCGGGGCAAGGTGACGGAGGACCCGCAGGCGCCGTAAATATGCAGTCTCGAACCCCGTCGCCGGAGCCCCCGCGACCGACCCGACCCGCCCGGACCCGCCCGGACCCGACCCGGCACGGCACGTTACGGCGGCACGAGACCCGGCACGGCACGGCACGGCACGACCTCAGCCCCGCACCGCCGCAACCTCCGCGATCCCCGCCCGCACAAGCTCCGCGTTGTCCGCCGCCGCACCCCCGTCCGGCAGGACCACCGTGTCCTCCAACCCGATCCGCACGTCAAGCCCCCGCCGCGCCGCAAGCCGCAGCACCGGCCACGCCCCACCCTCCTCCCCGTGCAGCAGCACCGCCCCCCGCCCCACCCGGTCCAACCCACCCGCCGCCGCCAACTCCTCCAGAAGCGCCACCCCACTGTCCACCGCCGTCGCCGGATCCCGGTCCACCACCTCCGCCAGCACCCGCACCACCCGCCCCACCTGCGGCCACTCCCGCAACCTGGCGGCCCCGTCCGTCCCGGAGAACACCCCCGCCTCCACCCCGATCCCGACCGACAACAGCGCGTCGGCCACGATCTCCGCCCCCTCCTCGTGCCAGTTGACCGACGCGTGGTCCGGCAGCACCGACCACGACCGCACCAGCGCGGCCCGCCGCTGCGGATCGGGTTCGGTCCACGCCCCGGTGGTGACCCCGACGGGCACTCCGGGCGCGGACGCCCGCACCGCCGCGACCGCGGCGTCCACGCTCACCGCCGCCATGGTCTCCGCCCCCTTCCCGTCCCTGGGATGGAGGTGGATCGAGCGCGCGCCGGCGAGGACGGACGCGGCCGCGGCGTCGCCGAGTTCCCACGCCGCCACCGGCACCGCCTCGCACACGGACCGGTCCCTGCCGCCGTTCAGACATACCTGGAGCATGGCAAGATCATCCCAGTCCGCCCCGCGTCCCCCGCTGAGCCGGCGCCGTCCGGTCCGACCGTGTCGGGCGACTCGTCCGCAGTCAACTGCCCCCGGTCCGGGACCCGTCCGACGGACGGCGGTCGCGCGGCCTCCGCCGCCCCGCACCGGGTGGGGCGGCCCGGACCGCCATGGAAACGCCTCCCGCGGGCACACGACCGGCACACGACGCGGGGAACGCCCGCGAAGCAGGGCGGAAGGAGCAGCGTGGCAGGGAGCAGGGACGCGGCCGGGCGCGCCGGGCGGGCGGCCAGGAAGGCCGAGCGCGCCGGGAAGGCCGTGGCAGACCGGGGGGACGAGGGCCCCGGGGGGCCCGCCGCAGTCGAGGCGGCCGGACGGCCCGAGCCGCCCGCGGCGGAGCCCCCCGACCCGGAGCACGACCCGGAGCACGGCCCGGCGCCCGACCCGGCCCCGGACACCAGGCCCCTGCGCCGGGCCCGCGCCGTGTGGCGGTTCGGCCGCACCCTGGTCCGCGCGGTGGCCGCCGCGTGGGAGAAGGACGTCACCGAGCGGGCCGCGGCCCTGACGTACTACGCGGTGCTCGCGCTCTTCCCCGCGCTGCTGATGACGGTGTCCCTGCTCGGCATGGCCGGAGGCCCCTCCGAGAGCAGCCTGTCCGCGGGGGTCACCGCGATGCTTCCGTCCGAGTCGCGCCCGGTGGTGGTGTCGGCGCTCCAGGACATGGCCCACGACCACCGGGCGACGCTGTCGCTCGCCATAGGAAGCGGCCTGGGCGCGATGTGGTCGGCGTCGAGCTACGCGGCGGTCTTCCGGCGCGCCCTGCACGCCATGTACGGCGTGGACGGGCGCCGGCCGGCCTGGCGCACCGGCCCGCGGGTGGTGCTGACCTCGCTGACGCTGCTGGTGCTGCTGGTGGCGAGTGCGGTCTGCCTGGTGGTCACCGGAGCGATCGCGCACCGCACCGGCTCGGTCCTGCACATGAGCGGGCCCGCGCAGGCGGCGTGGCGCGGGCTGCGCTGGCCGCTGCTGCTGGTGACGGCCTCGGCGCTGGTCCTCGTGCTCTTCCGGACCGGTCCGCGCGGCACCCGCACGGTCCGCGCGATGGCGCCCGGCGGAGCGCTCGCGGTGGTGCTGTGGTTGGCGGCCTCGGCCGGGTTCGCCGCGTACACCGCGCGCATGGGGACGTACAACCGGCTCTACGGCCCGCTGGCCAGCACCGTCATCTTCCTGGTCTGGCTGTGGTTCTCCAACCTGGCGCTGATGATCGGTGCCCACTTCAACGTCGAGCACGCGCGCGCCGTCGCGGAGCGCGCGGCCGCCGCGAAGCGGGGCGGGGGAGCGGGCACCGACGCCGCGGACGGCGGCCTGGACGAGGAGGACCGCCGGGACCGTGCGGCGGGCCGGGACGCCGCGGTCGGCGCGGCGGACCCGGCGGCCCTGGAGGGCGCCGCGGACGCGCTGCCCGCCGCGGGCCTGGCCTCGCCCGCGGGAGCGCCGCAGGTCAGGCTCCGCGGAACCCGCCGGTGGGCGCGCGGGTGATAGATCCCGGCGCCCGTGAGGAAGGAATGTGCACGTGATCGTCGACTGCGCCATCTACCGTGACGGCCGCCGCACCGGCTCCCCGGACGACCTGTCCGACGCCCTGGACCAGGCCCGCAGCCAGGGCGACTCCTTCGTGTGGATCGGCGTGCACGACCCGACCGAGGCCGAGTTCGCCGGCATCGCCTCGGAGTTCGGGCTGCACCCGCTCGCGGTCGAGGACGTGCTCAAGGCCCACCAGCGGCCCAAGCTGGAGACCTACCCGGGCGCGCTGTTCGCCGTGCTGCGCCCGCTGCGCTACCACGACGACACCGGCACGGTCAGCGCCAGCGAGCTGATGGTCTTCATCGGCGACGCGTTCGTGGTGACCATCCGCCACGGCGCCACCTCCACCGCGGCGCAGGCACGCGCCCGGCTGGAGGAGCGGCCGGAGGTGCTCCGGCGCGGCCCGGTCGTGGTGCTCCACGCGATCTGCGACAGCGTCGTGGACGACTACCTGGAGGTCGCGGCGGACCTCCAGGTGGACCTGGAGGAGCTGGAGGAGAAGGTGTTCGCGCCCGTCGGCGGCGACTCGGCGCGCACCGCCGCGACCATCTACGCCTTCAAGCGGCAGGTGCTGGAGTTCCGTCGCGCCAGCGGCCCGCTCGCCGAGCCGATGGCGCGGATGGCCGCCGGCGGCATGCCGTACACGGACCGGCACACCCAGCCGTTCTTCCGCGACGTCGCCGACCACCTCACCCGGGTCTCCGACGCGGGGGAGGGGCTGGACCGGCTGCTGTCCGACATCCTCGCCGCCCACCTCACCCAGGTCGGGG
Organism: Streptomyces sp. SN-593; assembly: GCF_016756395.1. Classification (NCBI taxonomy): domain Bacteria; kingdom Bacillati; phylum Actinomycetota; class Actinomycetes; order Kitasatosporales; family Streptomycetaceae; genus Actinacidiphila; species Actinacidiphila reveromycinica. The sequence goes on from NZ_AP018365.1 coordinate 8,364,742, forward strand.
TCCGGCAGAACGACGACATGCGCAAGATCTCCGCCTGGGCGGCCATGGCCGCGGTGCCCACGATGATCGCCGGCATCTACGGGATGAACTTCGACCACATGCCGGAGCTGCGCCAGGTCTGGGGCTACCCGGCGGTGCTGGCCCTGATGGCGGTGGCGGTCCTGTGGCTGTACCGGCTCTTCAAGCACCGCGGCTGGCTGTGACGGCGGACGGGACCGGGACGAGGACCGGGACGGGCCGACGCCGGGGACGACGGCGGGGGCGGGGGCGGGGGCGGCGGGCACCCGCCGACCGCACCGCCCCCGGCTGACGACCCCTCAGCCCTGCTGCCCCGGTGTCTGGTTCCTGCGCCGCGGCGCCCTCCCCGGCGGCTGCGGCGGCGCCTCGCGGTGGACGGTCTCCGGCAGGTCCCGCACCACCGCGTGCTCCGTGGTGAGCGTGAACGGCTTCTCGTAGTGCAGGATCTCGATCGGCTTGCCCGCGGCCAGGACGTACGTCGCGGCGGTCCGCTTCACCTCCACCCGCAGCCGCCGGCCGCGGAAGTCCAGCCGGAAGGCGACCCGGCTCAGCGCGTCCGGCAGCCGCGGGGCGAACCGGATCGAGTCGCCGTCGAACAGCCGCATCCCGCCGAACCCGGCCACCAGAGCCGTCCAGGTGCCGGCCAGCGCCGCGATGTGCAGCCCGTCCCGGGCGTTGTTCTCCAGGTCCTCCAGGTCCATCATCGCCGTCTCGCCCAGGTAGTCGTAGGCGAGCTGCAGGTGACCGACCTCCGCCGCCACCACCGACTGGCAGTACGCCGACAGCGAGGAGTCTCGTACGGTCAGCGGCTCGTAGTAGGCGAAGCCGCGCGCCTTCTCCTCGGCGGTGAAGGCGTCGCCGCGCAGGTACATCGCCAGCACCAGGTCCGCCTGCTTGACGACCTGCTTGCGGTACAGGTCGAAGTACGGGTAGTGCAGCAGCAGCGGGTAGTGCTCGGGGCTGGTCTGCTCGAAGTCCCAGCGCTGGTGGCGGGTGAAGCCCGCGGACTGCTCGTGCACCCGCAGGTCCTCGTCGAAGGGCACCGTCATCGCCGAGGCCGCGTCGCGCCAGGCGGCGGTCTCCTCGTCGGTGATGCCCAGCGCGTCGGCGTGCCGCGGGTGGCGTTCGGCGGCGTCGGCGGCGGCCACCAGGTTCGCCTGCGCCATCAGGTTGGTGTAGACGTTGTCGTCGCAGACCGCGCTGTACTCGTCGGGTCCGGTCACGCCGTCGATGTGGAAGGCGCCCGCGTGGTCGTGGTGCCCCAGCGAGCGCCACAACCGGGCGGTCTCGGCGAGGAGTTCGAGTCCGGTCTCGGCCTCGAACGCGTCGTCGCCGGTGGTCGCGACGTAGCGCACCACGGCGTCGGCGATGTCGGCGTTCACGTGGAAGGCGGCGGTGCCGGCCGGCCAGTAGCTGGACGCCTCGTCGCCGTTGATGGTGCGCCAGGGGAACGTGGCACCGGCCAGCCCCAGTTGGGCGGCCCGCTCACGCGCGGCAGGCAGCGTGTTGTGCCGCCACCGCAGCACCTCGGCGGCGGCCTGTGGCGCGGTGAACGTCAGCAGCGGCAGCACGAACGTCTCCGCGTCCCAGAACGTGTGGCCGTCGTACCCGGAGCCGGTCAGGCCCTTCGCGGGGATCGCCCGCTGCTCGGCGCGGGCGGCGGTCTGCAGCACGTGGAAGAGCGCGAAGCGTACCGCCTGCTGGATCTCGGTGTCGCCGTCGACCTCGACGTCGGCCCGCTCCCAGAAGTCGTCCAGGTAGGACCGCTGCTGGTCGAGCAGCCCCTGCCAGCCGGTGTCGCGCGCGCCCACCAGCGCCGCGTCGGCCTGGTCGCGCAGCGCGGGCAGCGAGCGCGTGGCCGACCAGCCGTAGGCGACGAACTTCTCCAGCCGCAGCCGCTGCCCCTTGTCCAGCACGCAGGTGACGGTCAGCCGGCTCACGTCCTCCCCGGACTCTGAAGAGATCTGTGTGGTCGCCTTCGGCCCGTCCACCCGGTGGTCGGCGGCCGCCGCGACCCGCAGCTCGCTGCGGGTGGTGGAGTGGATCAGGCCCAGCCGGGTGCCGTCGGCGAAGTGGTCCTCGGCGACCAGCGGCGACTCCAGCGCCGCCGCCACCCGCGGGTCGCCGGTGGCGCGGGGGATCTCCTCGTTCGCCGCCAGCTCCGACTGCACCACCACCCGCACCTGCTCGTCCAGCGGCTCCACCTCGTAGGCGATCGCCGCCACCGCGCGCTGCCGGAAGGAGACCATCCGGGTGGAGCGGACCCGTACCGCCCGGCCGGCCGGCGACACCCACACGCACTCGCGTCTCAGCACCCCGGCGCGCATGTCCAGCTCGCGCTCGTGGGTGCGGATCGTGCCGTAGCGCAGGTCGAACGGCTCGTCGTCCACCAGCAGCCGGATCAGCTTGCCGTTGGTGACGTTGATGACCGTCTGGCCGGACTCCGGGTAGCCGTAGCCGGCCTCCGCGTAGGGCAGCGGGTGCAGTTCGTGCAGGCCGTTGAGGTACGAGCCGGGCAGGCCGTTCGGCTCGCCCTCGTCCAGGTTGCCGCGCCAGCCGATGTGCCCGTTGGACAGCGCGAAGACCGACTCGCTCTGCGGCAGCAGGTCGAGGTTCAGCTCGCACTCGCGCAGCGACCAGGGGGCGACCTCGTAGGCGGGATCGGTGATCACACGCTCCTCCCGATCAGGTCCGCCAGGTCCTTGACGACGGTGTCGGCGCCGTGCCGGCGCAGCTCGTCGGCCTGCCCGACCCGGTCCACGCCGACGACGTAGCCGAAGCTGCCCTCGCGCCCGGCGTCCATCCCGACCAGCGCGTCCTCGAAGACCGCCGCCTGCCCGGGGTCGAAGCCGAGCTGCTTCGCCGCCTCCAGGTAGGTGTCCGGCTTGGGCTTGCCGCGCAGCCCCTGCTCCTTGGCGGTCACACCGTCCACCCGCACGTCCATCAGGTGCTCGATGCCCGCGGAGACCAGCACGTCCCGGGTGTTCGCGCTGGAGGAGACCACCGCGGTGCGCAGCCCGGCCGCGCGCACCGCCGTCACGTAGCGGACCGAGCCCTCGTACGCCGTCACGCCGTCGGTGCGGATCTTCTCCAGCACCAGCTCGTTCTTGCGGTTGCCCAGGCCGTGCACGGTCGGCGCCGAGGGCGGGTCGTCGTCGTCGCCCTCCGGCAGCTCGATGTCGCGGGAGGCGAGGAAGGTGCGCACGCCGTCGGCGCGGGGGCGGCCGTCCACGAAGTTGTCGTAGTCGTCGGTGCTGTCGAAGGGGCGGAAGCCGTCGCCCTCCCGGTCGTGCAGGAAGTCGTCGAACATCTGCTTCCAGGCCGCGGCATGCACCAGCGCCGTCGGCGTCAGCACACCGTCGAGGTCGAAGAGGCAGGCACGTACTCTGCTCGGAAGGCCGATCTGCGTCATGCGCACCATGTGCCCCCATCCGGCGGCGGGCATACCCGCCCGGGGCGAAGTCCCCCCGGCTCGCCGAACGCCCGGGGGCACGCCCGCGGCCGGTCAGGCGCCGAGCCGGTTGATCTCCGGGCTGTGCAGGACGTGCGGCCCCTCGCCGTCGAGCCGCGCCACCGCCAGCATCGCCCGGCCGAGGGCCTGCGTGGTCGTCACGTGCGAGGGCGCGACCCGCCGCAGCACCGGGTACAGCCACGACGTCGCCGCGTACATCGCGCGGTACCAGCCGGTGCGGGACCGCTCGCCGTGCAGCGGCTGGATCCAGCCCGGGCGGAACATGTACGCGCGCATGTCCATCGCCAGCAGCGCGTTCTCGGTGCGCCCCTTCACCCGAGCCCATCCCGAGCGCCCCTGCTCGGTGCTGTCGGTGCCCTCGCCGGAGACGTAGGTGAAGGTCAGCGCGGGGTTCCCGGCCGCCGTCGTACGGGCGGCGGCGAGCGTGCAGTCGTAGGTGATCCGGGTGTAGTCCTGCGGGCTGTGCCCCGCCGAGGACACGCCGAGGCAGTAGAAGCAGGCGTCCGCGCCCGACAGTTGCGCGGCGACCGCCGAGAAGTCGGTGAAGTCGTTGTGGAAGACCTGCCGCAGCTTGGGGTCGTCGGCCTCCAGCGGGCTGCGCGCCACGGCCACCACCTCGGTCACGTCCGGGTCGCGCAGGCACTCCCGCAGCACACCCTGCCCGACCATCCCCGAGGCACCGAAGAGGATCACCTTCATCGCCGGCCGTCGCCGCCTTCCGTCCGTCCCGCACCCTGCTGTCGCTGACGCGCCGTCACCGGGTTCCCGGCCGCCGCACCGCCACAGTCTGCCCCACCCGGAGCGCGGGTCGGCCGCCCGGGCGGGACGTCGGCACGCGGCCGGGCCCGTTCCGGGGGCGGCGGCAGCCCCGGCGGCCGGGGGGCCGGTCAGGAACGGGCGCCGGCGCGGGCGGAGACGTCGAGCGACAGCGCGGTGGAGTGGGCGGCGAACCCCAACTCCCGGTAGAGGTGTTCCGCCTCGGGCGTGGCGTGCAGGTCCACCCGCGTCACGCCGCGCGCGGCGAACCAGTCGAGCAGCGCCTCGGTCGTCGCCCGGGCGTACCCGCGGCCGCGGTGGGCCGGGTCGGTGCAGACGTTGAAGACGAAGCCGAAGAGGCCGGCCGGCGAGGAGGGCGAGGGCAGCCGCCGCTCCACGGTGCCGACCGCGCACGAGGCGAGTCCCACCCCGCCCGCCGCGTCCACCACGAACACCCCGGTCGTCGGATCCGGTCCCGCCAGTTCGGCGGCGAGCAGCCGCCGGGCCTCGCCCTCCCACGGTCCGGGCGCGTCCGTGCCGGTCATCGCCGCGAACATCACCCGCCGCAGGCGGACCACCTCGGCCGCGTCCTCGGGCCGGCCCGCCCGCACCGGGCCCGCAGGGGTCGACTCTGTCGTGTACGCGCCCGCGAGGGACGCCGGGTCACCGGTCATCCCCCGAATGTACGGCGTGCCCGCGAGGGCCCCTCGTCCACCGGCATGGCGCGGACCCTGCTGGCCGGTCGTCCCGCTGCCTTGCCGCCTAGGGCGTCGGCGGGCGAGGCCCCCGGGCTTCGGGTGCGCCCCTGCGGCGGCTCCTCGCACCGGGGGAGCGGCCGACCTGGGGCCGACCGGGTCCGACCCGGGTCCGACCCGAGCCCCGCACCGGGCGCGCGCCGGGAACGTGGCAGGTCCGGTTCGGCCCGTGCCGGCCGGGGCGGAGTGGCGTGGCGGTGCACCCGTCTGCGGTGAATGCGGGGCGAGGCACCGGCCTGCGGTGAACGCGGGGCGGTGCTTCCGTCTGCGGTGGACGGCCCCCACCCGCCCCCGCCCGCGCCCGACGGGGTTCGCCGAGCGGGGCGGGGGCCGCCGGGGACCGGGCAGGGGCGCCGGGCCGCGGGCGGGGGAGGGGAACTCAGTCGCGGCGGTCCTCAACGCCGTACCCCAGGGCCTGCACGACCGCCTGGACGTTCGGGTAGGTCTCGTCCGGAGGAAGGGCGGAAACCCGCTCGACCAGCGCGTCCGGTGCCTGGTGGCGGTGGAGCGCGCCGAGCAGGGCGCTGCGGCGGGCCGGGTAGACGCTGCGGTCGAGGTGCCTGGCCAGGTCGCTGCGGACGTAGACCCCCTGCGGCGTCATGCCGGCCGGCGCGGCGCCGCCGCGGGCGGGCGCCGAGAGGACTTGGTCCTGGTCGGAGGGCTGGGGCTCGGCGAGTTCCTCGCCGGCCTGCACCGCCCGGTTCGCCCGGAGCGCGTCCTGGAGCTCCCTCTTCAGTTCGTCGTCACGGGCGAAGCCGGTCTTGTTCGTTCCCTGGTCCGTCATGCGGCGATGGCCTCCCTTTGTCGTTCGCCGGGCGGCGCGGTACTGCTCCGGGCGCCCCCGGCCGGGGCTGGGCTGTCTCGGGTACCCGCCCGTCCCGTCCCGAAACCACCCCTGCCTCTGCCGCCCCATCCGCCCCCCGGCCGGCGGGGCCGCAGGCCACTCGGCCCCGCCCGGGACAGGGTCCGGGCGGGGCCGAGGGCGTCAGCCGGCGGCTGCCGTGGCGGCGCCCCGCGGGGGCGCGGTGCCAGGCCGCGACGGGGGCCGTACGTCAGCTGTGCTTCCAGGTCACCGTGAAGTTCTCGCTGCTCGACAGGGCCGAGGTGGTGGCCTTCGTGGTGCTGCCGGACGCCATGTTGATCTGGTCCGGCGAGAAGCTGCCGATCGGCGAGCCGTTCGCGGTGGCGTTGGTGAAGGACGCCGTGCCGAAGTTCGCCAGCGGCAGGACGCCGGTCGAGCTGGAGGGCGCCTCGGCGATGATCTCGGCGGAGGCGTTCGACAGGCCGCTCTGCGTCTTCGTGGTGGTCTTCGTCCACCCCTGGGTGGTGTCGGAGAGGGTGAGCGTGTACTTCGTCCCGCTGACGCTGACCGTCGAGGTGAAGTGGTCGCCGGCCTTCACCGTGTTGCTGTAGTTCACCGGGTAGGCCGGGTACATCTCGTACCAGGCGTAGTACTCGGCCTGGCCGCCGTAGCAGTCGCCCTCGCTGCCGGTCTGCTCCACCGAGTTGCTGCCGTCGCCGTCCAGGCCGATCCAGAACGACGCGTACGCCGTCGAGCTGGAGCAGCTCACCGCCGGCTGCACCCAGCTCGACGAGACGCTGGTGAAGGTCCGTCCGGTGGCCGCGTAGCCGGCCCAGTTGGAGCTGGTGCTGTGCTCGATGCGCCCGTCGGGGCCGATGACGCGGTGGCTTCCGACCGGCGCCTGGAAGACGGTGGGGGCGGCGCTGGCCACGGCCGGGGCGGTGGCGAGGGCGGACAGGACCGCCGCGCCGACGGCGGTTGCGGCGGTGAAGCGCTTCGTTGCCGACATGCTGCTCCTTCTCGCGGATCTCGCGGTGCAGACGTGTAACCGGCGGCGGTCAGTGGGGTCAGCGTGCCGCCAGTGATTGACAGTGTGCAGACAATCACCGCCTGTGTGGCACCCGGGAGTGCCAACGATCGGCAAAGACCGCGCCAAGTGACCCGGAGAAAAGGGGTGTTCGCCCACCTGTCCGGTCAAACCGCTGCGGTGGAACGACAAAAAGGCGGTACACAAGCGGACTTCCGTCCTCCGCTCGTGTACCGCCGTGTCTCGTGCCCCGAGTGCCCGAGTGCCCGAGTGCCCGAGTGCCCGAGTGCCCGAGTGCCCGTGCCTCCGTTCCGCGCGGGCCGCCCTCCCGTGTGGGTCAGGCCATGTCGTCCAGCGGCCGCAACTCGTCGGCGTACGACACCGACGTGCGCCGCAGGATGCCGGTGCGGCTGACGGCGTACTGGCCCATCCGCCACAGCGGCGGCGAGTACGCGTGGATCGACACGCTCCCGGCGTCCCGGCCGGTGAGCCGGTGGATGTGGTCGGGGCCGAAGCAGTAGACCTGGCCGGCCGGGACCGGGGTGGCCAGGCTCGGCACGCCCACCGCGAGGTTGTGCTCGACCAGGGTGCCCTGGGTCACCGCGACGGCACCGGAGGATATGTCGTGGTCGTGCCAGCCGGTGTCGTTGCTCGGCGTCCAGCACAGCACCCACACGTCCACGTGCGCGTCGCGGTGCAGCGACACGTAGTGCCGCTGGTCGTCGGAGAAGAGGACGTGGCGCCGCCAGAGCGAGGGGTCGGCGGCGATGGAGCAGGCGAGGTCGAGCAGTTCGCGCTTGTCCAGGTCGCGGCCGGGCAGCGTGTCGAGGGTGAGCGACGGCGACACGTCGAGCCAGGGTTCGGCGCGCTGCACCGGAGCGGTGTCGTGGTCCTCGGGCGACGGCAGGGACGACGGCGGAGCGGTCACGGGCTGATCCCTTCGAGTAGGTGGCGCGGGTTGGCGACGCGGACGGCGAACTGTGCCGCCGCGCCCAGACGGGGGTCGGCCGCGGTCGCGTACGGGCGGTCGCTGCCGAGCACGAGCGCGTCGATGCCGAGCACGCGGACCACGGCGTCCAGCGCCTGGCGGCCGTAGGAGGAGGTGTCCACGAACACGCCCGGGTCCAGCCGCAGCGGGCCGCCGCCGCGCATGGTCGCGCGCTCGTGGTGCACCGGGGCGAGGCCGGCCGCGGCGGCGAAGCAGATCCGCAGCCGCGGGAGCAGGGCGCGCCCGGCGGTGTGCCAGGCCCACCAAGCGGACTGGAGTTGGCCGGTGTACCCGACCACGGCCGGCCACCAGGCGGGCAGCGGCTCGGCGGACGGGGGCTCGGGACCCGGGTGGACCAGCACGGGCTTGCCCGCCGCCTCGGCCACCGCGAGCAGGGGGGCGAGCCGCTCCAGCGCGTACGGCGTGGCCATCGCGCAGGCCGGCACCTGGAGGCCGACCAGGCCGCCCGATCCGCCACGCGCGGCGGCTGTCGGCGAACCGCCCCGCGAGCCGTCCCGCGAGCCGTCCCGCGAGCCGTCCCGCGAACCGCTCCGCGGAGCGTCGTCGAGCAGTGCGGCCAGCGCCTTCGGGTCGGGGTCGATCAGCCGGGCCGACGCCCAGCCGGTGAACGGCTCGGGCAGCGCGCGGACGCCCGCGTGCCAGGCGTCCAGCAGCGGGACGGCTTCGTCGGGCGGCAGCGCTTCGATCCCGAGCGGGCTGGACAGGGACACCGCGACGCGGCGCAGGTCCGGGTCCAGGCCCGCCCGCAGTGCCGGATCGTGGTCCTCGGGCCGCACCTCGTACGGGGGTTCGCCGGCGAGGTGCAGCGTCCAGCCGTCCAGGCGGGGCGGGCGGTTGCGCGAGCGCAGCAGTTCCACGAACGCGGCGGGCCACAGGTGCTGGTGGACGTCGGTGGGGCCGGCGGGCGCCTCGGGAGCGGGGGAGGCGGGTGTGTCGTCGGTGGCGTGACCGTAGCCGGACAATACCCTCCTCACGTGGCCTGATGCGCTTCAGTTAAGCGCTTCAGTGAAGCGCTTAACCACCTCGTGCGTCAAGTGCGCCCCCTAGACTGGCCCCGTGCCGCAACGACCACCGAGGGTCACCCAGCGCGATCTCGCCGAGGAGACCGGGCTCTCCACCGCCACGGTGTCCTACGCGCTGCGCGGGATGCAGGTGCCCCCGGAGACGCAGCAGCGGGTGCGGGAGGCGGCCGAGCGGCTCGGCTACCAGGCCGACCCGATCGCGCGCGCCCTCGCCTCCGGCCGTACCGGCTATATCGGGGTGCTCTGCCGTTCCCTCACCGACGTATGGCAGCAGGCCACGGCCGCGGCGCTCGGCCGGCGGTTGCTCGGCGACGGCCGGCACGCCCTGATCGTGGACGCCTCCAACGACCCCGCGCTGGAGGCGACCCTCGCCTCCCAACTCGCCGACCAGCGGGTGGACGCGCTCATCGTGCTGCCGGTGGACCCCGCCGCCGCGCACTGGGCGGAGGTCGCCGAACGGACCGTGCTCGTCTCCATCGGTGACGGTCTGCCGGGCGCCGCCGCCCACGCCGAGGTCGTCTTCGACAACGAGGCCGGCATCACCGACGCCCTGCACGGCCTGGCCGCCGTCGGCCACCGCCGGATCGCGGTGCTGACGCCCGGCGGGCTGACCACCCCGGACCGCCCCGCCGAGACGGTGGCCGAGCAGGTGGCCCGCCGGCTCGGCCTGCACGTGTCACTGCACCGCTCGCCCCACGACCTCGACGGCGCCGCCGCGATCGCCCGGGCGGTGCTCACCGGCCAGGACCCGCCGACCGCGTTCCTGTGCATGGCCGACTCGATGGCGTACGGGGTCTACGCGGGCGCACGCGAGCTCGGCATGGAGGTGCCGGGCGACATCTCCGTGGTGGGCTACGACGACCATCCGCTGTCGCGCCTGCTGACGCCGCCGCTGTCCACCTACCGCTGGCCGGTGGAACTCCTGGTGGACCTGGTGGTGGAGCGCGCCGTCAAGGCGATCACGTCGGGAAAGCGCAGCCGGCGCCGGGTGCTGCCGCCGGCCGCCCAGCCACGCGGCTCGGTCGCCCCGCCCCGGACGCGACCGGAGTGAGGCCGCCGAATCGTCGGCCCCTCGCCGTGCGCTGACGGAGCGTCAGGCAATCGGAGTGCTGGTGCTGGTGCTGGTGCCGGCACCGGTGCTTCGCCTTCGCCGCAGAGGCGGGGCCGACCCTGCGTGCGGCCGACCGGGCCCGCCGGACCGGCCGCACGTCTCACCGGTCCGGCCCGCGAACCCGCACGCCTCACCGGTCCGTCAGCCGGCCGGCCCGCGTACCCGCACGGCGACCGCTTGCCGCACCCGGCCGGCCCTCCGTCCTCGCGCTCACCCGCCCGTCACGGTGACCGTCGCCGTGCCCGTGATCCCGCCGGCCGTGACGCTGATCCGGGCGGTCCCGGGGTGACGCCCGGTCACCTCGCCGGTGGACGCGTCCACGGTGGCCACGCGCGGGTCCGAACTGGTCCAGCGGCGTGACATCGGGTCCTGGACCGGCACCTGGAGCGCCGTCAGGTCGTTACCCGCGACGGAGGTGCCGGTCGCGGTCAGCCGCTCCTTCCGGCCGGGGGCCAGCGACGGCGACGGCGCGGCCACCGCCACCGAGGCGAGCAGCGGCTGCACCGCGAACTGGACGGTGTTGTCGGGCAGGACGTGGAACAGGCCGTAGTGGAAGAACCCGCCCTGGTCGGGCGTCGCGTACGGCGGGGTGCCCAGGTCGGCGACCACGAAGTTCGGGACGCCCCCGGGGGCGTCCGTGCCGTCCGGTTCGCGCAGGTCCTCGGAGAAGCCGCGCGCGTGCCCGAACATCATGAGCACGTGCACCCCTGGGTGCGTGCGCTGGTACCGCTGCACCAGCGCCTCGTACATCCGCGCCTCCCACCGGTCGGTGAACTGGCTGTCGGCGCGCGGGTGCGGGTCGTAGGCGGGAGTGTGCGTGACGACGACGGCGACCTTTCTGGTGTTCTCGGTGAGCTGACGTGCCAGCCACTGGTACTGCGACCCGCCCACGTCGGAGACCTGGAAGGCGTCGGACGCGGTGATGCCGATGTGCCCGCTGTCGGTCACGATCATCCGCGCCGCGCCGGCGTCGTACGCGTAGTGCGTCGCGCCGAAGACGGAGGTGAAGTCGCCGTTCTCCGGATCGGCGCCCTGGGTGATCTCGTGGTTGCCGACCGCGTCCCGGTACGGCACGCCGAGGCCGTCCAGCAGCGTCCTCAGGTTCGTGAGGTCGCCGGTCGTCCCGTTGTCGGACATGTCGCCGAGTGCCTGCACCTGCTGGGGGCGGGCGGCGGCGGGCAGCGCGCCGAACACGCCGGGCAGAGACGTGAGGGCCACCGTGCCGGTCGCGCCGGGCGTCGCCGCCGTGGTGTGGGCGTCGTCGAACGCGGCGACGGTGGTGCCGCCGGGCCGGAAGGAGGAGACGTCGGTGAACTGGAGCCAGGACGGGTTCTTCGGGATCGCCGTGTACGTCGCCTGCTTCGGCGGGCGCGGTGAGTACAGCGCCTCCAGGTCGGCGAGGTGGACGTCCCCGGTGAGGTCCGGGCCCGGCTTGATGGTCACCAGGCCCAGGTAGTTGACACGCAGCGGGTACTGGAGGCCCTGCGGGAGCTTCGCCACCACGTACTGCCAGCCGTCGAAGGTGATGCCGGTCGGGTAGAAGCTGGTCGGCTGGTTGCTCGCCTGCCAGATGCCGACGTTGAGGGTCACGATGCCCGGGGCGAGCCCGTCGCCGGGCCGCGAGGCGAGGTCGGCGTTGCCCTTCACCCACACGCCGAGCCCGATCGGCGCCTGGTCGCCGTTCAGCAGCGGGATCTGCTCGCCTGCCGGGTCGTTGAGGTAGACGCTCAGGTCGTAGGTGCCGGTCTTGGCCGGGTAGGTGTAGTGGACGTCCATCGAGCCGGAGTCGCCGGGCCGGGCGGTGGTGGAGGGGTCCAGGGAGATGTCGCCGTTGGTGGTGGAGTGCGGGCCGGGGCTCGGTACCCTGCGTGGGTAGACGTTCATGTAGTCGCTGGTCACCGACCACTTGGACAGATCGGTGAGCGGGTCCACCGGGACCGTGGTGGAGCCGACCGCCAGTGAGGCGGTCGCCTCGGCCCCGCCGGCGGTGGCCGTCACGGTGACCATCCCGGTGCCGGTGGCCGCCGCCGTGAAGGTGCCGTCGGCACCGACTCCGCCCAGGCCGGGCCTGTCCACGGACCAGGTGACGGCCGACGGCGGCAGACTGACCGGTCCACCGCCGCTCGCGGTCGCCGTGGCGGTCAGCTCCTGCGTCGCGCCGTTGTCCAGGTCGGCCTGCGCCGGTGTCACCGACAGCGCGTGCACGCCGCCGACCACCGTCAGCGGGACGGTCGAGGAGGCGTGGCCGGCCCGGACGCGCAGGGTGCCGCGGCCGGGCCGGTCGGCGAAGGCCAGGGTGGTGCCGTGCACGGTGGCCAGGCCCGGCGGGCTGACGCTCAAGGTCACCTGGTCCGCCGCCGGGTTGTCCGCGCGGTCGAGTGCGTAGGCCGGCACGTCGACCGAGGTGCCGGCCAGCGCGGTCAGCGGGGCGCCTTCGTTCACCACGGCGCGGGTCGCGGGGCCGGCCGCCTCCTCCCGGCTGTAGAGGAACAGGCCGTTCGCGACCGGGCGTTCGTGCCCGTCCGAGGGGGTGTTCAGCACCGACGCCCGGGCCTGCCCGGGCAGCCGGCCGACCATCTGCGCCGAACCGCCTCCGTCGAAGAGGATCGCGTCCCAGGCGCCGTGCTGCGTCATCCAGCCGGCCAGCTCCGGGCGGGTCAGGCCCTGCGCGACGCCCTCGGCCTGGTGGCCGTCGAAGGTGGCGAAGATCGCGTGCCGGCCGTCCTTGGTCACACCGACGGCCGTCACCGGGTTGTCGATGTTGTTGTCGCCGGGACCCTGGAGCGGCACCGCGCGCTCGCCGTCCTTCACCAGGATCGCGCCGCCGCTGAGCGCCTGGACCACGTCGGAGTCCGGTCCGAGGGTGTCGGCGGTGGTGATCCGGTCGCCCGCATGCACGTGTGCGCTCAGCCAGTCGCCGTAGGACCCCGAGCCGACCAGATCCTCCTGGTCGTCGGCGAGTTGGGGGAGGCCGGTGACGCCGGCGCGCACCGCGTCGACGGTCAGTGTGGTGCCGTCGGCGTCCAGGTGGCCGGTGACGGCGGTGGAGGCCGCGACGGACGTCGGCCCCAGGTCGGAGGTGACCCGCAGCAGCGCGCCCGCGCCGAGGTCGTCCACCGCGTTGACGCCGGTGAGCGGGGTGGACGCCGCGCTGGTCCGGTCCGTCAGGGTGCCGCTGTAGGTCTCGGTGCCGATGCCGATGGTCCCGTCGCGGCGGACCCAGAGGTCGGCGGGCCGGCTGGGCTCGGGGCTCTTCAGCAGCCGCCCGTCGCGTACCACCATCCCCTCGGGCCGCCCGCTGGTGTTGATCTCGAAGAAGTCACCGTTGATCCCCGCCACCGCGCCGGTGCGCTGCGCCATCGAGGAGGGCACCTCGTCGGCCGGGTCGGTGAGGCGGTCGTGCGACTCCACCACGCCCAGGCGCACGTCGCGGTCGGTCAGCGACACGTCGAGGACCTGCGCGCGCTGCGCACCGCCGACGGTCTGGAGGGTGTCGGAGTAGTGGTCGACACCGCGGGTCAGGGCGCGCGGCGCGGTCGTCCTCTCGTCGACGACCAGCGGCCACTGGTCCGGGGTCGGCGGCAGCCAGGACGACGCGGAGGCGTCCGCGCGGGTGCCGGCCGCGGCCGTCGCGGGCGTGCCGCCGGCCGCGAGCAGCGTGGCACACACGGCGGCGGCCACGAGCGCGGCCGGTGTGCGGGCCGCGCGCCCGCGGCGGCGGGAGCGGTTCGGGAACTGGGCCATGGGTCCTCCGGCCGGGCCCGAGGCGGGCACGCCGGACCGGGGCGGCCCGGCCGTCCCGGCCGTCGCGGCCCCTCGTACGGGAACGGTGCGGTGGTGCGCCATGCAGGGGGGACGGTCCCGACCGCTTCCGGCCGCCGTCGGACGGGCACGGGTGAGCAGCAGGAGCCGGGGCGCGCCACACGTGGCGAACCCGGGCACATTATGGCCCGCCGCCCGCAAGAATTGTCGGTGCACGGCCAACTGCGGCGCGGGCGCCGCCGTCGAACACCGTCGGCGCACACGGTCCTTCCGGCGGGAGCCCGCCGCCGCGCCCGGCGCGTCGCGCGACGGCCCCCGTGGGCGGGGAGCACCCCGGGCCCCGCCGGGGCGCGGACGGGGTCGGGCCGGTGCACTGGGTGGCACGCCGCCCCGCGCCTTCGGCCAGGCGGCCCGGGGCCTCGCGGAGCGAGGTCTTCCGGCAAGCGCGAGGAGTCGCATCCCTCCCGAGCGCCGCCCGGGAGGCGCCGTCCCGAGTGGTCCACCGGTCTCCGGGCACACCATGCCCCCGAACGTCCGGGGTCGCCCGATCGCCGGGGCCGCGGCGGCCGTTGACGGGATCGCGGCGCCCCACGGGAACCGGCTGGATGACTGTCCGTGCAGTCCATGCGGTGCTTCGTCGCTCTGTGTCATGCCTCAACGATGGCGCAGAGCCGGCCCCTCGCGCGGGAGATCACCCGTTCGGCTGTGGACGCAGCCTGCTCCGCCGTACCCGGATGCCTCCTCGGTGCCGCCCCGTCCCCCGTCCCGACCCCGATCCCGACGCGCCCCCAGATCCCGATCCCGTGAAGGTTTCACCCCGTCAGACGGCGTCGCCGCAGCTCCGCAACAGCGCCTTTGGCGTAGGCCATTGGCGGTGGCCGGTGCCCCTTCCGGGGCGCGGAGGCGGAGGCGTACCGTCCGTATGTGTCATGAACGCGGCATCCCGGTTTTCCCCCACGCACCGGAAGAGGCACCCATGGACGCACCCCGCAGCCTGCCCGTCCGACGCCGTACGGTCCTGGCCGCCGCGGGCGCCGCGGTGGCCGCCGCCTCGGCCGGCGCCGCGCGTGCCTCGGCCGCCGCACGGCAGCCCGTCGCAGCCCCCGCCGCGCTGACCGCCCGTCAGACGGCGGGCCAGCGGGTCATCTACTCCTACCCCGGCCTCACCGTGCCCAGTACCCTCCTGACCAGGATCAGCGCGGGCCAGGCGGCCGGCGTCATCTTCTTCGGCGAGAACATCTCCAGCGAGAGCCAGATCACCGCGGTCGTCAAGCAACTGGTCCAGGCGAACGCGGCGAGCCCGGTCAAGGCCCCACTGCTGCTGATGACCGATCAGGAAGGCGGCGAGGTGCGCCGGCTGCCCGGCGCGCCGGCGCTGTCGGAGAAGCAGGTGGGCGAGGCCGCGCAGCCGCAGACCGCCGCCACCCAGGCCGGCACCGGAGCCGGCCAGAACCTCGCCGGGGTCGGGATGAACGTCAACCTCGCCCCCGTGCTCGACGTCTATTACACGGCCGGCAACTTCGTCGACAAGTACCAGCGGTCCTACAGCAACAACGCGAGCACCGTGTCCAGCCTCGGCAAGGCGTTCATCACCGCCCAGCAGGGCGCCGGGGTCGCCGCCACCGCCAAGCACTTCCCCGGCCTCGGCGCGGCCACCGCCTCGCAGGACACCGACGCCGGCCCGGTCACGCTCACCCAGAGCCTGTCCAAGCTGCGCACGGTGGATGAGCTGCCCTACCAGGCGGCGATCGCCGCGGGCGTCCGACTCGTCATGGTCTCCTGGGCCGTCTACCCCGCGCTCGACGCGTCCGCGCCGGCGGGCCTGTCCGCCACCGTCGTGCAGCAGGAGTTGCGCGGCCGGCTCGGCTACACCGGCGTGACCGTCACCGACGCCCTGGAGGCGGGCGCGATCAGCTCCTCCTACAGCACCGCGCAGCGCGCCGTCCTCGCCGCGGGCGCCGGCATGGACCTGCTGCTGTGCTCCGCCCGCGACGTCTCCCAGGGCGACGCCGCCGCGCAGGCCCTCGCCGACGCGTACACCGGCGGCGGGCTCCCCGCCGCGGGCTTCGACGCGGCGGTGCAGCGGGTGACCGCGCTGCGCACGTCCCTGTCCTGACCTCGACGGGGCGGGGGCGGGCGTTCCTGGCCTGGCCCCCGCGCCGCGCCTGGCCCCCGCGCCGCGCCTGGCTCCCTCTCCGAGCGGCGTCAGCCGGCATCAGCGCCCGCGGGGAACCTCACCGGGAGCCGCCGGAACCCCCGCCCTCCTCGTGCTCCTTGGGCGCGTCGGGCTGCCCCTCGGGCTCCTGGACGCCGTGCCGCAGACCGCGCCACGCCACGACAGCCGCCGCGGCCATGATCCCGGCCATCACGTAGAACACCGTCCTGGTGGCGTACGCGAAGTCCAGGCGGACGAAGTGCGGGACGGTCGAGGTGCTTCCGCTGGACTGGTGGGCCTGCGAGAGGCGGTGCGCCTCGGAGCCGGCCCGCGCGGCCGGCACCCCCTGGCCCACCAGGGAGTCGCGCAGGTGGGACTCGAAGCGGGCGACAGAGATGGTGCCCAGTACCGCCAGGCCCAGGCTCGCGGAGTAGTTCCGCACCGTCTGGGTGATGCCGGTGGCCTCGCCGTAGGACAGCCGCGAGGCCCGGTTGACCGCGTCGGTGCTCGCCGGGGTGAGCATCAGGCCCATCCCGGCCCCGGCGATCACGATGGACCACTGCTGGTCGCCGAAGTCGAGGTCGGTGACCTTGCCGGCCAGCAGGTAGAAGCCCACCGCGCAGATCACGCAGCCCAGCAGCACCGGGCGCTTGGCGCCGCCGCGGTCCAGCATCCGGCCGCCGAACTGCGAGGCGATCACGAAGCCGATGAAGAAGCAGAGCAGATACACCCCCGCTCCCGAGGCGGACTTGCCGAGCGAGATCTGCGCGTACTCGCTGGCGAAGAAGAAGAACGGGACGAACACCAGCATCGCGATGCCGAGCACCAGGTTCTCCACCGCGAAGGGCCGGTTGGTGAAGATCCGCACCTGGATCAGCGGTGAGGGGGTGCGCAGCTCCAGCCGGGCGAAGACCGCCAGCAGCGCCACGCCGGCCGCGATGCACACCCAGATGCCCGGGTTGGACCAGTGCCAGATCTGGGACTGCTGGAAACCGAAGACGCTCAGCCCGATGCCCGCCACGATCAGCGCCAGCCCCCGGTAGTCCATCGGGGCGGGCCGGTGCTCGGTGACCGGCCTGGACAGGGCGATCAGCGCCAGCGCGATCACCGCGACCGGGATGTTCACCCAGAAGATGGCCCGCCAGGTCCACTCGGTCAGCCAGCCGCCGAGGATCGGGCCCACCGCGGTCAGCCCGCCCGCGACGCCGAAGAACAGCGCCAGCGCCTTCCCGCGCTCGCGCAGCGCGAACGTCTGCACCACGATGCCCAGCGCCGCCGGGAACATCATCGCGCCGCCGACGCCCTGCACCGCCCGGAACACCACGATCCAGGTCTGCGCCGCGCCGCCCTTCGGGGTCAGCCCGCACAGCAGCGACGACGCCGCGAAGACCAGCACACCCATGACGACCACCCGCCGGTGGCCGAGGGTGTCGGCGAGCCGGCCGCCGTACGCGAAGAACGCCGCGAGCGAGAGCAGGTACGCGTTGACCGCCCACTGCACGCCGGTGCTGGTCAGTCCCAGCTCGTTCTGGATCTCCGGGACCGCGATCGACACGATGGTCTGGTCGATGAAGGTCATCGCCACCGCGAAGATCATCGCCGCCAGCACGAGGTTCTTCGAACGCCCGCCGGTGGGGGACGTGACCGCCATCTGCTCTCCTCGCCCGCGCGTCGGGGATCTCGGCTCCACCATCCGCCAGCGCGTCGGGACCCGCCAGCGACGGGAGACCGGACGGGATCACCAGAAAGGGGACACGGCGCCACCGCACCGGTCGCCCCGTGTGTCGGGGCGCCTCGCGGAGATGTCAGGATGGGGCCCATGGACAACAAGGACAACGTCTACTTCGACATCTCCATCGACGGTGCGCCCGCCGGGCGGATCGTCTTCCGCCTGTTCGACGACGTCGTGCCGAAGACCGCCCGCAACTTCCGTGAGCTGGCCACCGGCCAGCACGGCTTCGGTTACGCGGGTTCCGCCTTCCACCGCGTCATCCCCGAGTTCATGCTCCAGGGCGGTGACTTCACCAGCGGCGACGGCCGCGGCGGCAAGAGCATCTACGGCAACAAGTTCGAGGACGAGAACTTCCAGCTCCGCCACGACCGCCCGTACCTGCTCTCCATGGCGAACGCGGGCCCGAACACCAACGGCTCGCAGTTCTTCGTGACCACCGTGGTGACCTCGTGGCTGGACGGCAAGCACGTCGTGTTCGGCGAGGTCGTCGAGGGCCAGGACCTGGTGAAGACGATCGAGGGCAAGGGCTCGCGCAGCGGTTCCCCGACGTCGAAGGTCGTCATCACCGAGTCCGGTACGGTCCCGGCCGCCGCCTGACGCGTACGCGCGCACCGGCACCGGCCACCGCCTGATCCGGCACCACGGCGCCCCCGCGGCGGAGACATCCGCGGCGGGGGCGCCGTGCTCATACGTCGCCCGGCCGGACGCCCCACCTCACGCCCGGGACCCGCCCGGGTTCACCAGTCGGGCTCGGCGCGCAGGGCCGTGACCAGCTCGCGGGGCAGCCCGTGCGTGTCGTGCAGGTAGGCGTAGTCCTCCTCGCCGAGCGGCCCGGCGAAGCGCGGCTGGGACAGCACCCGCCGCCCCCGTTCGAGCTGCGAGGCGAAACGCCGCTCCTCGTCGAGCAGCACCTCGCGCACCCGGGCACCGAGCGTCGGCCCCTGCGTCCGGCCCTGCGGCAGGCCCGGCTCCGGCGGCCCCGACGTGAGCAGGCCGAAGTGGCGCAACGAGACCTCGACCGGCTCCGGCGGGAGGTCGGCGAGCGTACGGTCCTGGTCGTCGCGCCACAGCAGCGTCAGCACCCGGCGCACCAGCCGGCGCAGGACGTACCCGTGCCCGGTGGCGGCCGGCCGTACCCCGTCGGCCACCAGCACGGCGGCCGACCGCAGGTGGTCGGCGACGATCCGATGTGTGGTCCGGTCGCCCTCCCACAGCCCCGGCAGCACCTCGCGCCAGGCACCGAACACGTCGGAGTCGTAGACCGACGGCCTGCCCTGGAGGATCGTCACCAGCCGTTCCAGGCCCATGCCGGTGTCCACGCTGCCGCGCGGCAGCGGCCGCAGGGTGCCGTCGGCGAGGCGCAGCCAGCGCATCGAGACGTGGTTCCACACCTCGACCCAGCGTGGATCGGTGCCGGGGGTGCCGGTCGGATCGCCGCCGCCGGTCCACACGAAGATCTCCGAGTCGGGCCCGCACGGGCCGGTGGGGCCGTTGGTCCACCAGTTGTCCGGGCCCAGTCGCTCGACCGGTACGCCCAGCTCGCCCCAGGCGCTCTCGGTGCCCTCGTCCGGCCCGAGCCCGTCACCCGGGTGGCCGGTGTCGCCCCCGAAGACGGTGGCGTGCAGCCGGGACGGCGGGATGCCGTAACCGTCGACCAGCAGTTCGTGGGCCCAGGTGATGCTGCGGGCACTGTCGTAGTCGCCCAGCGACCAGGAGCCGAGCATCTGGAAGGCGGTGAGGTGGGTGGGGTCGCCGACCTCGTCCAGGTCGGTGGTGCGCAGGCAGCGCTGCACGTCGGCCAGGCGCACCCCGGACGGGTGCGGGCGGCCGGTCAGGTAGGGGGTGAGCGGGTGCATGCCGGAGGTGGTGAAGAGCACGGGGTCGCCGGGCGGACGGACCAGCGAGGCGCCGGGCAGCACGTGGTGGCCGCGGTCGCGGAAGAAGTCGAGGAAGGTGCGGACGGTCTGCTCGCTGTCCATGGCGGTGGGCCTTTCCGGAACGGGGCGAGCGGAAGGCGGCCGCCGGAGGGCCGTGGACGACGAGGAGCGCGCGCCGCGCGCACCGGCGGACCGTTTCCGGTCGCCGGGGGAGGGGTGGGGTCAGGCGGCGGCAACCGGCGAGCTGGTCGCTCGCGCGGTCGCGGGGGTGGTGAGCGGCGTGACCTCCATGCCTCGACGGTAACAGCCCCGGCTCGGCGGGCGCCCCGGATTTTCGGCGGCCCGGCCCGGTGCCTGTCCTGTCCGGCACGCTGCCCGGCCCGGCTCGGGTCGTCCTGGTGCTGCCCGGCTCTCCCGGCTCCCGGCTCCCGGCTCTTTCCGCGACGATCGGGCGGGCCCTCCGGTCGGCGGGCGGCCGGGTGAACGGGCCCCGAGCAGGGCGTTCGGACGGGAAGCGCGCGGTGCCCGGCGGTACGTTGGAAGCATGGAATCGAGCGGCGCCGACCGGCAGCCGGTCGGTCGGCGCCCGCTGAGGTCACCACCGATCCAGTTCGGCCTCGCGCTGGCGGCACTCGCCCTGCTCCTGATCATCGACATCTCCGGTGGCCGCGCGATCCGGATCAGCGGCGTGTTCGTCGCCGTGCCGGCGCTCTCCGCGGTGTTCCTCGGGCCGGTCCAGGTGCTCGTGATGGTGGTCCTCACGCTCGGCGCGGTCGGCTGGGCCGCCGAGGACAACGGCTCGAACCTGACCGCCACCAACTTTCCCGTGATCATGGCGACCGGGGTCCTGGTCGGCGCCGCCTCGGTGCTCGCGGCCCGGACCCGTCGGCGCCGCGAGCGGCAGCTCGCCCAGGCCAGGAAGGTCGCGGAGGTCACCCAGCAGGCCCTGCTGCGCCCGCTGCCGGACCGGCTCGGACCGGTGACGATCTCCTCGATGTACCTCGCGGCCGACGAGGAGGCGGCGATCGGCGGGGACCTGTACGCCGCGGGGGTCAGCGACCGCGGCGGCCCCCGTCTGCTCGTGGGCGACGTGCAGGGCAAGGGACTGGCCGCCGTCGAGGTCGCCGGGCTGCTGCTGGGGGTCTTCCGCCGGGCGGTACGCGCGGGCGTCGCGCTCCGGGCCCTGCCCGGCTACCTCGACCGGGGGCTGCGCGCGGACCTGGCGGACCTCTCGGGCAAGGGCGACCCGTGTGCGGTGCCGGGCGCGGCCCGGGCGACCTCGGGCGCCTCGGCCGACGGCAAGGACGGGGACGGCGGTGACGCCGTGGACGCCACGGATCCCGTGAACGACCCGAACGCCGCGGGCGACGGGCGGGGCGCGGGCGACGGGCGGGGCGGGGACGGCGGCGACGACTTCCTGGAACGGTTCGTCACCGCCGTGGTCGTCGACATCGACGCCGACGGCTCGGGGGTGCGCATCGCGAACTGCGGGCACCCGCCGCCGCTGCTCATCCGCGGCGACAGCGTGCTCCAGCTCTTCCCGCGGACACCCGAGCTGCCGCTCGGCCTCGGCGACCTCAGCCGGTCCGAGCAGCAGATCGACGCACATGACCTGGAGGTCGGCGACATCCTGCTCCTCTACACCGACGGCGTGATCGAGACGCGTGACGCCCGCGGCGGCTTCTACCCGCTCGCCGACCGCGTCGCCGGGTGGACCCGCGACACCCCGGCGGCGCTGCTGGCGGCCGTCCGCGCCGACCTGCTGCGCTACTCCGCGTCCGGCCTCGGCGACGACATCGCGATGGTCGCGCTCCAGAGAGTCGTGTAGTCCCTCAGGCATCGGCTCGGCACCTTCCGAGCCGATGCCGGGGGTCGTGGCGGCTCGCCGCACCCTTCCACGCCGGGTGAAGCCTGTGGGCAGGGTCCGGCGTGGCCCGTACCACCGCCGGCGGCAGCAGGCAGGGCGCGCGGGGCGGAGGTCAGACGAGGGCGGCGGTGAGCCACGCGTGGGCCGCTCCAGGGGTGGGGTGCGCGGGGCCGGTGACACGGGCGACCAGGTCCCAGTAGTGGTCGATGCGGGGGTCCGCGGCGAGGGTGGCGTGCAGTCCGCGGCGGAAGGCCCCGGTGTCCGCGACCCGCTGCGACGCGGCGTACGCGGCGACGAAGCAGTCCAGGGCGTCGCCCGGGCAGGGTGCGCGCCCGGCACGCAGGTGCGGCGCCGCCAGGTCGTACGCCTCCTCCAGCCCTTGGTAGAGCACGGCGTGCCGGTGGCCGGCGCCGGCGCGGTGCGCCGCCGGCTGCCCGCTGCCGGACCTGCCCGTGCAGTCGCCGGAGACGAAGGCGTGCAGCCGGGCGAACGCGAGCGCCTGCTCGGGTGTCGGGTCGTCCGGCGGATGCGGGACCGCCAGGTCCACGACGCGCGCCGTCACCGGCGCCGGCATCCGCGGGGGCAGCCACCGCCGCCAGAAGCGGGCCATCGCCGCCGTGCTGGGCGGAGCGTCCGTCGCGCACACCGCCCCGAGCAGCCGCAGCCGCTCGGCCCGCTCGCCGGGGTCGCAGTCGTGCAGCAGCCGCAGCGCCGTCTGCTGCCAGCGCAGCGCGGCCAGCCGTGAGCCGACCTCGCGCAGCCGCCCCGCGACCGCGTCCTCCAGCGCTCCGCCGGCCGGCAGCCCGTCAGGCCCGCAGCCGGTGTCGTCGTCCTCGCGCAGCACGCGGGCGACGTCCGCGACGCCCAGCCCGAGCGCCCGCAGCGACCGGATCGTGCGGAGCCGGTCCAGCGCCCCGGGGCCGTACCGGCGGTGGCCGCCGGTGCTGCGGTGCGCGGCGGGCAGCAGGCCCTGGTCGGAGTAGAACCGCACGGTCTTGACGGTGACGCCGGCGCGGCCGGCCAGCTCGCCGATGGTCCACAACTCGCCCGGTGGCATGGCTTGAACCTCCCTCAGGGGGAGTTCCTACGGTACCGGCGGGCGGGGGCGGCGGACCGTCGCCCCGGGGAGCGCGTACCCCGCGCACTCCGCGCGCACAGGACGTGAGGAGACAGCGGATGGCGGCGGACACGGCGTTCGTCCTGGTGCCGGGCTTGCACACCGGCGGATGGATCTGGCAGCAGGTGGCTGAGCGGCTGCGGGAGGCGGGCGCGGAGGCGTACGCGCTGACGCTGAGCGGCATGGGCGGGAGCCCCGAGCCCCCGGACCGGCTCCCGTTCGGGCCCTCGGACGACGGCTCGGGCAGGCCCGCGGGCGGGAACCCGGACTCGGACACGTCGGCGGGCGCGCACCCGGGCGGCTCGGCGGGCGCCCCCACGTGCGGCATCGCGGGCCCGGCTGCCGCTGCCGCTGCCGCTGCCGCGGCCGAGGACCCGGACCCGGACCTGGAGACGCACATCGCGGACGTGGTGCGCGCGGTCGAGGGGACGGACGCCTCCCGAGTCGTCCTGGTCGGGCACTGCTACGGCGTCCACCCGGTGGTCGCCGCGGCGGACCGGCGGCCCGACCGCGTCGCGCGGATCGTGCTGGTCGACACACCGATGCCGCAGGACGGGGACCCGCCGGCCGCGCTCGTCCCGCGGCAGGCCGTGCGCGCGGAGCTGCTGCGGCTGGCGGGCGCGGCGGACGGCGGCATGCCCGCCGGCGGGATGATCGCGCCGCCGTCGGACGCGGGCTGGCGGGAGTCCGGCAGCTTCCAGGGGCTCGACGAGGCCGCGGCCGAGCGGCTGCTCGCACGGGCGGTGCCGCAGCCGTGGGCGACGCTGGCGCGGCCGCTGCGGCTGACCGGTTCGGCGGGCGCGTCGGGCACCGTGCCGACCACGGGCGTGCTGTGCACCGCGAACGGGTCCAGCCTGGCGATGGTGGGGCAGGCGCTCGCGCTCGGCGACCCCCGGCTCGCCTATCTCGGCGCCCCGCACCTGAGCTACCTGGAGATGGACACCGGGCACTGGCCGATGCTGTCGGACCCGGACGCGACGGCCGAGGTGCTGCTACGTGCCGCGGCGGGCGAGGGGGCGGCCCCGCATAGGCGATCCGCGGCCCAACGGCCCACGCACCTGGGGCCGTTCGTGATCGACGTGCCGGCGCGGCCGCGCGAGCGGGTGGGCCGGGTGGACTTCCACCTGCCCGACGGGGAGAGGCAGCGCCCGGCTGTGGTGTTCGTGCACGGCGGCCCGGTGCCCGAGGGCGCGCGGCCGACCCCGCGGGACTGGCCCGGTCTGGCCGGCCACGCCCGGCTGGTCGCGCACCTCGGTGCGGCCGGCGTCGTGGTGGACCACCGGCTGCACGACCTGGGCGGATTCGAGGCGGCGGCGCGGGACGTGCGGGACGCCGTCGCGCTCGCGCGGGCGCATCCGCGGGTGGACGGCGAGCGGGTGGCGCTGTGGTTCCTGTCGGTGGGCGGGCTGCTCGCGGCGGACTGGCTCGCCGCGCCGGAGCCCTGGCTGCGGTGCGTCGCACTCACGTATCCGCTGCTGGCACCGCTGCCGGGCTGGGGCGTGGAGCCGCGCTTCCGGCCCGCGCGGGCGGTGCGGGGCGCGGGGCGGCTGCCGGTCGTGCTGACCCGCGTGGGCCGCGAGCGGGCCGAGTTCGCCGCGACCGTCGAGGAGTTCGTCGCGGCGGCGCGGGACGCCGGTGTGGATGTGACGGTCGTGGACGCGCCCTCGGCGGCGCACGGATTCGACACGCACGGCCCGTCCGACGAGTCCCGGCGGGCGGTGGGCGACGCCGCCCGCGCCGTGCTCTCCCACCTTGCCCGTCCCGCGTCGAACTGAAGGCGGCTCAGCGCGTGCCGGCCGGGTATCGGACGAGGCGGCCGCACCTGGGTAGGAGAACGCCCGAGTGGGCGCTGCGGACCGGAGGGAGAGGCATGTACCGCACGGCGGTGATGTGCGCGAAGGGCCATGTGTTCTGGCGGACCTGGGTGGTGGGCGCGTCGTTGACGACCATCCGGCTCGGGCCCCGGCGGATCGGGTGGTGCAGGGCGGGACGGCACGTGTCGGTGCTGCGCCGGGCGGACACCGGGCGGCTGACGGCGGAGCAGCGAGCCGCACTGTACGGCGACGGCTGAACCCGCCTGCGGTGCGGGGTGCCCGAACCCCGGCTTCCGCGCGGGGCGCCCGAACCCCGCCTCCGGTGCGGGGCGCCCCGCGGGCTCCGGTGCTGCTCCGTCCCGCGTGCGGGCAGGTCAGGTGAGGGCCGCGGTGACGGGGCGGTCGGGCAGCGGGCTGGAGTAGACCACGGTGGTGGTGACCGGGCCGAGGGCGGCTATCCGGCCGGTGGTGGCCTCCAGGTGGCGCATCGAGCGGGCGAGGACCTTGAGGACGAAGCAGTCCTCGCCGGTGACGTGGTGGGCCTCGATGATCTCGGGGGTGGTGGCGAGGACGGCGTGGAAGGGCTTGTAGTTGCCGGTCGGGTAGCGCAGGCGGACGAAGGCCAGGATGCCGAGCCCGAGGCGTTCCGGGTCGACCACGGCGGCGTAGCCGCGGATCACCCCGCTCTCCTCCAGACGCCGCACCCGCTCGGTGACGGCGCTGGCGGACATGGCGACCCTACGGGCCAACTCGGCGTAGCCGGCCCGGCCGTCGTGCTGGAGTGCCTCCAGGATGCGCAGGTCGGTCGGGTCGAGGAGAGGGTGATCAGCGGTCATGGCCGACTCCTACCACGCTTTCCCCGGTGGATGGGGGCGAAGACCGTGGATCGTCGGTTCCGGCGCGGGCGGGCTGTTCGTAGCCTTTCCCGCATGACACACACACCTTCGCAGGCCGCGGCCTTCTTCGAGACCCGCCTCGCCTTCCAGACGGACGTCTCCGACGTCCGCACGGCGCTCACCGGGGGCCGGCCCGGGTTCGTGCTGGTCGACTCGCGCGGAACCGCGGGCTGGGAGCAGGGGCACGTGCCCGGTGCGGTGCACCTGCCCACCGCGGACATCCCCGCCCGGGCCGCGGACCTCCTCGACCCGGCCGTCCCGGTCGTCACCTACTGCTGGGGCCCCGGCTGCGACGGTGCCGCCCGCGCGGCGCTCGCCCTGGCCCGACTCGGCTACCGGGTCCGGGAGATGATCGGCGGCATCGAGTACTGGATCCGCGAGGGCTTTCCCCTGGTGACGGCCGACGGCACCGAACAGCGCCCGGCCGACCCGCTCACCGCTCCGGTCGGAGCCGCCATCTGCGCCTGCTGAACGCGCCGGACCTCAGGACGGAACCGGTGGCGCCGGGGGGCGCAGGCCGAGCCACTGTTCGGCGTCCCAGGCGTGGAACCGCTCCACCTCGGTGAACCCCAGCTTCGCCGCGAGGCGCATCGAGGCGGTGTTCGCGCTCTGGGTGGCGAGCACGACCGGTTCGCCGGGCAGGGCGCCGTCGAACCAGTCGAGTGCCGCCGCGCACGCCTCGGCGGCGTATCCCGCGCCCCACGCCCGCGGCAGGAACAGGTAACCGAGGTCGGCCTTCCCCACGGCCGCCGGGCGGCGGTGCTCCGTCGCCCTCCTGAGCAGCACCTGGCCGATCATCGCCCCGTCGAGAGCGGCGACGAAACTGCCGGGCCACCGCTCCGGCACCTCGGGCAGTTCACGCTCCAACTCGTCACGCCGCCGGGGGCCGCCTAGATAGGCGTGCACCTCCGGCGAGGCCAGCAGGTCGACGAAGGTCGCGCGGTCCCGGGCCTCGGACGCCCGCAGGACCAGCCTCGCGGTCCTGATCGGCGCGGGCGGCCAGGCGACGGGGCTCAGGTCCGACATCCCGGCAGGCTACCAAGCGGTGTCCGTCGAGGAGTCGGGGTGCCGAGGAGGCGTGGGAGCGGGGCCGCCGGGTTCCGGGGCCACGGGGGCGGAGCCGTCCGGCACCGCGGACACGGGGCCCGGGGGCGGGGGGAGGAGTTCGCGCACCAGGAGGGTCGCCCCCGCCACCGCGCCGGGCATGAGGACCACCGCGACGAACGGCACCAGGAAGGTCACCGCCAGCGGCGTGCCGAAGCCCAGCGCCAACGGGAGGCGGTGCCGCAACAGCCGTGCGCGCGCGGTCAGGTCGAGGCCGCGCCGCTCGAACGCCACCGTGGACAGTTCGAGGGCGAGGAAGAACCCGGAGACGCAGAAGCCGACGACCGGCACCGCCGTCTGCCCGGCCACCGGTACGAACCCGGCGGCGAACAGCGCGATCCCGAAGACCACCGCCCACAGCAGCACCCGGGCGCCGTCGCGGACGGCGGTCCACACCTCACGCCACAGCGGACGCTCCGGAGCCTGCGGACAGTCGCCCTCGCTGCGTTCCACGCGCGCGGACAGCGCTTCGTAGAAGGGGTCGCCGACCAGCAGCGTCACCGCGGTGAAGGTGATGACCGACAGCAGCAGGCCGGCCCCGAACAGGAGCGCGGTGAGCAGCCCGCGGAACAGGCCCGGCCACGGTGACGCCCAGTGGTCCGCGAAGGGCGTCGCCCAGTCGACCAGGTCCCCGGCCCACAGTGCGAGCACGACCAGCGCGACGACGTATCCGACCAGCGTGATCAGCGCGGGGATCATGCCGAACCGCCAGTCGCGCCGGTGCCGCAGGACCCACCGCTGGCCGTCGGCGAGCAGCCGCACGCCCTTGATCACGTCACCCATGCGGGGGATCGTACGGTACCGGCGCGCCGGGTCGGCAGGGGCGAACCGCGCCGGGGCGGCCGGGCGGACGGGAGCCGGCCGCACGGTCCCGGCCGCAGTCCGGCCGAGGTTGCCGGACGCGTCCTGCGGCCGGACCGGACCTGCCGGTCACGCCGACGCGCCCGCCGCGCGGGCCGCGCCCACCGGACCTGCCGGTTACGCCGACGCGCCCGCCGCGTCGGACGCACCGGCCGCCTCGGCGGCCTCCACGCCCGCGGGAGCGATCACGGTGATGCCCGTCGGCGACCCCTCGCTCATCGCGGCCATTGCCGCGGGCGCCTCGGACAGCCCGATCACCGAGCGGACCAGCAACTCGGGCCGCAGCACCCCCGCGGACACCTGGCGCAGCATCTCCGGGTAGGCGTGCGCGGCCATGCCGTGACTGCCCAGCAGTTCCAACTCCAGGGCGAGCACCCGGCCCATCGGCACCTCGACGGCGCCGGCCGCGAGCAGCCCCACCTGCACATGGCGCCCGCGCGCCCGCAGACCCGCCACCGACGCCGCGCAGGTCACCGCCGAACCGAGCGCGTCCAGCGACACGTGCGCGCCACCGCCGGTCGCCTCCCGCACCGCCTCCGCGGTGGCTTCCGCGGTCGGCCCGGGCACCAGGCACGCCGCCGCGCCGAACTCCGCGGCCAGCCGCAGCGCCTGCGGCGAGGGGTCGACCGCCACCACCCGCGCCCCGCCCGCCACGGCGACCATCACCGCCGACAGCCCGACGCCGCCGCAGCCGTGCACGGCCACCCACTCGCCGGGCCGGACGCGGCCCTGCGCCACCACCGCCCGGTACGCGGTGGCGAACCGGCAGCCGAGAGAGGCGGCGGTGGCGCAGGGCAGGTCCGCCGGCAGTTCGACGAGGTTCACGTCGGCCCGCCGCACCACCACGAACTCCGCGTACGAACCCCAGTAGGTGAAGCCGGGCTGCTCCTGGCGCGCGCACACCTGCTGGTCGCCACGCGCACAGGACGCGCAGCGGCCGCAGGCGTGGACGAACGGAGCCGTCACCCGCGCGCCCGCCCGCACGCCCCGGACCGCGGCGCCGACCGCGACCACTTCGCCGGCGAACTCGTGGCCCGGCACGTGCGGAAGCGTCACCGAGTCGTCGTGGCCCCGCCACGCGTGCCAGTCGCTGCGGCACAGGCCGGTCGCGGCCACCCGCACCACCGCGCCGCCGGGCGGCGGTTCGGGGTCGGCGACCTCGCGGACGGCGGCGAGCCGCCCGAACTCCTCGAACACCACAGCCCGCACGGGCCCCACCGCCTTCTCCTCGCGCCCGCCGGCCGGCGGTCCGCCCGCAAGCCAGCATCCCAGCCGCTCTCCGCATCTGTCCGTCCGCATCTGCTCGTCCGCATCTGCTCGTCCGGACCTGTCCGTCCGGACCTGTCCGCACCTGTCCACCCGTGTCCACCGCGCACGACCGGCCGCACGCGCCACCGGACCCGCACGACCGGCCGCGACGGCCCCCCGCCCCAGCCCCGCGCACGCGGCCCCTCCCACGGCACCCCACGACCGGAACCGCCGACCGTCTCCGCTATCCCCCGCCGACCGCCCCCGCCGACCGGAACCGTATGACCGTAGGAAGGGACGAAAGGGGCGATACGCTCTCATGCGTGACGAACCCTCACCGAAGCCGACGTCCCCGGGCGCGCGACGGCCGTCCGCGCGGCCTCGCCGGGTGGTCACCGGCCCTGCTGACCCTCCTCATCGGCGTTCTCGCGGTACTCACGCCCGAGGACTTCGCGGTCAGCCGGCTGCTGCCCGCCGCGCCGGCGCTCGCGGCGTCCATGTGGTCGGTGGGCGGCACGATCCTGCTCGGCATCCTCACGATGGCCGCGATGTTCGCCATCCAGATCGCCTTCTCCGAGCCCGCGACCACCTTCACCGCGCTCGCGCTCGGCGGTGTCACCGCCGCGGCAGCGTACGCCGCCCATGTGCGGTTGCAGCGCGAGCGCACGCTGTCCCAGGTGCGGTCGGTGGCCGACGCCGCCCAGGCCGTGGTGCTGCGGCCGGTGCCGCACCGGCTCGGCGGAGTCGGCATCGAGACGCTCTACCTGGCCGCCGCCGAGGAGGCGAGGATCGGCGGGGACTTCTTCGAGGCGGTCGAGACCCCGCACGGGGTCCGGGTCCTGCTCGGTGACGTGCGCGGCAAGGGCCTGTCGGCGGTCGGGGTGGCCAGCGCCATCACCAACGGGTTCCGGGAGGCGGCGTACGACGAGCCCGACCTCGCCCGGCTCGCCCGCCGCCTGGACACGAGCATGCGGCGGTACTCCGACACCGTCACCTCCTCCGACGCAGGCGAGGGGTTCGCCACCGCGGTCCTCGCCGAGGTCCGGCCCGGCACCCGGCAGGTCGCGCTGGTCAACTGCGGACACCCGCCGCCGCTCCTGCTCAGCGGCGGCCCCGACGGTGCCTCCCCGGACCGCGCCGCCGCGGACGAGAACGGCCTGAGCGGCGTCGGCGCGAGCGGGGCGGGCCCGAGCAGTGTCGGTCCCCTCGCGCCGGCCGCGGTCCGCGCGCTCGACCCGTCGGCGCCGTCCCCGCCGCTGAACATGGCCGCGCTCATCGGCGGGGACTACACGGTCGACACCCTGCGCCTGTCGCACGGAGAACGGCTGCTGTTCTACACCGACGGCGTCATCGAGACCCGCGACCGGTCCGGCCGGTTCTTCCCCTTGGAGGAGTGGGTGGTACGGCAGACCGCCGTGCCCGCCCCGCGTCTGCTCGGCCTGCTGCACCGGCAGCTCCTGCGCTTCAGCGGGGGCGCCCTCGACGACGACATCGCCGCGCTGGTGGTCCACTGCGAGGCCGCGGGCGCGGGGCGGCCGGCCGCGGCGGCCTCGGGCGCCTCCCCGGTCCCCGACCCGTAAATCCGCGGGCGCCGCCGCCGGGCGCTGTGCGAGGATCGCCCCTTTGGCGTGAAGACGGCACAACTCGCGGACGGAGGACGGGCGATGACGGCGACGGGCTCGGCGGAGTCGACGGTGGCGGCGGATTCGACAGTGGCGACGGGTTCGACGGCGGCAACATCGGCAGCGGATGCGACGGGTCCCACGCTGGCGGCGGCCGGCGATCCGCAACCGGCCGAGATACGGCACCGGTTGCGGGTGGGGGCCTACGGCGTGTGCGTGCGCGACGGCCGGATCCTCCTGTCGCACCTGCTGCCCTACGGGAACAACCCGGCGGCGTGGACGATGCCGGGCGGCGGCCTCGAACCGGGCGAGGACCCGCTCGACGCGGTCGTCCGCGAGGTCGAGGAGGAGACGGGTTACCGGGTCGCGGTCGACCGGCTGCTCGGCATCGACAGCTTCCGCGGACGCCGGGTCCTCGACTCCGGTGTCGTGGACGCCTTCCAGGGCCTGCGGATCGTCTACCGCGTGCACGTGGTCGGCGGCGAGCTCCGCGACGAGGTGGGCGGCTCCACCGACCACGCCGCGTGGTTCCCGCTCGACGAGGTGCCCGCGCTGGACACCGTCGAACTGGTCGAGGTGGCTCTGCGGTTGGACCGCGAGCAGCCTCCCTCCGGCCGCCTGGCCGGCGACGCGGACCCGGCCTGACCGCGGCAGGGGGACGCCCCCGGCCCGCGCCGCCCGCGGCCGCCGGTCGGTCGGACGTCGCGGGCGCGGGCGCGGCATCGGACGTCGCGGGATCGGGCGCGGGCGTCGCGGGCGCCGACCGCACGTCAGGGGGCGTCGAGGCCGCCGTCCGGGTGGCGGACGCCGGTCGCCCACCGCTCGTGCAGGAACTTGACCGGGGGGAAGCGGCGCGCGGCCGCCTCGTCGAGATCGACGCCCCAGCCCGGCGCGTCGGAGGGCGCGAGGTGTCCCTCGCGCACCACCGGCGTGCCGGGGAAGACCTCGTGGGTGGCGTCGTCGTAGGTGTGCGACTCCTGGTAGCCGAAGGCCGGCGTGGAGATGTCGACCGCGAGGTTCGCCGCCACGCCGACCGGGGAGATGTCGCCGGGGGAGTGGAACGCCGTGCGCACCCCGAGGAGTTCGGCCAGCGCCACCAGCTTCCGGGTCGGGGTCAGCCCGCCCACCGCGGAGGTGTGCAGGCGCAGCAGGTCGATGCCGCCGTCGCGGATCAGCCGCGCCGCGTCCGTGACGTTGCCGATCTGCTCGCCGACAGCGATCGGCACCGGCGAGGCGGCCCGCACCTCCGGCAGCCGGTCGTAGTGCTCCGGCGCGATCACGTCCTCCAGGAACGACAGCCGGTACGGCTCCAGTTCACGGGCCAGCACCACCGCCTGCTTGGGGGTGAGCCGGCTGTGCACGTCGTGCATCAGGCTCACCTCGTCGCCCAACCGCTGCCGGGCCGCGGCGAAGAGCGCGGGGGTGGCCCGCAGGTACTGCGCGACGTCCCAGCCGTCCGGGTGCGGCGAGCGCGGGTAGCCGCCGCGGGTGCCGGGTGCGCCGTAGGTCCCCAGGCCCGGGCCGCCGACCTGGAGGCGTACGTGCCGGTAGCCCTGGGACAGCAGTTCCTCGGCCTGCGCGAGCGTCTCGTCCACGGTGCCGCCCGCCGCGTGGGAGTACACCTCGACCGCGGACCTGCTGCGGCCGCCGAGCAGTTCGTACACCGGCATTCCGGCGCGCTTGCCCGCGATGTCCCACAGGGCCTGGTCCACTCCGGACAGCGCGTTGCCCAGCACCGGGCCGCCGCGCCAGTAGGACGAGTAGTGGATCATGCGGGTGATGTCCTCGATGTCGGCCGGATGGCGGCCGACGACCAGGGGGCCGACGTGTTCGTCCACGGCGGCCGCCACCGCGGCGTAGCGCTGGGTGAAGGTCGCGCAGCCCAACCCGTACAGGCCGGGGTCGGAGGTGTCCACCCGGACCACCACCAGGGGCAGGCCCTCCGGCGCGGTGACGATCGCGCGCACCGAGGTGACGCGCAGCCGGTCCCGGCCCTGCCAGGGCGGCGCGGCCTCGGGGAGCGCGCCGGAGGCGTCGAGCAGGCGGTCGGGTCCTGAACCGGTCATGGGGATTCCCCTGTTCGCGGATGGAGCGGGCGGACGGGCCCATGTTACGTTTCCGGCAGGAGAACGCCAGATCTCGTTGCAGTCTCTGCAAGAACACGACAGTCGCGGTGTCGAGGTACGGCGCCGCCGCCGGCTCCCCGAGAGGAAGTACCCACCGTGAAGGTCCTGGTCACCGGCGCGGGCGGCCTGCTCGGCCGTGAGGTCGTCGCGCACCTGCGGGAGTCGGGCCACACCGTACGGGCCCACGACCGGACCGCCCCGGACCCCGCGACCACCGACGAGGTCGCCGGCGGCGACCTGCTCGACGCGGCCGGACCGGCCGCGCTCCTCGACGGCGTCGACGCGGTCGTGCACGCCGCCGCGCTGCCCTCGCCGTACTCCGCGCCCCATGACGAGGTGTTCACCAACAACGTCCGGGCCTCCTACCTCGTGCTGGACGCCGCCGGCCGCGCGGGCGTCCGCCGCGTGGTCAACGTCTCCAGCCTGTGCGCGCTCGGCCTGGCGTTCTCCGCCCACGGCGTCTCGCCCCACCGCGTGCCGGTCACCGAGGATCACCCCTACATCGGCGACGATGTCTACGGCCTGTCGAAGTACGTCGGCGAGGCGGTCGCCGCCACCACCTCCCGCCGCTACGGCACCACCGTCGTCTCGCTGCGCTTCCCCTTCCTCGGCACCGGCGAACGGCTGCGCGCCCACCTGGCCGACGTGCACCGGGACCCCGGGGTCGAGAGCGGCGCGCTGTGGGGCTGGCTGGACACCCGCGACGCCGCCCGCGCGATCGGCGCCGCCCTGACCGCTCCGGTCGAGGGGCACCCCGTGGTCAACGTGACGGCGCCCGACACCACCGCCCTGCGGCCCACCGCGGAACTGCTGCGCCGCTACCACCCCGCCGCACGCGTCGAGGCTCCGCTCGACGGGTTCGCCGTGCCGTTCGACCTGACCCGCAGCCGCGACCTGCTCGGCTTCACCGCGCGCCACACCTGGCGCGGGTAGGGCGCGGGGAGGAGCGGCACGCGCCGGCGGCGGGCCGTCAGGCCGGTGCGGACAGCGGTTCCTCGGCGACGGGGCCGCGCAGCGGGAAGTGGCAGGCCGCGGTGTGGCCGGGCCCGAAGGAGCGCAGCGCGGGCTCCTCGGCGGCGCAGCGGTCGGTGGCCAGCGGGCACCGGGTGCGGAAGCGGCAGCCGGACGGGGGAGCCGCCGGGCTGGGCAGTTCGCCGGTGATCCCGGTGCCGCGCTTGGCCCGCTCGGCCGCCGGGTCCGGCACCGGCACGGCCTCCAGCAGGCCCGCGGTGTACGGGTGCGCGGCGCGCAGGTGGATGTCGTCGGCGCTGCCGACCTCCACCAGCCGGCCGAGGTACATCACGCCGATCCGGTCGGCGAGGTAGCGGACCACCGCGAGGTCGTGCGAGATGACGACGTACGACACGCCGTGCGAGACCTGGAGCCGCTTCATCAGGTTGAGCACCTGGGCGCGCACGGACACGTCCAGCGCGGAGACCGGCTCGTCGGCCACGATCAGCCGCGGGTTGAGGGCCAGCGCCCGGGCCAGGCCGACGCGTTGGCGCTGGCCGCCGGAGAACTCGTGCGGGAACAGGTCCAGTCCCCGTTCGGGCAGGCCGACCTCGGCGAGGAGCTCCGCGACCCTGGCCTTCTGCTCGCGGGCGGTGCCGATGCCCTGGATGCGCAGGGGCTCGCGCAGGATGCCGCCGACCCGCATCCTCGGGTCGAGCGAGGAGAACGGGTCCTGGAAGACCATCTGGAGGTCCCGCCGGCGCCTGCGCAGCTCGCGGCCGCGCACCTGTCCCAGGTCGGTGCCCTCCAGGGTGACGGTGCCCGCGTCGGGCCGGTCCAGGCCGACCAGCAGGCGGCCGAGCGTGGTCTTGCCGCAGCCGGACTCGCCGACCAGCCCGAAGGTCTCGCCGTGGCCGAGGGTGAAGGAGACGCCGGACACGGCGTGCACCACCCGGCGGCCCTGCCCGGGCAGCCGCGCCCCGCGCACCGGGAACTCCCGTACGAGGGCGTGCGCTTCGAGCAGCGGCCGGACGGCAGACTTGCGGAGGTCGTCCGCGGGACTCGCGGCGACCGCTGCTTTGGGTGCGGCCGGACCGGCCGGTCGCGGGGCCGCGGGCAGGTCGGCCGCGGGCCGCGGCCCGTCCGTCGGGTGCCAGCAGGCGAAGCGGTGCTCCGGCGGCCCGGTGAGCGCGGGCTCCTCGGTGCGGCAGCGGTCGGTGGCGTACGCGCAGCGGTCGGCGAAACGGCAGCCGTCCGCCGGGCCGGTGAGGTCCGGCGGCAGCCCCGGGATGGTGGGCAGGCGCCGATCCGGGTCCTGGTCGAGCCGCGGCACGGAGGCCAGCAGGCTCTGGGTGTAGGGGTGCCGCATCCCGTGGAAGAGCCGGTCGGTGCCGGTGCTCTCGGCGATCCGCCCGGCGTACATCACGTTGACCCGGTCCGCGTGCCCGGCGGTGACGCCCATGTCGTGGGTGATGAGGATCATCGCCATGCCGAGCCGGGACCGCAGGTCGGCGAGCAGGGCGAGGATCTGCGCCTGGATGGTGACGTCGAGTGCGGTGGTGGGCTCGTCGGCGATGAGCACCCGGGGCTCGTTGGCCAGCGCCATCGCGATCAGCACGCGCTGGCGCAGCCCGCCGGAGAGCTGGTGCGGGTAGTCGTCGAGCCGCTCGCGCGGGTGCGGCAGCCCGACCAGGCCCAGCACCTCGGCGGCACGCTCGGCCGCCTCGGCCCGGGTGCAGCCGCGGTGCAGCAGCACCGGCTCCGCGACCTGGTGGCCGATGCTCTTGGTCGGGTCCAGCGACGTCATCGGGTCCTGGAAGACCATCGCGATGTCGTTGCCGCGCACCCTGCGCAGCTCCCGGGCGGGCAGGCCGACCAGTTCGCGGCCGTCCAGCCGGATCGAGGAGCCCTCGGCGATCCGGCCGCCGGGCGGCAGCAGGCCCATGAGCGACAGGCCGGTCATGGACTTGCCGCAGCCGGACTCGCCGACCAGGCCCAGCGTCTCGCCGGCCTCCAGTTGGAAGGAGACGTCCTCCACCGCCCGCACGACACCGCGGCTGGTGCGAATGCGGGTGGTGAGGTGCTGGACGTCGAGCAGGGGAGGCATGCCGTTCCTCGATTCGTCGCCGGCGCCCGCCGCCGGCCCGCGGGCGGGCGCGGCGGGGCGCGGAGCGGTCACGTGCGGTGCAGGCGGACGTCCAGCGCGTCGTGGACGGCGTCGCCGATCAGGTTGAAGGCCACGACGGTGATGATGAGGATCACCGCGGGCGGGTACACCAGCCACCAGTAGCCGTCGTAGAGGTAGTCGAGGCCGCCGGTGAGCATCGTGCCCCAGTCGGCGTGCGGGGGCGGCAGCCCGAGCCCGAGGAAGCTCAGCGCGGACAGGGTGAGGATCGAGTCGGCGATGGTGAAGGTGGCGCTCACGATGATCACGCCCGCCGCGTTGGGCACCAGGTGGCGCAGCACGATCCGCCGACCGGTGCCGCCCATCATCCGCGCCGCCTGGACGAACTCCCGCGTGCGCAGCGTCAGCACCTCGCCGCGCACCAGCCGGGCCGCGCCCAGCCAGGACAGCAGCGACAGCACCACGATGATCAGCCCGAGGGACGGCGTGAACATGCTGACCACGATCAGCAGCAGCACCAGCCCGGGGATGGCGAGGAAGGTGTCCACGGCCCGCATCATCACCGCGTCCACGAACCCGCCGAAGTACCCGGCGAAGGCGCCGTACAGGGTGCCGATGAGGGTGGTGGCCAGCGCGACGGCGAAGCCGAGTTCGAGGGAGGAGCGGCCGCCGGCCATCAGCCGGCCCAGCACGTCGTAGCCGGAGGCGTCGGTGCCGAGCGGGTGCCCGCCGCCGGGCGGCAGTTCGGCCAGGTCGAGGTGGACGGTGACCTGGTCGGTCCGGTACAGCAGCGGCCCGACGAAGCAGAACGCGGCGACCACCGCCACGATCCCCAGCCCGACCAGGGCGCGCGGGTTGCGCAGGAAGGCGGCCGCCGTCAGTCGCCCCGAACCGTGCCGCACGGCCAGGGCACCGGCCTCCGGCGCGCCGGCC
Organism: Streptomyces sp. SN-593; assembly: GCF_016756395.1. Lineage (NCBI taxonomy): Bacteria > Bacillati > Actinomycetota > Actinomycetes > Kitasatosporales > Streptomycetaceae > Actinacidiphila > Actinacidiphila reveromycinica. Next base: position 8,400,904 of record NZ_AP018365.1, read on the forward strand.
GACCCGGCTCCGCCGGGCGGGGCGGCCGGCGTGTCATGCGTGGTCATAGCGGATCCGTGGGTCGAGGAGGCTGTAGGCGATGTCGGCGAGCAGGCTGCCGACGACGGTGGCCACGCCGACCACGAGGGTCGAGCCGAGCAGCACCGGGTAGTCCTTGCTGGTGGCGGCCTGGTAGAACAGCAGCCCCATGCCGGGGTAGTTGAAGACCGACTCGGCGATCACCGCGCCGGTGACGATCGCCGGTGCCGCCAGCCCGAGCACGGTGATCACCGGCAGCAGGGAGTTGCGCAGCACGTGCCGCCGCAGCACCAGCCCCTCCGGCAGGCCCTTGGCGCGGGCGACCAGGACGTAGTCCTGGGCGAGCGTGCTGATCGCCGACGAGCGCATGTACCGGCTGAACCCGGCCACGGTGACCAGGCAGAGCGTCACCACGGGCAGCACCAGGCCGCGCGGGTCGGACAGGATGCCGCCGACCGACTCGGCCTGCGGCGCCTGCGAGGGCAGCAGGTGCAGTTGCACCGAGAAGAGCGCGACCAGCAGCAGCGCGAAGAAGAAGTCCGGCATCGAGTACAGCACGAACGACACGACGGTCAGCACGTGGTCGACCGCGCGGTCCCGCCGCAGCGCCTGGTAGATGCCCATCGGCAGCGCCACGGCCAGCGCCAGCACGGTGGAGATGCCCAGCAGCACCGCGTCGCGCGGCAGCCGCTGCGCGATGAGCGTGGACACCGGCTGGTGCAGGGAGTACGACGTGCCGAAGTCGCCCTGCGCCGCCTGCTTGACGAAGGTCAGGAACTGGGCCGCCAACGGCCGGTCCAGGCCGTTGGCGGCGTCGAAGACCGCGATGCGCTCGGAGTTCGCCCGGGTGCCGAGCGTGGCCCGGGCGGCACTGCCCGGTTCGAGGTGGATCAGCGCGAAGGTCACCACCATCACGCCGATCACCACCACGATCGCCTGGCCGATCCGGCGCAGCAGGTAGGCCGTCACCGCGTGGCCGTCATGAGGTGTAGGCCCAGTCCTCGTAGTCGACCGTGCCCGAGAACGGGTTGAGCGGCACGACACCCTGCAGCTTGCTCCGGTAGACCAGCAGGCTGCTGCGCAACGGCACCCACAGCCAGGGCAGTTGGCGCGCCGCGTAGTCCTCGTAGGTGGAGAACGCGGTCTTCGAGGAGCCGTACTCGGTGGCCTTGATCAGCTTGTCCATGGTCGGGTCCGAGTAGCCGCCGAGGTTGCCGGAGCCGCCGGTGTCGAAGAAGCCGGTGCCGTTGGGGTAGAGCGGGTACGGGTCGTAGCCGAAGTCCGCGAGCTGCCAACTGCACGTCGACGACGGGTGGGACGCGGCGGTGCAGTTGCCGATCGTGCCGATCAGCGTGTTGAACGGCTCGGCCTTCAAGTTCAGGGTGATGCCCGCCTGCGCCTCGGAGGACTTGACCGCGGCGTTCTGCTCGTCGGTCGTGGCCCGGCCCGAGGAGTACAGGAGCTGGAAGGTCAGCGGCTGGCCCGCCTTGATCCCCGCGCCGCACTGGTTCGCGCCGGTGCCCGGGTCCTGGCAGGTGCTGGTGCCGCCGGGCACCACCTTCCACCCGTGTGCCTGGAGCAGCGACTTCGCCTTGGCGGGGGAGTAGGGGTACGGTCCGCCGGACTTCTCCAACGGGGTCGCCCAGGTGCTGGTGGCCTTCACCGGCACCGGTCCGCTGCCCGGGTCCGCGTAGCCGTTGTAGACCTTGGAGACGATCTGCGGGCCGTTGATCAGGTACTGGAGGGCCTGGCGCACGTATAGCTGCCGGAGCACCGTGCCGACCTTGGCGTTGTACAGGTTCGGCAGGATGCCGGCCACGCCGGGGATGGGCACGCTGGCGATCGAGTAGCCGCTGGAGCGCAGCGCCTGCGCCTGCTTCACGTCGTTGAGCGGCAGCCCGGCCACGTCGAGGGAGCCGCCGGAGCGCAGCGCGTTGAGTTCCGGGGTGTCGGTGGTGAACGGCTGCATGACGAGCTTGTCGACCGACGGCTTCGAGGCGCCGGAGTAGGCCGGGTTGGGCACGTAGCTGTAGTAGCCGTTGCTGCGGAACTCCTTGAGCTTCCACGGCCCGTCGACCACCTGCCACAGCGGGTTGGTGGCGAAGGTGCTGATCTTCGCCCCCTCCTTCTGCAGGTAGGAGTAGACCGCCTTCGCGCCCGCGGTGGTCGTGTCGTGGTCGCCGACCGCGCCGGTGTCCGAGGTCTTGTCCCAGGCGTGCTGGGGCAGCAGCGGGATGGTGCTGAGCACGTCGTCGGTGTAGAAGTCCGGGTTGTACGCCCGGGTGAGGTCGAGCACCACGGTGTGGGTGTCGGGGGTGGTCACCTTCGACACGTCGTCCGGGAAGAGGCCGGGCAGGTGGGCCTGCCAGTTCTTGGCGTTCGCCTTGAGCAGGTTGTAGACGAAGGTGAAGTCCCGGCTGGTGATCGGCTCGCCGTCCGACCACTTCCAGTCCTTGAGGCCGATGGTGATCCGTTTGTCGCCGTTCGTGTAGGCGATCGAGGTGAACAGGCTCTTCTCCTTGTTCACCTCCGACTTGGCGCCGGCGCCGGCGTAGACGAGGTACGGCCACAGCGCCTCGGAGAGGTTGGCGTTGTACCCGTTCTGGTTGGTCGCCGGTACCAGCGGGAAGATGAAGTCGGGCGTCGCCGACACGGCGGCCACGGTGATGGTGCCGCCCTTCTTCACCGGGCGCTTGCTGGCGGTGGCGTGCTGGCCGTCGGAGATGGTGCCGCTGCCGCCGCCCCCGCCGCCGGTGCAGGCCACGGCGGCCATCGCCAGGGCCACCGCGACCGCGGCCCCTCTGGTACGTCGGATCACGCGCATGCGTGGAATCGCCCTCCCCAAGTCGTGCGGCACCGCATCGGGACCGATGACGACGTGTCATATGGCAGGTGCACGACAATCAACGGCTCCAGGGATCTACCCGGGCCCGGGTGGGCTGAAGCGCCGTGACGGTCGATGTCCCGAACCCCCGCCTCCGCGGGAGGGCGCTCGTTGATCACGACCAGCATGGTGGCCGAATGTTGCGGGAGTGCTGCGAGAGTATGTCACTGTTCCCTGTGCCCTGGGGTGCGTGTGCGGCGCGCGGGGCAGGGCGTGCGGGTCCGGCCGGTCGGACCCGCCCCGCGCGCCGGACCCGAGCGTGCGCGGCTGGCCCAGGTGGCGGCCCCGCGTGACCGTACGGGTGAACCGCGGGCGGCGCGGGCCGAGGGTCACCGCCGAAGGCACGGCCGGCGCGGAGAGTTGGGGCGTCCGACCGGGCGGCGGCCCGCTGCGCGCGCCGCGCCGGGACGGACGCCGCATCACTGTCGAGCGGGCGGGAGAAGCGCGCGTGTCTGTCCGAGTTGCCGTCATCTACTACAGCGCCACCGGGAACGTCCACCAGTTGGCCCAGGCCGTCGCCAAGGGGGCCGAGAGCCGGGACGCCGAGGTGCGCCTGCGCCGGGTGCCCGAACTCGCGCCCGACACGGCCATCGACGCGAACCCGGCCTGGCGCGCCCACGTGGACGCCACCAAGGACACGGTGCGGGAGGCGACCCTCGCCGACCTGGAGTGGGCCACGGCCTACGCCTTCGGCACCCCGACCCGCTTCGGCAACGTCACCTCCCAGCTCAAGCAGTTCATCGACCAGACCGGTGTGCAGTGGCAGGCGGGCGTCTTCCACAACAAGCCCGCCACGAGCTTCACCTCGGCGATGAACGCCCACGGCGGCCTGGAGTCCACGCTGCTGTCGCTGAACAACGTCTTCTACCACTGGGGTTGCGTCATCGTGGCGCCCGGCTACACCGACCCGGTGCTCTTCGCGGCCGGCGGCAACCCGTACGGCACGAGTTGGGCGAGCGGGGGTGGCGAGGGGCCGGACCGGGCGACGCTGGACGCGGCGCACTACCAGGGCCGGCACCTGGCGGACATCGCGACCCGGCTCGCCGGCTGACGGGCCGACCCGCCGTCGCGGCCCGATCGGGCGTGACCGGGCCGGCGACGCGGCAGAAGGGGCCGGATCGGCGGGGGAATTGGCCGATTGCTGATGTGGACATGCCCATTTCTCGTGACTAGCGTGCGCTCTGGTCTAGACCTGACCAGGGCCGTCCCCCCCACACCTCTGGAGTCCACCATGCGCAAGAAGATCGCCACCGCGGTGGTCGGCGTCGGCGTCGCCTCCGCCTTCGCGCTGAGCACCGGCAGTGCGAGCAGCCACGGCTACGTCAGCACCCCGCCCAGCCGCGCCGCGCTCTGCGCCGCCGGCACCGTGACGAACTGCGGCGACATCCAGTACGAACCGCAGAGCGTCGAGGGCCCCAAGGGCTTCCCGGCCGCCGGGCCCGCCGACGGCAGCATCTGCAGCGGCGGCAACGCCCGCTTCGCCCAGCTCGACGACCCGCGCGGCGGCGCCTGGCCCGCCACCCAGGTCACCGGCGGCCAGAACTACACCTTCACCTGGAAGCTCACCGCCCAGCACTCCACCACCGACTTCTCCTACTACATGACCAACAGCAGCTACGACCCCACGAAGCCGCTCACCCGGTCCGAGATCGACACCACCCCGTTCCTGACCGTGCCCTACAACGGCACCCAGCCGCCCGCCACCGTCGTGCACCAGGGCACCATCCCCACCGGCCACACCGGCAAGCAGCTCATCGTCGGCGTGTGGACCGTCGCCGACACCGGCAACGCCTTCTACTCCTGCGCCGACGTGCAGTTCTGACCCGGGGCCGGCCCCCGGGGCCGCGGCGGGCCCCGGCCCGCTGACCGGCTCCACGGCGGGCGCGCTCCTCCCGACGGGGAGCGCGCCCACCGCGCCCCAGCCGCTACCCGGCGTCCGGGCCGTCCCACAGCCGCACGCCGTACGCGCCGACCAGGGCGGCGATCCGCGACGCCAACTCCGGTCCGGGCAGCGGAGCGGGCCGCCTCCCGTCGCGCAGCCTCGGCGCGACCAGGCCGTCCGCGGCCTCCCGCGCACCGATCACCCCCTGGTACGGCACCAGGCGCGCCCGGCGGACCCGGGCCCCGAGACTCCCCTGACGCGCGTCCGCGACCTCGACCCGCAGCCCGAGCGCGACACAACGCGCCGCGAACTCCCGGGCGGCCGCCTCCTGTTCGGCCGCGACCGGCAGCACCGCCACCTGCACCGGGGCCAGCCACGCCGGGAACGCCCCGCCGTGCACCTCCACGAGCTGCGCCACCGCCCGCTCCACGCTGCCGACGACGCTGCGGTGCACCATCACCGGCCGGTGCCGGGCCCCGTCCGCACCCACGTACCGCAGCCCGAAACGCTCCGGCTGGTGGAAGTCGACCTGCACGGTGGACAGGGTGGACTCCCGCCCGGCGTGGTCGCGGACCTGCACGTCGATCTTGGGACCGTAGAACGCGGCCTCGCCCTCCTCCGCCTCGTAGGGCAGGCCGAGCCGTTCCAGCACGCCGACCAGCGCCTCGGTGGCCCGCCGCCACATCTCCGGCGCCGCCGCGTACTTGCCGCCCGGGCCCGGCAGCGACAACCGGTAGCGGGCCGCACGGATGCCCATCGCGGCGTACGCGCGCCCGATCAGCTCCAGCGCGCCCGCGGCCTCCTCCTCCACCTGCTCCGGGGTGCAGAAGAGGTGGGCGTCGTTGAGCTGGATCGCCCGGACCCGGGTCAACCCGGCGAGCACACCCGACAGTTCGGCGCGGAACATGCCGCCCAGCTCCGCGAGGCGCAGCGGCAGGTCGCGGTAGCTGCGGGCCTGCGACCGGAAGAGCACCGCGTGGTGCGGACACAGGCTCGGACGCAGCACCACCTGCTCGCCGCCGCCCAGTTCCATCGGCGGGAACATGTCGTCGCGGTAGTGCGCCCAGTGACCGGAGATCTCGTACAGCTCGCGTTTACCGAGCACCGGGGAGTACACGTGGCGGTAGCCCGCCGCGCGCTCCTGGCCGCGGATGTACTCCTCCAGCGCGTGCCTCACCGCGGCGCCGTCCGGCAGCCAGTACGGCAGCCCCGCGCCGATCAGCGGGTCGCTGCCGAACAGGCCCAGCTCGCGGCCGAGTTCGCGGTGATCGTGCACGGCGTCGTGTGCGTTCTGGGCATGGCCCTCGTTCATGGTGCCGCCTTCCTGCGGTGAGGGGGATGCGAAGGCGGGGCGGCCCACGACAGCACGAAGCCCCGGGGCGTCCACCCCGGGGCTTCGGACTGAAGGACATCGGTCAGCGCGCCGGGACACTCTCCGGCGTCGTCGTCATCGCATTGATCGCGGCGCGCTTCATACGGCAGAAGCTAACAGGGGCCCGCGGGGCGCGCGAACGGTTTACCGCGGACGGGCGCTCCCACCGTGGCGGGCCGGGCTCAGTAGCATGAACGGGCGGGCCGCCCGACGCGCGATCCGCTCCAGGAGACCGGAAAGGCGCCGTTCATGTTCGCTCGGGTCCAGACCTTCCACCAGCCGACCGAGAAGCTCGACGAACTGGCCACGGTCGGCCGCGAGCGGCTCGCGGCCGCGGAACCCCCCGGGTACAAGGGGTTCCAGTACCTCGTCGACCGCGAGCACGGCAAGGCGCTGCTGATCTCCTTCTGGGACAGCGAGGAGGACCTCCGCCGGCTGGAGGCGGGCAACGCCGCCACGCGCGCGCAGGTGAAGGCGGAGGCCGGCGTCGAGCCCCCGGCGGCCGAGGTGTTCGAGGTGGCCCTCCGTTCCCTCTGACGCCTGCGCGGCTCACGGCGTCACGCCACCCGGCGGGCGGTCGGTGCTGCCGGGGGCCTGGTCGCGGAGGGCGCGGAGGAAGGTGAGGGATTCGGTCGGGGTGAGGGCGGTGTCGCGGAGGATGTCGTAGGCGAGGCGGAGGGGTTCGACGTCCTCGGGTTCTTCGACGAGGTGGCCGCCGAGGCTGCTTTGCGTGTAGGCGACGGTGCGGCCGTCGGGGAAGTAGAGGAGTTCGACGGAGCCGAGGATGTGGTGGGGTCCGGTGCCGAACGGCACCACGTGCAGGGAGATGTCGGGGCGTTGGGCGGCCTCGATGAGGTGGTCGAGTTGCCCGGTCCAGGTGTGCCGGTCGCGTGCCGTGCGGCGGAGCACGGCTTCGTCGATCAGGGCGCGGTAGTGGACGGGGTCGGGGTCGGTGAGGCGTGCCTGCCGGGCCATCCGTGCGGCGACGCGTGCGGCGAGCGCGGTGGTGCCGGGGCGTGCGGTGCGCAGTTGTTCGGTGGCGTAGGCGCGGGTCTGGAGGAGTTCGGGTACGGCGCTGAGGGCGTACTCCTGGATGCCGACGGCTTCGGCCTCCAGGGGTGCCAGGCCCAGGAAGGGCCGGTCGCGTACCTCGCGTTTGGCCAGGTGCCAGAGTTTGACCAGGAGCATCCCGGTTCCGTAGACGCGGTCCAGGGCGCCGGCGGCCTCGACGGTGCCGAGGCGCGTTCCGCGTTCGAGGCGGTGTAGGTAGGACTGTTCGTACAGGCAGAGTTCCGCGAGTTGGACCAGGGTCATCCCGGACTGCCGGCGCCGGTAGGCGAGTTCGCTCGCGTACACCTCCCGTGCGGTCAGCCACTCCCAGTCGATGAGCTCTTTCCCGTTCCCGTTCCCGTCGTCTTCGCCGTCGCCGGTCATACGGTTCTCCTCTCCGCGATGTGTTCTTCGTCATAGTGGCGGCGCGGTAGGCGCGAAATGACGCGTAATTGTGCGTAGTTTCCGCCGCACTCCCCGACCCGGAATCGATGCGGAACCACTGAAGGGGTAACTCCGCTTGGTCTCAGGCGTGTTCGGACGTTCGGCAGCGTGCGCAGGAGCAGGGCGGAAAGGCGGAACTCCAGCGTGTCGGGACGTTTTTCGGAGCAACGTTGTGGCGTTTCCTGACGGTCACGCGCTTCCCGGACTCCGCGTCAATTCGGTACACCGCCAGAGTCATGGCCATAGCTCGCTCCATTCGGCAGTTGTTCCCCCACCGGCCGAGAGCAAGAATGTCCTGAAATCCCAGACGTCTTCAACGTGTACAACATGAGTGAGGAGTTGAGACAACCGTTGAACCGCAAGGAACTGGAGCCGGAGAGCTCGCCGGTCGCGGCGTTCGGTGAGCGTCTGCGCACGTTACGGGACGCCCGCGGATGGACCCAGGATGAGCTGGGCGAACGCATGGGCTATTCGCCGACGCACATTTCGGCGGTGGAAACCGGTCGCCGACCCCCAACTCCCCGCTTCGCGACCCGCGCTGACAGGGTGTTGGGAACCGGGGACCAACTCACCCGCCAGGGCAGGGCCGCGCGGTCGGACGCCCTGCTGGAAGGCTTTCCGGAGTACGTCGCGCACGAGGCCAAGGCGGCGGAGATCAGACTGTACGAGATCGGCGTCATTCCGGGGTTGCTCCAGACCCCGGACTACGCGGCCGCACTCACAGCGGGAGCGGTCAAGCGAGGTGCGATCACCCCCGAGCAGGGGGAGGAGCGGAACCTGCTCACCGCACAACGCCAGGCGTCCCTGACCCGGGAGCCGGTTCCGGTGGTTTTCGTGGTGCTGGACGAGAGCTGCCTCAGGCGACCGATCGGGAGCAGCGAGGTCATGGCCGAGCAGTTCGGACGGCTGTTGGAGTTCGCCGACCTGCCGAACACGGTCGTCCAGGTGGCACCGTTCAGCATGGGGACCCGTCGCCCGATCAGTCTGCCGGTCTACCTCCTGACCCAGCCCGACCGCTCGCTGATGTCGTACGCCGAGTCCGCTCATCGCGGCCACTTGGAGCGGGAAAGTGCGTTCGTGCTCCCTGTGCTGACGGCCTACCATCAACTACAGGCCGAAGCGCTGTCGCAGGCGGCGTCGGTGGAGATGATCAGCGAGCTGCGAAAGGGCACTCCGTGACGACCGAAGCTCCGCGTTGGTTCAAGTCCTCTCACAGTGAGAACGGCGGCGCCTGCGTCGAGGTCGCCGCCAACCTCGTTGCCTCGCGCGGCGTCGTCCCCGTACGCGACTCGAAGGACCCGGGCGGCCCGGTGCTGGCCTTCCCGGCGGCGTCGTTCGCCTCGTTCGTCGCGGGCGTGAAGGCGGGGGAGTTCCCGCTCGGCTGATCCGTTCGGTGGCCAGCCCGGCCCTTCGTGTCCACCCGCGGGCGGACACGAAGGGCCGGGCCCGGTAAGCGAGTTCGCCCTGAGCGTGAACGATTGCCAGGAACCCCCGGGCGGGGGAGCGTTCGAGGGTGACCGTCTCCCTCGCGCACCTCAGTGACCCGCACCTCACGACCGGACCCTCCGCCGGGCCGCCGGCAGAAGCGCTGGAACGCGCGCTCGGGCAGGTCCTCGCGCTCGACCCGCGGCCCGACTGCGTGGTGATCACCGGAGACCTCGTGGACCGGGGCACCCCGGAGGAGTACCGGGCCCTGCGGGAGGCCCTCCGGGACTTCCCGCTGCCGCTGCACCTGGCCGTCGGCAACCACGACGATCCGCAAGCGCTGCTGGCGGAGTTCGCCGGGACGGGCTTCGTGGGCGGGGGGACGCGGGCGCACTACGCGGTGGACCACCCCGCCTTCACCCTCGTCGTGCTGGACTCGAACGTGCGGCACGCACCGGGTGGGCACCTGGGTGCCGCCCAACTGGAGTGGCTGGACGGGGTCCTGGCCCGCAGGCCGGACACGCCGGCGCTCGTGTGCCTGCACCACCCGCCGGTGACGGTCGGCGTGCCCTACCTCGACGGGATGGGCCTGGACGACGCCGAGGAGTTCGCCGCCGTCCTCGCCCGCCACGGCAACGTCGCCAGGGTCCTGGCCGGCCACCTGCACCGCCCCATCACCGCGGCCTTCGCTGGGAGCGTCGTGACCACCGCCACCAGTACCTACGAGCAGAGCAGCCTTGACCAGCGCGGCGGCGTCCCCGACTTCCTCCCCGGCCCGGCCTCCTTCCTCCTCCACCTCTCGAACGGCGCCTCCTGCCCTCACGGCGCCTCCTGCCCTCACGGCGCCCCCGGCCCTCACGGCGCCCCCGGCTCCACGTGGGTCACCCACGCCGTCCCCATCCCGCAGCCCCCGAAGCCCTGACCCCCGGAGCTGACCCGTTCGCCCTGGTTGCCGAGGAGGATGAGGACTCCGTGGCCCTGGAGTGAACCTGGGGCGTGGAACCCCGTGCGGCGCCCCACCACCGCCGGCCGCCGCGGGGGTGCCGGGGGCACGCGCGTCGCCGTACTCTGCAATCCGGTACGGAGAGCGCTCTCCGAACCGCGCGTGTCCGCCCGTCCGCCCCCCACTCAGGAGCCCCGCATGGCGCACTTCCGCCCGGACCGTACGGCCCCCGATCGCCCGAGGTCCTTCCCGGCCAGAGCCACCGCGCTTCTGGTCACCCTCCTGGCGCTGCTCGGGACGTACCTCGCCGCCACCCCCGCACCGGCCCAGGCCGCCGACGGTGTCGTCTCCCAGAACAAGCCCGTCACCGTGTCCTCGACCGAGTCCTCCGCGTTCCCCGCGTCGGCCGCGGTGGACGGGAACTCCGGCACCCGCTGGTCCAGCGCGTTCACCGCCACCGCGTGGCTCCAGGTCGACCTGGGGGCCACGACGGCGCTCGACGGCGTCGACATCAGTTGGGAGAGCGCCTACGCGAAGGCGTTCTCGATCCGACTCTCGACCGACGGCACCACCTTCACGACCGCCTACACCACCACGACCGGCACCGGCGGCCAGCAGAACCTGCCGGTCTCCGGCTCCGCACGGTACGTCCGGATCGACCTGGCCCAGCGCGCGCTGCCCGCCTACGGCTACTCCGTATGGGAGTTCCAGGTCCTCGGCGTCCCCGCCGCACCCGACCGGACGATCGCCGCGGTGAGCCTGGTGAACGACGCGTCCGGAAAGCCGGTGCTCGGCCTCAGCCCCCTCGTGGACGGCTCCGTGGTGGACCTCACCCGGCTGTCGAACACCCGCCTGAGCATTCAGGCGACCCTCGCGCAGGGGGCGACCGCGGGCAGCGTGGTCTTCCAACTCACCGGTGCCAAGGGCACGTCCGCCTCCCGCACCGAGAACACGGCGCCCTACTTCCTGTGCAACGACTACGTCGACTGCCCCCTGCTCGCCACACCGGACACCTACACGCTGACGGTGCAGGCGTACGCCGGAGCCGACGCCTCCGGCGGCACCCGCGGCGCACCGCTGACGGTCCACTTCAGTGTGTCGGCGACAGCGGTGGCGCCGAAGCCGCTCGACGTGCTGTACATCGGCAACAGCCTCATCGGCACCGCCACGTCGGCGAGCGGTGAGGACACCCCCGCCCTCGTCCAGCACCTGGCGACCGCGGCCGGCCGTACCGTCCGCACCACCGAGGTCATCCACTTCGGGAACACCCTGCAACAGACCTATGACGCGGGCGAGGTGACCGCCGCGCTCAGCGGTGCCACCACGTACGACTACATCGTGCTCCAGGAGTACAGCACCCTCGTGGCCACCAACCCGGCCGCTGCCACGAGCGCGTTGATGAACACCTACGCGCCGGCGTTCGCCCGGGCCCTCAAACCCGGCGGCAAGGTGGTGCTGTTCAAGGACTGGGCCCTGGTCGACCCCTCGCCGTTCCCGACCCGCGCGGCCGACGTGGCCGCCATCGACACCAACTACGCGGCCCTGTCGGGCGGGTTGCCGACGGCCAACCTGGTCGCGCCCGTCAGCGACACGTTCGAGACGCTGATCGCGTCCAAGGGCACCTCCTACCTGATCGTCTCCGACGGCAAGCACCCCGACGACACCGCGATCTACCTCGACGCGGCGACCCTCTACGGCATCCTCTTCCACGAGTCGCCGAGGACCCTCGCCGACCTGTACCTCCCCGCGGCCACCGCCGCCTCGATGCGCGACGTGGCGGCCACGGCCATCGGCTACTGACGTGCGGGAACCCGCGGCCGTCGGCGCGTCCATGAGGGGCGGCGACGGCCGCGGGCTCCACCGGTCCGGGGCCGCTGGGCGGCACCCTTGTCGCGGGACGGACCGTCAGGAAGCGGTGCAGGCCAGCGCGGGCACGGTGAAGGCGCCGGAAGCGGTGCCCTGGACGCCGAAGGTGGTGGAGCCGGCGGCGGCGACGGCCCCGTTGTAGGAGAGGTTCCTCGCGGTGACGGTGCCGCCGGCCTGACTGACGTCGGCGCTCCAGGCGCTGGTCTCCTGCTGGTTGCCGGGCCACGTCCACGTCACGGTCCAGCCGCTCACGGCGGCGGCGCCGGCGGTCACCGTGACGGTGGCCGTGAACCCGCTGTCCCACTGGTTGTCCACGTGGAGGGCCGCGGTGCAGCCGCCGCCGCCCGTCCCTCCCGTGCTGCCGCTGGTGCTGCCGGCCGAGGTGCCGCTCGACGTCCCGGCCGACGTACCGGCAGACGTCCCGGATGAGGTGCCCGAGGACGTACCGCTCGACGCCCCGGAGGACGTCCCCGAGGATGTCCCGGCCGACGTGCCGCCGGTGGTGCCGGTGCCGCCGAAGCCCGGAGCCTTGATGCTCGCCAGGTAGCCGTCCTTGACGGTGTCGACGGTCTGCCAGTCGTCCTTGAGGATGCCGCCGGTGTCACCGGAGTCCGGGTTCCACGACCAGAACGTCCAGTTGAAGCTGTTTCCGCCGTTCCCCGCGGTCGGCAGCATGTAGGCGACCAGGGCCTTCAGCCACTGCTGGTCGACGGTCGACTGGAGCGTGGTGCCGAACTCGCCCACCCACACCGGGGCGATGTTCTGCTTGAAGACGTAGCCCCAGTACTTGTCCCAGATCCCGGGCATGTTCGCGGGGAAGCTCGGGTCGGTGAACCAGCTCTGCTGGGCGACGCTGGTGGCGTAGTCGTGGGCGGAGTACACGACGCGGTCGGCCACGTTCAACTGCACGGGGTACTGGCCGACGCCCATCAGGTTGCCGCCCCACCAGCCGGAGGTGCCGTTGTAGGTCTGGATGCCCTCCACGAAGATCAGCAGGGCGGGGTTGACCCCCAGGACCGCGTTCCCGGCGCGCTCGGCGGCCAGCCGCCAGTCGATCGTGGTGTCGCCGCAGCCCCAGCAGGCCGGGTCGTGCGGCTCGTTGTGCAGGTCGATGCCGACCACGGCCGGGTTGCCCTGGTAGCGGGCGGCCAGCGCCTTGAGGTCCGTGATCCAGGTGCTCTCCGGGACCGACGCGGTGTACCAGAGCGCGGACTGCCCGCTCGCGTCCGGCCGGTGCCGGTCCAGGATGACCCGCAGCCCGATCGACCCCGCGTAGTCGACGATCTTGTCCATCACCTGGAGGGACGTCAGCCCCTGGAGGTCCTGGTTCATGTTGTAGAAGTTGATGCTGTCGGGCATCGTGCCCGGCTTGAAGATGTCGTCGCTGTACGGCAGCCGGATCGTGTTGTAGCCGAGCGACTTCATCTGGTCGATCATGCTCTTGTAGTCGCGTGACCAGAGGCCGTGCGCCACGTGGTTGTCGGTCTCGAAGCCGAACCAGTTGACGCCGGCGATCCGGACCGGCTGGTTGTTCTCGTCGAGGATCTGCCGGCCGCTGGTGTGCCAGTAGCCCGTGCTCGTGGCGGCGGGGGATGCGGCTGCCGTGGCGGCGGTGGAGGTGGCGGCGGCCGTGGCGGTCGCCTGCCCGAGGAGGGCGGCGAGCACCATCAGGGTCGCGGTGACGGCGGCCGCCGACGCCGCCAGCCAGCGGGCCCGTCGGCGGGCGGTGGGGGGTGGGCTGGATGTGGTGACCACGGTGCGATTCCTCTCGGTGGGGGGACGGAACGCTTGAGGTCGTGGGGGAACGCGGACGCATGGATATGGGAGCGCTCCCATATCCACGGTGCATGAAAGCGACGCCGCGAGCGCGTCGTCAAGGGGGCGGACAGGACTCGGTACGAACGCGGGGCGGCCGGTGCTCCGCCGTGAGGGTCCGGGTGGCCGCCGGGAAGCCGTTACGCGGGCGGGGGCGGTTACGCGGGCGGAGGCTGGGGCCATTCGTCGGCGAGCAGGCCGAGGACGACCTCGTCCAGGATCTCGCCGAGCACGTACGCGTTCGCGCGCAGCACTCCCTCGCGGACGAAGCCGTTGCGCTCCGCCGCCCGCAGCATCGCGGTGTTGTCCGCCAGGGTCTCCAACTGGAGCCGCCGCAGGCCGCGTACGACGAAGCCGTAGTGGCAGAGCAGCGCCACCGCGTCGGTGCCGAACCCCTTGCCGCGCGCGGCCGGGCGCAGGCCGATCCCGAGGTGCGCGCAGCGGTTGTGGCGGTCGATGCCCCACACGGAGGCGGTGCCGAGCAGCGAGTCGTCCGTCAGGTCCACCACCGCGAACGGGACGATGGAGTCGTCCTTGCCCTCCGCCTCCAGGCGCGGGTCCTTCGCGCCGACCGGGATCGGCCGCCAGGGGTTGGTGCTCGACCGCGACGAGTGGACCACGTCGTTGTACATCTCGTCCCGCAGGACCGGGTAGTCGTCCTCGTGGCGGGCCCGCAGCCCGACCTTGCCGCCTCGTAGCATGCGAGCTTCCTATCCGGTGGGGGCGAACTGCGGCAAACCCTTTTCGTCCCCCTCAGCGGGCCAGGCCGGCGCAGGTCAGCCAGATGTGCTCGCAGGTCGCGGACGCCTCCTGGAGCGCGTCGGAGGAGCGCCCCGCGCCGTCCCCCACGCCGTCCCCCGAGCCGTCGTCCCGGGCGGCGTCCTGCGAGGCGTGGTAGAAGCTCCGCTCGATCATCCAGCACAGCGCGCGCCCCATCGCCGCGGCCCCGTCCGGTCCCGCGCCGGACCGTACCCCGGCCCGTTCCAGCACGGAGGTGATCGCCGCGATGAACAGGTCCGCCGTACGGTCCCACAGCGCGCCGATCTCCGGGACGGTCAGCGACAGGTCGATCGCGGTGCGCATGACCAGGCCGTGGTCGGTCCACAGTTCCACCGTGCGCCGCAGGGCCGCCGCCACGGCCTGGCGCGGGTCCTCGGTGCGGGCCGTGCTCCTGGACCGCTCCCACAGGTGCTCGACGGTGCGGGCCACCAGAGCCGTGACCACCTCCTGCTTCGAGCCGAAGTAGAAGTACAGGGCGCCCCGGGTGATGCCCGCGCCCTGGGCGATGTCGCCGACGGTCACCGCGTCGTAGCCCTTGGCCGCCAGCAGGGCCTCGCAGGTGTCGAGGATCGCCCGCTCCCGCAGGTCGCCCTTGCGCTCGCCCGCACGCCGGCCGCGTGCGGGCCCGGACACGGCGCGGGGGTCGGCTCCGGACGGGGGCGCCGGTTCGGGTTGGGACGCGGACGCGGGTGCGGACGTGGGCGAGGGCTCGGGTGCGGACACGGGAGCGGGCTCGGCCGCCGTCCTCCGGTCGGACTCCCGCCCGGGCATCAGAGCTGCGCCCCCTCGGCGAAGTCCGTCGTCCGCGACAGCGCCTCCCACGCGCGGATGTCCCCGTCCACGGCCGCACGCCCCGCGCCCACCAGCCGCAGCGCGTCGGAGCCCAGGACGAGGTGGGCCGGCGGCCGCTCGACGGAGGTGATGTGCACGACCGCCTCCCCGGCCTTCGCCGGGTCGCCCAGTTGGTTCCCGCTCGCCTTCTGCCGTGCCTCGCGGATCGGGGCGAACAGCGCGTCGTAGTCGTCCACGGTGCGCTCCGCGCGGGTCATGGACCGGCCGGCCCAGTCGGTACGGAAGGACCCCGGCTCGACCGCGGTGACGTGGATGCCGAACTGCGCGACCTCCTTGCCCAGGGCCTCCAGGACCCCTTCCAGGGCGAACTTGCTGCCGCAGTACGCCGACATGCCGGGCACCGCCATGAGACCGCCCATCGACGTGACCGCCATCAGGTGGCCGCGCCGGCGCCGGCGCATGGCGGGCAGCGCGGCCTGGAGCGTGGCCATCGCGCCGAACACGTTGACCTCGAACTGCCGGCGCACCTCCGCCAGCGGGGTCTCCTCGAAGGTGCCCTCCAGGCCGTACCCGGCGTTCGCGACGACGACGTCGAGCGGGCCGACGGTGCGCTCCACCTCGTCGAAGGTGTCGCGGACGGCGCCGTCGTCCGTCACGTCGAGGATGCGGGCGTGGGCGCGCCCGGGCTCCAGCGCCTCGAACGCCGCCCCGTCCCGCTCCGAGCGGACCGTGCCGACGACGGTGTGCCCGGCGTGGAGCGCCGCTTCGGCGAACGCCCGGCCGAGGCCGGTGCTGACGCCGGTGATGAGCCAGTTCTGCTGCTGCACTGCTCCTCCAGGAGGGTCGTGTGAGGAGCCGGACCGCCCCTCACACGAAAAGTCTACACCGCGTCGATTTTTGTCGTCGTGGTGTCGATTTCGGGGTGCGGCTGCCCCCGGGGATCGGGGCGCAGCCGCGGCCCGTCGAGGGGGCCGAGCGCGGCGACGTGGCGTACGTGCTGACCCGGGCGGAACGGGCGGAACGGGCGGCGTGACCCGTTCTCGTACAGCGCGGGCCGGACCCGGGTGGCCCCGCACCCTCCGCCTCGTACGCCGGAGGGCCGCCGCCCGCCCGGGGTGGTCGCCCACCGGACGCGGGCGGCACTCCCGGCGGACGTCCCACCGAACAGCCCCGGCGCACATCCCATCGGGCAACCCCGGCGGACGCCCCGGATCACACGGTGAGGACGATCTTGCCCCGGAGGTGGCCGCCGTCGAGCAGTCGGTGCGCGTCGGCGACCCGCTCGAACGGGAACGTCCGCTGCACGTGCACCCGCAGCCTGCCCTGCTCCACGAGCGCGACGAGCCCGCGCAACCCGACCGGATCGGGGTCGACCGCGATGCCGCTGAAGCGCATGCCGGCCGCCTCGTACCTGGCGACGAGGTCGGTGTCCTCCTCGGCGACCGCCGTCACGAGGTGGCCGCCCGGCCGGAGCACCGCGAGCGACCGCTCGACGGTGTCGCCGCCGACCGTGTCGAGCACCAGGTCGATGCCGCGCACCGCCTCGGCGAAGTCGGCCGCCGTGTGGTCGATCACCTCGTCGGCGCCCAACTCCTCCACGAACTCCCGCTTGCCGCCGCCGGCCGTGGCGACCACGTACGCGCCGAGCGCCTTCGCGATCTGCACGGCGACGTGGCCGACGCCGCCCCCGGCGCCGTGGACCAGGACGCGGTCGCCCTCGGCCACGCCGCCGAGATCGACCAGGCCCTGCCACGCCGTCAGCCCGACGACCGGCAGCGCCGCGGCCTCGGCGTGCGAGAGCGACGCCGGCTTGCGCGCCAGGTGCAACGCCGGCGCGGCCACCATCTCGGCGTAGGCGTTGGCCGCCCGCGGGAACATCGGCATCCCGAACACCTCGTCGCCGGGCCGCAGCCGCCACGTCTGCGGGGCGTCCGCGACCACGCCGCTGATGTCCCAGCCCAGGACGAACGGCGGCCGGCCGATCAGCGGGAACTCGCCGGCGCGCAGGCGCGCCTCCAGCGGGTTGAGCCCGATCGCCCTGACATGGACGAGGACCTCGCCCGGGATGGGCCGGGGCTCGGGCGCGTCCACGACGGTGAGCACCTCGGGACCGCCGACCGTCTGCTGGGTGATGACTCGCATGGCTCTCCTGGCTGGGGATCGTGGAAAGGGGGGAGGACGTCCAGGCTAGGTTTCCGACAGGAACCGGCAGGTACCTTGGGGCCATGAGCGGTTACGGTCCCGGTGGCCAGTTCCTCGCCGACTGCCCGGCGCGCCTCGCGGTCGAGTTGATCGCCGACAAGTGGACGGTGGTCGTGCTCGCGGGCCTCAGCCGCGGCCCGGTGCGCCACGGCGAGCTGATCGACCTGATCGGCGGCATCTCCCGCAAGGTGCTCACCCAGACGCTCCGTCGGCTCCAGGCGCACGGCCTCGTCCGCCGCCACGCCCACACCGAGGCGCCGCCCCGCGTCGAGTACGAGCTGACCGCGCTCGGGGCGACGCTGGCCGAGCCCATCCACGTGCTGGCCGAGTGGGCGCGGGCGAACGGCGAGGCGGTGCTCGACGCCTAGGACGCCGCCCCCGGGCAGGTCGACCACCACGGCTGAGCCGCCCCACGCCGCCCCGTGCCTCCTCACCCGGACGGGGCCGGTCGGGCTGAACGGTGCCGGTCACCGCGGTGACCGCGCACAAGCGGTGCGCACGCCGGACGCATCCCCACCCGATTGCCGTCACGACCTTGACGCCCTCGCTGTGAACGCTAACAATGACCTCGTCACCGATCGGAGGGTCATGTCGCAGACTGCGGAGAGCGCCGGAAGGCGAAGGGCGCCCACGATGGCGGACGTCGCCCAACTGGCCGGAGTGTCACACCAGACGGTCTCCCGGGTGCTGAGCAACCACCCGAACGTGCGGGAGTCGACCCGGGCCGACGTGCAGCGGGCGATCGAGGAGCTGGGCTACCGCCGCAACTCCTCGGCGCGCGCGCTGGTGACCCGCCGGACGCTGACCCTGGGCGTCGTGGCGTGCAACCCCACGCTGTTCGGCCCGTCGAGCACCCTGTTCGGACTGGAGGAGGCCGCCCGCGAGGAGGGCTACATGGTCTCCGCGGTCACCCTGCGCCGCTACACCGCGGCCGCGCTGCGCGAGGCCATCGACCACCTCAGCGAGTGGGGGGTGGAGGGCATCGTGGTGATAGTGCCGCACCGCGACGCCGTCAGCGCCCTCGCCGAACTGAAGCTGCCGTTCCCGGTGGTGACCGTGGAGGGCGGGCACTCGCTGCCCATACCGGGGGTCTCGGTCGACCAGCGGCTCGGGGCGCGCCTGGTCACCAGCCATCTGCTGGCCGCCGGGCACAGCACCGTGTGGCATGTCGCGGGGCCGCCGAGCTGGTTCGAGGCCGAGGCCCGCGCCGTCGGCTGGCGCGCGACGCTGGAGGAGGCCGGCGCCGAGGTGCCCGAGCCGCTGATCGGCGACTGGACGCCGCTGTCGGGGTACCGCGCGGGGCAGGAACTGGCCGGCCGGGTCGTCGCGCGCGGCGCGCGCCCGGGCGCCACCGGCCTGTCGGCGGTCTTCGTGGCGAACGACCAGATGGCGCTGGGGGTGTTGCGGGCCTTCCGCGAGGCCGGGCTCTCGGTGCCCGGCCAGGTGGCGATCGCCGGGTTCGACGACATCCCCGAGGCCGAGTACTTCGCGCCGCCGCTCACGACGGTGCGCCAGGACTTCACCGCCGTCGGCCAGGCCAGCATCCGGCTGCTGGTCAGCCGGCTGGAGGAGGGGGCGGCCGGTGGCGACGACGAGCGCGTGGTGATCGAGCCGCGGCTGATCGTCCGCCGCAGCAGCACCCCGTCCTGACCCGCAGGCCGGCGGCCCCTGACAGCCGCCGGTCCGCGGTGGGGGACGGGGTGCCGCCGCGGCGGACGCGGGCCCGGGCGGGCCACCGGAGCGGGAGCGGCGTACGGCGGCCCCGCTCCGGTGGCCCGCACGGGGGGAGGCAGCGGCTCGTGCGCCGAGGGCGTCCCGTCCCGGCCCGCCCGAGGGCCCTTCCACCCGGCAACCACCCGGTCCCGACGACCCGCCCGGTCCCGTCCCGACGACCCGTCCGGTACCGGGGCCCCGGCCCACGACCCCGCCCCGAACCACCTCGTCCCGAACCACCTCGTCCCTACCCGACCCGAGCAGCCGCCGGGCGCCCCGCCCGCGCCCGGCGCCCTCGTACGACTGGAGGCAGAGATGACCACCGACCCACCCGCCGTGACCGTCGGCATCGACTTCGGGACGCTCTCCGGCCGAGCCCTCGTCGTCGCCGTGGAGGACGGGCGCGAGCTGGGCAGCGCGGTGCACGAGTACCCCCACGGGGTGCTGGCCCACGCGCTGCCCGGCGGTCGCGCCCTGCCGCCGGACTGGGCCCTCCAGGTGCCCCAGGACTGGCGGGACGTGCTGCGCTCCGCGGTGCCGCGCGCGCTGGCCGCCGCGGGGGTGCGACCGGAGCAGGTCGTGGGTGTCGGCACCGACTTCACCTCCTGCACGGTGCTGCCCGCCACCGCCGAGGGCGTCCCGCTCAGCGAACTGCCGCACCTCGCCGACCGGCCGCACGCCTATCCGAAGCTGTGGCGGCACCACGCCGCTCAGCCCGAGGCCGACCTCATCGTCGAACAGGCCCTGAAGAGCGACCAGGCGTGGCTGCGCCGCTACGGCGGGAAGATCTCCAGCGAGTGGCAGTACGCCAAGGCGCTCCAGGTGCTGCGCGAGGACCCGGAGGTCTACGCCGCCGCCGACCGGTGGATCGAGGCGGCCGACTGGATCGTGTGGCAGCTCACCGGGGCGGAGAGCCGCAACCCCTGCACCGCCGGCTACAAGGGCATCCGGCAGGACGGCCGCTACCCCGACGCGGAGTTCCTCGCCTCGCTGCACCCGCGGTTCGCGGACTTCACCGCCAAGCTGGAGCACCCGCTCGCGCAGCTCGGCGCGGCGGCCGGCGGCCTCACGGCCCAGGCGGCGCAGTGGACCGGTCTGCGGCCCGGGACACCGGTGGCGGTCGGCAACGTGGACGCCCACGTCACGTCGTCGGCGGCCCAGGCGCTCGACCCCGGCCACATGCTGGCCATCATGGGCACCTCGACCTGCCACATCATGAACTCCGACGTCCTGGGGGAGGTCCCGGGCATGTGCGGGGTGGTGAAGGACGGCGTGGTCCCGGGCCTGTGGGGCTACGAGGCCGGCCAGAGCGGCGTCGGCGACCTCTTCGCCTGGGCGGTGCGGACCGCGAACCCGTACCCGTACGAGGAGGAGGCGCGCCGGCGCGGCGTCTCCGCGCACGAGCTGCTCACCGAGAAGGCCGCGGCCCAGGCCGTGGGCGCGCACGGCCTGGTCGCGCTGGACTGGCACAGCGGCAACCGCTCGGTGCTGGTGGACCACCACCTGTCGGGGCTGCTGGTCGGGTTGACCCTCGACACCCGGCCCGAGGACGTCTACCGGGCCCTGATCGAGGCGACCGCGTTCGGCGCCCGCACGATCGTGGAGGCGTTCGAGCAGGCCGGGGTGCCGGTGACCGAGTTCACCGCGGCCGGCGGGCTGCTGCGCAACCGCTTCCTCATGCAGACCTACAGCGACGTGCTGGGGCGCCCGGTCAACCTGCTCGGCTCCGACCAGGGGCCGGCGCTCGGCTCGGCCATCCACGCCGCCGTGGCCGCCGGCGCGCACCCCGACATCCGTGCCGCCTCGGCCGCGATGGGCCGGATCGAGCGCCGTGCCTACCTGCCGGACCCGGCCCGCGCGGCCGCCTACGACCGCCTGTACGCCGAGTACCGCGAGCTGCACGACCATTTCGGGCGGGGCGGCAGCGGCGCGATGCACCGCCTGCGCGCGTTGCGCGACGAGGCGGCGGCCGCGTCCTGATCCGCTCGCACCACCGTGTTGTTAGCGCTCACCCCTGTTTGTTAACGCTCACCCACGCTCACCCACCTGCGAGGTCCGAATGGCCATGAGCAGCAACCCCCGGCAGCAGCAGCGGCGACGGGAACGGGAACAGCAGCAGGAACCCCACGGGCGGCGGCCAGGGCCCGACGTCGCCGACCTGCGCCGCCAGGTCAGCGACCTGCACGGCGAACTGGTCCGCTACCAGCTCGTGGTGTGGACGGCCGGCAACGTGTCGGGGCGGGTGCCCGGGCACGACCTGTTCGTGATCAAGCCGAGCGGTGTGGACTACGACCGCCTCTCGCCCGACGCCATGATCGTGTGCGACCTCGACGGGAACGTGGTCGAGGGCGAGTTGGCGCCGTCGTCCGACACCGCCGCCCACGCCTACGTCTACCGGCACATGCCCGAGGTCGGCGGTGTGGTGCACACGCACTCCACGTACGCGTGCGCGTGGGCCGCGCGCGGCGAGCCGGTGCCGTGCGTACTGACCGCGATGGCCGACGAGTTCGGCGCCGAGATACCGGTCGGGCCGTTCGCGATGATCGGCGACGACTCGATCGGCAGGGGCATCGTCGAGACGCTGGCCGGCCACCGGTCCCCGGCGGTGCTGATGCAGAACCACGGGGTGTTCACGGTCGGCGCCGACGCCCGGGCCGCCGTGAAGGCCGCCGTCATGTGCGAGGACGTCGCGCGCAGCGTGCACATCTCCCGCCAGCTCGGCGTCCCGCTGTCCATCGACCCCGCCGCGATCGACCGGCTGCACGACCGCTACCAGAACGTGTACGGCCAGCAGGGGCCGTCCGTCGGCAAGGAGTCCCAGGCATGACATCGCCCGCCGCACCCGAGATATGGTTCCTCACCGGCAGCCAGGGGCTGTACGGGGACGACACCCTCGCGCAGGTCGCCGAGCAGTCCGCGGACATCTGCGCCCGGCTCGCCGCCGCCCCGGACGCCCCGGTCCGTACCGTGTGGAAGCCGGTGCTCACCGACGCCGCGGCGATCACCGAGGTGGTGCTCGCCGCCAACTCCGCGCCGCAGTGCGTCGGACTGGTGGCCTGGATGCACACGTTCTCGCCCGCCAAGATGTGGATCGCCGGGCTGGACCTGCTGCGCAAGCCGCTGCTGCACCTGCACACCCAGGCCAACGTCGAACTGCCGTGGTCCACCATCGACATGGACTTCATGAACCTCAACCAGGCCGCCCACGGCGACCGCGAGTTCGGGTACATCCAGTCCAGGATCGGCGTCGCCCGCAAGACGGTCGCCGGCCACGTCTCCGACCCCGGGGTGCTCGCCCGCATCCACGCCTGGATGCGTGCCGCCCGCGGATACGGCGCCATGCGCACCCTGCGGCTGGCCCGGTTCGGCGACAACATGCGCGACGTGGCCGTGACCGAGGGCGACAAGGTCGAGGCGCAGTTGCGGCTCGGCGTGTCCGTCAACACCTACGGCGTCAACGACCTGGTGGCGGCGGTGGACGCGGTGGACGCCGCCGCGGTCGGCGAGTTGGCCGCACGGTACGCCGACGACTACCGGCTCGCTCCCGAACTCGCCGCGGGGGGAGACCGGCACGACTCCCTGCGGTACGCCGCCCGGATCGAGTTGGGACTGCGGTCCTTCCTCGACGACGGCGGGTTCGGCGCGTTCACCACCAACTTCGAGGACCTGGGCGGGCTGCGGCAGCTCCCCGGGCTCGCGGTGCAGCGGCTGATGGCGGACGGCTACGGCTTCGGCGGCGAGGGCGACTGGAAGACGTCCGCGCTGCTGTACGCGCTCAAGGCGGCGGGGACCGGCCGGGCGGGCGGCAGTTCGTTCATGGAGGACTACACCTACCACCTGGCGCCGGGCAGCGAACTCATCCTGGGCGCCCACATGCTGGAGGTCTGCCCGAGCATCGCCGCGGACCGGCCGAGCTGCGAGATCCACCCGCTGTCCATCGGGGGCCGCGAGGACCCGGTGCGCCTGGTCTTCGACGCCGCGCCCGGGCCCGCCGTCGTGGTCGGACTGGCCGACGTCGGCGACCGGTTCCGGCTGGTGGCGAACCGGATCGACGTGGTGGCCCCGGTGGAGCCGCTGCCCAGGCTTCCCGTCGCGCGCGCGGTCTGGCGTCCGACGCCGGACCTGCGCACGTCGACCGAGGCGTGGCTGACCGCGGGCGGGCCGCACCACACGGTGCTGTCCACCGCGGTCGGCACCGAGGAGCTGGCCGACCTCGCCGACATGCTCCGCACCGAGTTGCTGCTCATCGACGAGGGCACCGACATCCGCCAGTTCGCCAAGGAGATCCGCTGGAACCAGGCGTACTACAAGCTCGCCGGGGGGCTGTGAGGGCGCCTCCGCGCGACCGGCGCCCGTCCGGCCCCCCGTCCGGTCGCCCGTCCGGCTCACCCGTCGGTCCCGCCGCGTCGGGCCCCTGCGACGGCCCACCCGTGGCGGTTTGTGGACCCGGGCGTGCATGTGCGCGTACACGATTTCCCCCGTCAGGACCCGGCCCGCCGTGGGTGGTCGGGGCCGGGCGGGGGCGTGTGCGCGCGTTTCGGCGTGTCCGCCGCGACGTGGGGCGACCCGTCGGCGATCCGCGCCGTTTTTCTCGGCTCAACATCTTGACGGTGATTCCGTGAGCGCTAACACTCTATGGCGGCGGGTGACAGGAGCCCGTCACGACTGGTGTAGACGGTTCGGGCCCTTGCGGCTGTGAACGTCGACCGCTCCGCCCGGTGGTGCGGGCTGCGCCGGGATGGCGCGGCTCTCGCTCCGCGGAAGTGATCCACACAGTGGATTGTTAGCGCTCTCAATGACCGGAAGGTCACCGTCCGAACAGGAAGTTCGCCCATGCGTGATGCCAAAGGTGCCGTCGTTTCGGGATACGGGCGTTGGGGCGCCGCGGCCGTGACCCTCGCCATGGTCCTCGCGGCGGCCGGGTGCAGCAAGAGCGGAGCCGGCGGCTCGTCCTCGTCGGACGCCGGGTCCGGCAGTTCCTCCGCCGCCTCGTCCACGACCGCGATCAAGGGCGACATCGCCTTCAACGACGCGAACCTCGCCAAGCTCGACGCGGCGCTGAAGCAGGCGCTGGCGGGCAAGGACCTGTCGAAGCTCAACGAGGCGATGGTGGTCAACGTGGCCACCGACTACTGGAACGCCGGCAAGGTCGGCTTCACCAAGGGCCTGAAGGAACTCGGCGTCAAGGGCGCCTACCAGGCCCCGGCCAACGGCCGGCTGGACCAGCAGCTGTCGATCATCCAGACGCTGCGCGGCCAGGGCATCTCCGGCATGAGCGTGTCCGCCATCGACCCGACGGCCATCAAGGCGCCGATCGCCTCCGCGAACAAGGCGGGCATCCCGGTGCTCGCCATCGACTCGCCGCTGCCGAAGGACGACGGCGCCGCCCTCTACCTGGGCACCCCGAACTACCAGGCGGGCCAGAAGGCCGGCGAGGCGATGAAGCAGGCGCTCGGCGGCAAGGGCCAGGTGGTGATCCTGGTCGGCTCCCTCACCACCTCCAACGCGGTCGAGCGCATCCAGGGCTTCGAGGACGCCCTGAAGGGCTCGGGCATCAAGGTCGCCCAGAAGCTCAGCGACAGCATGGACGCCTCCAAGGCGCTGTCCAACGCGGAGACCGCGATCCAGACCAACCCGAACGTCAACGGGCTCTACGGCGTGTACTCCTACGACGGCCCGTCCGCGGGCCAGGCCGTCCAGTCCGCCGGCAAGACCGGGAAGATCAAGATCATCTCGGACGACAGCGACCCGCAGACGCTGAAGTTCATCAAGTCCGGCGTCATTCAGGCCACCGTCCTCCAGCAGCCCTACCAGCAGGGCTACACCGGGGCCTACCTGCTGGCCGCGCTGAAGGTGCTCGGCAAGGACGCCACCCTCAAGCTGGCGCAGCCCTACCTGGAGAGCGACGGCATCACCCTCAGCTCCGGCGTCGGCCTGGTCACGCAGGCCAACCTCGCCGACTACCAGGCGAAGTTGACGAGCCTGGGGATCGGCTGATGGCCGGCTCCGCCGACCTCCGCCCGGGCGGCGAGGGCCGTCCGGGCGGCGCGGAGGACCGGAGCGGCCCGGCCGACGACAGCGCGGTGTCACTGCGCGACGTCAGCAAGGCCTACGGCCCGGTGAAGGTGCTGGACATCCCGCGGCTCGACCTGGCGCGTGGCCAGATCGTGGCCGTGGTGGGGGAGAACGGCGCGGGCAAGTCCACGCTGATGGGCGTGCTGTCCGGCACCGTCACCCCCACCACCGGGACCATCGAGATCGCCGGCCGCGCGTTGCAGGCCGGCCGCCCCGACCACTCCCGCGAGCTGGGAGTCGCCCTGGTGGCACAGGAGTTCCCGCTGGTCGGGCAGTTGAGCGTCGCGGAGAACCTGCTGCTCGGGCGGCGCCCGCAGCGGGCCGGCGGCCGGCTGTTCGGCAGGGCGGTGTTCGACCGCACCGGCACCAGGGAGGAGGCACGGGCGCTGCTCGCCGAGGTCGGCGTGACGCACGTCGACGTCGACCGTCCGGTCGAGCGCTTCCCGGTGCCGGTGCGCCAGATGATCGAGATCGCCAAGGCGTGGGGACACCGCCCGGTCGTGCTGATCCTCGACGAGCCGACCTCCTCGCTCGGCCCGGTGGAGGCCGAGCGGGTGCTCGACCTGGCCCGCGCCCACGCCGCGGCCGGGGGAGCGGTGCTCTTCATCGGCCACCGCCTGGACGAGGTGCGGGCGATCGCCGACCGGGTGGTGGTGCTGCGCAGCGGCAAGCTGGTCGCCGACCTCACCCCGCAGGAGGCCACCGAGGAGCGGATGATCCGCGAGATGGTCGGTGCCGAGCTGTCCCGCGCCGACCTCGCGCCGCCGTCCACGGTGGAGCGCACCGCGGTGCTGCGCACCCGGGAGCTGACCGCCGACGGCCTCGGGCCGGTCGACCTGGAGGTGCGCGCCGGCGAGATCGTCGGCGTCGCCGGGCTGATGGGCTCCGGCCGCAGCCGGCTGCTGCACACCGTGATGGGCGCCCAGCCGCGCACCGGCGGGTCGGTGGAGTTCCTGGGCCGCGACTTCCGCCCGAGGCACCCGGCCGACGCGGTCGAGGCCGGGATCGGCCTGGTGCCGGAGGACCGCAAGGTGCAGTCGCTGCTGCCGGCCCACTCGGTGCGGTGGAACGTCACCCTGAGCACGCTGCGCCGGATCAGCTCCCGGGGTGTGCTGTGGCCCGGTGCGGACAAGGAGCACTCGGCGCGGATCGTGCACGACCTGGGTGTGCGCCTGCACAGCCAGGAGCAGCCGATCGGGTCGCTGTCGGGCGGCAACCAGCAGAAGGCGGTCTTCGGTCGCTGGCTTGCCGCGGAGCCCCGGCTGCTGCTGCTCGACGAGCCGACCCGGGGCGTGGACGTCGGCGCGAAGGCCGAGATCTACGGCCTGATCGACGCCGCCGCCGAGCAGGGCATGGCGGTGCTGGTGGCCTCCTCCGAACTGGAGGAGCTGCTGTGGATCTGCCATCGGATCGTGGTGATGGCGCACGGGCGGATCGTCGACGACCTCCCCCGTGGCCGGTTCGGCAAGGAAGCGATCATGACCGCGGCGGCCGGGACGCGGCCGGGCGCGGGCACGCAGGAAGAGGCGAGCGCATGAAGACCAGCACCGCACCGGCGCCGACCGGGGCCGACACCGGCATCGCGCCGGGCCCCTCGTTCGTCCGCCGCCTGCTCGAAACGCCCGAGGTCGGCGTGGTGGCCGCCTGCGTCGTCGTCTTCGTCGCGCTGGCGCTGGACAAGTCGACCTTCGCCGGGGCGGTCAACCTCCAGGGGATGGGTTTCGACCTGGCGCAGTACGGCCTGATCGCGATCGGGGAGTCGCTGGTGATCCTGACCGGCGGCATCGACCTGTCGGTGGGTGCGCTGCTGGGCACCAGCGTCATCCTGATGTCCTGGTTCAACGTGCGGGCCGGGCTGCCGCCGGTGCTGGCGATCCTGGTCACGCTGGTGATCGCCGGCGCGGTGGGCCTGCTGCACGGGCTGGCCGTCACCCGGCTGAAGATGGCGCCGTTCGTGGTCACCCTGGTCACCTACACCGTCGCGCAGGGCGTCACGCTCGCGATCACGTCCGGCACCTCGATCACCGGCATCGGCGGGCTGTTCGGCGACGTCGGGCAGACGTACGTGGCCCAGATCCCGCTGCCGCTGATCCTCTTCGCGGTGGTCGCGATCGCGGCGTGGTTCTTCCTGGAGCGCACGTACGCCGGCCGGCAGGTGTACGCGGTCGGCGGCAACCCGGAGGCGGCGCGGCTGGCCGGCATCCGCGGCGACCGCAGGGTGGTGTCGATGTACGTCACCAGCTCCCTGCTGTCGGCGTTCGCCGGGATCATGGTGCTGGGCCGGATGGGCGTCGGCTCGGCCAGCGGCGTCGGGGTCGGCTGGGAGCTGTCGGCGATCGCGGCGGCGGTCATCGGCGGGGTGAGCCTGGTCGGCGGCCAGGGCCGCATCCTCGGGATCGTCGCGGGCACCATCCTGCTCGAACTGATCAACAACGGCCTGACGACGCTTCAGATCAACCCCAACTACACGAACATCGTGCTGGGGTGCGTGCTGGGGCTGGCGATCACCGCGGACCGGCTGCGGGCGCGCAGCGTCGCGAGGCGCCGCTGACCGCCGGGTGCCGCCCGGGCGCCCCCTCGGTGGCTGTGCGGCGGCCGTGGGGGCCACGCCGCCGGGGCGTCGCCGGTGCCCCGGTCCCGCCGTCTGCCGCCGTGTCGCCGCCGTCCTTCGATCCGCCGCACCGCTTCCCCGTGCGGGCCGGGCCGTCTTCCCTTCGGGGGAGGCGGCCCGACGCGTGTGCCGAAATGCTTTGGCTATTCGGAATAGCTATGTAGAGTAGATACATGGACGATCGTGAGGTGCTGCGGCTGCGGACGCAGTTCAGGCAGCTTCAGCGGCGGTTGCGGCGCGAGGCGGGGCCGGCGCTGCCCGTGTCGAGGACCGCCCGGCAGGTGCTGACGGCCGCGGACCGGCTCGGCGGCGCCCAGCCGCGCGAACTGGCCGAGGAGCTCCAGATGACCAGCTCGAACGTGGCGGCGGCCCTGCGCGAACTGGAGGCCGCCGGGTTCGTGCGGCGCAGCCGGGACGAGCAGGACGCGCGCCGCGTGCGGGTGGCCGTCACCCCCGAGGGGAGCACGGCCGTCGCGGACGCCCGCAGTCAGCGGGACACCTGGCTGGGCCGGGCGGTGGAGGCACTGCTCGACCCGGAGGAGCAGCGTGTGCTCATCGCGGCGGGCGAACTGCTGGAGCGCATCGCGGAGTTCGAGCTGCCCGCGGGCACCGCGGCGGGCACGCAGTGACGGGCGTGGGGCCGGGCCCGGAGGAGAGCGGCACCCGTACGGACGCGGTGCGTCCGGGCGCCGCGGGTGCGGCTGCGGGCGCGGATGCCGCGGCTACGGGCGACGGCGCGGCGGACCACGCCGGGACGGACGGCGCCGCGCCGGGCGGTGGGAGGCCACCCGGCGGGCCGCGGGGACGTGCCGGTGACCCTGCCGGTGCCTATGCCGCCGACGCCGGACCCGGCCGTACCGGGGCGGGGAGCGTCGCGCCGGAGCGCGAGGGACCCCGGCGTGCCGGTGCCGGTGCCGGTGCCGGTGCCGTCGGTGCGGGCCGTGAATCGACAGCCGGCGCCGCGACCGGAGGGACGAGCGGCGCGCGGGGGCGCCCGCTGTCGCGGGCCTTCGACTCGCTGGCGATACGCAACTACCGCCTCTACTTCTGGGGCTACGCGGTGTCCATCGCCGGCACCTGGATGCAGACCCTGGCACTCGCGTTCCTGGTGCTGCGGCTGACCGGCAGCGGCGCCGACCTCGGCGTCGCCACCGCCGCCCGCTACCTGCCGCTGGCGCTGCTCGGCCCGTTCGGCGGTCTGATCGCCGACCGGTACGACCGGCGCCGCCTGCTGTACGTCACGCAGTCGGCGTCGGCCGTGGTCGCGCTGGCGTTCGCCCTGATGACGGCGCTGGGGCAGGCGAGCTACGCCGGGGTCGTGGTGCTGTCGCTGGCGCTGGGCGTGCTGACCGTGGTCGACAACCCCGCACGCCAGAGCCTGATCGGCGACCTGGTGCCGCGCGAGCGGCTGGCCAACGCCGTCACGCTCAACTCCGTCTCGGTGAACCTCGCCCGCGTGCTGGGCGCGGCCGCCGGCGGTGCCCTGGTCGCCGGGGTCGGCCTGACCACCTGCTTCGTGCTCAACGCGGCCTCGTTCGCGGGCGTGCTGGCGAGCCTGTTCCTCATGCGGCCCGCCGAGATGAACCCCGTCGAGCGCCCGCCCCGCGAGAAGGGCCAGGTCAGGGCGGGGCTGCGGTACGCCTTCCAGACCCCCGCGCTGCTGCTGCCGCTGGTGATGATCACCGTGACCGGCGCGCTCGCCTACGAGTTCCCGGTCACGCTCCCGCTGGTGGCGCGCGGCGCGCTGCACGGCGGTGCCGGCACGTACGGCGCGATGGCGTCGGTGATGGGCCTGGGCGCCGTCCTCGGCGGCCTGGTGACCGCCAGCCGCGGCAACCCCAAGCGCAGCAGCACCCTCGCGATCGCCGCCGTCGGCTGGGGCGTCGCGATCACGGCCGCCGCGCTCGCCCCGTCGCTGCCCTGGGAACTGGTCGCGCTGCTCTTCGTCGGCTACGGCAGCGTCAGCTTCAACGCGCTGTCCAAGACCGCGCTCCAACTCGCCGCCGCGCCCGCGATGCGCGGTCGGGTGATGGCCCTGTGGGCGCTGGCCTGGGGCGGCACGACCGTGGTCGGCGGCCCGCTGGTCGGCTGGGTCGCCCAGGACATCGGCACCCGCTGGTCCCTGGCGGTCGGCGGCGTCCCCACCATCCTCCTGGGGCTGCTCATGCTCCCCGCCCTCCGCCACATGGACCCCCGCCCCACTCCTTCCACCTGACCACGGGGTCCGGCCCCGCGAGCCGCACTCCCAGCCGCCGGGACCGACGGCGGGGTGTGGGAGTGTGGTGCGCGTCGGGCAGGCAGGGCTTGAGGGGGAAAGCGCGTGGCGGGCGAGGTGGGCGGCGGGTTCTCGACCAGGCGGCTGGAGATGATCCCGCTCCGGGTCGAGCACGCGGCGGAGATGGCCGAGGTGCTCGCCGATCCGGCGCTCCACCGGTTCATCGGCGGGGAGCCGGCCACGCCCGAGGCGCTGCGGGCCCGCTACGCCCGGCTGGCCGCCGGATCGCCCGAGCCCGGCGTGGGGTGGCTGAACTGGGTGATCAGGCTGCGGGACGACAGACGCCTGGTGGGCACCGTGCAGGCGACGGTCCAGGGGGCCGAGGGGGCCGAGGGGGCCGAGGGGGCGCGGAGCGCCGAGGTCGCCTGGGTGGTGGGCACGCCCTGGCAGGGCCGGGGGATCGCGACGGAGGCCGCGTGCGGGTTGGTGCGCAGGCTGGCCGCGCACCGCATCCGCCCGGTGGTCGCCCACATCCACCCGGACCACGCCGCCTCGGCCGCCGTCGCCGCCGCGGCCGGACTCGCCCCCACCGCGGAGTGGCACGACGGCGAGGTGCGCTGGCGCTTCGCGCCGACCGGGTAGCGAGCCGCCACGCGTGTCCGCTGCACGGTTGCCGGTGCGCCGCGCCCCGCCGGGAACCGGCGGTGCCTGCCGGGGGCAGCCTCCGCGCGCGCCGTGCCCGCGTGGTGCGGCGCTCCCGCCGGGCGCACCCTGGGAAGGAGCAGCGCGCGTCGACGGGGGTGGCGCAGGACCGGGAGGAGCGCGACATGACCCGCACCGGCCGTCCGGAGGGCGCGGACACCCTCGTCGTGTTCGGCATCACCGGCGACCTCGCCCGCAAGATGACCCTGCGCGCCCTGTACCGGCTCGAAGCGCGCGGCCTCCTCGACTGCCGTGTGATCGGCGTGGCCGCCGACGACCTCACCACGGCCGACTTCGTCGCACAGGCCCGCGAGCGTGTCGCCGCCACCGGCCAGCGGGTCGACGACGACACCTTCCGGCGGTTCGCCGCACGCGTCACCTACCTGCACGGCGACGTCACCGACGCCGCTCTCTACACCCGGCTGAGCGCCGAGATCGGTCCGGGCCACCGCACGCTGCACTACCTGGAGATGCCGCCCCGGCTCTTCGGTCCGATCGTCGAACGGCTCGGCGCGGCCGGCCTGGTGGAGCACGCCCGGGTCGCGGTGGAGAAGCCGTTCGGCAAGGACCTCGCCTCCGCCCGCGCGCTCAACGCCCGGCTGCACGCCGTGCTGCGCGAGGACCAACTGCTGCGCGTCGACCACTTCCTCGGCAAGGAGCCGGTGATCGAGCTGGAGTACCTGCGCTTCGCCAACCGCGCCCTGGCCGGGCTGTGGGACCGCGACAGCGTCAGCGCCGTACAGATCACCATGGCCGAGGACTTCGGCATCGAGGGCCGCGGCAGCTTCTACGACCCCGTCGGCGCCCTGCGCGACGTGGTGCAGAACCACCTGTTGCAGGTGCTCGCCGCCGTCACGATGGACCCGCCCGCGGACGCCGGCGCCGACAGCCTCCGGGACCGCAAGGCCGAAGTCCTCAAGGCCGTACGCGCCGCCGACCCGCGCCGCAGCGTCCGCGGCCAGTACACCGGCTACCGCGACACCCCCGGCGTCGCCGCCGGCTCCGACACCGAGACGTACATCGCGCTGCGGCTGGAGATCGATAACTGGAAGTGGATCGACGTGCCGTTCTTCCTGCGCGCGGGCAAGAACCTGCCGGTGCGCGACACCGAGGTGCGGCTGATCCTGCGCCGGGCGCCGCGGCTGGCCTTCCTGCCGACGCCGCACCAGGCCGAGCCGAACCAGATCGTGCTGCGCATCGACCCCGACCCCGGGGTGTGCCTGCAACTCGTCGCCCAGGGCGAGCAGACCTGGCGCCCCCTGCACCTGGACGCCTCCTTCGTCCGGGACCTCGGCGAGCCGCCGGAGCCGTACGAGCGGCTGCTGCACGGCGCGCTCACCGGGGACCACAGCCTGTTCACCCGGGAGGACGGCGTCGAGGAGGCATGGCGGATCGTGCAGCCCCTGCTCGACGATCCCGCCCCGCTGCTGCCGTACGCACCCGGCACCTGGGGTCCCGCCGAGGCCGCCGACCTGGTGACGGGCCATCCGCCCTGGCACGACCCCTGGACCGCCGGGTCCGGCGCCCCCGCCGGCTGAAGGCGCTCCCGCCCGCTCAGCGGGCGGCCGCCACGGCCAGCAGGAACCAGCCGGTGTGCGGGATCCACTGCTCCGCCCACCGCCACGACTCCTCCTGCGGGGCGTCCGCGGGCAGGAAGGCGATGTCGTCCTCGTCCGCCCAGCCGGAGGTGATGCCGTTGACGATGCCGCCGGGCAGGTTCGGGAAGTCCGAGGCGTAGTCCACGTTCCCCCGGCCGCGCCCCTGGAGCATGCACGCGCCGAACGGGTTGCGGCCGGTGATCCACGCCAGCTGGTCGTCGGCGAACTCCCGCAGCGCCTCCCGCTCGGCGTCGGGCACCCCGTCGGCCGCCGCGCAGAACGCCGCCGCCGCGGCGAGCGAGGCGATGGCGGCGTTCTCGCCCTGCCACCAGTAGCCGGTCTCGTTGGCGTGCGGGAAGAAGAACGCGTCCCGGTCGGCGCCGCCCGCCGGGCGCGCCCGCTGCCGCGGGTACCCGAACGGGTTGGGCACCGCGCGGGTCCGGGCGAGCGTGTCGAGCGTCGCCCGGACCGCCAGTGCCCGGGCCGGGCCGGCCTCGGGGGAGTCCGGGAGCACCGCGGCGAACCGCAGCAGGGCCAGGACCGGCAGGCCGGCCTCCACCGCGTGGAAGAACGGCCGGCCCTCCGCGTCGGCGGTGAACCAGCCCGGGCCGCCGTCCTCCGGCGCGACGTACCGGCCGGTCAGCAGCCGCGCGCGGCGCCGGGCCGCCGCGACCACCGGGGCGCCGGCCGCGACCAGCTCGCAGGCCGCCAGCAGCGCCGCGTAGTCGTCGACCACCGACTCGGTGCCGTCGTCCAGGTACTCCAGGTTGTGCGCCTCCAGGTGCGCGAACCCGGTGAGAGCCGCGTCCAGGTAGGCGGGACCGGTGAAGTCGCCGTGGTCGCCGAGGGTGGAGGCGCGCGCCAGGGCGGCGATCGCCAGGCCCCCGCCCTGCCGGTACGCGGCCTGGTAGCGGTCGGTGCGGACGCACTCCGCCAGCGGCGCCGTCACGAACCGCTCGTCCAGCCGCTTGGTGAGCGCGTCGAACACCCCGGTGTAGAAGTAGCCCTCGGGCGCCCGGAAGCGGACCAGGAAGTCCGCGCCCCACAGCGCCTCGTCGCGCAGCCGCGCGCCCAGCGAACGGACCAGCGCGGGGTGCCGCTCGGCCAGGACGTCCCGGGCCGCCGCCATCGCCCAGGCGCACAGCGGGATCTGCTGCGGGCTCATGGTGCGGGTGTAGGTGAGGTGGCTGAGGAACTTGCTCGGGTCGCCGCTCGCGTCGAGCCAGCCGCCGCGGGCGTCCACCTCGCGCCCGCTGCCGTCGGCCCACAGCCGCGCGTGCCGGTCCTTGCGGTCGATCTCCCCGCTGGAGCGCATCGCCCGGAAGTACGCGAGCACGTCGGACATCGTCTGCCGCTGGAGCCGGTCGGGCCCGACCACGAACGGCTCCGACACCGCCTCGCGCCCGCCGCCGTCCACGATCCGCACGGTGTAGGTGCCGGCCGTGAGATCGCGGGGGAGCGGAACACGGGCGAACGGCCCCCGCCGCCACCCCGGCACCACCACGACCGGCCCGGCGTCGAGCCGGTGGGGGCCGTCCGGGCCCAGCAGCTCGCAGGTGCGCGGCGCGCGGCCGTCGGGCAGCGCCGCCACCACCGCCTTGGCCGCGGTGAGGCCGTGGCCCAGGTGCGCGGTCAGGATCGTCGGCAAGTCGTCATCGGTCGAACGCACCCTCGGGTACCGTCCCTTCCGTCGTGGCGGCGGTCCGCGGACCGCTCCGCCGTCGCGCCGCCCGGGCGCGTCCCGGGCGGCGGTGGCCGTGCGAACCCACGGCGCGGCTCTCAGTAGGGATAGTGGACCGGGGCGCCGGTGACCGTGCGCCAGCGGCGCTCGGTGTACTCCTCCAGGTTGGCGTCGCCGCCCGCGCGGCCGCCCAGGCCGGAGGCGCCGGTCCCGCCGAAGGGGGCGAGCGGTTCGTCCTGGGGCGTCGCGTCGTTGACGTGGACCATCGCGCAGTCCAGGCGGCGGGCGACCTCCGTGGCCCGGTGGACGTCGCGGCCGACGACCGAGGAGACCAGGCCGTAGCGGGTGTCGTTGGCGAGCGCCACGGCCTCGTCGGCGCCGTCGACCACGGCGACGGGGGCGATGGGCGCGAAGATCTCCTCGGTCCACAGGGCGCAGGACGGGTCGACGTCCACCACGACGGTCGGACGGAAGAACCGGCCCTCGGCGGTCCCGCCGGTCAGCACCCGGGCGCCGCCGGCCACCGCGTCGTCCAGCAGCCGCCTGGCGCGGGCCAGTTGGGCGTCATTGATGATCGGCCCCAGGCCGGCGCCGTCCCGCAGCGGGTCGCCCACGGTGACGGCCGCGGCCCGCCCGACGAGGTTGTCGAGGTAGGCGTCGGCGACGGCGCGGTCCACGATGTGCCGGCCCGCGCTGATGCAGGTCTGGCCCTGGTAGTGGAAGCTCGACCACGCCCCGATCATCGCGGCCTGGTCGACGTCGGCGTCCGCCAGCACCACGAGGGCGTTGTTGCCGCCGAGTTCCAGCGAGGTCTTCTTCAGCAGGGACCCGGCGGTCGCGGCGATCTCCCGGCCGACCGCGGTCGATCCGGTGAAGTGCACCATCGCCACGTCGGGATGCTCCACCAGCCGGCGGCCGACCCGCTCCCCGCCGGGCAGCACCTGGAAGACCCCTGCCGGTGCCCCCGCCCGCGCGAACAGCTCGGCGATCGCCAGCCCGCCGGACAGCGGCGTCTCCGGCGACGGTTTGAGCAGCACCGCGTTGCCCAGGGCCAGCGCGGGTGCGATCACCCGCATGCCCAGGACCAGCGGGAAGTTCCACGGGGTGATCGCCGCGACGAGGCCGACCGGCACGCGCTCGGACACCGAGAAGCGGCCGGGGTGCCCGGTCCGCAGCACCTCGCCGACCGGGCGGGAGGCCAGGGCCGCCGCCTCGGTCAGCTCACCGACGGCCGAGGCGATCTCGTAGTCGGCCTTGCCCGCGATGCTGCCGGTCTCGCGGACGATCAACTCGCGCAAGCCGTCGGCCTGTTCGAGTGCGGTGGCCACGCGCCGCAGGACCGCGGCGCGCTCGGCGTGGGGGCGGGCGGCCCACGCGCGCTGCGCGGTGAGCGAGGAGGCCACGGCCGCGTCCACGTCCGCGACGTCGGCGGAGCCGGCCTCCCCGAGCAGGGCGCCGGAGGACTTGTCGCGGACGTCGAGGGTGGCGCCCGCGGCGGGCGGGCGGAACTCCCCGTCGACGTAGAGGGCCCGTGTCCAGGAGGGTTCGTGCTGTGCCATGTTCAGCTCTTTTCGGAAGTCCTGCGGGTGGGTGTCTCCGGGTGCCGCCTCGGCGGGACAGCCCTCAGGGGGCGGCGAGGCGGGCGCGGGCCAGGGCGGTCGCGCCCGCGACCGGCGGGGCGTCGAGCAGGCGCAGCGTCAGGTCGGGGTGCGCCGCGGCCAGCCGGTCCCGCAGCAGACCGGCCAGCAGGGGCTGCCCGGTCAGCACGCCGCCCGCGGCCACGACGGTCCCGCCCGCCGCGCCGCGCGCCCGCAAGGTGCCGACGAGCGCGGCCAGCGCGGCCGCCGCGGTGTCCACCACCCCGGCCGCGAGCGCGGAACCCGCGGCGGCCGCGTCGAACACCGCGGGCGCGGCCGGACCCCATGTGGCGGGTGTGGGCGAGTCGTTGACCGCGCGGGCCAGTCCCGGGGCGCCGGCCACGCCGTAGTGGTCGAGCAGCGCCGTCAGCAGGCCGTCGTCGGGCCGTCCCCGGTCGTGGTCGGCCAGGACCGCCCGCACCGCCTCCCGGACGATCGCCGGCGCGCTGCCCTCGTCGCCGAGCACCCAGCCCCAGCCGCCCGCGAACAGCACGGTGCCGTCGGCGCGGGCGCCCACCGCGATCGAGCCGGTGCCGGCGATGACGCCGATGCCGTGCTCCAACCCGGCGGCCGGGACCAGCAGCGCGGCGTCGTTGACCACGGTGGCCGGCACCGCGAGCGCTTCGAGGGCCGCGCGGAGCCGCCCGCAGTGCTCCTGCGTGTCGCAGCCCTGCGCGCCGACGCCCAGGGCGGCGACCTCGTCGCCCGCCGGCAGCACCGAGGCCACCCGGTCCAGCAGCCAGCGCGCGGCGTACTCGACCGGGGCCGCCTCCCAGCCGGTGGACGGCAGCCGGACGTCCGAGCGGACCGTGCCGTCGGGCGCCTCGACCCGGATCGCGACCTTGGTGCCGCCCACGTCGGCACCGACCAGGACCCTCATACCGCCGGCCCCCCGTCGACCTTGATGTCCGCGTTGTGGAACACGAACTCCTCGATGTCCACGCCGCGGACCTCGGCGACGGCCTCCACGAGGATCTGGGCGACCAGGATCTCCAGCACCGCGCGCTGCGCGGCGGGCAGCCGGGGCACCCGCACCGGGTGCAGGCGCGGCCGTGCGGGGGGCGGCGCCGAGGTGACGAGCACCACCGGGTGACCCGCGGCGGCCAGCGTGTCGGCCACCGCGTGCTCGCGCTCGTCGCCGAACACCACGTGCACGCCGCCGCCGGCCGACTCCATCGCGCCGTGCAGGTACTGGCGGGTGCTCATCCCGGTGGACGGGACGCGCACGACCTCGCGGAAGAGCAGCGCCGACGCCTCCGCGGAGCCCACGGCGGGCCCGGCGCCGACGAAGTCGGCGGAGGTGGCGGCCGCGAACAGCGGCGCCAGCGCCCGCACCTGCTCGCGCAGGTCCTTCTCGGTCGCGGCGAACAGCGCGCCGAGCCGGGCCCACCCCTCGTCGGGGGCGCCGCCGTCCCAGGCGTCGGCGAGCATGCCGAGCGCGGCCACGGTCGCGGTGTACCCGATCGTGGAGGCGTAGCTGTCGCGGATGCCGCCGATGTCGAGCACGCCGGTGGCGATGCCGGCGATCGGCGAGGGCGTCATGTTCACCACCGCGTGCCGCAGCGGCGGCGGCACCGACTCCAGCACGGCGAGGGTCTCCGCGCTACGGCCGCTCTGCGACACCCCGAACACCGGGTGCCGGCTCGCGGGATACGGCAGCGGGTGGTCGCCGGCGCCCAGTCGCCAGGCGTGCACGCCCCGGGCGCGCAGCGACCACACCGGTGCACAGGCGGCCGCCAGGCTCGCGCCGATCCCGACGAACACCGGCCCGGGGCCGGCCAGCAGGCCGGCTTCGGCGAGCGAGGCCACCGACGGGCCGAGCCGGGCGATCGCGGCTTCCAGCTCCTCGGCCTGCGTCGCGCGGGCGGTCGCGTAGGGGAGGTATCCCTCGCTCATGTCTGTTCCGTTCCGTCGTAGGTCCGTGCGATGGGGTCCCAGTGCGGTGGGATCGGGGGCACCTCGGGGGCGCCGCTCTCCACCCGGACGGGTGTGCCGAGGGCGACGGACTCCTCGACGGCGAGCATCACGTCCAGCACGTGGTAGGCCAGTTCGCCGCTGGCGCGCGGGCGCCGGCCCGCGCGCAGGGCGCGGGCCAGTTCCAGGACGCCGACGCCCCGGCCGCTCGGCACCCCGGCGGCGGGCACCGTGGTCCACGGCGCGCCGGGCGCGGGGTCGGTCAGCAGCCGCGTGGCGCCGTCGAAGCCGCTGACCGGCACGTCCATCACGCCGTCGGAGCCGGTGATCTCGAAGAGCTGGCGGCGCAGCGGCGAGTCGAAGCTGTAGACGGAGGTGCCGACAGCCCCGGAGGCGAAGGAGGTCACCACGCTGACGTGGGTGGGCACCTCCACCGGGAAGCCGGTGCCGGCGTCCGGGCCCGCGCCGATGACCCGCCGGGGCCGCGGGCTCTGTCCGGTCGCGCTCACCGACACGACCGGGCCCAGCAGTTGGACCAGGGCGGTCACGTAGTAGGGCCCGATGTCGAACAGGGGTCCCGCGCCCTTGGCGAAGAGGAACTGCGGCCGCGGGTGCCACAGGTCGGGCCCCGGGCCCTGCATGAGGGTGAGCACCGTCCTGGGGGTGCCGATCGCCCCTTCGGCGAGCAGCCGGTGGGAGGTCTGCACGCCGGGCCCGAGCACCGTGTCGGGGGCGTTGCCGACCACGACACCCGCGTCCCGTGCGGCGTCCAGCACGGCGCGGGCGCTGGTCCGGTCCAGGGCGAGCGGCTTCTCGCCCCACACGTGCTTGCCGGCCGCGACCGCGGCCAGCGCGACCTCGGCGTGGGCGGCGGGGACCGTCAGGTTGACCACCAGGTCCACGTCGTCGCGGCGCAGCACCTCGGCGGTGTCGCCCCACGCCGGTACGCCGTACGCCTCGGCCTGCGCGCGGGCACGGGCGGGCACCAGGTCGGCCACGGCGGTGACGGCGAGGTCGGGGTAGCCGGAGAGGGCCCTGAGGTACTGGTCGGAGATGTCGCCGGCGCCGACGACCGCGACCCGGACGGGCGCGCTCACGCGGCGGTCCCGTCCAGGAAGTGCGCGGCGTTGCGCTCCACGAGCGGCCACACGTCGCTGTGGTGGGCGACGACCTCGACCACCGGCAGCTCGACGCTCGCGGCGGTCAGGGCCAGCACCTCGCCCATCCGCCCGGCGGTGTCCACGCCCAGCACCGGGCGGTCGTTGCCCGGCTCCCGCTCGTGCACCACGTGCAGGTGGCGCACCCGGTCGCCGAGGCGCGGCAGCAGCTCGAACACGTCGGCGCCGCCGACCCCCGCCCAGTAGACGTCGACCTCCAGGACCACCGACGGGTCGAGCAGCCCGGTGAGCACCTCATAGGCGGGGACGCCGTCGACGCGCTGGGCGAACTCGAAGTCGTGGTTGTGGTAGCCGATCCGGATGCCGCGCTCGGCCGCGGTCGCGGCGGCCTCGTTGAGCGTCGCGGCGAGGCGTTCCACCCCGGCGCGGTCGGTGATGCTGCCCGGATCGACGTAGGGCGTGATGACGCAGCCGATGCCGAGCGCCTGCGCGGCGTCCAGGACGTCCGCCACGTCGTGCCGCAGCACCGAGGCGTGGGCGGTGGCGGCGGCCAGCCCGGCATCGCGCAGGGCGGCGCCGAGCCGGTCGGGGTCGCCGAGGATGTCGAACGGCTCCGCGTGGGTGAACCCGAAGCCCGCCAGCCGTGCGAGGGTGCGGTCGAGGTCCGCGGGTCCGATGTCCTCGCGCACGCTGTAGAGCTGGATGCCCAGCGGTCGCGTGGTGCTCATGCGCCGGCCTTTCCCTGGGGGGTGCGGGGGTCGAGGTGGGCGTGGCCGTGCCCGGCGTGCGGGTCGTGGCAGGTGTCCGGGCCGGGGCCGCCGGCGTGGCAGTGGGCGCCGCCGGAGGCCGGGATGTCGAGCGTCGGGTTGCGGTCGAAGAAGCCGTACGGCTTGAGCGCGAAGCCCGCGGAGTCGACCGGCATCACCGGCCAGTCCTCGGGACGCGGGAAGTGGGTCAGCCCGAAGGTGTGCCACAGCACGATGTCGGTGTCGTCCACGGACCGGTCGGCGGCCGTCCACCGCGGCAGTCCGCCGCCGCCCGGGTGCATGTTGACCAGGTCCCCGGCCGGGTAGCGCTCGTCCGGCGCGTAGGGCGTCACCCACAGGTGGCGGGTGGCGTACGCGGCGCGCCGGTGGATGTCGGAGTCGGCGTCGGCCAGCAGCACCGGCCGGCCCTCCGGGTGGAGCTGGTAGCCGACCGGGTTGCCGAGCCGGTTGGCGACCGACGGGTTGGTCACCACCCACGACCGGTTGCGGGTGGTGTCGGCCAGGCGCTGCGCGCCGGACTCGGTGCGCAGCCGGGTCACGGTCTGGGTGAACCCGGTGCCGGTGGGGTTGCCGGGGCCGCGCGGCACCGCGGCGGACTCCACCTCGTCGACCGCGTTGCCGGTGCCGTCCACCGCCATGTCCAGCCGGGCGCTGAACAGGTGCTGGTGGTAGGGCGCGCCGAGACCGGGGGCCAGTTCGGAGGCGTAGGCGTACCCGGGACCCGGGTAGCCGGAGGTGAAGACGACACCGGTGGCCTTGACCTCCAGCTCGATGGCGCCGTCGAGCGAGAGGTACCAGTAGAAGCCGTAGTCGTAGTTGCCGACGGTGACGAAGAAGGAGATCACCAGGCGCCGGTTGCGGCGCGACTGCGTGGAGCCGTTCCAGCCGTCGGAGTGCTTCCACAGGATGCCGG
Source organism: Streptomyces sp. SN-593 (assembly GCF_016756395.1). Classification (NCBI taxonomy): domain Bacteria; kingdom Bacillati; phylum Actinomycetota; class Actinomycetes; order Kitasatosporales; family Streptomycetaceae; genus Actinacidiphila; species Actinacidiphila reveromycinica. Next base: position 8,441,321 of record NZ_AP018365.1, read on the forward strand.
TGTCCTCCTCGTGGATGCAGATCGCCTGCGGCACGACGTGGACGCCGCCGTCGGCGGCGGCCAGTACCGCGTCGAGGTAGGTGATGTCGCCGACGCAGTCGCAGCCCAGCTCAAGGGAGTTGGCGAAGCCGCCGAGCAGGTACTCGCCGCAGTCGAAGAAGTTCTGGAACCAGCGCTGCGGGCTCGGGTCGCCGTAGGGCACGACCATCTCGGCTATGGAGGCGCGGTACAGCACCGGGCGGCGCCGTCCCGCGTCGTCGAGGGCGACGTTGCGCAGCACCAGGCCCTCGCGCTGGTCGAAGCCGACCTGGAGGGTCCAGCCGAGCCAGTTGATGACGCCGTCGTCGTCGATGGTGAAGCTCGGGCCCTGCGGCTGGGTGATCTCGATCGGCTTCAGCCCGGGCCTGGCCGGCTGTCCGACCCATCCGGGGTCGTGGAAGTTGCCGTCCTCCTGCGGCACCGGCAGCAGCGCGTGGTCGGTGACGTCGAGCACCTCGCGGGTGACGACGTCCACCACGACCGTGACGCCGTCCACCGGGTGCGCCCAGCCGAGGTCGTCCGGGGTCTTCTGCAGGAAGGTGAAGCAGCGCTGAAGGCGGCGGCCGTCCTCGCCCGGGCCGGCGACGCCGGCCGACAGCGGGTTGACCCGCAACTGCCGGACGTCGGTCAGGCCGCGCCTGCGCATGGCGGCGAGCCACCGCTCGTCGCGGTGCACGATCTCCTCCACGAGCCCGAACTCGGCGAGCACCACCGGGACGTGGCCGTCGGTGGCCGGCTCCAGCAGGCGGGCGGAGACGACCCGGTCCTCGCCGGGGCAGACGACGGCGTCGTGCGACCGGCCGGTGCGCAGGTCGACCAGCAGGGCGCGGAAGCGGCGCGGCGCTGTCGCGCCGGCCAGCAGCTCGCGCTTGTCCTGCTCGTCGAGGCCGAAGTAGGACAGGTGGGTGTCCGGGCCGAGCAGGCCCTCGCGCCGCAGGAGCGCGGCGCACGCGGTGATCTCCTGCGGGCGCGGCGAGGCGAGGGCGCCGGCCAGGGCGTGCGCGTCGTAGGCGCGGGCGTCGCCGGGGGCGTCGGGGACAGGGCCGGCGTCGTCGCGGGGGAGGGGTGGTGGCGTTGCTGTGGTCACGGGTGCTCCGCTTCTGCGAAGGGGGTTCGGGGGGAGGCGGGCGCGTCAGCCGGAGCTGCGCATGAAGGAGGTGCGCAGGCGGTAGCGGTCGCCGGCGTAGCGGATCGACGAGGACAGCAGCGGCCGCTGCGCGCGGTCGCGGACGATCTGCCGCATGTCGAGGACGGGGGTGCCGGCCGCGATGGCGAGGTGGCCGGCGAGCGCGGCGTCGGCGGGGCGGGCCTCGATGGTGGTGTCGGCCTGTGCCAGTTCGAAGCCCGCGGCGGCGATCGTGTCGTAGAGCGAGCAGGCGGTGAAGTCGACGGCGTCGAAGCCGGCGGCCACGTCGGCGGGCAGCAGCGAGCGGTCGACCGCGATCGGCACCCCGTCGAGCATGCGGACGCGTTCGAGCCGGTACAGCGGGGTGCCGGGGGCGATCTGGAACGCCTCCGCCTCGTCGAAGCTGGCCGGTCCGGTCTCGCGGCGCAGCACCTCGGAGGTCGCCACCAGGCCCATCCGGCGGGCGGTCTCGGAGAACGACTCCAGGGTGTTGGGCCACTCCTTGCGCTCGACGGCGGCGACGTACCAGCCCCGGCCCTGCGCGGCGCGCAGCACCCCGTCCTCGACGAGCGCGGTGAGCGCCTTGCGCAGGGTGACCCGCGAGATGCCCAGCATCCGGCACAGCTCGCGCTCCGGGGGCAGCCGGGAGCCGGGCTTGACCTCGCCGACGGCGATCCGGTGCTCCAGGGCGGCCTTCGCCTGCATCCACAGCGGTTCGGGGTAACCGCCGGCCAGCGCCGTCGCCGGCGTCGGGGCCGGTCCGGGGAGTACGGCGGCCGGTACCGGGACGGCGGCCGGCACGGCGGGCGCAGGTGCCGGCTGGCCCCCCGCCGCTGTTCCCGCCGGGCCGGGCCGTCGGGCGCTGATGTGATCGGTGCTCATGCCGGGGCCTGGGCCTTCGGGGCGAGGGCCGCCGGGTGCGGGACCTTCTCCCAGGTGCCGGAGCGCATCGAGGCGTAGCAGGCGTCGAGCACGTGGTTGACGACCACGCCGTCCTCGAAGGTCTCGCGCGGCGCCTCGCCGCGGGCGAAGCAGTCGACGAAGTGCCGCATCTGCTGGCTGAAGCCGTAGGCGCGGGCCTCCTCGGGCACCGGGTAGACCCAGCCGGTGTCGGCGTCGGCCTTCTCGACCAGGTAGCCGGCCGGGCGCTCGATGAAGCCCCACACCGGCGTCGCGGAGGTGTCGGTGACCAGGCGGCCGGCGCTGCCGACGAGTTCGTGCCGCAGTTGCATGCCGCCCTTCTCGATCCACGACGACTCCACGGTGGCGAGCTGGCCGCCGGCGAACTTCAGCAGCGCGATCGCGGTGTCCTCGCCGGTGGTGCGCTCCGCGTGGGCGAGCGTGGCGCCCCACGCGAAGACCTCGACGATCGGGTTGTCCTTGCCGAAGAAGTGCCGGGCCGACTCCACGGTGTGGCACCCCATGTCGAGCAGGGCGCCCCCGCCGGCGGTCCGCGTGTCCCAGAAGTGCGGGGCGTGCGGCCCGGAGTGGGCCTCGCGCGCCCGCATGGTGAGCAGGTCGCCGATCGCGCCGGCGGCGACCATGTCGTGGGCCTTGGCGATGTTCGGCGAGAAGACCGAGCTCTCGGCGTAGCCGTGCCAGACGCCGGCCGCCCGGACGACGTTCAGGACGGCCGCCGCCTCGGCGCCGGTGCGGGCCAGCGGTTTGGTGCACACCACGCCCTTGCCGGCGGCCGCGGCCGCCCTGACCGCGTCCAGGTGCGCCTCGTTGGGCACCGCGACGACCACCAGATCGACGTCCGGGTCGGCGCACAGGGCGGCCGCGTCGTCGTACGCGCGGGCGTGCGGCGGCGCCCACTTGGCGGCCAGTGCGGCGGCGCGCGCGAGGTCGCGCGAACAGGCCGCCACCAGGGTCGCGTTCCGCACGTCCTGGAGCGCGTCCGCGTATGTGTCGCCGATGAATCCCGAACCTATGAGTCCGACGCCGATCACGCGTTCCTCTTCCCTCGTCCTGCGGTGGCCGGTCGCGGGACTGCCGCGGCCGGACGCTTCCGTGAGCTCGTTGGTCTGCCTATGGTATGTCAGAGGTCCACTCAATGTAGACCACGTAATACCACTGGTGGGGGGCGGGAGGCGGCCATCAGTCCTCCAGCAGGGCGTCGAAGGCCCGGGACAGCGCGGCGTCGACCGACTTCAGCTCCGGATGGGCGTCGTAGTGCGCCAGCACCTCGCGGGCGCCCTGCGCGAAGGACACGCGCGGCGCGAACCCCGGGACCAGCGACCGCAGTTTGGAGGTGTCGAAGAGCATCGAGTGCCGGAAGTCGTGCTCCAGCACCTCGCCCCAGCCCGGCACGTGCACGGCGATCGACTCGCTGGAGCGGTGCCGCAGCACCGGCGCGCGCACCCCGGCGGCCGCGGCCAGGGCCAGGTGGATCTGGTCCCAGGTGAGGATGTCGCCACTGACCACGTTGACGCTCTCGCCGATCGCGTGGTCCAGGCCGAGCAACGGCACGAAGGCGCGGGCGAAGTCCGCGGAGTGGGTGAGCGACCACAGCGACGTGCCGTCGCCGTGCACCACCACCGGCCGCCCGGCCCGCATCCGCTCGACCGCCGTCCACCCGGCGAGCACCGGCACCACCGTACGGTCGTAGGTGTGGAAGGGGCGCACGATCGTCAGCGGGAAGCCGCTCGCGCGGTACTCCTCCTCCAGCAGCAGCTCGCACGCGATCTTGTCCCGTGCGTAGCCGAAGACCGGCTGGCGGCGCGGACTGGACTCGGTGATCGGTAGCTGCGGCACCGGCCGGCCGAAGACCGAGCAGGTGCTGATGAAGACGTACTGCCCGGTCCGGTCGGTGAACAGCCGCGGATGCGCGCGCACGTCGTCGGGGGTGAAGCCGACCCAGTTGACGATCGCGTCGAACTCCGCACCGCCCAGCACCGATCCGAGCGCCGCGGCGTCGCGCACGTCCGCCCGCAGCCGCCGCACGCCGTCGGCGACCGGGCGCACCGGCTCCGACCGGGTCACCACCGTCACCTCGGCGCCCTCGGCCGCCGCCCGCGCCGCCGCCGCGGAACCGATCATCCCGGCACCGCCGAGGAACAGGACCCTCATCACCGCTCCTCCGTGCCCGCCGGGGCCGCCGCGCCGCGGGAGATCCCGGCGCCGACCAGATGGGCGTAGGAGCGGCGCAGCGCCTCGAACGTGTCCACGTGCAGCCGCTCCAGCTCCACCAGGTGCCACCGGGGCCCGGGCACCGCGGCGCCCAGGGTGCGGGCCCAGTCGATCCGGCCCTCGCCGATGGGCACCATCACGTCCTCCTCGTAGGAGACGGCGGGGCCGTCCTTGACGTGCACGAACCGCGCCCGCCCGCCGAGGCCGGCCAGCACCCGCGCCGGGTCTGCGCCGCCCATCACCGCCCAGTAGGCGTCGAGTTCGACCAGCACCCGGTCGTCGAGCAGGTCCAGCAGCAGGTCGTACGCCGACCGGCCGTCGAAGCTCCGGGAGAACTCGGCGAAGTGGTTGTGGTAGGCGATCCGCATGCCGCGCTCGGCCGCCCGCTCGGCGGCCTCGTTGACCCGCCGTACGCCGTGCCGGATCGCCTCGGGGGAGTCGAACTCCTCGCGCTCCATGCTCCACACCAGGACCTCGGCGCCGAGCTCCTCGTTCTGGTCCAGCAGCCGCTGCGCGTCCGGTCCGGCCGGGAAGGGGGTGTGCGCGCTGGTCAGGGTGAGCCCGGCCGACGCGATGGCGTCCCTGACCCGGGACGGCCCGAAGTGCTCCACCAGGCCGTAGGTCTCGACGCCCAGGAACCCGATGCCGGCCAGCCGGGCGAGGGTGCCCTCCAGGTCGGCCCGCGCCTGGTCGAGCACGGTGTACATCATCACGCCGATGGCGGGCGGCACGGCTCCTCCTTCGTCCGGCCCCGCGGGCCGGTCACGCGTCGTCTCAGTCACGGCCGGCCGCCCACACCAGCGCCTGCCGGACCAGGGCGCGTACCGGCGGCTCGCCCCACGACCGCATGTCGTGGCCGAGCGCCAGGTAGACCACCCGTCCCGCGCCGACCTCGCGGACGTACAGCACCGGCACGGCGACGCCGTCCGCCCGGTGCCGCTGCGCGAGCACCGTCACGTCCCCGTCGGCCAGCTCGAACTCGTAGTACTCGTCGAAGAGGTCGAAGTCCGCCACGCCGGCGGTCACCGGGTGGTCGGCGACGATCTCCACGGTGTGCCGGCCCTCGTGGTGGCCGGGCCCGTGCGAGAGGTAGCGGTTGCCGAGCAGCTCGAACAGCGGGCGGTCCGCCGGGTCCAACCCGTCGCCGCGCCGGCCCATGATGTTGGCGCCGTGCACCCCGACCAGCCCCTTGCCCGCCCGCACCGCGGCGGCCAGCGCCTGCTGCTGCTCCGTCGCGAAGTGCCCGCCGGCGGTGTACAGCAGGTAGACGTCCGCCTCGGCCGTCTCCGGCCGCGGGTCGACGAACCTGCTGGTGCCCATCGCCCGGCGGGTGGCGAACCCGGCCTCGGTACCGAGCTGTTGGAAGACGCCGGCGGCATTTAGCAGGTCGTGGTGGATGTCGTCGCCGTTCACGACGACCATGGCTCTCGGCGTCGTCAGGTGGGACATGGCTCTCCTCGCGGAATGCGGCAGGAAGGGAAGGGGATCGGGGCGCACGGCACCGACGGGCCGGGCGCGGCGCTGCGGCTCAGACCGGCTTCAGCCGCAGCGCGACCACCGGGTTGGGCACCGGGCTGAAGTAGGGGTCCTGCGGCGAGGGGAAGCCGGTCGCCTTCGCGGTGCTCCAGTTGCCGTAGCTGCCCCAGTAGAACATCGGGATCCACGGCAGGTTCTCCACGAAGATCTTCTCGATCCCGTCCAGGATCTGCTGCCGCTGCGCGTCCGTCGTCGCCTTCGGGTACTCCTTGAACAACTGCGCCGCCTCCGCGTTCTGGAAGCGCTCGATGTTCTGGAAGGTCGGCGTCGCCTTGCCGATCGGGTAGTACAGGTTGGGGTTGATCGTGTCGTTGTAGTACGAGAAGGCGCGCGGCGCGGAGTCCACCGGGTAGCCCATCGTGGAGTCGAAGTCGCCCTTGCCGGTACGGGTGTTGATGTCCGTCACCGTCGTGGTGTCGATGGTGAGCTTGATGCCGATGTCCTTGAGCTGCGAGACCAGCACCTGCACCCGGGAGGCGATGTCGGTGTAGGCCGACGGGAAGGTCACCGAGAACTCCACCCGCTTGCCGCCCTTGTGGTAGTAGCCGTCGCCGCCCTTCGCGTAGCCGGCGTCGGTCAGCGTCTGGTGCGCCTTGGCCACGTCCTGGGTGAAGTCGACGCCCTTGTACTGCGGGGCGATGGAGCCGGTGTACGCCGGCATGGGCAGCCCGGTGACGCTGGTGGCCGGCGGTGACGCGCTCGCCGCGCCGACCTGCTTGCGGTTAACCCCGAGGCTGATCGCCCGCCGCACCGCGATGTCGCTCAGCGGCCAGCGCTCCAGGTTGGGGATCAGGCCGTCCGTGCCGGCCAGCGGCGCCCAGTAGTTGTTGTGCTTGCTGCGGCTGAGGTACGTCTTGTCGGCGTTGGCGATGTACGTCCCGCCCCAGTCCGCGAGACCCTGCACGAGCGCGTTGGTCATGCTCTCGTTGTCCTTGTACGCCACGAACCGCAGCGCCTTGATCTGCGCCTTGGGCTGCCAGTAGTCCTCGTTGCGGACCAGCGTGAAGGACTGCGCGGAGAACTCGTCGAGCTTGAACGGGCCGGTGCCGACCGGGCTGTCGTCGGTGTACTTCGTCGGGTCCTTGACCTTCGACCAGATGTGCTCGGAGACGATCGGCGCGGACACCACGTTGGTGAAGAACTGCTCCGACGGCTCGGGAAAGGTGAAGACCACCTGCGTGGGGCTGGGCGCGGTGACCGAGGTGATGTCCACGCCGAGCAGGTTCAGCCCGGAGTTCTTCTTCAGCATCGTGTAGGTGAACACCACGTCGTCGGCGGAGAACGGCTCGCCGTCGGTCCACTTCACGCCGGACCGGAGCTCCATCGTGAGCGTCCGGTTGCCGTCCGACCAGCGCCAGGACTTCGCCAGCCACGGCAGGTCGTGGCCGATGTTCACGGTGTTGATCTGCACCAGCGGCTCGTAGATGAAGCCGCCCGAGCCCTGGGGGGTGTAGGTCAGGCCCTGCGCGGTGTTGGCCAGGTAGGGGTTGAAGACACGGGTGAGGTTGTCGGACTGGGCGGCGACGGTCAGCATGGCGTCACCGCCCGAGCTGCTGCCGCCCGACGGCTGGCAGGCGGACAGGGCGAGCGTGCCCGCGCCCGCCAGGGCGCCGGCGAGGAGGCCGCGTCTCGTCATGCCGGACGCGAGGGGCGACGGTGAAGTGGTCACGTGCGTCTGCTCCTTGGGAGTAGGGACAGCGGGGAGAGCGGAGGGTGGTGCGGTGCGGTGCGGTGCGGGCGGTGCGGTGCTGCGGGCGGACGCGGGCGGCGGGTGGCCGCCTCGCGGGCCAGGGAGGGAGGCCGGGAGGTCAGGAGGCCGGTGTGTCGGGGGAGCCGGGGGAGCCGGGGGCATCGGGGGAGCCGGACGTGTCGGAGGGCGGGGCGGCCGGCGGGTGTTGGGGCGTCGGAGTCTTCGCGGGCGTCGGGCCCTTCGCGGTGGCCGGCCCGGCCGCGGGGGTGGTCAGCCGTGCGACGGCCTCGGCGTTGGCGGCCCGCCGCGTGCGGGCCTCGTCGTCGTCGGCGTACAGCCAGCAGTGGGCGACGTGGCCGGGGGAGAGCGTGAAGGGGCCCGGCACCTGGCTGCCGCAGCGCTCCATCGCGTACGGGCAGCGCGGGTGGAAGCGGCACCCGGACGGCGGGTCGATGAGGCTGGGCGGTTGCCCGATGTCCCGGACCCGGTCGGCCCCGGCCCGCGACGGGTCGGGCGCCGAGGCGATCAGCAACTGCGTGTACGGGTGCGCCGCCTGCTGCGTCACCGCCTCCGACGGGCCGCTCTCGACCACCTGCCCGGCGTACATCACCGCCGTGTCGGTGGCGAAGTAGCGGGCGGAGGCGATGTCGTGGGTGACGTAGAGCATCGCCGCGTTGCGCTCCTCGGTGAGGCGGCGCAGCAGGTTGAGGATGCCCAGCCGGATCGACACGTCCAGGCTGGAGACCGGTTCGTCGGCGAGGAACACCTCCGGGTCGGCCGCCAGCGCCCGGGCGATCGACAGCCGCTGCAACTGCCCGCCGGACAGTTCGTGCGGGTACTTCGCGGTGAACTGCGCCGGCGGCACCAGGTTGATCCGGGTCAGCAGGTCGTCGATGACGGCGGTGCGCTCCTTGCCGCGCTTGCCCCTGTGGTGCAGCGCGACCGCGCGCCCCAGCGTGCCCGCGATCGTGGCGACCGGGTTGAACGACCCGAACGGGTCCTGGAGGATGAGCTGGACCTTGCGGACGTGGTCGCGGAAGGCCCGGCCGCGCAGGGCCCCGACCGGTTCGCCGTGCAGCCGCACCTCCCCGCCGGTGAGCGGGTGGAGCTGCGCCAGCAGCCGGGCGAGGGTGGACTTGCCGGAGCCGGACTCGCCGACCAGCGCGGTGATCCGGCCCGCGTACAGGCTCAGGGACACGTCCTCGACGGCGTGCACGACCTTGCGGCCGCCGCCGCGCACCGGCAGCCCGCCGCGTACCGGGAAGTGCTTCGTGACGTGGAGGGCCTCCAGGACGGGCCGCTCGGCGGCCGCGCCTGTGGCGCCGGGGTCGGTGGCCGCTCGGGCCGTTGCCTCACCGCTCATCGGGTCTCACCTGTCGCCAGCTCGTTCGGGTCGGTCGCGGAATTCGGGTCGGGCTCGGCGTGCGGGTCCGCGTGCAGCAGGCAGGCCGCGAGCGCGCCGCCGCCGGGGCCGCCCACCTGGTACAGCGGCGGCACCTGCGCGGCGCAGGCGTCGAAGGCGTGCGGGCAGCGGGGGCGGAACGCGCAGCCCGACGGGAGGCGCCGCAGGTCGGGCGGGGAGCCGGGGATGCCGGTCAGTTCCCGCTTCGGGCCGCCGAGGGTCGGGAAGGACGCCAGCAGGCCGCGGCTGTAGGGGTGCTGCGGGTCGCGGTAGAAGTCGCCGGCCGGCGCGGTCTCCACGACCTTGCCCCCGTACATCACCGCGATGGTGTCGGAGAGTTCGATCAGCAGCGACAGGTCGTGCGTGATGAAGACGACCGAGAAGCCGAGCCGGTCCTTCAACTCCATGATCTTCTCGATGATCTGACGCTGGATCACCACGTCGAGCGCGGTGGTCGGCTCGTCCATCACGATGATCTCGGGGTCCAGCGCGAGGCCGACGGCGATCATCGCGCGCTGCCGCATCCCGCCGGACAGTTCGTGCGGGTAGGAGCCGGCGCGGTCGGCCGGGATGCCGACGATGCCGAGCAACTCCACGACACGGGCTGCACGTTCGCGCGCGTCCAGCTTCGGCCGGTGCGCCACGATGACGTCCTCGATCTGCGTGCCGATCCGCAGCACGGGGTTGAGCGCGTGCATCGCGGACTGGAAGACGATGGACAGCTCCTCCCAGCGGAAGTCGCGCAGTTCGGCGTCGTCCATGGCCAGGACGTCGGCGGTGCGGCCGTCCGGGGCGGTGTAGCGGACCTCGCCGTGGGTGATCTCGGCCGGCGGCTTGTGCAGCCGGGTGATGGCGTAGGCGAGGGTGGACTTCCCCGAGCCGGACTCGCCGGCGATGCCGAGCACCTCGCCGCGCCGCAGCGTGAAGGACACGTCGCTGACCGCCGGGGTGCGGCCGCCCTCGCCCACGTACTCCACCCGCAGGTCGCGGACGTCCAGCACCACGTCGGTGCTGTCCTGGGTGAAGGGCGCCGGGGCCGGGCGCGGCGAGCGCGGCGGCCGGTGCCGGGCGCGGCGGGTCCGCTGCGCGGCGACCTGGCCGCGCTGGGCCTTCTTGGTGCCGATGCCGGCCTGCCGCAGCCGCGGGTTGACGAACTCGTCGATGCCGAAGTTGACCAGGGACAGCGCGGTGCCGAGCACCGCGATCGCCAGTCCGGCCGGCACGAACCACCACCAGGCACCGGTGAGCAGCGCGCTGCCGGTCTGCGCCCAGTACAGGATGGTGCCCCACGACCACTGCGTGACGTCGGCCAGGCCGAGGAACGCCAGGCTGGCCTGGGTGAGGATGGCCATGGTCACGGTGCCCAGGAAGGACGCGGCGATCACCGCCACCTGGTTGGGCAGGATGTCCTTGACGATGATCCGCCAGGTCGGCTCGCCGGTGGCGCGCGCGGCCTCCACGAAGTCGCGCCGGCGCAGCGAGAGGGTCTGGGCGCGCAGCACCCGGGCACCCCAGGCCCAGCCGGTGACGGTGATGACCAGGATGATGCCGAGCGACCCGCTGTGCGGCAGGTAGGCGGCCAGGATGATGGTCAGCGGCAGGCTCGGCAGCACCAGGAACACGTTCGCCAGCAGCGACAGCACCTCGTCGCCGATGCCGCCGACGTAGCCGGCCGTCACGCCGACGGCCACCGACAGGACCGTGGTGAGCACCGCGGCGCCGATCCCGACCAGCATCGAGGCGCGGGCGCCGTAGAGCATCTGCGACAGGACGTCCTGGCCGTTCTGCGTGGTGCCCAGCCAGTGCGAGGCGGAGGGCCCGACGAGGGTGCTGTCGCTGACGGCGGAGGGGTCGTACGGCGAGATCCACGGCGCGATCACGGCCAGCACCACGAAGGCCAGCACGATCACCAGGCCGCTGAGCGTCAGCGGTGAGCGCAGCAGGCGCAGCCAGACGCGGTGCGGTGCGGCGCCGGAGCCGGCGGTGTCGGGCGCGGCGCCCGCTCCGGCGGGGTCGCCCTCGGGCCCGGCGGCGTCGGACCCGGCCAGGGCGGCGGGTTGCAGGGCCATGATCAGCTCTCCCTTGTCCTCGGGTCGAGGAAGACGTACGCGATGTCCGCGACGAGGTTGGCGACGAGTACCAGCACGGTGATCAGCAGGAAGATCGCCGACATCAGCGGGTAGTCGGCGGCCTGGGCGGCCTTGAAGAGCACCGACCCGATGCCCGGGTAGTTGAAGACGACCTCGGTGACGATCGAGCCGCCGATGACGAAGCCCAGGGACATCGCGAAGCCGGACAGCGACGGCAGCATCGCGTTGCGCGCCGCGTAGGTGTACATCACCCGGCGCCTGGACAGCCCCTTGGCCTCGGCGAGCCGGACGTAGTCCTCGCTGAGCGTGGTGACCATCATGTTGCGCATGCCGATCAGCCAGCCGCCGACCGACGCGACGGTGATGGTCACGGCCGGCAGCACCGCGTAGTTGATCGCGCTGGCGATGAAGCCGCCGTTCAGCCCGATGTGCTGGTCGAGCGCGTAGCCGCCGGACAGCGGGAACCATCGGAAGGTGATCGCGAAGAGGTAGACCATGATGATCGCGAACCAGAAGTACGGGATCGACGACAGGAACGTCGTGATCGGCACCAGGGAGTCCAGCCAGCTCCCGCGCTTCCAGCCGGCCAGCATGCCCAGCACGGTGCCGATGACGAAGCCGAGCACCGTGCACAGGGTGATCAGGATCAGCGTCCAGTACATGCTCTGCCCGAGCACCGTGCTGACCTTCGAGGGGTAGTAGGCGTAGGAGATCCCGAAGTTGCCGGTGAACACGCTGTGCCAGTAACTGACGTACTGCTGCCAGAGGTTCTGGTCCGACTGGCCGAACAGCACCCGCAGCGCGTGTACCGCGGACGGGCTGAGCCTGCCGTGGAACTGGTTGATCAGGTTGTCCGCCGGGTTGCCCGGCATGACGCGCGGGATCAGGAAGTTGAGGCTGATCGCCGCCCAGGCGGTCAGCAGGTAGAACGCGGTCTTCCGTAGCAGCGTGCGCACCGGTCACTCGCCTCCGCGGCCGGGGCGGGGGCGGTCGTCGCCGGCCCCGGCGGGGGCGGTGTGCTCCGCGGTGCGGCCGACCCGGACATGGCGGGGCGGGGATATCTGCATGCGCAGGCTCGATTCAGTAGGTGGAGCGCATTTCACCGGTCGGGCCTCGGGGCCCGCTGCGCGCCCGCCGGACAGGGCGGTGATGGTGTGCCAAACGCATACCACTTGCCGACATCTTAATCCGCGGCGTGGTCCTGTCTAGAGGTCGAACGAGAGGTAACGCGGCGGGATTGCGACGGTCGAACGGCATTGTTCGCCGTATAACGGGACAAATGGTCCGCCCGATCCGGCCAAAGCCGCCGTGCACCAGGGCTTACCACTTAGAACCAGATGGCTACACTGACCCGGACCACCCAGACAGGAGACCCGGATGAAGTTCAGTCAACTGGTCGGCCCCCGCCGCTCCGAGGTCGTCACCGCCGACGATCCGATCCCCGGCGACCACGAGGTCCTGGTGGAGGTGGTGGCCTGCGGCGTGTGCACCTCGGACATCGGGCCCTGGCTCGACCACGACCCGGCCGGGCCGCCGGTCCGGCTCGGCCACGAGATGGTCGGCCGGGTGCTCGCCGCCGGCCGCGACGCGGACCGCTGGCGCGCCGGCGACCTGGTGACGGGCCTGGGCGGCGACGGGTTCGCCACCCACGCGGTGATGGACGCGAACGCGGTGCTGCCGGTCCCGCCCGGCGTCGAACCGGCGCACGCGATCGGTGAACCCGTCGCCGACCTCGAGGAGGCGCTGTCCCGCACGCCGATCGCCCCCGGCGCCCACGTCGCCGTGGTCGGCCTGGGCTTCATGGGGCTCGGCCTGGTACAGCTCGCCCGGCGGCACGCCCCGGGACTGCTCGTCGGCGTGGACCCCGACCCGGCCCGCCGCCGGCGTGCCCTCGCCCTCGGCGCCGACCTCGCCTTCGCACCCGACGAGCTGCCCGAGGAGTACCGCGCCGCGACCACCCGCGCCACCGACGCCCGCCCGGGGATCGTGCTGGAAGCCACCGGCGCCACCGGCGGGTTGCGGACGGCGGGCAGCATGGTCCGGCCGTTCGGCACGCTGTGCGTGGTCGGCTACCACCACACCGGCGACGCGATGATGGACATGGACCTCTGGTACAAGGCCGTCACGGTCGTCAACGGCTTCTGCCCCGACCGCACCCGGCTGGTCGCCGCGATGCGCCGCGCCCTCGACCTGGTCGCCGACCGGCGGTTCAGCTACGCGCCGCTGATCACCCACCGGTTCGGCCTCGACGACGTGGACGAGGCGTTCCGCACCATGCGGGAGGCCGGCCCCGACTTCGTCAAGGGCGTCGTGCTCCTGTGAGACGGCGCCGCGCGGCTGCGCGCGGGTGCGCGGCGACCGCGGGCACCGCCGGTGCCGCGGGCACGGGCGTGCCGACCGCCGGTGCCGCGGGCGCGAACGCCACGGCGACGGACGGCACGGCCAGTGGCGTTACGGCGATCGGTGTCACGGCGACGGGCGTCGAGGCGACCGGTGTCACGACCGCGCGAACGACGTCCGCAGCCGGTACCGGTCGCCCGCGTACTGGATGGTCGAGACGAACAACGGCTCCTGCCGTGCGCTCAGCGCGAGCTGACGCATCACGAGCACCGGATCGCCGGGCGCCAGATCCAGGTGCTCGGCGGCCCGCTCGTCGGCCTTCGTCGCCTCGATGGTGCTGTCCGCGCGCACCGGCTCCACCCCCGCCGCCGACAGCGTCGAGTACAGCGAACGTTCCGTGAAGTCCACGTCCCCGATGTCCGGCACCAGCGCCCGCCGCAGCCAGGTCAGGTCCAGCGCTATCGGCACGCCCTCCAGCAGCCGCACCCGCTCCAGCCGGAACAGCGGCGTGCCCGGCGCGATCCCCAGTTGCTCCGCCTCGTCGATGCTCGCCGGGGTCGTCTCGGCGCGCAGCACCGTCGAGTGCGGAGTCAGGCCCATCCGGCTCGCGGTCTCGCTGAAGGACTCCAGGTTGTTGGGCCACTCCTTCTTCTGCGCGGCCTGGGCGACGTACCAGCCCCGGCCGTGCGACGGGCTCAGCACCCCGGCCTCGACCAGGTCCGCCAGCGCCTTGCGCAGCGTCACCCGGCTGATCCCCAACTGCCGGCACAGCTCCCGCTCGGGCGGCAGCCGGCCCCCGGGCCGCAGCACCCCGCGGTCGATCTCGCCGCGGATCACGTGGACCGCCTGGATCCACAGCGGCTCGGGATACCCGGGCAGCACCGCGCCGGAGACCTCGGGCGAGTCAGTCATACGGTGAAGCCCCCAGCGTGATCTGCTCCGGTGAACAAGCGCGGATTACCTTAGCTTGACCAGCGACTCTCTGGCCAGGAGCCACCACGGGCGGTGGCGAGATCCCAGCGCGTCCACGCGGGCGCCGCCCCCGCACCGGGAACGGCGCCGCCCCCGCACCGGGAACGGCGCGGCCCCCTCCGCCCGGTGTCAGGGCCGGGCGAAGGGGGCGCGCGGATCAGGGGACGCCGCAGGTCGGATGGGTGCGCCCGCGCACGGGCGCGGCACGCGGACCTGCCGCGCAGGGACGTTTCAGCCCGCGCCCTGCCCGAGGTCGGCCGCAGAGGAGGGCGCCGTCCGGTCGGCACCGCGCGCCCGGCCCGCCGAGGTGGACGGCCACCACGAGCGCTCGCCGAGCGCGAGCAGACCCGCGGGCACCAGCACCGTGCGCACCAGCAGGGTGTCGAGCAGCACGCCCACCGCGATGGCACTGCCCACCTGGGCCACCGGCACGTACGGCAGCCGGGACAGCGCCCCGAAGGTGGAGGCCAGGACCACGCCGGCCGCGGTGATCACGCCACCGGTCACGCTCAACCCGCGCAGCATCCCCTCGTGGATGCCCAGCGTCCGCGCCTCCTCGCGCACCCGACCGATCAGGAAGATGTTGTAGTCCACCCCGAGCGCGATGAGGAACACGAAGATGTACAGCGGCAGTTGCGCCTCGATGCCCGGGTAGCCCAGCGCGTGCCACAGCAGGCTCGCGAGCCCGAAGGCCGCCGCGAAGCTCAGCGCCGTGGTGAGCACCAGCACGACCGGCGCGACCAGCGCCCGCACCAGGATCGAGATGATGATCAGCACCACCACCAGGACCAGCGGGATCAGCACCTTCGCGTCCCGGTCGGCCGCCTGCGCGGTGTCGTACTGCACCGCGGGGCCGCCGCCGACCAGCGCGCCGGGCGCCTGGGCGTCCAGCCGGCCGCGCAGGTCCTTCAGCACGTCGTAGCCCTGCGAGCCGTACGGCGGGACCGACAGCGTCACGTCGGTCGCGGAGTAGCGGCCGACCGGGTCGGCGGCCTGGACGGCCGCGACCTGCGGCGTGCCGCTCGCCACCGAGGCCACCTTCGCCGCCTCGTCCGGCGGGCTGAGCACGGTCAGCGGATCGGTGGCGCCGGCCGGGAAGTGCGCGACGACCAGGTGCCGTCCCACCACACTGTCCTTCTGCCCCTTGACGATCGCGACCGGGTCGTTGCTCGTGTGCAGCGAGGCCAGCCCGGTGCAGGCGGCGCCCAGCAGCACCACCGCGCCGATCGCGACCGGCACCGGCCGCCTGGCGACCCACTGCCCGATCGAACGCCACGCCCGCGAGCCCTCCTCGTGGCCCTCCGTCGGTCGCGGGACCAGCGGCCAGAAACCGGGCCGCCCGACCAGGAGCAGCAGCGCGGGCAGCAGGGTGACCTGGCCGACCAGCACCGCCGCGATCGCCACCGCCGCCACCGGGCCCAGCCCCCGCAGCGCCGCGGACTGCGCCGCCAGCAGGCACAGCATCCCGCACACCACCGTCGCCGCGGACGCCGCCACCGACGGCAGCGTCCTCCGCAGCGCGACCGCCATCGCCTCCACGGGCGTCGGCCGCGCTCGCAGTTCCTCCCGGTAGCGGTGCACCAGCAGCAGCGCGTAGTCGGTGGAGGTGCCGAGCACCAGCACCGTCAGGATCGCGGTCGAGATGGAGGTGACCGTGAAGCCCGCCGACGCCAGACCGGAGGTCATCGCCTTCGCCGCGATCAGCGAGGCGATCGTGCCGATCAGCGGGAAGATCCACAGGACCGGACTGCGGTAGACCAGCAGCAGCACCACCACGACGATCGACAGCGAGATCAGCAGCAGCGTGTTCTGGTCGCCGATGCCGCCGTCCGCGCTCAGTGCGGCCGCGCCGGTGACCTTCACCTCCAGGCCGTCGCCCGCCTCCTTCACCGGACCCGCGACCGCCTTGCGGATCGCCTTCACCGCGTCACCGTCGGCGTCCGACTGATCCTTGGTCAGCGCGTTGACGTCCACGCTGAACAGCGCGGCCTTCCCGTCCTTCGACGCGACCACGCCGTCGGGCTTCGCCAGGTGCGGCACCTTGCCGACGAGGTCCGCCACGGCCGCGCGCGCCCGCGTCACCGCGGCGGAGTCGGCGGCGGACAACCCCGCGGCACGCACCAGCACCACGTCCGCCTGGTCCGTCTTCGGTCTGCCCTTGGTGGCCGCGTCCTGGATCTCGGCCACCTTCGTGGAGGCCGCCTTCGCCGGCAGGTTCGCCTGCGCGGTGTCGTTGGTCTTGCCGCCGAGACTGTCGGACAGCGGGTTGAGCACGACGACGAGGGCCAGCCAGATGGCGAGCACCAGCCAGCGCGCCCAGCGCAGGGTGCGCGCCAGACGGTCGGCCGGGCCCGTTGGGGGGGCATCGACGGACGGGGTTTGCAACACGACTCCTAGAACAGCGGGTAGGGCGCCCTGGACCGAGGTCTGCTCGGCAACGGTCGGCGGCCGGCGGAGGCTGAGGACGGGGCGTGTACCCGTCGCCGGGCCGGGCGAAAACGACTCGTGCCGTGGACGGAAGGGGGTCCACGGCACGAGCGGCCGAGCGGGCGGTGGAAGAGGAGGAGCCGGGCAGCACCGAGGTGACACGCCGTCGCCATCGGTGGCATCCTCATCGCCTTGTGTGACCTTGCCGGGGGGTTCGTGGGCCTGCGCGGCGGCCCCGCCCCGCCGCGCCGAACCAGGCGAAGGCGCGATGATGCTGCGGAATCGGGCGACTACCAGTTATTCACCGTAGCAGCGCGGCCCGTCGAATTACCAGCGTTCAACTGGAACAGGCGCGCAGTCGAACAGTCGGCGACGCCCCCGTACAACTGCCCACGGCACTCGGCGCGTTGCGGCGAGCGGCTCCGGACGCCGCCGGAATTCGCGTTCCGGCGTTCTCCCCGTTGTGCGCAACTGCCACCCCGCAGTTGAACGGCGAACGCAGTCGAACATGTGCCTGGACAGCTCTGGGGCCGCCGGTTAGTCTCCTCGACGGCGGATGATCAGACAGCGGCGCTGTATATGTGCGTCCTCGCAAGTGATGAAGACATCGGCTCGGATGGACATTGCAACCTGAGAGGTGCTGACTGTGGGATTCAAGTTCACGCTCATTCTCAACAGAGAGATAACGGAGCAGGAAACGGCCGACCTTCGTGACGCCGGTTGCGCGCAGGCCGAATTCAGCACCGACACGCTGCCCACCGACGCCTCCGTCACCGTGGCGCGGCTCGACTTCGACGACACCGAGTCCACCAGCCTCGCCGAAGCCATCGAGGCCGGCCTCGAAGCCGTCAAGAAGGTCCCGGAACTCAGCGTTCCCGGCCTCAATGTCCCTGCTCAGCCTGCCCACTTGGAGTCGGACGAGGAGCAGGCCGCACAATCCGGCCAGGCCGCCGACACCGACCAGGCCGCGACCGCCGACCAGGCCAGGGACGCCGACCTGGTCGAGGCCGCCGCCTCGGAGTAGCCGGCACCCGGAACGCGAGGGAAGCGCCGGCACCCGCCGGCGAGCTGGTGCGCGGCGCTGCGCCCCCCTGGTTCGACCACCCGACTGCCTCTTGTGCCTTCAGCCGAATTCAGGGAACTGCGTCGACACATGGCTACCGAAGCAAAACTCCGTGATTACCTCAGACTCGTCACGGCAAATCTCCAGAAGGCGCGCCAGCGGATCCGCGAGATGGAGCAGCGGAACCAGGAACCCATAGCCATCGTGGGAATGGGCTGCCGGTATCCCGGCGGCGTCCGCGGGCCGGAGGACCTCTGGCGGCTGGTCGAACAGGAAACCGACGCCGTCGGGGGATTTCCCACCGACCGCGGCTGGGACGCCGAATCGCTCTACCACCCCGATCCGGACCATCCCGGCACCACCTACAGCCGCCACGGCGGATTCATCGAGGGCGCCGCCGATTTCGATTCCGGCTTCTTCGGGATCAGCCCGCGCGAGGCGCTGGCTATGGACCCGCAGCAGCGGCTGCTGCTCGAAGTCGCCTGGGAAGCACTCGAACGGGCCGGGATCGAGCCGACCTCGCTGCGCGGCACGCGCGCCGGGGTCTTCGCCGGCGCCTTCTCCTCCGGCTACGGCTCCGGCCTCCCCGAGCAGGACGCGAGCACCGAGGGCCACCTCATCACCGGCACCGCGACCAGCGTGCTGTCCGGCCGGGTGGCCTTCACCCTCGGCTTCGAGGGCCCCGCCGTCACCGTGGACACCGCCTGCTCGTCCGCGCTGGTCTCGCTCCACCTCGCCTGCCGGTCGCTGCGCGCCGGCGAGTGCTCACTCGCGCTGGCCGGCGGCGTGTCGATCATGGTCAAGCCCACGGTGTTCGTCGGCTTCTCCCGCCAGCGCGGCATGTCCGTGGACGGCCGCTGCAAGTCCTTCGGCGCGGACGCCGACGGCTCCGGCTGGGCCGAGGGCGCCGGCATGATCGTCCTCGAACGCCTGTCGGACGCACGGCACAACGGCCACCGGGTGCTGGCCGTGGTCGAGGGCAGCGCGGTCAACCAGGACGGCGCGTCCAACGGTCTGACGGCGCCGAACGGCCCCTCCCAGCAGCGTGTCATCCGGGCGGCGCTGCGGAACGCGGGAATCGGTCCGGCCGATGTGGACGTGGTGGAGGCGCACGGTTCGGGGACGTCGCTGGGCGACCCCATCGAGGCGCAGGCACTCCTGGAGACCTACGGTCAGCAGCGCACCGGGGACCGGCCGTTGTGGCTCGGCTCGGTGAAGTCGAACATCGGACACGCCCAAGCGGCGTCCGGCGCCGCGGGCATCATCAAGATGGTGCAGGCGCTGCGGCACGGCATGCTGCCGAAGACGCTGCACGCCGGGACACCCACTCCGCACGTCGACTGGTCCATCGGCGACGTGCGCCTGCTGAACGAGGCGGTCGCCTGGCCCGCGGACGTCGAACGCCCGCGCCGGGCCGGCGTGTCGGGGTTCGGGATCAGCGGGACGAACGCGCACGTCATCCTCTCGGATCCGCCCGCCGAGGCACCCGCGGAAGTCGAGCAGGAGGTGGAGGAGGGCGACGCGCCCCAGGCGGAGACGCGGCCGGCGGTGCTCGACCCGGCCCCGGTGCCGTGGGTGGTGTCGGGTCGTTCGGCCGCGGGGTTGCGGGGGCAGGCGGGGCGGTTGCGGGAGGCGTTGGTCGCGCGGCCGGAGTTGGGTGGGTCGGATGGTGCGCGGGATGTGGGGTGGTCGTTGGCGGTGTCGCGTGCGGTGTTCGAGCATCGTGCGGTGGTCTTGGACGGTGGTGTGGACGGTTTTGCGGGGTTGGGTGCGTTGGCTGGGGGTGGCGAACTGATCCCGGCCGCGGGTGTGGTGTCGGGTGTGGTGTCTGCGGTGGGTACCGGTCGTTCGGTGTTTGTGTTTCCGGGTCAGGGTGCGCAGTGGGTGGGGATGGGGCGGGAGTTGTTGGGGTCGTCGCCGGTGTTTGCGGCGCGGTTGGCGGAGTGTGGGGCGGTGTTGGAGCCGTTGGTGGGGTGGTCGTTGGTGGATGTGGTGGCGGGTTCTGGTTCGGGTTCGGGTGGTGGTGTGGAGGGGTTGTCGTTGGGGTCGGCTGAGGTGTTTCAGCCGGTGTTGTGGGGGGTGTTGGTGGCGTTGGCTGCGGTGTGGGAGGCGGTGGGGGTGGTGCCGGATGCGGTGGTGGGTCATTCGCAGGGGGAGGTTGCGGCGGCGGTGGTGGCGGGTGTGTTGTCTCTTGGGGATGCGGCGCGGGTGGTGGTGGCGCGGTCGCGTGCGTTGTCGGGTCTTGGTGTGTCGGGGTCGATGGTGTCGGTGGTGATGCCGGAGTCTCGTGTGCGGGAGTTGATGGTGCCGTGGGGTGAGCGGTTGTCGGTGGCGGCGGTGAATGGTCCGGCGGCGGTGGTGGTGTCGGGTGAGCCGGGGGCGGTGGAGGAGTTTGAGGGGGTGTTGGCGAGGGCGCGGGTGTTGCGGTGGCGGTTGCCGGTGGTGGATTACGTGGCGCATGCGGCGGGTGCGGATGGTTTGGAGGGTGTGCTGCGGGCGGAGTTGGGGGGGATCGTGCCGGCTCCGGCGCGGGTGCCGATGTATTCGTCGACGTTGTCGCGGTGGGTCTCCGGTGAGGAGTTGGATGCGGGTTACTGGTTTGCGAATGTGCGGGAGACGGTGCGGTTCGCGGACGCGGTGGGGGTGTTGCTGGGTGAGGGTTTCCGGTCGTTCGTGGAGGTGTCGGCGCAGCCGGTGTTGACGGGGGCGGTGGCGGAGTGTGCGGACGAGGCCGGCGTGGAACTCGCCCTCGTCACGGGGACGGTGGAGCGTGAGGACGCGGGTGCGCGTCGTTTGGTGGAGTCGTTCGCGCGGGCGTTCGTGGCGGGTCTTCCGGTGGACTGGGCGGCCGTGGTCGGTGGTGGCGAGCTGGTGGAGTTGCCGACGTATGCGTTCCAGCGGCAGCGCTTCTGGCCCGAGGGCACCATCCGCGGCAGCCGTGACGTCACCGGTACCCGGGACGCCGAAGGCTGGCGGTACACCACCACGTGGACCGACCTCCCCGACCTCGCTGCCGGCCCCGCCACCCTCACCGGCACCTGGCTCGTCGTGGCCCCGGCGGCGGGCGGCGACCGTGACCGTACCGACGCGTGCGTGCGTGCGCTGGCCGACGGCGGCGCCGAGGTCCTGACGCTCCGCGTCGAGCACGCGGACCTCGACCGGGCCGCCTTCGCCGCGAGGATCGCGGCGGCCACGGACGGCCCCGGGATCGCAGGCGTCGTCTCGACGCTCGCCTGGGACGACGCGCCGCTGACGGCGCTCCCCGCCGTACCGGCCGGAGTGGCGGCCACGCAGACGCTGGTCCAGGCCCTCGGCGACGCGGAGGTCGACGCGCCGCTGTGGCTGCTGACCTCCGGTGCGGTCGCCACCGGTCCCGACGACGTGCTCGGCAGCCCGCTCCAGGCGCAGGTGTGGGGCATGGGCCGGGTCGTGGCGCTGGAGCACCCGGACCGCTGGGGCGGCCTGGTCGACCTGCCCCCCACCCTCGACGCACCCGCCGCCGGCCGGCTCCGCGCGGTCCTCAACGGAGCCGGCGAGGAGGACCAGCTCGCCGTCCGCGCCGACTCCGTCCTCGCCCGCCGCCTGGCACACGCCGGCCCCCGCGACGCCTCGGCGGCCCCCTGGACCCCGCGCGACACGGTCCTGGTCACCGGCGGCACCGGCGCGATCGCCGGACACGTCGCCGACTGGCTGGCCGAGCACGGTGCCGCCCGCCTCGTCCTGACCAGCCGCTCCGGCCCGTCGGCCACCGACGCCGCCGCCCTTGCCGCCCGCCTCGCCGACGGCGGCGCCGACGTCGAGGTCCTCGCCTGCGACGTCGCGCACCGCGCCGGCCTGGCCGCCGTCCTGGACCGGGTGGACGGTACCGGCCCGCGGCTGAGTGCCGTCCTGCACACCGCCGGCCTCGTGCAAGAGACCGCCGTCGCCGACACCACGCTGGACGAACTGTCCCGCGTCCTGGACGCCAAGGCCCGCGGCGCCGCGCTGCTCGACGAGCTGACCGCCGACCGCGACCTCGACGCGTTCGTGCTCTTCTCCTCCATCGCCGCGACCTGGGGCTCCGGCACCCAGCCCGCCTACGCCGCGGCCAACGCCTACCTGGACGCGCTCGCCGAGAACCGCCGCTCCCGCGGCCTGCCCGCGACCTCCGTGGCCTGGGGCCTGTGGGGCGTCGGCGGCATGGGCTCCGGCGACGGTGAGGACTACGTGCTGCGGCGCGGTGTGCGGAGGATGCCCCCCGGGCCGCTGGTCCGCACCCTCGGGAAGTCCGTCGGCGCCGACGACGTGCAGCTCACCGTCGCCGACGTGGACTGGGCGACCTTCGCGCCCGTGTTCACCCTGCGCCGCCCCAGCCGGCTGCTCGCGGGACTGCCCGAGGTCGTACGGGCGCTCGACGACGGGACCGCCGGACAGGAGGCCGACGGCGGCGCCACGGCGCCCGGCGCCGGGACCGCCCTCGCCCGCCGGCTCGCCGGCCTCCAGCGCGCCGAGCAGGACCTGGCCCTGCTGGACGTGGTGCGCGTCGAGACCGCGGGCGTGCTGCGGATGACCGAGCCGTCCGACGTGGACACCCGCCGCGCCTTCAGCGAGATGGGCTTCGACTCGCTGATGGCGCTGGAGCTGCGCAATCGCGTCGCCGCCGCCACCGGCCTGGCGCTGCCCGCCACGCTGCTCTTCGACCATCCGACGGTGGCGGACGTCGCCGCCCTCCTGCGCGAGAACCTGCTCGGCGCCCTCACGGACCCGGAGGCGCCGGCGCCCGGTACGTCCGCCGCGGGACGGCACGCGGGCGGACCCGGGCCGTACGCCGACGAGCCGATCGCCATCGTCGCGATGGGCTGCCGCCTGCCCGGCGGGGTGCGCGCCCCCGAGGACCTGTGGGACCTGGTGGCGGGCGGCACCGACGCCACCTCCGCGTTCCCCACCGACCGCGGCTGGGACGCGACCGCGCTGTTCGACCCCGACCCGGACCGGATCGGCACGCACTACACGCGCGGTGGCGGATTCGTCCAGCGGGCTGGGGAGTTCGACGCCGACTTCTTCGGGATCAGCCCGCGTGAGGCGCTGGCCATGGACCCCCAGCAGCGGCTGCTGCTGGAGACCTCGTGGGAGGCGTTCGAGCGCGCCGGCATCGACCAGTCCGCGCTGCGCGGCAGCAGGACCGGCGTGTTCGTCGGCGGCACGACGACCAGTTACGGCGCCGCGCTGCCCGACGAGTTGGAGGGGCACCGCTCCACCGGCACCGCGGCGAGCATCCTCACCGGGCGGCTGTCCTACCTGCTCGGCCTCGAAGGCCCCGCGATGACCGTGGACACCGCCTGCTCCTCCTCGCTGGTCGCGCTGCACCTGGCCGCGCAGGCCCTGCGCAGCGGTGAGTGCGACCTCGCCCTGGCCGGCGGCGTGACCGTGATGCCGACGCCGGAGTGGTTCGTCTGGTTCTCCCGGCAGCGCGGCCTCGCCCCTGACGGCCGCAGCAAGGCGTTCTCGGCCGCGGCCGACGGCATGGGCATGGCCGAGGGCGTCGGCGTCCTCCTCGTGGAGCGGCTGTCGGACGCGCGGCGCAACGGGCACCGGGTCCTCGCGCTGGTGCGGGGCAGCGCGGTGAACCAGGACGGTGCGTCGAACGGCCTGACCGCGCCGAACGGTCCGTCCCAACAGCGGGTCATCCGCGCCGCGCTGGCCAGCGCCGAGCTGACGTCCGCCGACGTGGACGCGGTCGAGGCGCACGGCACCGGCACGCCTCTCGGCGACCCGATCGAGGCGCAGGCGCTCATGGCGACCTACGGCCAGGGCCGGCCGGAGGACCGGCCGCTGTGGCTGGGATCGGTCAAGTCGAACATCGGGCACGCGCAGTGGGCGGCGGGCGTGGCCGGCGTGATCAAGATGGTGCTGGCGATGGAGCGGCAGGAGCTGCCGCGGACGCTGCACGCCGACGAGCCGTCGCCGCACATCGACTGGACGGCGGGGAACGTCCGCCTGCTCCAGGAGGCACGGGCATGGCCCGCGACCGGTGGGCGGGTGCGGCGCGCGGGTGTGTCCTCGTTCGGGATCAGCGGGACGAACGCGCACGTGATCCTGGAGGAGGCGCCGGTCGAGGAGGAGGCTTCTCCGGTTGGTGTGACGGTGCCCGGGGTCGTCGGGGGCGTGGTGCCGTGGGTGGTGTCGGGGCGTTCGGAGGGGGCGCTGCGCGGGCAGGCGGCGCGGTTGCGTGAACTGGTGCTGGCGCGCCCGGACATGGACCCGGTGGATGTGGGGTGGTCGTTGGCGTCGTCGCGGTCGGTGTTCGAGCACCGCGCGGTGGTGACGGGCGACCACGTGGAGGGGTTGTCCGCGGTCGCGGAGGGTGCGGCGGTTCCGGGTGTGGTGAGCGGTGTCGCGCGGGGTGGGGCGCGGGTGGGGTTCGTGTTCGCGGGTCAGGGGTCGCAGCGGGCGGGGATGGCGGCGGGGTTGTATGCGGCGTCTCCGGTGTTCGCGGCGGTGTTCGACCGGGTGTGCGGGCTGCTTGGGTCCCACCTTGATGTGCCGTTGCGTGAGGTTGTCCTTGACGGTGTCGAGGGTGATGCCCGGGCGGATTTGACGGTGTTCGCGCAGGCGGGGTTGTTCGCGCTTCAGGTCGGTCTGGTGGAGGTTTTGGCGGCGTGTGGGGTGCGGCCGGCTGTGGTGGCGGGGCATTCCGTGGGTGAGGTGGCGGCTGCGTATGTGGCGGGTGTGCTGTCGCTGGAGGATGCGTGTGCGCTCGTGGCGGGGCGTGGTCGGGTGATGCAGGCGCTGCCGGAGGGCGGCGCGATGGCGTCGATCGCCGTGTCCGAGGCGGACGCGATCGAGGTGATCGGTGAGCGTGCGGATGTCGGGATCGCTGCGGTCAACGGCCCGGCCGCGGTGGTGGTGTCGGGTGAGCAGGACGCCGTGGACGCGGTGGCTGCGGTGTTCGCCGAGCGCGGGGTGCGGGTGCGTTCGTTGCGGGTGAGCCATGCGTTCCATTCGCATCGGATGGACCCGGTGCTGGACGAACTGGCTCGGATCGCGGGCGGGCTGGCGTATGCGCCGGCTGAGGTGCCGTGGGTGAGTACGTCCACGGGTGCGGTCGTGGAGTCCTGTGACGGCTCGTACTGGGCCGAGCAGGCGCGGGGGGCTGTGCGGTACGCCGACGCCGTGACGGCCATGGCCGGCCTCGACGTGGGCGTCTTCCTGGAGATCGGACCCGACGGCACTCTCTCGCTCCTCGGGGCGCCCAACGCGCCCGAGGCCGAGTTCGTGTCGTTGCAGCGGCCGGGGCATGACGCCGCGGGGGCGTTCGTGGACGGGCTGGCGCAGGCGTGGGTGCGGGGGGTGTCCGTGGACTGGGCGGCGCTGATCGGTTCGGGCGAGCGGGTGGACCTGCCGACGTACGCCTTCCAGCACGCGTGGTTCTGGCCGACCGTCGTGACGGGTGTGGCCGGGGGCGATGACGACGGCGCCGCGACGAGTGCGGAGCGCAGGTTCTGGGCGGCGGTCGAGGGCGGCGACCTTTCCACGGTCGCCGAGACGCTCGCCCTGGACGGCGAGGCGGAGGGGTTGAGCGGCCTCGTTCCCGCGCTGGCGGCGTGGCACGGGCGGGAGCGGAACCGCGCGGTCACGGACCGGTGGCGCTACCGGGAGACCTGGACCGGCGTGGCGGAGCCGGCGGCCGGCGCGCGGCCCACGGGATCGTGGCTGCTCGTCACGCCGTCCGGGCCGGACGGCGCGCACGGGCAGGCCGACGCGGTGGCGGCGGTGCTCGGTGCGGGCGGCGGCCGTGTCGTCGTGGTCGAGGGCGGGTGCGACCGCGGGGCGATGGCGACGCGGCTCGGTGAACTGGTCGCGACGCACGGCGGGTTCGCGGGCGTCGTGTCCCTGCTGGCGCTCGACGGTGCCGAGGTGCCCGGCCGGCCCGGCGTGTCGGCGGGGCTGGCCGGCACCTTGAGCCTCCTCCAGGCCCTCGGGGACGCCGGTCTGGACGAGGCCCCGCTGTGGCTCGTCACGCAGGGCGCGGTCGCGACCGGCATCGGCGAGGAGGTGGGCAACCCGGCACAGGCGCAGGTGTGGGGCCTCGGCCGGGTCGCGGCACTGGAGTTCCAGGAGCGCTGGGGCGGCCTGGTCGACCTGCCGCCCGTGCTCGACGAGCGTGCGGGCGTACGGCTCGCCGGGGTGCTGGCGGGCAACGGTGAGAACGAGGTGGCGATCCGCGGTGCGGGCGCCTTCGCCCGGCGGCTTTCGCGGGCGGGGTTGGCTGGTTCGGTGGGGGAGGGGTGGTCGCCGCGGGGTGCGGTGTTGGTGACGGGTGGGAGTGGGGCGATTGCGGGTCGTCTGGCGGGGTGGTTGGTGGGGCGGGGTGCGTCGCGGGTGGTGTTGGCGAGTCGTTCGGGTGCGTCGGCTGCGGGTGTGGCGGGGTTGGCGGCGCGGGTGGCTGGTGGGGGTGCTGCGGTGGATGTGGTGGTGTGTGATGTGGCGGTGCGGGAGCAGGTGGCGGGGTTGGTGGAGTGGGTGGATGGGGGTGGTGTGGGGCTGTCGGCGGTGATGCATACGGCGGGTGTGGTGGATGACGGTCTGCTGGCGGGGATGGGTGTGGGGAGTCTGTCGTCGGTGTTGGGGGCGAAGGCGACGGGTGCGGCGGTGTTGGACGAGGTGACGGCGGGTCGGGAGCTGGACGCGTTCGTGTTGTTCTCGTCGGCCGCGGCGACCCTCGGCGGCGCCGGACAGGGCAACTACGGTGCAGCCAACGCCTACTTGGACGCGCTGGCCCAGGCGCGGCGGGCCCGCGGCCTGGCCGGGCTGTCCGTCGCGTGGGGCCCGTGGGCGGCGGGCGGCATGGCGCAGGCGAGCGAGGCGGTCCGCCGGCGGCTGAGCCGCGGCCCGCTGCCGGAGATGGACCCGGCACTGGCCCTCCAGGCGCTCGGCCAGGCCCTGGTGGAGAACGCGCCCACGCTCGCCGTGATGGACGTCGACTGGTCGCAGTTCGACGCGACGGCCGTGCGCGCGGTGGCCGACCTGCCGGAGGTCGCGGCGTCGGCGCGTACGGCCGCCGCCACCGCCGGTGTCGCGGGCGGACAGTTGGCGCGTACGGTGGCCGGCCTGGGACGGGCCGACCAACTGCGTACGCTCACCGACCTCGTACGGGCGGAGGCGGCCGCGGTCCTCGGCCATCCCACGGCCGACACCGTCGCCGGGGACCGCGCGTTCGGCGATCTCGGCATCGACTCGCTGACCGGTCTCGAACTGCGGCGCCGGCTCGACCGGTTGACCGCGCTGAAGCTCCCGGCCACGCTCGTGTTCGACTACCCGACCCCGGCGGCGATCGGCGCCTTCCTGCGCGCCCGCCTGGTCGGCGACGACACCCCTGCGGGGTCGGACACGGCCCCCGCGGGCCCCGTGCCGCCGCCCGGTCAGGGGGCCGATCAGGACCCGATCGTCATCGTCGGGATGGGCTGCCGCTTCCCCGGCGGCGTCCGCGACCCCGAAGGGCTGTGGAACCTGCTCGCGTCCGGGACGGACGCGATCGCCGGGCTGCCCCAGGACCGCGGCTGGGACCTGGCCAAGCTCGACGGGCCCGAGCCGGAGGCCGGCTACGTCCGCGAGGGCGGGTTCCTCTACGAAGCCACCGACTTCGACCCCGGCTTCTTCGGGATCAGCCCGCGTGAGGCGCTGGCCATGGACCCGCAGCAGCGGGTGCTCCTCGAAGTGGCCTGGGAGAGCCTGGAACGCGCCGGCATCGACCCGCGTTCGCTGCGCGGCTCGCGCACGGGCGTCTTCGTCGGCGGCTACTTCTCCGGCTACGGCACCGGCCTCCAGGACGCGCTCGACGCCGGTGTCGAGGGGCTGGCCGACAAGGGGCTCCAGGGCAACATGGTGAGCGGCAACGCCACCAGCGTGTTGTCCGGTCGGCTTTCCTTCACCTTCGGATTCGAGGGGCCCTCGCTCACCGTCGACACGGCCTGCTCCTCGACGCTGGTCGCGCTGCACACGGCCGGCAAGGCGCTGCGGGACGGCGAGTGCTCGATGGCCCTGGTCGCCGGGGTCTCGGTGTTCGCCAGCCCTGTCTGGTTCGGCTTCACCCGGGAGCGGCAGCAGGGCGAGTCCCCGGACGGCCGCTGCAAGTCCTTCGGCGCGGGCGCCGACGGCATGGGCATGTCCGAGGGCGCAGGTGTGGTCGTGGTCGAGCGGCTCTCGGACGCGCGGCGCAACGGCCACCGGGTGCTGGCCGTGGTCGAGGGCAGCGCGTTGAACCAGGACGGCGCGTCGAACGGTCTGACGGCGCCGAACGGTCCTTCCCAGCAGCGTGTCATCCGGGCGGCGTTGCGGAACGCGGGGATCGGTCCGGCCGATGTGGACGTGGTGGAGGCGCACGGTTCGGGGACGTCGCTGGGCGACCCGATCGAGGCGCAGGCGGTGATCGCGGCCTACGGCCAGGAGCGGCCGGAGGAGCGGCCGTTGTGGCTGGGGTCGGTGAAGTCGAACATCGGCCACCCGCAGGCGGCGGCCGGTGCGGCGGGCCTGATCAAGATGGTGCTGGCGTTGCGGCACGGGGTGTTGCCGAAGACGTTGCACGCGGAGGAGCCGACGCCGCACGTGGACTGGTCGGCGGGGAACGTGCGGGTGCTGAACGAGGCCGTGGCGTGGCCTTCGGGTGACGGGCGGCCGCGCCGGGCGGGTGTGTCGGGGTTCGGGATCAGTGGGACGAACGCGCATGTCATCTTGAGGGAGCCGCCGGTCGAGGAGTTGGCGGGAGAGGCGGCTGGGGAGTCGGGTCTTCCGGGTCTTCCGGTGGTTCCGGTGGTGTCGGGTGTGGTGCCGTGGGTGGTGTCGGGTCGTTCGGACGCTGGGTTGCGGGCGCAGGCGGGGCGGTTGCGTGAACTGGTCCGTGCTAGCTCGGCGTTGGGTGGGCCCGATGGTGTGCGGGGTGTGGGGTGGTCGTTGGCGGTGTCGCGTGCGGTGTTCGAGCATCGTGCGGTGGTGTTGGACGGTGGTGTGGATGGTTTTGCGGGGTTGGGTGCGTTGGCTGGGGGTGGCGAACTGATCCCGGCCGCGGGTGTGGTGTCGGGTGTGGTGTCGGCGTCGGGCACGGGTCGTTCGGTGTTTGTGTTTCCGGGTCAGGGTGCGCAGTGGGTGGGGATGGGGCGGGAGTTGTTGGGGTCGTCGCCGGTGTTTGCGGCGCGGTTGGCGGAGTGTGGTGCGGTGTTGGAGCCGTTGGTGGGGTGGTCGTTGGTGGAGGTGGTGGCGGGTTCGGGTGGTGGTGTGGAGGGGTTGTCGTTGGGGTCGGCTGAGGTGTTTCAGCCGGTGTTGTGGGGGGTGTTGGTGGCGTTGGCTGCGGTGTGGGAGGCGGTGGGGGTGGTGCCGGATGCGGTGGTGGGTCATTCGCAGGGGGAGGTTGCGGCGGCGGTGGTGGCGGGGGTGTTGTCGTTGGGGGATGCGGCGCGGGTGGTGGTGGCGCGGTCGCGTGCGTTGTCAGGGTTGGGTGTTTCGGGGTCGATGGTGTCGGTGGTGATGCCGGAGTCTCGTGTGCGGGAGTTGATGGTGCCGTGGGGTGATCGGCTTGCGGTGGCGGCGGTGAATGGTCCGGCGGCGGTGGTGGTGTCGGGTGAGCCGGGGGCGGTGGAGGAGTTCGAGGGGGCTTTGGCGAAGGCGCGGGTGTTGCGGTGGCGGTTGCCGGTGGTGGATTACGTGGCGCATGCGGCGGGTGCGGATGGTCTGGAGGGTGTGCTGCGGGCGGAGTTGGGCGGGATCGTGCCGGCTCCGGCGCGGGTGCCGATGTATTCGACGGTGCGGGGTGGGTGGGTTGAGGGGCCGGAGTTGGATGCCGGGTATTGGTTTGCGAATGTGCGGGAGACGGTGCGGTTCGCGGATGCGGTCGGGGCTTTGGTGGGTGAGGGGTTCCGGTCGTTTGTGGAGGTGTCGGCGCAGCCGGTGTTGACCGGGCCGGTGGCGGAGTGTGCGGAAGAAGCCGGTGTGGAACTCGCCCTCGTCACGGGGACGGTGGAGCGTGAGGACGCGGGTGCGCGTCGTCTGGTGGAGTCGTTCGCGCGGGCGTTCGTGGCGGGTCTTCCGGTCGACTGGGCGGCCGTCGTCGGCTGGGGCGAGCTGGTGGAGTTGCCGACGTATCCCTTCCAGCGGCAGCGCTTCTGGCCTGACGCCATCGCGACGTCGGGTGCGAAGCCGGCGGGCGGCGGGTCCAGAGCCGCGGCCGCGGACGCGGTCGAGGAGCGGTTCTGGGCGTCGGTGGAGCGCGGGGATGTCGCTGCGTTGGCGCAGTCGCTGTCGATTGAGGACGCGGAGAGTCTGGCGGAGTTGGTGCCGGCTCTGGCGGCGTGGCGCAAGGGTGAGCGGGAGCGTTCGGCGACCGAGAACTGGCGCTACCGGGTGACGTGGGCTCCCGTGGCCGAGCCCGCCGCCGGTTCGTTGACCGGGCGTTGGCTGCTGGTGGCGCCGGAGGGCTGTGACCTCGCCGGTTCGGTGGAGGGTGCGCTGTCCGCCCGCGGTGCCGAGGCGGTCACCGTGGAGGTCGTACCCGGCGAGCTGGAGCGTACGGGCCTGGCGGAACGGCTCATCGTGACGGCGAACGGTGACGTGGCCGGAGTCGTGTCGCTGCTGGCGTGCGACGAGGTGCCGTTGGCGTCGTACCCGGAGGTGGCGTCCGGCCTGGCGGGGACCCAGCTACTGGTGCAGGCGCTGGGCGACGCCGGGGTCGACCGGGCGCCGTTGTGGGTGCTGACGCGGGGCGCGGTGGCCGCGGTGCCCGGTGAGGTGCTGGCGAGCCCGGTGCAGGCGCAGGTGTGGGGGATGGGCCGGGTGGTCGGTCTGGAGCATCCGGAGCGGTGGGGTGGTCTGGTCGATCTGCCGGAGGTGTTCGACGAGCGGGCCGGGGTCCGGCTGTGCGCGGTGTTGTCGGGTGCCACGGGTGACGAGGACCAGCTCGCCATCCGCAGTACGGGGATCGTGGGTCGGCGTCTGACCCGGGCTCCGCGCCCCCGGATGGCGGCGGAAGTGTGGTCGCCGCGGGGTTCGGTGCTGGTGACCGGTGGTACGGGGGCGATCGGCGGGCACGTGGCCGGTTGGCTGGCGGAGCGCGGTGCGCCCCGGGTCGTCCTGACCAGCCGCAGCGGCCCGGCCGCCGTCGGACTGCCGCGACTCGCCGCGGATCTGGCCGCGTGCGGCAGCCAGGTCACCGTGATCTCCGCCGACATCGCCGACCGGGACCAGGCCGCCGGCCTCGTCGCCCGGATCCCCGCCGACGGGCCCGCCCTGACCGCCGTCCTGCACACCGCGGGCATCACCCAGACCACCGCGACCGCGGACACCACCGTGGAGGAGTTGGCCGCGGTCATGCGCGCCAAGACCGCGGGTGCGGCGCTGCTCGACGAGCTGACGGCGGACGCCGGTCTGGACGCGTTCGTGCTGTTCTCCTCGATCGCGGCGACCTGGGGCAGCGGCTGGCAGCCCGCCTACTCCGCGGCCAACACGTATCTCGACGCGCTCGCCGAGGACCGCCGCTCGCGCGGCTTGCCCGCCACCTCCGTGGCCTGGGGCCCCTGGGACGGGGGCGGCATGACGAACGCGGACGCCGCCGAGCAGTTGGAGCGCCGCGGCCTGCGGATGATGGACCCGGCCCTCCTGGTCCGCGCGCTGGCCGAGGTGGTGGAGGGCGACGAGGGCCCGGTCACCGTCGCGGACGTGGACTGGGCGGGGTTCGCCCCCGCGTTCACCGTACGGCGGGACAGCCCGCTGCTGTCGCTGCTGCCGGAGGCCGCCCGTGCCGTCGCGGCAGCCCGGGCCGAGGCCGCGCGCGACGCGCGGGACGCGGCGGCCGGCGGGGCGGGCGAGGACCTGGCCCGGCAGCTCGCGGGCAAGTCCCGCGCCGACCAGGAGCGCTTCCTGACCGGCCTGGTCCGCGGCGAGGCGGCGCCGATCCTCGGCCACGACACGTCCGGGGGTATCGAGGCGGGCCGGGCGTTCAGCGACCTCGGCTTCGACTCGATCGCCGCCGTGAAACTGCGCAACCGGCTGAGCGCGGTCACCGGTCTCAGCCTGCCGACCACGGTCCTCTTCGAACACCCGACCCCCGCCGCCCTCGGGGCGCACCTGCGGGCGGAACTGGAGCGGGAGGCGGCCGCCGCCGCCCCGCCGCACTCCGCGGAGAGCGCCGACGAGGCCATCGACCGTCTGGAGGCCCTGCTCGCGGCATCGGCCGCCGGCACGGAGGACGCCGAGTCCGCCCGGATCGCGGCCCGCCTGGAGTCCGTGACGGCGAAGTGGCAGCAGGCGCGCGGCGCCGCGGACGCGGTCGCCGACCAGCTCGCCGCCTCGACGGATGACGAGGTCTTCCACTTCATCGGCAAGGAGTTCGGCATCTCGTGAAGAACGAAGGAGAGACCTCCGTGAGCGACGAGAAGCTCCGCTACTTCCTGCGGAAGGTGACGGCGACCCTTCACGAGACGCGCCGGCGGCTGCACGACGCCGAGTCCGCGAGCCGGGAGCCGATCGCCATCGTGGCGATGGGCTGCCGCTTCCCGGGCGGGGTGCGCAGCCCCGAGGACCTGTGGCAGCTCGTGAGCGGCGGGGTCGACGCGATCTCGGACTTCCCCGCCGACCGGCAGTGGGACGAGGACCTCTACCACCCCGACCCCGACCACTTCGGCACGTCCTACACCCGTTCGGCGGGCTTCGTGCACGACGTCGGCGACTTCGACCCGGGGTTCTTCGGGATCAGCCCGCGTGAGGCGCTGGCGATGGACCCGCAGCAGCGGCTGCTGCTGGAGACCGCCTGGGAGACCTTCGAGCGGGCCGGGATCGACCCCACCACGCTGCACGGCAGCAGGACGGGCGTCTTCGTGGGCGCCACCCTCACCGGCTACGGCACCGGGCCCGGACTCCCGCTGCTGCCCGACGAGTTCGAGGGGTACCTGTCGACCGGTACGGCCGCGAGCGTCATGTCGGGCCGGATCTCCTACGTGCTGGGCCTCCAGGGGCCCGCGGTCACCGTGGACACCGCGTGCTCGTCCTCGATGGTGGCGCTGCACCAGGCCGTGCAGGCCCTGCGCAACGGGGACTGCTCGCTGGCGCTGGCCGGCGGCACGACGGTGATGACGACGCCGGCGGTGTTCGTCTGGTCCAGCCGGCAGCGCGGGCTGTCCGAGGACGGCCGGTGCAAGGCGTTCGGCGCGGGCGCGGACGGCATGGGCATGGGCGAGGGCGCCGGGGTGCTGCTGCTGGAGCGGTTGTCGGACGCGCGCCGCAACGGCCACGACGTGCTCGCGGTGGTGCGGGCCAGCGCGGTCAACCAGGACGGCGCGTCCAACGGCCTGACCGCCCCGAGCGGCGCCGCCCAGCAGCGGGTGATCCGCGCGGCCCTGTCCGCGGCCGAGCTGACCGGCGACGACGTGGACGTGGTGGAGGCGCACGGCTCCGGCACGAAGCTCGGCGACCCGATCGAGGCCAGGGCGCTGCTGGCGACCTACGGCCAGGAGCGGTCCGAGGACCACCCGCTGTGGCTGGGCTCGGTGAAGTCGAACATCGGCCACACGCAGGCGGCCGCGGGCGTGGCCGGTGTGATCAAGATGGTGATGGCGCTGCGGCACGGGGTGCTGCCGCGCACGCTGCACGCCGAGGAGCCGTCGCCGCACGTGGACTGGTCGGCCGGGAACGTCCGGCTGCTGACGGAGCCGGTGCCCTGGACGGCGGACGCGCGGCCGCGGCGGGCGGGGGTGTCCTCGTTCGGGATGAGCGGCACCAATGTCCACGCGATCCTTGAGGAGGCGCCGGCCGAGACGCCCGAGGAGGTCCCCGCCCGGACGCTTGCCGGTGCGCCCGCCGACGCGCCCGCAGAGTCGCCCGTCGACGCACCTGCCGAGGTCCCGCAGGGAGGGCGGGACGGCGCGTCGGAGGCCGGGTCGGCCGCCGAGCCCGCCGAGCGCGCCGCCCCGCTGGTGACCGGGGTCGTGCCGTGGGTGCTGTCGTCGCGCGCCGCGGACGGACTGGCCGCGCAGGCGGGCCGGCTGCGGGAGTTCGCGGCGGTCCGGCCCGGTCCCGACGTGCGGGACGTGGCGTGGTCGCTGGCGGCGACGCGCGCGGTGTTCGAGTACCGCGCCGTGGTCCTGGGCGGCACGGACGTCGACGCCGTGCTTGACGGGGGCGGCCCCGCCGCCTCGCTGGGCGCGGGTGTCAGTGCCCTGGCGGACGGCGAAGCGGTGCCTTCGGTGCTCACCGGTGTGGTCGGCGACGCGGGCAAGCGGGTGTTCGTCTTCCCCGGTCAGGGTGCGCAGTGGGTGGGCATGGGACGCGAGCTGCTGGGCTGCTCGCCGGTGTTCGCGGCGCGGTTGGCGGAGTGTGCGGCGGCTCTCGCGCCGTTGGTGGAGTGGTCGTTGGTCGATGTGCTCTTGGGCGTGGAGGGCGCGCCGGGGCTGGAGACCGCGGAGGTCGTCCAGCCGGCGCTGTGGGCGGTGATGGTGTCGCTGGCCGCGCTGTGGGAGGCGGCCGGCGTCGCCCCGGACGCGGTGGTGGGCCACTCGCAGGGCGAGGTGGCTGCCGCGACCGTCGCCGGCATCCTGACGCTGGAGCAGGGCGCGCGCGTGGTGGTGGTGCGCTCGCGCGGGTTGTCCGGGCTGGGCGCCCAGGGCGGCATGGTGTCGGTGGTTATGCCGGAGGCGCGGGTGAGGGCGCTGATGGAGCCGTGGGGCGACCGGCTCGCGGTGGCCGCGGTGAATGGTCCGGCGGCGGTGGTGGTGTCGGGTGAGCCGGAGGCGTTGGAGCAGTTCGAGGCGGAACTCGCCAAGGCCCGCGTGATGCGCTGGCGGGTGCCCGGGACGGACTTCGTCGCGCACTCCGCGGGAGTGCAGTCGCTGGGCGCGGTGCTGGCGGCCGAACTGGGCGGGACGACCGGCACGTCCGGGCGGGTGCCGATGTACTCGACGGCCCTGTCGCGCTGGGTGTCCGGCGGGGAGGTGGACGCGGGCTACTGGTTCGCGAACGTGCGGGAGACCGTACGGTTCGCCGACGCGGTGCGGGCGCTCGCGCGGGAGGAGTTCCACACCTTCATCGAGGTCTCCCCGCACCCGACGCTGGAGGCCGCGGTCGCGGACACCTTCGAGGAAACCGGCATCGCGGTGGTGCCGGTGATCAGCGGCACCACCCACCAGGACTCCAGCGGCGCCGTGCAGGTGCTGTCGGTGATGTCCCGGGCCTGGGCCCGCGGCGTGCCCGTGGACTGGGCGAAGGTGGTCGGCGGCGGGACCCGCGTCGACCTTCCCACGTACGCCTTCCAGCGCCGGCGCTTCTGGCCCGCCGCCGGGACGGCGGCCACGGCGGGCCCGGCCCCGGTCGTCGGCGGTGGCGAGGTGGACGCGGAGTTCTGGGCCGCGGTCGACAGCGGAGACCTCAGCGGTCTGGGCGAGGAGGTCGCCGGCGGCGGTTCGCTCGACGAGGTCGTGCCCGCGCTGGCGGCCTGGCGCCGCCGGGAGGTGGAACGCGCGACCACCGACGGATGGCGCTACCGCCTGACATGGGCCGCCGTGGCCGATCCGGAGCCGGCGGCGCTGACGGGCCGGTGGCTGCTCGTCGTCCCGGAGCACGGCACCGGCGCCGGGTACGCCGCGGCGGTCTCGGACGCGCTGGTGTCCGCCGGGGCCCAGGTGGTCCGGGTCGAGGGCACACCGGACCGGGAGCCGACGGCCGTACGGATCGCCGAGGCGGTCGCGGGCGAGGCCGTCGTCGGCGTCGTCTCCCTGCTGGCGCTCGACGAGGACGCCCGGGCGGACCTGCCGAGCGTTCCCACGGGGCTTGCCGCCACGCTGGCCCTGGTCCAGGCGCTGGGCGACACCGCCGTGACCGGGCCGCTGTGGCTGCTGACCCGCGGCGCGGTCGCTGCGGGCGCCGGCGAGGTGCTCGCCCACCCCGCGCAGGCGGCCGTATGGGGCCTGGGCCGGGTGGTGGCGCTCGAACACGGTGAGCGCTGGGGCGGGCTGGCGGACCTGCCGCAGGAGTTGGACGAGCGCTCCGCGCGGCGCCTGTGCGGCGTGCTGGCCGGCGGCCGCGAGGACCAGGTCGCGATCCGCGGCGCCGGCGTGACGGCCCGGCGGCTCGTGCGGGTCGCACGGTCCAAGGGCGCCGCCGAGCGCTGGCAGGCGCGCGGCACCACGCTGGTGACCGGCGGAACCGGCGCGCTGGCGGCCCGTGTCGCGGGATGGCTGGCCGAACGCGGCGCGCCGCGTGTGGTGCTGGCGAGCCGGTCCGGCGCGACGGCCGACGGCGCCGCCCGGTTGGCGGCGCGGCTCGCGGAGCGCGGCACCGAGGTCGACGTCGTCGCCTGCGACGTCGCACGGCGGGAGCAGACCGCGGGGCTCGTCGCGCGGATCGGTG